>NZ_LN831034.1:638287-1276574 GCF_002055535.1 Streptococcus pyogenes | reverse complement strand
GACAGCGATATTGCTTTGCTTTTGATCGTGTCTCAATTAACCATTGCTGACTTGGCAGATGCGCCTGCGGATGCAGTGGCATTTGAAGGTGTTGCCTTTATAGTAGAACATGCCATAGGTGAAGTTTGTGAGCGTTCACGTCGCATCGACCCAACTACTCGCATGCGTTCTTACAATGCATTTGTCTGTGATCACAGCGCTAAAATCATTGAAGAAAATTTCCCAGAAGCTGTGGCTGAAGGGTTTGAAGAGAGTGGCAAATAAGTCTTATCAAGACTTGAAGTGACACTGAGTAAGAAGACAACCATCGGGTCTTAGGACCTGATGGTTTTTTAGTAGAGCTGATTACGTCCATTAGCCAGCTTTAACGAGAGACAAAGTAGGAGAAATTTAGACTACTTTTTTAATTTCTTTTAAGAAAATTGCTGGCTTCATATAAGGACTATTAAGATAGAGTTCACCTTTCGCTAATAAAAAAACTTAGCTCTTTTAGAAGGGCTAAGTTTTGTCTGAATAGCTGGCTGCTGTTTATACAGAAGTTTGAAATGAAATTTCAATAAGGTTATTCGTGTGAAGTGTTTTTGATTGTCCAGGAATAACAATTTTAGGATCAATTTTACGTTTTAAAAAAAATTCGCGAATGATATCAAGTTCATCCTCCTTGATGGCACGGTATTTATTTGAAATAAGTAGTTCGTAATGTTTTGGTGCTTGGGTAAAAATGACATCTGTATTTCCTGCTGAGTATACTTCGACTAAATAGGCATCGGTGTTTTTTAGCTGATTTTTGATGAGTTCTGGGTGACTGCTAGTGGTATTGATGAGTCTCATAAATGTCCTCCTTAGTATTCCTGTACCTATTATAGCACTAATTTAAAGCCTTAGTTAGTAGAATGATGCTTTTTTTGCCATTCCTTGACTCCCCATTGATGGCTCTCTCGTTTTAATTTAGCAATTGCCTCGATAGGAGAAAACCAACCTAAGTTATTAAAATCTTCTAAGGGCTTAGAAACGGCTTGAAATGCAGTTACTTCATAAAGATAGGCAGGATGGTAGAAGTGGGTATCACGATGGCGAGAGTAGAAATATTCATCTGCCTGACCGTAATATGAACCAATAGTAGCAGAAAAACCAAGTTCTTCAATCAGTTCACGCTCTAGGGCCTGAAGCTGACCTTCACCTGCTTCAATTTCACCACCAGGTAAAAACCAGGAACCATTAGGAGCTTGAACAAGAATAATTTTTGTTTGTTCGTGATTGGGAATGATAGCATAGACACCGTAACGTGTGACATAGTCTTTATGTGCATTTTTATGTCCAAATGTTGGAATCATCATTTTATTTACCTTTCCTTTTTCTTCATTATACTAAATTTTTGCTAATTATTCTTATCAATTTGTTTAGTTTAATAAAAAATTGATAGAAAAAGAGAGAGTCTCCTTATAGAAACTCTCTTAGCTAACGTTAATCGAGAGACTCTTCGTTAAGAAAAGAATCTCCCTCTTTAACAGCTTTAATCGTGATATTTTCACTGTTTGTCATCAGTGCACGTAACTGTTTTTCAGTTGGGTGTTCTAAATAATAGTCTGTAATGGCATCTTCGATATAATCTTGAATAGTACGACGGAGCGGCCGAGCGCCCATTTTAGGATCATAGCCTAAATCTACTAATTTTTCTTTGACCTTTTGTGTCACATCAAGATGAATCCCATTATAGCCTAAGCGCTCATTAACATCTTCCAGCATTAAATCAACGATATGCAGCAAATGCTCTTTAGATAAAGCTTTGAATTCAATAATACCATCGAAACGATTCATAAACTCTGGGCTGAAGAAGTTGCTTAATTCACCAAGGACAGAACTTGTCCGTCCTTCTCTAGCAGCACCAAATCCGACAGAAGCTTCGCTTTTACCTGTTCCGGCATTAGAGGTCATGATAATAATGGTGTCCTTGAAGCTGACTGTTCGTCCTTGACCATCTGTTAAACGGCCATCATCAAGAACTTGTAAGAACATGTGCATGACGTCAGGATGGGCTTTTTCCACCTCATCTAAGAGAATAAGTGAATATGGATTGCGACGAACTTGTTCGGTTAGCTGTCCAGCTTCTTCATAGCCGATATAACCTGGAGGAGCCCCGACTAATTTGGCGACAGCGTGTTTTTCCATGTATTCGGACATGTCAAAGCGAATCATATTGTTTGTCGAACCAAAGAGTTCAATGGCTAGTTGTTTAGACAATTCAGTTTTACCAACCCCAGTCGGTCCAACGAATAAGAAAGAACCAATAGGGCGATTTGGAGTTCCTAATCCCACACGGTTACGACGAATAGCCTTAGCGATTTTATCAACAGCATCGTCTTGCCCGATCACGTGTGCTTTCAGATCATTGGCTAAGTTTACGAGTTGAGACTGTTCCTTTTCTTTTAAGTCCCCAACTGGAATATTAGTTTTTTGCTCTACAATAGCTTCAATGGTTTTTTCAGTAATGATGGGAATATCTTGCTCATCGACTTTTTGAGCCTGCATTTCTTTGTATTTTGTAATTTGATCGCGGAAATAAGCTGCGCGTTCATAGTCTTCGTCTCGAGTAGCTTGCGCCTTGAGATTCTCAGCTTCAATAAGACGTTTGTCAATTTCTTTAGGATCAACAAAGTTGAGGGTTAGATTCATTTTGGAACCAGCTTCGTCCAGAAGGTCAATAGCCTTATCAGGAAGAAAACGGTCTTGAATATAGCGGTTAGATAAATGAGCGGCAGCTTCAATAGCGGCTGGGCTATATTTGACATGATGATAGTCTTCGTATTTCGGTTGGATACCTTTTAAAATCGTGATGGTTTCCTCAACAGAAGGTTCATCAACTTTAACGGGTTGCATACGTCGTTCTAAGGCAGCGTCTTTTTCAATAATACGGTATTCATTTAATGTAGTAGCACCAACGAGTTGCAACTCACCACGGGCCAAGGCTGGTTTTAAAATATTACCAGCATCCATATTGCCGTCTCCTGCAGAACCAGCACCGACAATCTCATGAATTTCATCAATAAAGAGAATCACATCCTTGCGATTGCGAATTTCTTCCATTAATTTTTGCATGCGCTCTTCAAACTGACCACGGATACCTGTTCCCTGAACGAGGCTAACCACATCAAGACGAATCACTTGCTTGCCTTGGAGTTTTTGAGGAACAGTACCATCAATAATTTTTTGAGCCAAACCTTCTACAACAGCAGTTTTACCAACTCCAGGCTCACCAATTAGCACAGGATTATTTTTAGTACGGCGGTTGAGGATCTCGATAACGCGTGTAATCTCTTCGTCACGACCAATAACAGGATCAATATTACCATTTCTTGCAATATCTGTGACATTAATCCCAAACTCTTCTAACAAGCCCTTTGCTTGCTGATTTGGTGTTTGTGGCTGAGCAGGTCGTTGTCCGTTGTAGTTACCACCATAGCGTCCTCCGCCATTTCCATTTTGCCCTGCCTGAGTAGGTGGGGTATTTGGAAGATTACCAAAAGCTCTAAAATTATTCAAATCACCAAAAAAGTCATCAAAGAAAGGACTTGTGGATCTATCTTGTGCTCTATATCCTGGGGTTAGGCCATTTAAAATAGAATTGGCAGGATCGGATTTCATGATTTGATAACAATTTTGACAGAGATCAACCTGTCTTTGTTTTCCATTAACACTTGTATAAAGATGAATAGTAGATTCGTTTAAATTACAATTTTGACACAGCATAATATACCTCCGAGGGTTTATCTAAAAGTCAAAGTCATTTAGTCAAAAATGGTCAAACTTTATATTCATATTATAGCACCACGGCTTGGGAAATCAAGTAAAAAGTTTATCGCTTTAGCGTTAGCTTTTAGAGAGTAACATGACAGAGTAACTTTATTAAGTTTCCAATGAGCAAATGTTTAAAATCATTGAAAAGAGTAAAAAAAGTAAAATATCAATAAATATATTACTTTCCTTGTTAGTTTCCCTTGTTTTGTGTTAAAATAAGAGGGATAAAAAACGAATAGGAGAAACGAAATGGAATCACATTTGGTGAGAATCATCAATCGTTTGGAGTTGATGGTGACAGATGGCGGTAATCTCAAGCGAAATTTTGAACGCGATGGTGTTGTTGTTGCAGAAGTTGCCTTTTCAAATGATCCTGAAAATGGACCTGTTTTCACATTGCGTGATGTTGAAGCGCGTGAGTCATATTCCTTTGATAGCATTGACTTGATTGCAATGGAAATCTACGATTTATTATATTAAGCTTGACATAGTAAAGAGACTTGCCTGAGGCAGGTTTTTTTATTGTCAAAAAGTATTGTATTAATATTCATCAGATGGTATAATTATCTTTATTGTAATGAACCTAGGACTTATGAGGAGATATAAATGGATTTGTCATTTTTGCCCAAATACTGGGCCTACTTTAACTACGGTGTACTTGTCACCATTATGATTTCAGTCAGCGTTGTCTTTTTTGGAACCCTTATTGGTGTCTTGGTAACCCTGATTAAGCGTAGTCATGTGAAGCCGTTGACCTGGGTCGTTAATCTTTACGTTTGGATCTTTCGGGGAACACCTATGGTGGTTCAAATCATGATTGCCTTTGCTTGGATGCATTTTAACAATATGCCTACTATTGGTTTTGGGGTTTTAGACTTGGACTTTTCAAGACTACTTCCTGGAATTATTATCATTTCATTGAATAGCGGTGCTTATATTTCAGAAATTGTTAGAGCAGGTATTGAGGCTGTACCAAAAGGGCAATTAGAAGCAGCTTATTCACTAGGTATTCGTCCTCAAAATGCCATGCGTTATGTGATTTTGCCTCAGGCCTTTAAAAATATTTTGCCAGCCTTAGGAAATGAATTTATTACCATTATTAAGGATAGTGCTCTTTTACAAACCATTGGAGTGATGGAACTTTGGAATGGTGCCCAATCGGTGGTAACGGCTACTTATTCTCCAATTTCCCCTTTACTGGTGGCTGCTTTTTACTACTTAATGGTCACAACAGTGATGGCACAGTTATTGGCAGTCTTAGAACGTCACATGGCGCAAGGAGGTAATCATTGATGACTGAGGCTATTATTTCAATTAAAGACTTGCACAAGTATTATGGGCACAATGAAGTGCTTAAGGGAATTGATTTAGACATTATGCCAGGAGAGGTTGTGGTGATTATTGGCCCTTCTGGTTCTGGAAAATCGACCTTACTTCGAACCATGAATCTTTTGGAAGTACCAACTAAGGGACAGATTAGGTTTGAGGGGATTGATATTACCGATAAGAAGAATGATATTTTCAGCATGCGTGAAAAAATGGGAATGGTTTTCCAGCAGTTTAACCTCTTTCCCAATATGACTATTTTAGAAAATATCACTTTATCGCCAATCAAAACTAAGGGAATGGCTAAAGCAGAGGCTGACAAAACAGCCTTGAGCTTGTTGGACAAAGTTGGATTATCAGAAAAAGCCAAGGCTTATCCTGCTAGTCTTTCTGGTGGGCAACAGCAGCGGATTGCGATTGCGCGTGGACTGGCTATGGATCCAGATGTTTTACTCTTTGATGAACCAACTTCAGCTCTAGACCCAGAAATGGTGGGTGAGGTCTTGGCTGTCATGCAAGATTTGGCTAAATCTGGGATGACTATGGTTATTGTGACTCATGAAATGGGCTTTGCTAAAGAAGTCGCAGACCGTGTGATGTTTATGGATGGCGGCGTTATTGTGGAAGAAGGAAGTCCTAACCAACTTTTTGATCTGACTAAAGAAGAACGTACAAAAGATTTTTTGAGTAGAGTATTATAAATCTGTTCTATGAATTATAAAAGGAAGTCCTAAATGATTTAGGACTTCCTTTTATAATTTGCTAAGGCATTTTATAGGAGATTACTTTTCTTTTTGTTAAAATAAAAAGAAATAGTTGCATTATTTGCATAGAAGAAAGGGATCTGTTATGGTTTCAGTGATGTGGTTTCGTAGAGATTTAAGGATTGATGATCAAAAAGCTTTAGCTCATGCTATTGCTAGTCAATCACCAACCTTATGTGTGTTTCAATTTAACAAGGAGCAATTAAATCTGCTACATAGTCGGAATCAATCTAGTTTTATTACTAGCGTTTTGGCTTTTAGAAAGTTATTAAAATGTGAAGGTATTGACTTATATCTAATGTATGGAGACTTAATGACCTGTTTTGAGCAATTATTGACACAATTAAAAGACTGGACAGATGTGTATTTTAACTATGATGAATCTGGATATGGTCGTTTACGTGATCAAAAAGCAGCACAATTTTTCAAAAAAAATGGGATTGCTGTTCATACCTACCAAGATCACTATTTACATGGTAGTCAAGAGATCATTAACCAATCAGGTCAGCCTTATAAAGTTTTTACGCCCTACTATAGGATTTGGCAAAATTATCCGAAAGAGACTCCTATTAAAGTAGAACTATCGCAAGGCAGGTGGTTAAATCTTGAGACACCAGATGATGTTTTAAGGACTGTTGAGAGTTTTAAAGATGAAAAATATCAGGATGTTGCAACTTTTGATGAAGCGTCAAAACAACTAAATCGATTTATTCAAGACCAATTAGCAGCTTATCACGCTAATCGAGATTTTCCAGCGCAGCTAGGGACGAGTCGGTTGTCTCCTTTTTTAAGAATAGGAGCTATTGGCATTCGCACGGTATATCACGCTGTGCGTCAAGCACCAAATAGTCTAGGGCAAGCTACTTTTTTAAAAGAATTAGCTTGGAGAGACTTTTACAATATGGTCTATGTGGCTTATCCTGATCAGAAAACTCAGCCTATCCAAAAAGCCTTTTCTCAAATCGAATGGGTTAATAATCCTGACTGGTTTCAGTTGTGGAAAGAAGGTAAAACGGGTTACCCTATTGTCGATGCTGCAATGCTTCAGTTACAAAAGACAGGATGGATGCATAATCGTTTACGAATGATAGTAGCTTCTTTTTTAACTAAAGATCTTTTATGTGATTGGCGTTTAGGAGAGCAGTATTTTCAACAACAACTAATTGATTATGATGCTGCCAGTAATATCGGAGGATGGCAGTGGGCTGCTTCCACTGGAACAGATGCTGTTCCTTATTTTAGAATATTTAATCCTGTTACTCAAGGTAAGCGCTTTGATCCTAAAGGCGAGTTTATTAAAGCGTATTTGCCTCAACTAGAACACGTTCCAGAGAAGTATCTCCACGAACCGTGGAAGATGCCAAAAAACCTTCAAGAGAGTGTGTCCTGTATTATTGGCACAGACTATCCTCAACCAATTGTCGATCATGCTAAACAACGTGAACAAGCTATTGCAAAGTATGAGTGGGCAAAAGAAAAAGCAAAAATAGAATGACTGTTCTCATTATAAGAGTTTAAACAAAAAGTTATCATGAATTAAGATTATTTAATTTAAAAAATAAGTTGACTTTATTTAGATTATTTGATACTATTCAGTTGTCTCCCTTAGAGAAAGCGATTTCTTGTTTTGGAGCTGATTTTTACCATTTGGTCTTAGAATAGGATGAGTAATATGACTTACAACGAGGTATATCAAGAATGGTTGCACAATAATGATCTTAGTGATGATATTAAAGCAGATTTAGCAGCCATAAAAGACAATGAGGCTGAGATTCAAGATCGTTTTTACAAAACACTTGAATTTGGAACAGCAGGGCTAAGAGGAAAACTTGGAGCAGGCACCAATCGCATGAATACCTATATGGTTGGTAAGGCAGCACAAGCTTTAGCTAATACTATTATTGATCATGGACCTGAAGCGGTTAAAAAGGGCATTGCGGTTAGTTATGATGTTCGCTATCAATCTAGAACATTTGCAGAATTAACATGCTCTATTATGGCAGCTAACGGTATTAAGGCGTACCTTTATAAAGGGATTCGGCCAACACCAATGTGTTCGTACGCTATTCGTGCTTTGGGATGTATTTCTGGTGTTATGATTACGGCTAGTCACAATCCCCAAGCTTACAATGGTTACAAAGCTTATTGGCAAGAAGGTTCTCAAATTTTGGATGACATTGCGGATCAAATTGCACAACACATGGCTGCACTAACTCAGTATCAGGAAATCAAACAAATGCCTTTTGAAAAGGCTCTGGACAGTGGACTTGTTACTTATATTGATGAGAGTATTGAAGAAGCATATAAAAAAGAAGTGCTTGGTTTAACGATTAATGATACTGACATTGATAAGTCAGTCCGAGTAGTCTATACCCCTTTAAATGGTGTTGGGAATCTACCAGTGCGTGAGGTTTTAAGACGCCGCGGTTTTGAAAATGTTTATGTGGTACCTGAGCAGGAAATGCCCGATCCTGATTTTACAACAGTTGGCTATCCTAATCCCGAAGTCCCTAAAACTTTTGCATATTCAGAAAAATTAGGTAAGGCAGTTGATGCTGATATTTTGATTGCAACTGATCCAGATTGTGACCGTGTGGCTTTAGAAGTTAAAAATGCAGTCGGTGACTATGTTTTTCTCAATGGCAATAAAATCGGAGCGCTTTTATCTTACTATATCTTTTCACAACGATTTGACTTAGGCAATTTACCGGCTAATCCTGTTTTAGTGAAATCCATTGTAACAGGAGACTTGTCACGGGCTATTGCTAGCCATTATGGTATTGAAACCGTTGAAACATTGACTGGTTTTAAGAATATTTGTGGCAAGGCAAACGAATATGATGTGACGAAACAAAAAAACTACCTGTTTGGTTATGAAGAAAGTATTGGTTTTTGCTATGGCACTTTTGTTCGTGACAAAGACGCTGTTAGCGCCTCTATGATGATTGTAGAAATGGCAGCTTACTACAAGAAAAAAGGGCAGAATTTACTAGATGTTTTGCAGACTATTTATGCGACATTTGGGTATTATAATGAACGTCAAATTGCCTTGGAGCTTGAGGGGATAGAAGGACAAAAACGCATTGCGAGGATAATGGAAGATTTCAGACAGACACCAATAGCTAGTGTTGCAGAGATGGCGTTAGACAAGACAATTGATTTTATTGATGGCTATCAAGATTTTCCAAAGCAAAACTGTCTCAAATTTTATTTGGATGATGGTTCTTGGTATGCACTTAGACCATCAGGAACAGAGCCTAAAATAAAATTTTATTTATATACTATTGGCCAAACACAAGAAAATAGTGCAACAAAATTAGATGCTATTGAAGCAGCGTGTCGCACAAAAATAAATCAGGTTAATTAAACATCAAAAATGGATAACACTTTTACACTATTTTTCCATATAAACAACTACAAAAGGAGGTGAGACTTTTAGGCACCTTCTTTTTCTTGTAGGTGCCACTAATCAATTTAATCGACTCAAACCAATACTAAAAAATAAGTAAGAGTATAAAGAACAGGCATCTATTTTTTTGTTATAATAGAAAAATGAAATTAAAGGGAGATGTCAATGACAGAACTAATTGATGGTAAAGCCTTAGCTCAAAAGATGCAACAAGAGTTAGCAGCTAAAGTCAACAATCTAAAACAAAAAAAAGGAATTGTACCAGGCTTAGCCGTTATTCTTGTAGGTGATGATCCTGCTAGTCAGGTGTATGTCCGTAATAAAGAGCGTGCAGCTCTTACTGTAGGTTTTAAAAGTGAGACCGTTAGATTATCAGAATTCATTTGTCAAGAAGAGCTTATTGCAGTAATCGAACGTTACAATGCAGATAACACTATTCATGGTATTTTAGTGCAGCTACCCCTGCCAAATCATATTAATGATAAAAAAATTATTCTCGCCATTGATCCCAAAAAAGATGTGGATGGTTTTCACCCGATGAATACAGGTCACCTTTGGTCAGGACGTCCCTTGATGGTTCCTTGTACTCCATCAGGGATTATGGAATTGCTTCGAGAATATAATGTTAACCTTGAAGGTAAACATGCCGTCATTATTGGCAGATCGAATATCGTTGGAAAACCAATGGCACAGCTCTTACTGGACAAAAATGCAACAGTCACGTTGACACATTCAAGAACACGTCAATTAGAAGAAGTATGTCGCTGTGCAGATGTGTTGATTGTGGCAATCGGACAAGGTCATTTCATAACAAAACAATATATAAAAGATGGTGCGATAGTGATTGATGTGGGAATGAACCGTGATGATAATGGCAAGCTAATTGGAGATGTGGCCTTTGATGAGGTGGCAGAAGTTGCAGCGAAAATCACCCCTGTACCAGGAGGTGTCGGTCCTATGACGATTGCTATGTTGCTAGAGCAAACTTATCAATCTGCTCTCCGTAGTACTCATAAATAGTTATAATTAGACAATTCAACATAAGAGAATATAAGAAGTCAGCAATGGCTTCCTTTTTTGTTTTTCTGCTCACTATTTATTCAGAAAAATGGTATAATTGCATTAGTATGCAAAGGGACTATGTCAGGTCCAACTAAGTGAAAGGTGGCTTGATGGCAGATTATTTAACCGTCACTCATTTGACGAAATATTTAAAATTAAAATTTGACCGTGACCCTTATTTGGAACGGGTTTATCTGACTGGTCAAGTGTCCAATTTTCGAAAACGACCAACTCATCAATATTTTTCCTTAAAAGATGAAAGTGCTGTGATTCAAGCCACCATGTGGGCAGGAGTCTATAAAAAACTAGGATTCGACCTAGAAGAAGGCATGAAAATTAATGTAATTGGGCGAGTCCAACTTTATGAACCTAGTGGCTCTTACTCTATCGTGATTGAAAAGGCAGAGCCAGATGGTATAGGTGCCTTGGCTTTGCAGTTTGAACAATTAAAGAAAAAATTAACGGCAGAAGGTTATTTTGAGCAAAAACACAAGCAGCCCTTGCCACAGTTTGTATCAAAAATTGGGGTCATTACAAGTCCTAGTGGTGCTGTGATTCGAGATATTATCACAACCGTTTCACGGCGTTTTCCAGGGGTTGAGATTTTATTATTCCCAACTAAAGTACAAGGTGATGGAGCCGCCCAAGAAGTAGTGGCTAATATTCGAAGAGCCAATCAAAGAGAGGATTTGGACTTGCTCATTGTCGGCCGTGGAGGTGGCTCGATAGAAGACCTTTGGGCCTTCAACGAGGAAATAGTGGTTCAGGCTATCTTTGAATCGCAACTTCCAGTGATTTCGAGTGTGGGTCATGAAACAGACACGACTTTAGCGGATTTTGTGGCAGATCGCAGAGCAGCCACACCAACAGCAGCAGCAGAGTTAGCAACGCCTATTACAAAAACAGATCTTATGTCTTGGATAGTAGAGCGGCAAAATCGTTCCTATCAGGCCTGCTTGAGGCGGATTAAGCAACGGCAAGAGTGGGTGGATAAACTCTCGCAATCTGTTATTTTTAGGCAACCAGAACGATTATATGATGCCTACCTGCAAAAAATTGATCGCCTTAGCATGACCCTGATGAATACGATGAAAGATCGTCTGAGTTCCGCCAAAGAAAACAAGGTTCAGTTGGACCATGCCTTGGCCAATAGTCAATTACAGACAAAAATCGAGCGATACCAAGACCGTGTTGCTACCGCTAAGCGTTTACTGATGGCTAATATGGCTAGTCAATATGATAGTCAGCTGGCTCGCTTTGAAAAAGCACAGGATGCTTTGCTATCACTGGATGCCAGCCGAATTATCGCCCGTGGTTATGCAATGATTGAAAAAAATCAAGCACTGGTAGCCTCTGTAAGTCAGATAACAAAGGGTGATCAGTTAACCATTAAGATGCGTGATGGACAATTAGATGTAGAGGTAAAAGATGTCAAAAACGAAAACATTTGAAGAAAATTTACAAGATTTAGAGACTATTGTGAACAAACTTGAAAATGGGGATGTCCCTTTGGAAGAAGCTATTTCAGAATTTCAAAAAGGAATGCTTCTCTCAAAAGAACTTCAAAAGACCTTACAAGCGGCAGAAAAAACACTCGTCAAAGTGATGCAAGCTGATGGCACAGAAGTAGATATGGATGATTAATGGACAAATTAGCTAGAATTGACGAAGCCATTCGTCGCTACTATAAGACGACTAGTAACGGTGTATCTGAAGAGTTGATTGATGCTATCTTGTATTCTGTTGACAGTGGTGGCAAGCGCATTCGCCCACTTATCTTATTAGAGATGATTGAGGGATTTGGGGTATCGTTACAGAATGCTCATTTTGATTTGGCTGCAGCTCTTGAAATGATTCATACAGGAAGTCTGATTCACGATGATTTGCCAGCCATGGATAATGATGATTACCGACGTGGCAGACTGACCAATCACAAACAATTTGGAGAAGCCACGGCCATTTTGGCGGGAGACAGCTTATTTTTAGACCCCTTTGGGTTAATAGCTCAAGCTGAATTAAATAGTGAGGTTAAAGTAGCCTTAATCCAAGAACTTTCCCTAGCTTCAGGAACTTTTGGCATGGTTGGTGGTCAGATGTTAGATATGAAAGGGGAAAATCAAGCATTAAGTCTTCCTCAGTTGTCACTGATTCACCTCAATAAAACCGGAAAATTATTAGCTTTTCCTTTTAAAGCAGCAGCTCTTATAACAGAACAGGCTATGACTGTTCGTCAACAACTAGAGCAAGCGGGAATGCTCATCGGGCACGCCTTTCAGATTAGGGATGATATTTTAGACGTGACAGCTAGCTTTGAAGATCTTGGAAAAACGCCTAAAAAGGACTTATTCGCAGAAAAAGCTACTTATCCAAGTTTACTGGGGTTAGAAGCCTCTTACCAACTGCTGACAGAGAGTTTAGATCAGGCTTTGACGATTTTTCAGACACTAGAAAGCGATGTAGGCTTTAAGCCTCAAATAATTACAAAACTGATAGAAGGGTTACGACTTAATGCCTAAAGAAAGAGTAGATGTGTTAGCCTATAAGCAAGGATTATTTGAGACCAGAGAGCAAGCTAAGCGTGGTGTCATGGCAGGCTTAGTGGTCTCTGTGATTAATGGCCAACGCTATGACAAGCCAGGTGACAAAATTGACGATGGGACTGAGTTAAAACTTAAAGGTGAAAAACTCAAATACGTCAGTCGTGGTGGATTAAAACTGGAAAAGGGGCTGCACGTTTTTGGTGTATCAGTTGCTAATCAAATTGGGATTGATATTGGCGCTTCAACAGGTGGTTTTACCGATGTTATGTTACAAGATGGGGCCAAACTAGTCTATGCCGTCGACGTTGGGACTAACCAGTTGGTATGGAAACTCAGACAAGATCCACGAGTAAGAAGTATGGAACAGTATAACTTTCGTTATGCTCAGCCAGAAGACTTTAATGAGGGACAGCCTGTATTTGCCAGTATTGATGTGTCCTTTATTTCTCTCAGCTTGATTTTGCCAGCCCTGCATAACGTTTTGTCAGATCAGGGACAGGTTATTGCTCTCATTAAACCGCAATTTGAAGCTGGGCGCGAGCAGATTGGTAAAAAAGGCATCGTCAAGGACAAACAGATTCATGAAAAAGTGATTCAAAAGGTCATGGATTTTGCCTCAGGTTACGGATTTACAGTTAAGGGACTTGATTTTTCTCCTATTCAGGGTGGTCATGGCAATATCGAATTTTTAGCTCATCTTGCTAAGTCACAGACACCTGAAACGTTAGCCCCGCATTTGATTCAGAAAGTTGTTGCCAAGGCACATAAGGAGTTTGAGAAACATGAAAAAGAGTGAACGACTTGAATTAATCAAAAAAATGGTTTTGACGCATCCAATTGAGACGCAACATGACCTCTTAAGATTATTGGCAGAGCATGGGTTAGAATTAACCCAGGCTACTATTTCAAGAGACATGAATGAAATTGGTATAGTAAAGATTCCTTCTGGCAGTGGACGTTACATCTATGGTCTTTCTCAAGATAGTGGAAAAAAGATCGTTCAAGGACCTAGATCGATAAAGAGCACTATTTTAGCTGTATCTGACAAAACAAAAGGTTTAGAACAACACCTCTATTTAAAAGTCGTACCTGGCAATAGTAAATTAATCAAACGTTATTTATTAGCAGATTTTTCAAAAGCTATTTTTAGTCTTATTGCTGATGATGATAGTTTATTGTTAATTGCAAAGTCTCCTTCAGAAGCAGATATGATACGCCAAGAAATTTTGCTTTGGATGCAGGGTATAACCTAGAAAAAAATAGGGGAGAAAGTGATGTTATTAGAAATTTCTATTAAAAATTTTGCTATTATTGATGAAATTTCCCTAAATTTTGAAAATGGTATGACGGTTTTGACGGGTGAAACTGGAGCAGGAAAGTCTATTATCATTGATGCTATGAATATGATGCTTGGTGCGCGTGCTAGTACAGAAGTGATTCGTCGTGGAGCTAATAAAGCAGAAATTGAGGGGTTCTTTTCGGTAGATGCTACCCCAGAACTGGTTGCGTGTCTGGAATCATCAGGTATTGCTATGGAAGAAGAACTGATTATTCGCCGAGATATCTTTGCCAATGGCAGAAGCGTGAGCCGCATTAATGGTCAGATGGTTAACCTAGCCACCTTAAAACAGGTCGGACAGTTTTTGGTAGATATTCATGGGCAACATGACCAAGAAGAATTAATGCGACCACAGCTCCACCAGCAAATTTTGGACGCTTTTGGTGATAAGGCTTTTGAGCAATTGAAAGAGAATTATCAGCTTATTTTTGATCGTTATAAAAGCTTGCGTCGCCAGGTTATTGACAAACAAAAAAATGAAAAGGAACACAAAGATCGTATTGATATGTTGGCCTTTCAGATAGCAGAAATTGAAGCTGCTGCCTTGAGTCGAGGTGAGGACGACCGGTTAAATCAAGAACGTGATCGCTTAATGAACCACAAACAAATTGCTGATACCCTGACCAATGCCTACGTCATGCTAGATAATGACGATTTTTCAAGTCTATCCAATATTCGCTCTAGCATGAATGACTTACTATCAATTGAGCAGTTTGATTCAGAGTACAAAGGGATGTCGACTTCGATTTCTGAAGCCTATTATATTCTTGAAGAAGTGAGCAAGCAATTATCAGATACCATTGACCAACTGGATTTTGATGGTGGGCGATTACAGGAAATTGAATTTCGCTTGGATATACTCAATAGCTTAACTCGTAAATACGGTGGTAATGTGAATGATGTGCTTGACTACTACGATAATATCGTCAAAGAATACCAGCTATTAACAGGAGATGACTTGTCTTCAGGGGATCTAGAGGCAGAATTGAAAAGCTTGGAAAAACAATTGGTTGCTGCTGCTTCGGAGTTAAGTGTCTCTCGCCATCAATTGGCGGAGCAATTAGAAGCTGAGATTAAAGCTGAACTTAAGGAACTTTATATGGAAAAAGCAGATTTCAAAGTTCACTTTACCACATCAAAATTTAATCGTGATGGTAATGAAAGCTTGGAATTTTACATCTCTACTAATCCAGGCGAAGGATTCAAGCCCCTTGTCAAGGTGGCTTCTGGAGGAGAGTTATCACGCCTTATGTTAGCCATCAAGGCTGCTATTTCTAGAAAAGAAGATAAGACGAGTATTGTTTTTGATGAAGTAGATACAGGTGTTTCTGGTCGCGTTGCGCAAGCCATTGCCCAAAAAATTTATAAAATTGGGCGACATGGGCAAGTTCTCGCTATTTCACACTTACCTCAAGTTATTGCTATTGCTGATTATCAGTATTTTATTTCTAAAGAAAGTAAAGAAGAGTCCACCGTTTCTAAGGTAAGGTTATTAACTCCTGAAGAACGTGTGGAAGAAATTGCTAGCATGATTGCAGGAACAGATATGACACAAGCTGCTCTTACGCAGGCTCGTGAACTACTTGCCAAACATTAAGATTATGTTTGGTATTTGATATTTTCATAATTAGATGACATTGATTTTTTAGGTGCTAAAATAATCATTGTGCTAGACCATTTTTCCTCTGTTAATCTGGCTTGGTTTGCCTTGACAAACCTCTGAGAAATAGTAGAATAGATAAGAGAATTTTAAGCTGAGGGGATAGAAATGACTAGTAAAAAAGCGTGTTTATCAAGCATCATTGTGTTAGCAAGTTTAACGTGTGGAAATGATACTGTTAGTGCCAATCATCTCTCAGCAACTGGAGATAAGTTTGATGATTGCTCAACACTTGTTGAAAAAGATGTGGCCCCTAAAGATGAACTTGAGATGTTAGCATGGTCCTCGTCTCAAACAACTGATGATGCTGACAGAGACTATGAAGATTTTCTCGATGATGATTCTTTTATTTCTCAAAATGAAACTGATAAGATGTTTGAGAATTTAACTGATGATAGGTTATTAAATGAATTAGATGAATTAGATGAAGAAAATGAAGAAGATGAAGAAGATACAATTGAGCCAGAGCAAAATGTAATAATGCCTAGTGACGATGAGCTATTTGATTTAACTGATGCTGTTGAGACACGCCTTACTGTTTCTAGTGCTCCCCATTTAGAGGCTGAATTGCCGAAACCACATTTGAGGAGCCTATCAGATACAGCACTGCGGTCTGGTGAAATTAGAGGACATTTAGATAACAAACTGGACGCTTTGTCTGTAACAGCTACAAAGTTAGCATTAACGATGGCTCAAAAATTTGATTTGACAACGCATGTCTATTCTATAGGTGAAAGCTTTAGTGAAGTATTAGCTGCTCATTATGAAGACAGAAAAGCAGAATCAGCTTTTTCTAAGAAAAAGAGATTTCACCTTCCTATTGCTACTCCAGATGTTGTTATAGAGGAGTTAAGGCGCCTAGTCTCTTCTATTGGAAGTTCAAAAGAAGATGTTTCAGTTCCTTATAGTCGGAAGCTAGGTATGGCAGTTGCAAAAAGAAAAATAGCCCTGCCACAAACGGGAGAGGGGTTCTCTTATTATCCAGTTTTACTTGGTTTAATGATATTAGGATTAACGCCGATTATGATACCAAAGAAGATAAATAATTAGGTAATAAGTTATTGTAGTTGTAAAAGACGGGGCAAATGTTCAAGCGTGAAAAGGTTGACTTTTGCCTCGTTTTGTATCTCGTTATTGCTAAGGCATTTTCTTCGAGCAGCTAGTGCTCGCCATACCTATCTACCGAGTGATTATTCAATAGCACTACCAGTTTTGCTTTATTTAGTAAGGAGTGTTAGAATAAAGAGGTGAGAAACTAGTTTAGAATGGAAAAATACATGGGAACTATAAAAATTGTTACAGATTCATCAATAACTATTGAACCAGAATTAATTAAAGCTTTAGATATTACTGTAGTACCTTTATCTGTCATGATTGATAGCAAATTATATTCTGATAATGATTTAAAAGAAGAAGGTCATTTTTTGAGCCTTATGAAGGCTAGCAAATCCCTTCCCAAAACCAGTCAGCCACCGGTTGGTCTCTTTGCTGAAACTTACGAAAATTTGGTCAAAAAAGGAGTAACTGACATTGTTGCTATTCACCTCTCACCAGCTTTATCAGGTACTATTGAAGCTTCCCGTCAGGGGGCTGAAATCGCTGAGGCACCTGTTACAGTTTTAGATTCAGGATTTACTGATCAAGCCATGAAATTTCAGGTCGTTGAGGCAGCAAAGATGGCAAAAGCGGGTGCTAGTTTGAATGAGATTTTGGCTGCTGTTCAAGCTATCAAATCAAAAACAGAGCTCTACATTGGTGTATCTACCTTAGAAAATTTAGTAAAAGGAGGTCGTATTGGTCGTGTGACGGGTGTTTTGAGCTCGCTACTTAATGTCAAAGTTGTTATGGCACTTAAAAATGATGAGTTAAAAACGCTTGTCAAAGGTCGAGGTAATAAAACATTTACGAAATGGTTAGATAGTTACCTCGCTAAAAATAGTCATCGCCCGATTGCAGAGATAGCTATTTCTTATGCTGGTGAAGCTAGCCTGGCATTAACCTTAAAAGAAAGAATCGCAGCTTATTACAACCACTCTATTTCGGTTTTAGAAACAGGCTCTATCATCCAAACACATACAGGAGAAGGAGCTTTTGCGGTTATGGTTCGTTATGAATAATCGTCATTTATTTAGTGGGATATTTTTCTTTGTTATTAGTTTATGTCTGGCCTTTTTATTGCTAAATATTATTATCCCTAAGTCAAATTCACGTTTGAAAAAGAGTGATTTTCTGAAAAAAGAACAAGTAGCTATCCAATATGTTGCTATAGGAGATTCATTGACAGAAGGAGTAGGTGATCTAACTCATCAAGGTGGTTTTGTTCCTTTGTTAACGAATGATCTCAGTGAATATTTTAAGGCTAATGTTAATCATCAAAATTACGGCGTATCTGGTGATACCAGTCAACAAATTCTTGATAGGATGATAAAACAAAAGCAGATACAGTTATCTTTAAAAAAAGCAGATATAATGACGTTAACCGTTGGTGGTAATGATGTTATGGCAGTTATTCGGAAGAATTTAGCGGATTTGCAAGTTTCTAGTTTTAGAAAGCCAGCTCGTCAGTATCAAAAACGATTAAGACAGATTATCGAGTTAGCCAGAAAAGATAATAAAGATCTTCCTATTTTTATTTTAGGCATCTATAATCCGTTTTATTTGAATTTTCCAGAACTAACTGATATGCAAAAAGTGATTGATGACTGGAATACCAAAACTAAGGAGGTTGTTGGAGAATACGATCGTGTGTACTTTGTGCCAATAAATGACCTCTTGTATAAAGGGATAAATGGACAAGAAGGAATTGTTCATTCTTCAGGAGATCAAACTACAATTGTCAATGATGCCTTGTTTACTGGGGACCATTTTCACCCAAATAATACTGGCTATCAAATCATGTCAAATGCAGTAATGGAGAAAATTAAAAAGCATGAAAAAAAAATCAAACCTTAATTGGTGGAAGTGGAGCTTCTTATGTCTGCTTGCTTTTAATACCGCCTTTTTGATGGTTATTGCAAGTCGTCTCATTCAAGTAAGAGAACCTGAGTCAGAACTGATTGCTAAAAAACCAGTTAAAAATATCAAAATTGGTACATTTGTTACAACCAGAGAACAGCTTAACGAAACTGTAGCAAGTTATCTTAAAGATTATCAGACTGAAAAAATGTCTTATAAATTTTATGCGACATCTTCTTCTATTTTGTTTGAAGGAACTTATCAATTATTAGGGTATGAAGTCCCTTTATATATCTATTTTCAACCTCATCGTCTAGAAAATGGAGCTGTCCAACTACAGGTGATCTCTTTTTCAGTGGGAACTCTGCCACTCCCAGAAAAAGATGTTTTGCAGTATTTGAAATCAAGCTACAAATTGCCAAGCTTTGTTAAAGTGATGCCAAATCAATCAGCTATCGTTGTTAATTTACAAGATATCCAAAATGATGCTAAGGTTTATTTAAAAGCCAAGAAAATTGATTTATTTAATGATGAAATCAGTTTTAACATCTATAAGAAATAAGCTCAAATAACGTTAAATACTTGACCTAATCGCTTTTTTTAGATATGATAATATCTGTTAAAGCATTAAGCTTACTAATTATTTGGAGGATTTGTTAAATGGCTAACAAACAAGATTTAATCGCAAAGGTTGCAGAAGCAACTGAATTGACTAAAAAAGATTCAGCAGCAGCAGTTGATGCCGTGTTTTCTACAATCGAAGCTTTCCTTGCTGAAGGTGAAAAAGTACAATTGATCGGTTTTGGTAACTTCGAAGTACGCGAACGTGCAGCTCGTAAAGGTCGTAACCCACAAACTGGTGCAGAAATTGAAATTGCAGCTTCAAAAGTTCCAGCCTTCAAAGCTGGTAAAGCTCTTAAAGACGCTGTTAAATAATTGCATATATAAAAGCCCATTGTACAAGCGTTGTAGCCTGTGCAGTGGGCTTTTTTGTGTTCAGGGGGGTAAAAAAGGGGTAAAAAATTTAATAGTTTTCCATAATATCAGCTACACTTGATTTCATTTTCTTTGTGACATGAGTATAAATTTGGGCAGTAGTTTTAGCGTCTGCATGTCCTACACGTTCCATGATTGATTTTAGCGGCACGTTATTCTCTGCTAGACGGCTAATAAGAGTGTGACGGAAGATGTGGCTAGTAAGTTTTTTTGTAATTGGGTCTTCCAATCTTTCATTAGCTTTTTTTAAAGCTAAGTTGAATGAGTTAGTCTGAATTGGAACACCGTTTTTTGTTGTAAAAAGGTATCCCATATCTCTATATCTATGATTTGTATTTTTTTCTAGTTCGTTCATAAATTCTAACTCTTGTAGAATTTCAAGTTCTCTACTTGTCATGATGGTTTCACGATAAGAAGCTAATGTCTTTGGTGCTGTCTTTTCCCCGTTACGATATCCTTCTGTATGATCAAATGTTCCGTGCAACTGCAATATTCTTGACTTAGATTCGTAGTTGCACGGCTCAATGCTGACAGCTTCACCGATACGACAACCGTTCAAACTGATAAACTCAGCCAACAAACCAAGTCGGTAAGTGCTAGGTCTTCTGTACAATTCTTTCAATAATGGTTTAATTTCATCTTCTTCAAGATATTTTTCTTCAGCCTTTTTCCAGTCTTCAAGAGTTTTCTTTACCCTTGGGAGTTTAGCACGTCTTGCAGGATTATCTTGGATAATATCCAAACCAACAGCATAATCAAATGCTAAGTTTAGCATAGACTTATTACGCTCTTTTTTATTCCTAGAGCAATCTAGGTTATCGAGATAATTCTGAACGTATTTAGGATCAATATTCACTACTTTAACACCTATTCCAAAAGTTTCCCTTATCTCTTCGATATTACCTCTCAGAGAAGCTACAGACGACCTTTTAAGTTCTTTCTTATAAAACGCCCACCATTCATCTAAAAGTTCCGTGAAAAGTAACTCAGAGGCCTTTAATTGCGCTATTTTTTCTGTTATTTTTTGTTCAAGGATTTTTCGAGCTGCTTTATAAGCTCTTGAATTATCCTTCTCCATAGTAACGGATACAGGTTTCCATGTTCCAGTGTAAGGATCTTTATAATTTTCACGAAATTTGAATTTACCGTTATCAGTTTCTTCTATCCACATTTGTTTTTTACCTCATTTTCTGTTAAAATAGGTATAGTAAAGAGACCTACTGCGAAGCAGGTTTTTACTATACTAGATTCGCCTCACGCTCTCCTCGCCAAATTTGAGCGTGGGGCTTTTTTGTTAGTTGAGAAACCAAGATGCTATCGACTCTAATAATCCAGCATTTTTACTTTTTGATACTCTATCTACTTTTAAAATAGTCAATCGTAACTTATAAGTTATATCTTTCTTTTTAGTAACCACGGTCTTTAAATCGTTTTTGAGTGTTTTGTATTGTCCACCACGACCAGTAAGGGTTGCTTCCATTTGGTAATGACTAGATTTTTTTACATAAGGGGTTAATCGTTTAGCTAAGTCTGCTGGAAAGTAGCCAACAAAAGTTTTGTTTACCATGACTTTTATGGCATTTGGATCGTGACGATTAAGAGGTTCTCTGACAATCTCTACATCTTTTGTTGAGACCCTGTAATACTTGTAGATATCCTTGAAGTTTGATTTTATGTAGTCAGAAATAAAATCTTTATCCTTATCCCAGTATGGTGATTTCTTACCAATTTCAGCCATAACTTTATTAGCTTCTTTTTCATGATAATTTGTTCCCATTAAGAGAAAGTTATCTTGGAATATGACTTTTGCCATAACAGTCTCCTTTAATATTCCCTATAAATATCCACAACTTCACCGATTGTGCGGATGTCGTCATCCTTTGATAGATAGATTTCCTCATAGCTTTTATTTAAACTTTGCAAGTACCAAGCGCCATCATAATCACGCTTGAGTTTTTTTACAAAGTTTTTACCATTGACTTGGAATATCCCTATATCATTCATATCGACTTGGCTAGATACCTTGATGAATAGCAAATCGTTGTCTTGAATAAGTGGTTCCATTGAATCGCCAGCTACTTTTGCAATAGTATCATACTCATCGGGGACATCATCAGAACGTAGTTTAACTTTCATGTGTAAATTGTCTTCTTGGTATGCCCCAAGACCAGCGGCAACCAATCCCTCAACGTAGTCAGTGATATAATCTTCTGTCTCCTCAGATTTTTTATCGAATATAGAAACGGTTTTATTTTGTTCTTCTAATTGTTCGTTAGCGAAGTTGAGGACTTTTTCTTGTCTAGGTTGTTCTAGTTGGTTGTATATAGAAACGATTTCAGGTTGTTCGTTCTGTATTGTGATTTTCCCAAGTTTACTATCTGTGAGTCCTAAAAGATAGTCAGAGGTAACGTTGAAAATCTCTGCTAGTTTTTTTAGGTCTTTACCTTTTGGAAAATTTTCATTCTTCTCCCACTTTGAAACAGTAGTATAGGTTTTCATGCCCAATATTTCTGAAAGTTCAGTCTGAGTCATGTTGCGCCCTTCTCTCAACTTTCTTATTCGGTCCCCTAATTGCTCCATAGGATACCTCCTTTTTAATTTTGATAAGTAAATTATATCAAAACCATGATTATAAATCAACCATATAAGAAAAAAGTTTTAAATAAACTATATGATTTACGATTTTTTCAAAAAACAGAAAATAAATCATATAAAACACTTGACGCAAGATTTAAAATCATATAGAATGTAATCATCATCAAGAAAGGAGCGACTCAGCTATGGTAACTATTGCAGAATTAAGAGCTAAACATAATAAGATGTCACAGCGTGAATTGGCAAAAGAATTAGGTGTTACTCAAACATCTATCAGCAACTGGGAAAAAGACCAGACAAAGATTTCAGGTGAGTATCTTATTAGTCTAGCTTTGTTTTTCGATGTATCTACCGATGACATTCTTGGGATAAACAAGCAAGCAACACAAAAATTTTAAACACTATATGATTTAAAATCATATAGTAGAAAGGACACACATGAACGAAATAACATTTACCCTATATTGCACAACATCTGAAGAAGCAATCACGGAAGTAAAGAAACTAAAAGAAGCCCATCCAAAGGATAGACTTCGATTCAATGTAAACATTAAGCCTGAGTTTTACTAATAGAACCAACTTAATTAGATAATAAAAAGTCCGACGGGAATCGGACTCCAAACAAAAAATATTTACTTAATTATAACACAAGAGAGAGGATATTAATATGCCAAAAGCAGAAATTACTTATAGAGCAGTTGATGTTAATGAAACAGCTTCTCATGGTGATTATAAACACTTGATTCAACAATGGGAGGGGTTGACAGTTGCTACTGCAAAGCAGTGGGCGACAGAAATGCGTGATCATCCAGACTTTAAACAGTTTGTATTAAATCCAACGCATAGAATCGTATTCATTGATTACAAAGGATTCAAACTGTTTGTACAGTGGAAATCTCGCAATCGTTACAAAACAAAAAAAGAGACACTGCCAGAAATGCTTGAAAATATTAAATTTGAAAAAAGAGTAGGAGTATAACATGAACAAATTAGAATTATTTTTGTTAGCAACAACCGTTATCTTAGCGGTCATTGCTAGGGTGCAACACGAAGTCATTAAAAAACACAATTCGCCAGAGAATAAGCGGAAAATTTTTAGGGAAGTAGCTTTAAAAAACAGCAAAGGATGGAGCAAGAAGCGTGCAAGAGGAGGGGTTGTCAGCTAATGCAGTACATTTTTCAAGACATTAACAGGTAGTTACACAGCTGTTAGCAATGAATTTATTCAGGACAAAGAACTTTTCAATAAGGAAAAAGGACTGCTGCTAACCATTTTGAGTAATGCAGACGAATGGAGAGTCTATCCTGAAGAACTCGCTAGACGTTGTAAGGATAGCGAATCTGCAATCAGAAGCCAGTTGAAAGCGTTAGAGAATGCCAAGTATATCAGAACTTATAGAAAATCATTTGGCGGGCGATATGGTACCGAAGCCTATAGATTCTGTTCTGACAGAAAAATAAGCGACGAGGCGTTCAATACTTTGAAGGCAGAACAGGACTTAGAACTAGAAAAAATTGCTAATACCTAATTTGCTAATGTGCAATTTGCTAATGTGCAATTTGCTAATCAACAAATTAGCCAACTAATAAATACTAACTTATAAATAAATACTAAATAACAATAAATACTAACAGATAATAAGCATCATCATCAACATCAGGAGGAGCTATGGACGAAAAAAAGCTTTTTGAAAATTTCCAATTAACTTTTGGACGGATGATATCGCCATTTGAAATCGAAGATATTCAAAAGTGGATTCACGAAGATAACATGCCAATTGAAGTTGTCAACCTTGCCTTAAGAGAAGCGGTAGAAAACAACAAAATCAGTTGGAAGTATATCAATAAAATCTTAGTTGATTGGTATAAATCTGGAGATACGACAGTAGAAAAGGTCAGAGACAGGTTGCAACGGTTTGACGATAGTAAAAAACAACGAAGTGTAACTACCTCAAACGTCCCAAGCTGGTCGAATCCAGACTACAAAGAACCAGATTTAAAAGAATTTGCTCTAGGAAGCATGGACGGTATAGAAGATGGATCAGGAGATTTTTAATTTTTTTAACAAACAAATCAAAAAAGATTTTGGTAAAACGGCGAGTAAAGAGACTTTTGCTAAGTTTGCTAGTTACTGCGCCGAAGGAATCGAAAAAAATGGAGTTAAGCCAATTTTTAATTGGATAAACCTATACGCTTTTGGAACCGGTATGACAACAGCAGAAGCAGACCGATTAAGAATAGAGCGATATAAACAGGAGAATGTGTTATGACAAAACAGCATAGAGAAACGCTTATCTGGTACAGAGCAAGCCATCAAGAGCGTGAGAGATTGCTTGATTTCGGGCTTGTTGATAAATCACAGTACATGACACTATTGCGGCAATTGCGCAAGAAATATGCGATTTAGGAGAAAATATGACACCAGAACAAGCAGAAAAAGCAAAAATCAGAGCTAAACAAGAACTTGAAACGTTTAGCATATACCTTGATCAGGCAATTGATGAGCTCGGTGGAGTTCTAACTTCACGAGAAGTCTTTTTAGCAGCGGGAATAACATATCTTGGCGCAGGTCAGACAGATATACATGCTGCAGTCGAGGGATTATGTGAGCAAATCCAATGATTTTAAATTTAGTGAAGACTGGGAGAGCAACTAAAACACAGGAAGAGGAAATGAAATGAACATCAAAGAAAAAATTGTAGTGCTAAGAAACACTGAAGACGGAAGTTTTTTAAAGAGTTTCAAAAACAAAAAAGATGTACTTGCTTATAATGTGGAACTTACAGATAGCATTCAACTGGCATCATTTTTACCAGAAGAAGCTTACAACATACAAAAAGAAAAAATTGATAATTTGGCAGAAACGCTTGGGTGTGATGTTGTAGTTATCGAAGCATCATATGACCTAAAATTTATTGATGGCGAGGATGTTCCAGAGTTAACAAAAGAGCAAAAAGTTAAAAGTATGGTAAACGGAATGTTTGAGCAGGTTTTTGGAGGTGAATAGAGATGGCAAATCAATTATCAACATACACACACAAACAATTTTTTAACGCACCAACAATTCAAAAAGCTTTTGATGACGTTTGGAAAGGCGCCGGGACACAGTTCGCAGTAAGCATCTTGTCAGTACTACAAGGTAGTCAAAGTTTGAAATCGGCATCTAATGAATCTATTTATGCAGCAGCTATGAAAGCAGCCGTGTTAAATCTGCCTATTGAGCCAAGCTTAGGAAGGGCCTATTTAGTTCCGTACAAAGGTCAAGCACAATTCCAATTAGGCTATAAAGGGTTGATTGAGTTAGCTCAGCGCAGCGGACAATACAAAAATATTAATGCAGGTATCGTCTATAAATCACAATTAATTTCTTACAACCCTTTGTTCGAGGAATTAATCCTTGACTTTAGCAAGCCACAAGATGAAATTGTAGGGTATTTTGCCGCTTTTAAACTTTTAAATGGATTCGAGAAAGTTTCTTTTTGGACAGTAGAAAAAGTAACTGCACATGGAAAGAAATTTTCAAAATCGTTTGCTAGCGGTCCTTGGAAAACAGACTTTGATGCAATGGCTCAAAAAACTATTTTAAAAGATATTTTGAGTAAATATGGTCCGTTATCAGTTGAGATGCAGAAAGCTATCGAGGAAGATAATCAAGATTCAACGATTTCTACCCCAAAAGACATTACCCCACAAGAAGCAAATAGCCTTGACGACCTAATTGGTCACCAGAACGAAAATAAGGATGCTCCTAATAATTTAAAAGACGTAACTGAAGATTTACATGACGAAGAAGAAAAAACGCTCGCAGACGAAAATAAGACGGCTTTAGAAGATACGTCTTATCCGGCTGATGAAATCCCTGATTTCGACCAAGAGACAGGCGAAATTAAAGCTAGCGAAGGCAACCTCTTTGATAACCTTGGGGACTTAATGCCATGACGAAGTTAGACTTGCTCGGAAAGGACTATTATAGCCGTGAATCAGCGATTAAATACTGGTCCATTAGTCAGTACAAGCGTTTTAGAGAGTGCGAGGCAAGGGCGCTTGCTGAATTACGAGGGGGTTGGACAGATACCAGAGATAACACTGCGCTGCTCGTCGGGAACTATGTCCACTCTTACTTTGAGAGTAAAGCAGCTCATGAAGAATTCAAAGCCCAAAACGACTCTGAAATGATTTCGACCAGAGGAACAACTAAAGGTCAGCTCAAAAAAGACTATTTAGTCGCAGAACAGATGATTGAAGCGCTTAAAAATGACAGTAACTTCATGGCCATATACCAAGGAGAAAAAGAAGCAGCAATCACAGGATTTCTTGGCGAGGTTGAATTCAAGGGTAAAATCGACTGCTTGAATGTTGAACGTGGCTATTTTGTAGACATCAAAACAACAAAAGGGCCGATTGACGACACAATCTGGAATAGAGAAGAGCGTGTCAGATGGTTTGAAGCTTATGGATATATTTTGCAGATGGCTGCTTACAAAACCATGCTAGAAGCTAAATACAATAAGCCGTTTAAGCCGATTATTTATGCAGTGACTAAAGAAACGCCGCCAGACACGAGAGCCATCAGAATCCAAAATGTAGATGCTATGCAAAATGAGTTAGACGATTTAGCCCAAAACATCAAGCATTTAGATGATGTTAAAAAAGGCCTAGAAAAACCTAAGCCTTGCGGTCATTGCGAGTATTGTAGAGCCAATCAATTAACACAAAGAGTAATGATTTTTTAGGAGATAGAAATGACTAAATACTATGTATCAGCTAAGATTGCAAATTTAGACATTGGTGCAGAAACTGAAGCAGAAAATCAACACATGGCTCCGATAGCGTTTAAAGAAACGTACGACCATTTACTTAGATTTGGAAGCCATAAGCTGATAATATTAGGCGTCGAAGAACTCAATTAACAACCTATTGCAAAGTGAAGCTCGACCTTTGCAGTATCAATATTTTCCGAGTGAGAAAGGAAAGTTGGAATATCGTCAAGTTAACAGGATCGATGATATGAAGAATTGCTACACTCGTCCTTGCCAATGCTCACACACAATTTTAGGGCGAGTGTGGATTTTAAAAAGGTGAAAAATATGGAACAAATCAAAATTACAGGAACAGGAACAGCACTAATTTTAGATAGAGTAAACCGAATCTTTGCCATCTCTGGCAGTTTGACTATGCAATGGGATTTTATTAGTGATTTTAAAAAGATTGACGACGAACCGTCACTTGATGAAGATGGAGAGTTATTCGAAACAGCCTACGACCTCATTCTTGCAGCTAAACCCAAAACTAAAATCAATCTAACATCTTCATACTTTGCTAAAGAGCACAAGAAAGACATAGACGAAATCATAAAAGTATTCTCATTTATCGAAGATAACAAGAGAAATATCTTTGAAACCCTTGGCATTCGCGGGGTGCTTGAATGAGCAATCTAGTTTTATCGTTAGACATCTCAACATCTGGAACAGGGTGGGCCTTATTTAAAGGCTCAGATCTTATCCAGAGTGGTGTCTTAAAACATAAGAGTAAATCCTACTTTGAGCGCGGCCGCTATATGGCTAGTCAATTAAGGCTAATCCAGTCACGAGCATTAAAAAAATACGATTGCTATTTTAGTACAATCGCAGTCGAAAAAAACTCGGTTATGGGACCTAACCAGCAATCCATGCTTAAAATCGGTATTGTTACAGGAATTATCTTAGGAAGATTAATAGCTGATAACGTCGTGTTTATCAATGTATCAACGTGGCGTAAGTATTGGAAGTTTAGCTACAAAGACCGAAGCAAGAAGTCCATGAAATTACAGTCAAAAATAAAAGTGGAGCAAGAATTTAATAAATCGGTCAAAGACGACGAAGCAGACGCTATTTTGATTGGCTCATACTATGTCAATCAAGGCTATCTTGATGAATTGGAGACACATGACTACTACTAAAAACGAAGCGATGCGGTTTATTAGACAGCTAGAGTTAGCTAGCGGCAAGCGCGTAAACGAGTACTACATGAAGGGGTAAACGGATGACTGAAGAACAGATGATTGATTGCTTGCTTTATGAGTTAGTAAAAAAAGACAAAGCAATCAAAAAGAAAAGCATCATTATCGCTGCACTAACAGTTATGCTGATTGTCGTATCAGGGCTTTGCGTATCGCTTAAAAGCTATTATGAACCGCAAATATACGGACTACGTACACAGCTAAGCAGGACACAAAAGCAGCTTAAACGTGCGAGTGAGCAAAATCAGAGACAGACAAAGCGGATTGCTGATTTAACGAATAACGGAGGGTAACATGATTAAGATCGATGAGATACATCGCATACTAGGCATCGACGAAGTTTATAAAGCACCCAAACGACTTACGGACATACTCTTTGATAAAGATAGTCGTGAGGATATATTTAGACAGTTTTTGAAATATGAAACAGATGTATCTTACGACTGGTTTATGCAATATTTTGAGGAAGAACAAGCTGACCGCAAAAATAAAAAGCAAGACTTTACGCCTAAATCGGTTAGTACACTATTATCTAAAATAATAAGTGGTAATCAATACTACGAGGTAGCAGTCGGGACGGGTGGGATACTTATCCAAGCATGGCAAGAACAACGATTAAATGACAGTCCATTTACTTATCGTCCGAGTAAATACTGGTATCACGTAGAAGAGTTATCGGACAAAGCAGTACCGTTTCTACTCTTTAATATGTCTATAAGAGGGATAAATGGTGTGGTGGTGCATGGCGACTCTTTAACAAGACAAGTTAAAAACATTTATTTTTTGCAAAATACAAAAGACGACATGCTGAGTTTTAGTGATATTAACGTTATGCCAAGGACTCAAGATATTGAGCGAGAATTTAATGTCAAAGAGTGGATTGGTGATGGGATAGAACACATTGAAAATCCACTAATTGAATGGATATAACCAATAACGGTATCACGCACGTTCGACTCGTGCGGTTGGTATTGACCGAAATTAAAAAATAGAAACGAGAACCTCCTTACACCAAAACAAAATCTAACGCTGGTTATCGGTCACTGGCTATTATTTAAGGCGCTAATACTGACATCCTGCGCCTGTGTCAAAATAAAAAAAAGGAAGAGAGGGCTTTTCTCCACAAAAAAGCCAGCTCACAGCTGACTCCTTAGTTAATAATTTGACAAATCTATTATATCAAAAAGGAGCTAGTTAGTGAGCAAAGCTAAGGCAATTTTAAAAGACTTACGCAATTTAGATTTATATATCGCTAGTTTAATCAGACGTCGAGATAAGATTGAGGCTTCGTTGCTTTCTAGCCCTAAATGGTCGTCTGATAAGGTGAATGGTGGTATAAAACGTAAGCAAGATGATGTTTACGTAGAGTTGATTGCAACTGCCAAAGATATTGAAAAGAAGACTGCTGAAGCTATAAGAA
Organism: Streptococcus pyogenes; assembly: GCF_002055535.1. Lineage (NCBI taxonomy): Bacteria > Bacillati > Bacillota > Bacilli > Lactobacillales > Streptococcaceae > Streptococcus > Streptococcus pyogenes. The sequence goes on along the minus strand of NZ_LN831034.1, from coordinate 1,246,715 downwards.
AACAAAGAGAGCTTCAAAACCTGATTGATAGCCTTGAAAATACAGACAGTCAAACGATTTTGAGCATGGTCTATATTGATAAGATGACTAGATGGCAAGTGATTGATGAGCTAAATTGCAGCGAAAGCACCTATTTCAGACTGTTAAGAGTTGCAACTAAGGAATTAAATAATTTGACAGTAAATGACAGCGATTGACAGTGAATAACAGTGCATGACAGTTTTAAAGTGATAATATAGTATTATCAAGAAATGAGGGACAGGTAAGAAAATACCCCCCTCTTTTAAATTTAGAAAGGCCCATCCATGTCTCAGTTAAGGGCAGATAAAAAAGGTACCCACCGGGTAGCATTTGACAGAAATAAAAAGAAGTTACTAAAGGCAGCCACTGTCTGTGGTATCTGTGGCAAGCCAGTGGACAAGTCTCTTAAGTATCCACATCCATTAAGCGCAGCAATAGATCATATAGTTCCTATCGCAAAAGGTGGTCATCCATCAGCGCTTGAGAACTTACAGTTAACTCACTGGCAGTGCAACAGGCAGAAGTCTGATAAGTTGTTTGCTAACCAAGCAAGCAACGAGCCAAAGACAATTGGCAACAGAAACCTTCCTCAAAGTCGAGACTGGTCATCTTTTGCATTTAAAAAGTGATTTTAGGCAAATATATTGATTTATACTAAAAGCTCTTAGAAGCGAAATGGGGGGTATCTCCCTACCCGGTCGGTCGGCCGAGCTTCACGCCGTCACTGTACATTTTTTCTCACGTTAGGATTTAGAAAATTTTGGAGGTTGAATTTCATTGAAAAAGAAATGCTTAATTTGCAAAAAAAACTTCCAAGCAAAAACCAATAGAACTTTATATTGCTCTGAAGAATGCCGTAAGAAAGGCAATCGTGAGAAACAACGTAAATTGATGAAACAAAAACGGGCTGAACAGAGGAAAGAAAAAAAGAAAGTCCTAAATCCTAACACAGATGTGACAGAAAAGCCTAAAAAAATACGTAATTTAGCGCAGCACTATAAAAAACTAAAAAAGGAAATTTTGGCAAATGAATCTGAATTTGGTTTTACTGGAATAACACTTATTGAAGGAATAGATGTACATGAAGAAAACTTTGTAGATTTAGTCATGCAAAAAATAAAGGAGCAGAAATGAATTATATGGGTATGGGCTATCTTCGTAGGAAGTTAGCTCTTTTTAAAACTGGAGTTGATAAAAGATATCGTTATTATGCCATGGATGACAGAGACGACACACGAAGTATTGTCATGCCAAATAATGTGCGTGAAATGTACAGGTCTGTGTTAGAATGGACCGCTAAAGGGGTTGATAGCCTTGCGGACCGTATTATTTTCAGGGAGTTTACCAACGATGATTTTAATGCTTGGGAAATTTTTAAAGCGAATAACCCTGATATCTTTTTTGATACAGCCATACAGTCAGCATTAATTGCATCTTGTTGCTTTGTGTACATCATGCCAGGAGCGGAAGACGGCTTACCTAAAATGCAAGTTATCGAAGCTAGTAAAGCGACGGGGATACTTGACCCAACTACATTTTTATTAACAGAGGGTTATGCAATTTTAGAGTCTGACTCAAACGGTAATCCTACGTTAGAGGCCTATTTCACAGACAAAGACATCTGGTATTATCCAAAAAAAGGGAAACCATATAATATTAAAAATCCAACAGGTCACCCCTTGCTTGTACCTATCATTCACAGACCAGACGCAGTTAGACCATTTGGTCGCAGTCGCATTACCAAGGCTGGAATGTATCATCAAAAGGCAGCGAAGAGAACGCTTGAGAGAGCAGAGGTTACGGCTGAGTTTTACTCATTCCCACAAAAATATGTTTTGGGAATGGATCCAGACGCTGAACCGATGGAAAAGTGGCGTGCTACGGTGTCAACGTTACTCGAAATCTCAAAAGACGAGGATGGCGACAAGCCAACAGTTGGGCAATTCACAACAGCAAGCATGGCCCCTTTCATGGAACACTTGAAAATGTATGCTTCGCTATTTGCTGGTGGTTCCGGTCTCACTCTTGATGACCTTGGTTTTCCATCTGACAACCCATCGTCTGTTGAGTCAATAAAAGCGGCACATGAGAATTTGAGAGCAGCAGGACGCAAAGCTCAACGTTCTTTTTCTTCTGGATTTCTAAATGTGGCGTATATTGCTGTTTGTTTAAGAGATGAATTTCCTTATCTTCGTAATCAATTCATGGATACAGTAATTAAATGGGAGCCTCTCTTTGAAGCTGATGCAAATATGCTAACTTTAGTAGGGGATGGAGCTATCAAACTTAATCAAGCTATCCCTGGTTTCATGGATGCAGATGTTATCCGTGATTTAACGGGAGTAAAAGGGGCTGATAAACCTATACCTGCTATCACGGAGGTAACAACTGATGGTTGATGATGTCTTACCTAAGCTACTAAAATCTGTTCGACAAGATTTTGAAAAGTATTTTGGCGAAAGTGATGTTGTAACCAAGGCTTTTGCAGAATTGCAAGCTAAAAAAGTGACCTATAAAACAGTCAATGAGTTTGCTATTGAAGTCGGAAGACTTTTATCTTTGGCTCTGACAGGTTCTGTTAGCTCGGATAAATTACCAGACGGTAAAATGTATTACAATATCGCTAAGCGTCTCTTAGATGAGACTATGGGACGGAATTACAAATTGATTTCAGGTTATGCTGGTGATGTTCAGCGGATTTTAAATGAGAATGCTCAGATTGGTCTAAAGGTGCAACGTCCACCGCTAAATCGAGACAAGATTAACGGGATGGTAAATCGTTTGGATAGCGAGAATACATTTGATGATGTAAAATGGCTGTTTGGTGAACCGATTGTTAATTTTTCGCAGTCCATTGTGGATGATACCATCAAGGCAAATGCGGATTTACAATATAAAACAGGTATGACGCCACAGGTTGTCAGAACAGAAAGTGGCAACTGTTGTGAATGGTGTCGTGAGGTTGTTGGCACTTATAGTTATCCAAAAGTCCCTAAGGACGTATGGAGAAGACATCAGCGGTGTCGATGTACGCTTGACTATGACCCGAAGAATGGAAAAGTTCAGAGTGCTTGGAGTAAAATCTGGCGAAAGAAAGAAAAAACTCAAGAATCTATAGAAAGGGTTGAAAAATTTAAGGAAAGTGCTCTAGTAGAATCTATCAAAAATGATATCGCTAAGTTAGATATGACAAAGGTTGGTCCGAGTGATATAATTGATATAGGGAAACGTATCAATTATCACTTTAGAGTTTCAGAACATATAGGAGATAAAGAGAAATTAAAAGAAATTTTCTCAAATTTTCGTGAAATCGGTGGAGAAATACCTAAAAATACTTGGGCAAAAGGTTCATCTAAACTTGTTAAAGACCAGCTACAAGAGGCTTTTCAAAATTATCCAACTGAGTGGGCAGCTGTTCCGGACGGTATTGGTAAAAAACTAAAAGCTATAAAAAGGAAGCGCGGTTACTTCGATGGATATGATGAAGATTTAGTTATTGCTACAAATGGAACAAGAAAAACAACACCTTACCATGAGATAGGACATATGATTGAACTGGTTAATCCTGATTTAGTAAGATTAGAGAAAGCCTGGGTAGATAAAAGAACTGCTAATGAAGCTGAGGTTCGCTTGAAAGATATTTTTCCAAGTTCAAATTATGGTATTGGGGAAGTTACTAAGAAAGATGACTTTATATCACCATATATTGGTAAATACTACAGCGATGCAGCTGAAGTTTTCACTATGGGATTACAAGGTATTTTTGTTCCTGAAGAACGATTTGCTAAGTCCTTTGACAAAAAAACATGGAAATATGACTACAAGACAATCAATGACGACCCTGAATTTTTGAATTTTATTATTGGATTATTTGTGAAAGTGTGATAAATATGGAACCAAAATTACATCGGCAACTGCGTCAAAAATATGACGACGCTGAAAAACAATATCTTGAAAAGTTTGGAGAAGACTCGCTTGATAGAGTATTTTTTTGGGAGCCAGACGTTTACTTTGATGAGTGGAAAAAGGTTCTACCAGATGCAACACTGGAATTAAACAAAGCTATTAATAGCGGGGTGGCGATTGGTCCAGATCCAGAAAACGCAATATATTAAGCACCTAGAGCAATCTGGTGCTTTTCTTATGCCCAAAAAGGAGAAAAATATGAATAAAATATCATTAAATGTCGAAATGACTTGGGAAAACAAAGACGAATTTCAACAAATCATGAATAAAGTCAATGAAACAAAAGAAGCTTACGAAAAAGCCTTAGAAGCTGCGGAAAATTTTGTCCCTAAAATGTCGTGTGCAACAAAGTTAAATAAAGGAGAAGGCGATGAATAAGCGAATCAAAAAGAAACGTAAACTCGAACGGGCTATTGTGATGCTGGTTGCGGAAAATGCTATGCAAGCAGAAGCAATTAAAAATCAAAACAAAGAAATCATGGAGCTAAAATCAATCGTTCAACGAAACGCTCTGGCAACAAACGAAGAGTTTGCGTCTGTTAAAGCTGCTACTTTAGATAACCAATCAGCTATTGCAGATATTGCAATTGACGTTAACTATATTAAGAAAAATTACAAGCGAAAATGGGGAAAATAAATTTTAAACGAATTCGACCCCTTTAGAAATCAAAGTCGTAGCAATACGGCTTTTTATTGTGCCCTGTCGCATGGCTAAAAACTAGGCAGTACGATTGAAAGGAATAAGTATGGTTACTAAGACGAAAACAAAGCTTGGCAATCAGCGACCTACTCAATCGGTAAATTTACATTTTGCTAAATCTCTAGCGCATGAAGCTATTAATTACTACAAAAAAACAGGGCTAAGCTGCTATCCATGGCAAGTAAATATGCTTATCCCAATTATGGCCATAGATGAAAATGGTCTGTGGGTTCATCAAAAGTATGGGTATGCTATCCCACGGCGTAACGGTAAGACGGAAGTAGTCTATATTGTTGAGCTGTGGGCTTTGCATAAAGGTTTAAAAATCTTGCATACAGCTCATCGAATTAGCACATCTCATGCATCATTCGAAAAGGTAAAAAAATACCTTGAGATGTCAGGTTATGTTGATGGAGAAGACTTTATATCAAATAAAGCCAAAGGTCAAGAGCGTATAGAGTTCAAAGCCAGCGGCGCTGTTATCCAGTTCCGAACTAGGACATCAAACGGTGGACTTGGTGAGGGATTTGACTTACTTATCATTGACGAGGCACAAGAATACACATCTGAGCAAGAATCAGCATTGAAGTACACAGTTACTGATAGTGATAATCCAATGACTATTATGTGTGGAACGCCGCCAACGATGGTATCTACTGGTACAGTATTTGAAGCATATCGGAAAGATTGCTTAAAAGGCAATAAGCGTTATTCTGGTTGGGCTGAATGGTCAGTTCCTGAGATGGTTAAGATTAACGATGTATCTTCCTGGTATATTTCCAACCCATCTATGGGATTCCACCTCAACGAGAGGAAAATCGAAGCTGAATTAGGTGAAGATGAGATTGATCACAACATCCAACGCTTAGGTTATTGGCCATCCTTTAACCAAAAATCAGTTATATCCGAAAAAGAATGGGCAAAACTCAAAGTTGAGCAAGTGCCAGAACTCAAAAGCAAGCTTTTTGTCGGTATCAAGTTTGGTCAAGATGGCAACAACGTATCACTATCAATTGCAGCAAGAACATCAGAAAATAAGGTATTTGTTGAGACTATTGACTGTTTATCGGTCAGAAATGGAACTCAATGGATTATTAATTTTTTGAAATCGGCTGATATCGCTAAGGTTGTCATTGATGGTGCAAGTGGTCAAGAATTACTTGCTCAGGAGATGAAAGATCAAGGTCTAAAGAAACCAGAATTGCCTAAAGTTGCTGAAATTATCACAGCTAACATGATGTGGGAGCAGGGGATCATGCAGGAAACCATTTGTCATAGTGATCAGCCATCTTTGACAGCAGTAGTCACAAACTGTGAAAAGAGGCAAATTGGCTCTAATGGTGGTTTTGGGTATAAATCGCTTTATGATGATAGAGACATTAGCTTAATGGACAGTGCATTGCTTGCGCACTGGATTTGTTACACAACGAAGCCAAAAAGAAAGCAAAGAACCAGCTGTTAAAAAACGACATCCGAAAGGGTGTTTTTTTACTGCTAAAAAATCTACCGAACTGCCGGGAAAGCAGGAGAAAGGACGTTAATATGTCAGAATTTAAAGTTATTGAAACACAAGAAGAGTTGGACACGATTGTGAAAGCTCGCATTGCTCGAGAACGTGAGAAATATCAAGATTACGACCAACTGAAAACTCGTGTTGAAGAACTAGAAACCGAAAACAGCAGCTTACAAACTGCTTTGAATGATGCTAAATCAAACACTGATAGCTATACGGAAGAGATTAGCACCCTGAAGAATCAAATTGCCGATTATGAGACGGCAAATTTACGGACAAAGGTAGCGTTACAGTATGGCTTACCGATTGATTTAGCTGATCGTTTGCAAGGAGATGATGAAGATGGACTCAAAGTAGATGCAGAACGCTTAGCATCCTTTATTAAGCCATCCCAACCACAACCGCCAGCAAAATCAAACGAACCAAATATCGATAGTAATGCAGACGCAAATTACAGAGCGTTAGTGCAAGGATTAAGTACAGAAGATTAGAAGATTAATTAAAGGAGAAAAAATATGGGAACAGAAACATCAAAAGCGAGCTTATTTGACAAACATTTAGTATCAGATCTTATCAATAAAGTTAAGGGGCATAGCTCACTAGCTAAACTATCTAGCCAAAAACCTATTCCGTTTAACGGATCTAAAGAATTTACGTTTACATTAGATTCTGATATTGATGTGGTTGCTGAAAACGGTAAAAAAACACACGGTGGCTTATCGCTAGAGCCTGTTACTATCGTACCAATCAAGGTTGAGTATGGTGCTCGTCTTTCTGATGAATTTTTATATGCAACAGAAGAGGAAAAGATTGATATTTTGAAAGCTTTTAACGAAGGGTTTGCGAAAAAACTCGCTCGTGGTATTGACCTAATGGCGATGCATGGTATCAATCCACGTACAAAAAAAGCGTCTGACGTTATCGGCACGAATCACTTTGATAGTAAAGTGACGCAAGTGGTTAAATTTACAGAGAGCGAAGACGCTGATGCAAATATCGAAGCAGCTGTTAATCTAATTCAGGGGTCTGAAGGTGTAGTGACAGGGCTTGCGATGGATACAGAGTTTTCAACAGCACTGGCGAAAGTTACCAATGGGGAGATGGGGCCTAAAATGTACCCTGAACTTGCTTGGGGAGCGAATCCAGATAGCATCAATGGCTTGAAATCGTCCGTCAATACTACTGTTGGTGCTGGAGCTGATGAAGCAGAATCCAAAGATTTAGTAATTATTGGCGATTTTGAAAGCATGTTTAAGTGGGGTTATGCAAAACAAATTCCAATGGAAATCATTAAATACGGTGATCCTGATAATTCGGGGAAAGACCTTAAAGGGTATAACCAAATTTACTTACGTGCTGAGGCGTATATCGGCTGGGGTATTTTGGACGCTAAGAGCTTTGCTCGTGTCACTAAAGGAGAAGTATAATGTTATACGTTAACAGTAAGACTGGAGCTAGTTTTTATAGCTCCGTCCCTGTTTGTGGTGGAGATTGGACTTTGGTTGAACAGCAGACAGGCGAAAAAGCAAAAACAGTAGCAGAAATTAAACGTCAGTTAGATGCTGCTGGGATAAAATATAGCTCTAAAGCTAAGAAACCTGAATTAGAGGCACTCTTGCCTGGTTAGGAGGTAAAAGTGGGCAATTTCGCAACAACAGATGACGTCATTTTGTTATGGCGTCCCTTATCTGTTGACGAATTGAAACGTGCAAATGCACTCTTGAAAGTCGTATCAGATACATTAAGAATGGAAGCTGACAAAGTTGGCAAAGACTTAGATAAAACGATGGTTGATAAGCCTTATTTTGTTAATGTTATTAAATCGGTTACGGTTGACATTGTAGCGAGAACGCTGATGACATCTACTCGAGGCGAACCAATGGCCCAAGAGAGCCAATCAGCTTTAGGATACACATGGTCAGGCACTTATTTAGTTCCAGGCGGCGGTCTTTTTATTAAGGACAGTGAGTTGAAGCGTCTTGGACTAAAAAAACAACGATATGGAGGAATTGAACTTTATGGCGAAATTGAAAGGGATAACAGTTGCTTTAGCCGATAAGTCGATTAGCGGAAAAGACCCTTTTGGAAATCCTGTAACAGTTGATTTTGATATCAAAATTGAGAATGTGCTTGTTGCACCAGCAACTACCGAAGATATCACTAATCAGTTATCTTTGACCGGAAAAAAGGTTGAATATGTCTTGGCTATACCAAAAGGAGACGAACACGATTGGGAAAATAAGGAAGTTAGATTTTTCGGCAAAAAATGGCGCACAGTAGGAATTCCACTAGAAGGTATTGAAGAGCTTATACCACTAGACTGGAATAAGAAAGTTATGGTGGAAAGATATGAGTAAGTTTAAATTCAAGCTTAATAGAGCTGGTGTTGCCGAATTGATGAAATCATCAGAAATGCAGCAGGTATTAACCACTAAGGCCACAGCCATCAGAGAACGTTGTGGTGATGGTTATGTCCAAGATATCCATGTTGGGAAAAATAGGGCTAATGCTATGGTCAGTACTAAAACCATAAAGGCCAAGAAAGATAACTCAAAAAATAACACACTGTTGAAGGCGGTGCGATGATTGATTGAAGTAATTATCAAAAAATATTTAGACGAGCACTTAGATGTGCCGTCTTTTTTTGAACATCAAAAAGATGAACCTGCACGATTCATCATCTTAGAAAAGACTAGTGGGGCTAAGCAAAATCATTTGCTAAGTTCCACGTTTGCTTTTCAAAGTTATGCCGAATCGTTGTATGAGGCGGCTTTACTTAATGACAAAGTAAAGCAAGTAATTGAGCAGCTTGATGTCTTGCCACAAGTTTCTGGTGTACATCTTAACGCTGACTACAATTTTACAGATACAGCAACTAAGCGCTATCGTTATCAAGCTGTATTTGATATTAATCATTATTAAAGGAGATATTGATGAATAAGAATGATACTAAAAATGTAACATCTGCAAAGCCCAAGACCGGTGGGGCGATTTATTCGGCACCGCTTGGTACTGAATTGCCCAAGGATGCAAAATCAGAATTAAATACTAAATTTAAGAATTTGGGTTATGTATCCGAGGATGGTGTGGTCAATGAAGATACACGTTCATCCGAAAATATTAAAGCGTGGGGTGGAGATATTGTCGGGGCTGTACAGACAGAAAAAGAGGATAAATTTACTTATAAGCTGATTGAGTCACTAAATGTAGAAGTCTTAAAAGAAGTTTATGGCGCTGTCAATGTTACTGGAGATTTAAGTGGGGGAATCCAGATTAAATCAAATTCAAAAGAGTTAGAAGCTCACGTAATTGTTGTTGACATGATCATGAATGGCGGCATTCTTAAACGAATTGTCTTACCAAATGCAAAAGTCGATGAGGTAGGTGAAATTAAGTATGTTGACGGCGAAGTCGTTGGTTATGAAACAACACTAAAATGTTTCCCGGACAAGGATGGTGATACACACCGTGAGTATATTGTAAAACCTGGAGAAGCTAATAAAAAAGAAAACAGCTTTGAAATGTAAAGGGGAGTAAATGGAAATCTTAAAAGGAAAAACAACATCAGGATTTGAATACGAAATTCCTAAAAAACGATTAAAAAACTTTGAACTTGTTGAAGCTATTGCAGAAGAGGAAACTGATCCAACAGCGGTAGTTAAAATCGTTAATTTGTTACTTGGTGATGCTGCTAAGTCTCTAAAAGAACATGTACGAGATGCAGAAGGTATCGTAGACGTTGAAGCTATCGGAGTAGAAATCAAAGAAATTTTTGAAAGTCAAAAAGATTTAAAAAACTAGCAATCCTCGCTCAGATGATAGCAAAAGATGATGATGCATTGACTTGTGATTTAGCTGAAACATACGGCATATATGATTACAGACAGCTACCTGCTTATCAGGTGGCTGTTTTTGCTGTCGGTTTGAGATCTAACTCTAGGATAAAAATGGCATTATCTGGAGAGACTGAGGCTTTGGATACTGTTTTGTTAGCTGGTATTTATGATAATACTAATTTGCTGTTTTGGTCTAAAACTAAGGATGGTCAATCTGGTCAAAACAAACCTAAATCCGTGGTGGAAGCTATATCTGGATCTAAATCACAAAAAGCTAATGATGTCATTTCTTTTGTGTCTGGCGAGGATTTTGAAAATGCACGTAAACAATTACTAGGAGGTGATGGCTAATGGCAACAGAACTTGGTCAAGCGTATGTGCAAATTATGCCATCCGCTCGTGGAATAAGTGGAGCAATCTCGAAGCAACTTGATCCCGAAGCAAGGTCGGCTGGATTGAGCGCTGGTTCGCTCATTGGTGGTAATCTCGTTAAAATGATTGGTGGTGCCATTGCAGCTGCTGGAATCGGTAAGATGATTTCGTCTGCCTTGTCCGCTGGTGCTGATTTGCAGCAATCTTTTGGTGGTATTGACACATTGTATAAGGGCGCTGAGACTGCTGTCAAAGGGTTTGCTAAAGAGGCATACAAAGCTGGAATATCAGCAAATACTTATGCAGAGCAAGCAGTTTCAATGGGTGCATCTCTAAAGCAATCACTTGGAGGTGATGCTGTCGCGGCTGCCAAGGCTGCTAACATGGCAATCATGGATATGGCCGACAACTCGGCTAAGATGGGTACTGATATCACATCAATCCAAATGGCTTACCAGGGATTTGCTAAGCAAAACTATACAATGCTTGATAACCTAAGACTTGGGTACGGCGGCACAAAAGAAGAGATGAAGCGTCTTTTATCAGACGCTGAAAAGTTACCTGCCGCTATGGGCAAGAAGTTTGATTTGAGTAATTATGCTGATGTGGTTGAGGCTATACACTTGGTACAGGATAACATGGGTATCGCTGGAGTTGCTGCTGAAGAAGCAAAAACTACATTTTCAGGCTCACTAGCTGCTATGAAGTCCTCTTTTACAAATGTAATGGCAGGTTTATCACTAGGAGATGATATCAGACCGGCTTTACGAGGACTGGCTGAGACAACTTCTAATTTCTTATTTGGTAACTTTATTCCGATGGTGGCAAATATCTTTAAAGGATTACCATCGGCAATTGGTACTTTTATTGGAGCCGCAGCTCCTATTATCACAAGTCAATTCCAAGGTCTAATGAGTAGCCTTGGAATTAGTATTGATTTAAGTCCTATTACTGCTAAATTTGCACAGATTGGCCAAAATTTACAACCTGTTTTTAACGGTTTAAAAACGGCTTTTAGTCAGTTGCCATCATTTTTTACTAGCATTGGTAGTGCAGTTGCACCAGTAATAGACACTATTATTAGCGGATTAGCCAGATTAGATTTCAGTGGTTTTGAGGCTTTAATTTCAGCAATTTTACCAGCCCTACAGGCAGGTTTTTCTAACTTCGCTGCGATTGTTGGACCAGCTATCTCAGGAGTTGTTGACTCGTTTGTTGGCATGTGGAATGCAGCACAACCTTTAATTTCGATACTAAGTGATGCCTTGATGCCAGTATTTCAAATTTTAGGGTCTTTCTTAGGTGGTGTTGTAAAAGGTGCGCTTATGGGAGTTAGCTTTGCCTTTGATGCAGTTAAAGTGGCTATACAACTAGTCACACCAATTATTGACTTGCTGGTTCAAGGTCTTAATTTTGTACAACCTGTTCTCAGTGTCATTGCAGAATGGATTGGAGTTGCTATCGGTATGTTTGGTAATTTAGGCACAGCCGGCCAAGGCTTGAGCGCTTTTATTAAGAGCGCTTGGACTAACATTCAGACTGCAATTTCAACTGCTGGAACAATCATATCTACGGTTATTGACTACATAAAATTAGCGTTCAGTGGTGCCGGTTCTGCAGTTGGCGTCCTAAAAAACATTTTCTCACTTGCTTGGATGGCAATGGGAGACGCAATAAATGTGGCTAAGGGTATCATAAGCTCTGTTATAAATGGCATAAAATCAGCCTTCAGTAGTTTTAGTAGCTTAGTGTCTAGTGTTGGTTCAGCAGTAAATGGAGTTATCGATTCAATCTCAAGCACAATTAGAGGTTTGGCAAACATTGATATTTCTGGAGCTGGTGCCGCAATTATGAATGGTTTCTTAAACGGTTTGAAATCAGCTTGGGGAGCCGTCAAAAGTTTTGTGAGCGGTATCGCCAACTGGATTGCAGAACATAAAGGACCTATCTCTTATGATAGAGTTCTACTAAAACCTGCTGGTAAAGCAATTATGGGTGGACTTAATACAAGCTTGATTGACGGCTTTAAAGAGGTTAAATCAAATGTCTCTGGCATGGCTGACGACCTTGCAAGCACCATGACAGGTAAAAGTCTATCTCTCGGTATCGATGCTAAACCAAGCGTCACAGCTGATGACTTACTATCAAGCAATATTAGTACTAAAACTACAGTCGGTTCTGCTACAAGTGACTTGTCATTATTCTTTGTTAAGGTGCTTGCTCTGTTGCAAGATATCCTTGATAAAAATACGGATGTCTATCTAGACAAAGAAAAAGTCAGCGCTATTTTATACGAAGAATTTGCCAAAATTATGGCTAGAGAGGGGATTGTATGATACCTAAAGTTATTATTGATGATTTTGACACATCTTCAATCCCTAATTGTGTTTTGACCGGTTACGATGTGGGGGATATTCTATCCCCTAGTTTTGTCGAAAATGAAGCTTATGGCATGAATGGAACTAGTAGGGAATTGGAGTCATATAATGAATCTAAACCAACCATAATGTGGCATTTGAGTACTTTTGATGATGCAGTTAATCTAATTAATCATTTAGACGGCCTTAGTAAAAAAATCGAATTTTGGCACATACCTAACTCTATTTATTACTATGATTGCTTATCTGTCAAAATCAATGCGGTAACCATGTCATCATGGCGTGTGACTCTCAAACTTGCTCTTTATCCATTTAGATACGCAAAAGGTGTCTCAGATGTAGTAATTGCAGGCAACGGAAACATTAACAATGCAGGAAATGTTTTCAGCGAACCTAAGATAGTTGTTGAGGGTACTGGTAAAGGAACGCTAACCATTGGCAAACAGGTCATGGAATTAAATTTGTCAGGTAAAGCAACGATTGAGTGCAAACATGGCCAACAATGCGTCTATGATGCTGAAGGTAATGTGAAAAACTCAATCCGAATAAGAGGAAGTTTTTTTGAAATACAACCTGGCACACAAGGTATTGCCGTCAGTGGAGGCATTACTAGAACAATAATTAGTCCAAGGTGGAGGTATAAGGTTTGATATCGATTAAAGATGATAATACCCCTCTTGTAGCAGCCTTTGAAGATGAGATTACACAGGAGGCCAATAGTGATTACAAACTAAATTTTAAGTATCCTGCTAAACACGAGTATCGCCCTTTAATAAAAAAAGGAATAATCTTAGAAGCTGATGATCTGCATGGTTCTCAGCTTTTTAGGATTTTTGAAATTACTAAGCGGCATGGCTATATTAACGTTTACGCTAATCAGGTCGCTGATGACTTAAATGGCTATGCAATTGACACTATCAGTGTTGATAGGGTGCAAGGCATGACAGTAATGTCAGAGTTAGCAGGTAGTATCAAGCGTGAGCATCCTTTTAGCTTTTTTAGTGATATTGACGGTCGTCACACATTTAATCAATCAGACGTATCTGTTATGGACGCTTTAGCTAATGGCAAGCACTCAATCATGGGGCAGTGGGGTGGCGAACTTGTACGAAATAAATACCAAATTAACTTGCTCAAAAAAGCTGGCAAAGATACCGAAACCTTGTTCATGTACAAGAAAAACCTCAAATCTTATGAGGAAACAGATACTATCAAAGGGCTTGTCTCTATCCTTCATTTAGTTGCTGAAGTAGAAGAAGAACATGAAGTAGAAACCAGAGAAGCTTCAGATGGAAACATTGGTCATAGTGAATCACCGAAAAAGAAAACAATTAGGGTATCTGTTGAGAGCAAGCTCAAAGACACTCATCCGATAATTGTTGAAAAGACTATCAAGGTGCAGGATCAAGATGTCAAAACAGAAGAGGACTTGCTTGCATATGGTAAGAAATACTTTGAAAAAACTCTTTGCGACATACCAGGTAATAGTTTAAAAATTGATGTTACTAATAACTACGAGGGCGCTGTTAGGCTATTTGACACAGCAATTGTCTTCCACGAGCTCTATGACAGAGACTTACGAATGCAAATCACTGGCTATCGGTTCGCCCCTATGGCTAATCGGTTAAAATCCATCATCTTTGGAGAGATTAAGACCAACTTAGCAAAACAAATTAGCAATCAAATTGACAATAAGGTAGCTGAATCAACTGCTCAACATGACGCAGCATTTGAAGCAAAATTACAAAAGCAGATTGATAATGCTAATCGTATTTTTGACACAAAAGAAGCTAAACTCCGTGAAGAGATTGAAGATGGCATCAAAAAAGCTGAAGCTAATGCAGAGGTCAAAGTTGCTGAGGTTAACGCTAAAGTGCTGGAAGCTGAGGAGCTAGCCAAGGCAGTCGATGAGCGACTCAAAAAATTTTTATCTGATGCTGACACTAAAGAGCAAGATTTTGATAAAAAACTTGAAGAATTTAGAACGTCTCTTAAAGACCTTGAAGTTGATGAAAAGCAGATTGATGATGCTTTGGCCAAAGCCGGTTTTAGCAAGGATAGCTTAGCTGACATTAAAGCTAAACTGGAAGACACGTCTGAAACTGCCACAGTTACAGCTAACATTGTTGGATCAACTGGCGGCACGTTTTACAATCGCAACAGACTGGATGGTGATACTGACAAAGTTATCACTTTTGAACAAGGTTATATTGACATTGCCCATAATGGTGAAGGTTTTGAAGAAGGCAAGACATACACTATCAGCTTTGAGGCAACCTGTGAGCTACTGCGTAAAGTAGGAATCACAGTGACACAGGCTAACATGAAAGGTGCTCGCTTAGTGTTAACACCTAAAAATCCCAAATTAGTTGTCGAGAGTTTTGGCTTGACTAAGGATACTGAGACTATCAATGTCTATCCGTTTAGCTACACAGTGCTTGTAACCAGCGACTGGTATAAATCTAAGCAGATAGATTTAAACGCGTCGGAGGTGCAGGAATTGGCTCTGGAGATGGATTATAAAGATGTTGTTGACGGTAATAATGCCACAATCACAGGGCAGTGGTCAGACAGCCCACAAATTATATTAGACGGAGGTAATTAATGACAGAAACTATACCATTAAGAGTCCAATTTAAGCGGATGACTGCCGAAGAATGGGCTCGCAGCGATGTCATCTTACTTGAGAGTGAAATAGGCTTTGAGACCGACACAGGATATGCTAAGTTTGGTGATGGTAAAAACCAATTTAGTAAGCTTAAGTACCTTAATAAATTAGATCTAGATGCGTTTGCACAAAAAAAAGAAACTAATAGTAAAATCACCAAATTAGAATCAAATAAAGCAGATAAAAACGCTGTTTACTTAAAAGCAGAGTCAAATGCAAAGCTAGACGAAAAATTGAGTTTGACAGGCGGCATAGTGACAGGACAACTACAGTTTAAACCTAACAGTGGTATTAAACCCTCATCTTCCGTAGGAGGAGCGATTAACATTGATATGTCTAAATCGAAAGGTGCTGGTGTTGTTGTCTATTCTAACAATGATACCAGTGATGGGCCGTTAATGAGCTTGCGGACGGGTAAAGAGACCTTCAATAAATCGGCGCTTTTTGTCGATTACAGCGGTAAGACTAATGCCGTTAATATTGCGATGCGCCAGCCAAGCACACCTAATTTTTCCTCTGCGCTTAATATTACTAGCGGCAATGAAAATGGTAGTGCGATGCAGCTACGAGGGTCAGAAAAAGCGCTAGGAACGCTCAAAATCACACACGAAAACCCAAACGTTGAGGCAAAATACGATGAAAACGCTGCAGCGTTATCTATTGATATCGTTAAAAAACAGAAAGGCGGAAAAGGTACTGCTGCTCAAGGAATCTACATTAACTCAACATCAGGCACAGCTGGTAAAATGCTCAGAATCAGAAATAAAAATAAAGACAAATTTTATGTAGGTCCAGATGGTGACTTTTGGTCATGTGCAAGTTCAATTGTGGATGGTAATCTAACAGTTAAAGATCCAACATCTGGAAAACATGCTGCGACTAAAGATTACGTAGATGAAAAAATTGCTGAGTTAAAAAAACTCATACTAAAAAAATAGATTAAGGAGGATAAATGAGCAGAGACCCAACATATACAATAAACGAGCACGACTTATCTTTTGCAGATGGTCGTTTTTATGTGACCTTTAAGGCAGATAAGTCAAGTGAGACTGTGAGACTTAACAGTAGTTGCCTTGGCAATACCATAATCAAAAAGCTACAGGTCGAGGATGACAATACAATGCACGACTTTGTAAAGCCTAAAGTTACCACTCAACAAGCTTTTGGACTAGCTCAGCAGGTCAAAGAGCTTGATTTACAGCTAAAAGACCCTAAGTCAGATTTGTGGGGCAAAATCAAGTTCAATAATAAGGCAATGCTAGTCGAGTACGCCAACAAAGAGATGTCAAGTGCCATTGCGCAATCAGCTGAGCAGATATTGTTACAAGTCAAGTCTATTGATGATGAACGATATTCCAAATTTGAGCAAACTCTGAATGGTATCAAACAAACTGTCAAAAGTGAGTCAGTTGAATCCGCACGTACTCAGCTAGCATCAATGTTTGATAGTCGTATTAGTGGACTTGATGGCAAATACAGTCGTTTGAGCCAAACAATTGATAGTCTTAGCAGTCGTCTTGATGATGGTGTTGGTAACTACTCAACGCTATCTCAAAAGGTAAGTGGCATTGATTTACGAGTTAGTAATGCAGCTAATGATGTTTCTCGATTGTCTCAGACAGCACAAGGATTGCAGTCACAAATCACAAATGCAAACCAAAATTACAGCAGTTTGTCTCAGACTGTACAGGGACTACAAACAACTGTACGTGATAATCAATCAAATGCTACAAGTCGGATTAATCAGTTAAGTGACCTGATCAGCACAAAGGTATCAAAAGGTGATGTTGAGACAACTATTGCTCAGAGTTACGACAAGATAGCCTTCGCAATCAGGGATAAACTCCCAGCAAGCAAAATGTCTGGCAGTGAGATTATCTCGGCAATCAATCTTGATAGGTCTGGGGTTAAAATCACTGGAAAAAATATCACTCTTGATGGTAACAGCTACATCAGCAACGCTGTCATCAAAGATGCTCATATTGCTAACATGGATGCCGGTAAGATTAATACTGGTTATCTTAATGCTAATAGGATTGCAACCGAGGCCATTACTGGTGAGAAAATTAAGATGGACTATGCCTTTTTTAATAAACTCACTGCTAACGAGGGATATTTTAGGACGTTGTTTGCCAAAGACATCTTTGCAACATCAGTCCAATCTGTAACACTATCAGCTAGCAAAATTACTGGAGGTGTATTAGCCGCTACAAATGGGGCAAGTCAGTGGGACCTAAATAATGCCAATATGACCTTTAATCGAGATGCCACAATTAATTTTAATAGCAAAAACAATGCCTTAGTACGTAAAGATGGCACACATACTGCTTTTGTACATTTTAGTAATGCCACACCAAAAGGCTATAGAGGCTCAGCGTTATATGCCTCTATCGGCATTACCTCATCAGGAGATGGCATCGACAGCGCTTCTTCCGGTCGTTTTGCAGGGCTAAGGTCATTTAGGTACGCTACGGGATATAACCATACTGCTGCAGTCGACCAAACCGAGCTATACGGTGATAATGTCTTGATTGCAGATGACTTTAACATCAATCGAGGATTTAAATTTAGACCAGACAAAATGGAAAAAGTGCTCGACATGAACGACTTGTATGCGGCTGTAGTAGCCTTAGGCCGCTGTTGGGGGCACTTGGCTAACGTCGGCTGGAATACTGCTCATAGCAATTTTACAAGTGCTGTGAGTAGGGAATTGAATAACTACATCACTAAAATTTAACAGGAGATAATATGCAATTAACTATTAAAAACAAAGATTTAAACACACTATATCGTGTACTAGACAAAATCAAAGTCACGAACATGCGAGCAAACCGCGGACGTGCTAAGCTACTCGCAAAAGTAGTAGATAAATTCAAAGAGTACGCCAAGGATGAGGGTGACCTTATTGATCTGTATGCTCAAAAAGACAAAGATGGCAAGTTTGTCATTGATGAGCACAAAAACATCAAGCTAGCAGACCCCGCTAAACTCGACGAGTTCAACGGCCTACTCAACGAGCTAGCTGATGAAGAAATTGTGATTAAAGGGGGTGAGTACTCCAAGCGATTTATTGACTTTTTAAACTTTTTAGAAGAGTGTGAAGATGAATTTACATCATCTGAAATCATTCTTATCGACAACATTTTGGAACAATTTGAAGAAAGTAAAAAAGGAGAATAACCATGAGAAATTGGAAAGTGACAGGAAAATACCCACAATTTGACAGCACAGGAGCAGTCGCAAGCACACATATTATTATCACTGCTGAGGATGGCTCAGTCATCTCTCAACCAATCAAGCAGGACTTAACCTCAAATAATGACACAGAGATTATCAAAGCTACTTTGGAAGAATTTAAAAAATCTGAATACGTTGAAATTGCAATGGGCGAAGCCGTGCAAAAGGTAGACGACCTTGAAAAAATCTCACAGGAAACCGCTAAGACTGCCAAAACTGCTCAAACAGCTGCTGGACTAGCTAAGGTGTCCGCAGAGCGTACACAGCGAATGATTAACTTGCAAACCATCCACATGTTAACGAGCGGCGGCAAGATTGATCCTGACATTTATAAAGGCATGCTTGAGCTAATCGAGCCAGCCAAAAAAGGTGAGTATCAAGCCTATGATGTCTTTACGGTGGTCGACAGTACTAAAGAGGAAGACGGTGAAGCAGGCGAAGGGAACCTAGTCTTTGTACACGTTAATGAAGCATTTGAGTATGACAAACAAACCTTAGAGGAGCTAGAGTCAGAAGCCAAAGTAACAGTTATCAAGTACGCTGATTTGGTTAAACAAGATTAGAGGTGGTTTATGGCAACAGAGTTGATATTTGGCGTCGGTGGCTTTATTTTAGCTATCGTCACGACTTACAATATTTTTAATGCAAAATCCATCAAGCATGCGACAGATATTACTTTGTTGCAATCTGAGGTAGAGCATTTAAAAATTGTTACACGCCAAAATGCTCGGCGGCTTGAAGAGCACGCTGAGCAAAATAAAACGTTGATTACAATGACAGAGCAAATTAAAAATTTAACAGATGATGTTAAAGATTTAAAAGATATGATGAGAGGAGAAATCAAATGATCAATTTAAAATTACGACTACAAAACAAAGTAACCTTGATGGCTATTTTGGGAGCTATCTTTTTGTTAGCGCAACAATTAGGTATTAAACTACCATCAAACATCGCGGATATTGCCAACACAGCTGTAACGCTTTTGGTATTGCTCGGTGTTGTCACAGATCCAACCACAAAAGGCCTGTCAGACAGTGAGCAAGCATTGACTTACCACGAACCAAAACAATAGGAGGAGCCATGCGAGCAATCACACGATTAGCATTAGTTATAGCAATCGCAATACTGTATGTGCCGATATCTGTTGTTGCTCTGATCTTTTATCCATTTTTAGATAAGGAGGACAGATGACCTTTTTAGATAAAATTAAACAAGGCTGTTTAGATGGCTGGACAACGTACAAAATCTTGCCATCCTTGACCGCAGCGCAGACAATCTTAGAAAGCGGGTGGGGCAAACATGCCCCACACAACGCTCTGTTTGGTATTAAGGCAGATAGCTCTTGGACTGGTAAATCATTTGATACCAAAACCCAAGAGGAATATCAAGCAGGTGTTGTCACGGATATTGTGGACCGATTTAGGGCGTATGATAGTTGGACTGACAGCATTATTGATCACGGTAAATTTTTAAACGATAATCCACGGTATCAGGCTGTGATTGGTGAGACTGATTACAAAAAAGCTTGTCACGCTATAAAAGATGCAGGTTATGCCACAGCTAGCGGTTATGCAGAGTTGCTTATCCAACTAATCGAGGAAAATGACCTTCAGGAATGGGATGAAGAGGCTATTGTCAGAAAGGAGAAGCAAATGATTAGTTCTCAATGTCGAGAAGTCATTGAATTTTTTATTAACTTGGTAAATGCTGGGGTTGGCGTGGATAAAGATGGTTTTGCGGGCTGGCAATGCACAGATGTGCCTTGTTATGCAGCAAAGCACTGGTTTGGTGTTGATCTTTGGGGAAATGCGATTGACTTACTAGATAGCGCTGCTGCCGTAGGTTGGGAAGTCCACCGCATGCCGACAGATGCAAATCCACAGACTGGAGCATTTTTTGTCCAATCAGTGCCATATCATCAATTTGGTCACACAGGAGTTGTCATTGAGGATAGCGACGGTTATACCATGCGAACTATCGAGCAAAACATTGATGGCAATCCTGATGCTTTGTATGTCGGTGCACCAGCTCGTTTTAATACTCGTGATTTTACCGGCGTGACAGGATGGTTTTACCCTCCTTACCAAGGAGATATTGTCACGCAACCAGTCAGCACCGAGCCACAAACGTCTGACACTATCGTAGAGACAGCAAAAACAGGTACTTTTACGCTTGATGTCGCAGAAATCAATATCAGACGTTGGCCAAGTTTAACTAGCGAGGTAGTAGGTAGCTATAAACAAGGTGATACTATCAGCTTTGATAGTGAGGGTTACGCCAATGGTTACTACTGGATTAGCTACGTTGGCGGCTCGGGTATGCGAAACTACACGGCTATTGGGATAACTGACAAAGACGGTAACATTATCAGCCTTTGGGGCAAATTAAATTAGGAGATAAAGCTCCTTTAGATAAGACAAAACCGCTCTCTTAATCGAGGGCGGTTTTTTGTGTTTAAGTAATTATTTTTTTAATTTTTTTCTTTCATTTTCAATTTCTATTTCTCGTTTTATTAACCTATGAAGGAGGAATGGAAGTAGTGCTAAAATAGAACAACCTGTAAGAAATATTGCACTTACTTTGTCAGAACGATTAGTTGATAAAATGGTCGATAAATTATTTGATAGACTATTTGTCAAAATAGAAGCAAAATATAATGAATTGAAAGCCAGTAAAATAGTATTCTTCCATCTATCTACAGTTAGCTTTTTATATTCTTCCTGCAAACCATCATATGTTTTAATAAGTTCAAAAGCGGAAACAATTATCCCATTAAAAAAAATACTCATTAAAAGAACGATAAGTTCATTGTCATAATTAACAATATAAATTGGTATCACAGCTAAAGCCATTCCAACAATAACACTAAGTAACGATGCTTTTTTGGACCTTTTCATAAAATCACCCTTTTTTTTCAATCTACTATACATATTACTCGATTCAATCATCCTCAACAAAGGCCGTTAAAACAGACTAATTTCTCAAAGTCCTATTTAAGGGACTTTCTAAATAGACGTTGTTTTTTTAAAAAATAGCACAGATAGTAGCCTATACTAATTTTTCTTCAAAATTTAACTTTATACAAATTACCCCAAATATTAAATAAATAATCTAACATTTGGGATAATGTTCACAATCTAGATATTTTTATTAAGTATAAGTTTATGTTAAGCCGCTTCTTCAAACTCTTCGGTTTCTAAATTACTATCTTCTTCGTTTTGAGTTGAATCTAGCATCATTCCTGTTTGGTAATCCAATTCAGCTAAAGGAGATACGTTATCTAATGTAACTGATGTTACTCCAAAGTTGTCTACACTTTCTTTTTCACTACCTAACTTAATTTGAAGTAGATCTCCATTTTCATCAATTCCAACATACTGTAGAACTACTTGGCGAGGAACTAACTCATTTTTATGATAAACAGGAGTAACTTTATAGTCTAGCCAGAAGTTAGGGTGTAGAGCTAACCAGCTATCTAATCTATTTTCATAATAGAGCATTCCTAAAGGATTTTTGTCACTAAAGCCAGTATTAAGATATTTTGTCATTGTAACTAGGTTTTTAGGCTCGTCATTTAAGCCGCTAAATTGGTAACCAACTAAATGGCCACGGTCCATTAACCAAGTTGTTTTTCCATTAGCGTCAGTCAATTTGTAATTATGCCAGCCAGGAGGATTGAATTTAAGTCCTTTTCGTTTAATATTAGGCTCATCTTGATCTTTTAGCTGGATGTGTGCGAAGGTTGGCCTTTGCAGATTGTCAAGATCGCCCAAAACTAATTGGTAGCTACCAGTGAATGGTAAGATTCCTGGTGTCTCAGTCGCCTTCGTTCCTAACAAAATTTCCGTGGTATCAGGGAAATTTCTAATTTTTCTGGCTGCCGTAACAGTACTTGTGGTAAAAGTGGTGAGAATAGCTATTAAAATAACAACTAAACCTTGCCAAGTACGACGATTTGATTTAGACATATCCATGTCCTCCTTTTATTATTTACAGGTTAATTATATCACTTTAAATTAAAAAAACTTAAAATTAATTTATCAATAATATTACGCTAAAATTTCTTTTTATTTAATATTCGCTAACAATCAATATTTTAGTTTGTAACAAAAAAGATGTTAATTAAATTTAAACGACCTTTAAATTTAATTATATTATTTCCTGTAAAATACGAATAAATAAGTAGGAGGGTAAAAATGCTAACATACGACGAGTTTAAACAAGCGATTGACCGTGGATATATCACAGGAGACACAGTTATGATCGTGCGTAAAGACGGACAGATTTTTGATTATGTGTTGCCACATGAGAAAGTAAAGAATGGAGAAGTTGTGACTAAGGAAAAAGTGGAAGAGGTGCTGGTGGAGCTTTCGAGATAAGTATTTTCTTTGCCCCCTGAGAAGTAGTTTTATTAAAGGGGTAAATAGGGGGCATAAGTTTAAAACTTACATAGTTGATTCGAAGCAATTATATAAAGTTTCGTTATTTTGTAGCTTTATAAAATCAAAGTTTATTATATTATATGTGCACAATATTAAGTAATCTTTAAAAGACGCTGTTAAATAATTCGTCTAGAAAAATCTTGTTGCTATCGATGTTTATTGATAGCGACAAGGTTCTTTTTTTATATTTGGGGCATAAAGTTAGTAGTTTTCTCTTCAGTTAAGCCAAGTTCTAAAGCATGCACTCTATAATGGTCAGTCATCCTTCTATTAGTATATCATTTCCGCAGGTAGGGGGAGTTTTTTTCATATTTGCAAATAGTTGAAGTTAGGATTTTTGAAAGCAAAAGGTAAGTTTAAAAAAGTTTATTTAGAATGTTTCTAAATTACTTGACTTATTTATTTAGAATTATTATAATTAATATATCTTAAAGATTGAATAACTTTTAATTGCGAGGGAACTAAAAATGACAATCAGACAATGGATGGCAGACCATCTTCATTTGATGGAGACTTTAGCGTGTTTGGTATTAATAATAATTGGCCTAGCCTTTTTACACTCATTTCCACAAGTGGCTTCCGCTATTTTCATTACAGCCTTCTTGATTGGAGGATATGCGTCTGCAAAAACGGGTATATTGGATTTGGTGAAGAACAAACACTTGTCAGTGGATATTTTGATGATTTTGGCAGCTATCGGTGCTGGAATTATCGGCTATTGGCTGGAGGGTGCTCTGCTTATTTTTATCTTTTCGTTGTCCAATACGCTTGAAGAAATGGCCATGGAAAAAAGTAAGGATGCTATTTCAGCCTTGATGTCCTTGACGCCAGATACAGCTCGTCAATACCAAGAAGATGGCCATATTTTAGAAGTTGAGACCAGATCCTTGAGTGTTGGTGACCGTTTACAAGTTCGTAAAGGCGAAGCTGTTCCAATTGACGGGCAGTTGCTTAGTCCTTTTGGTCAATTTGATGAATCTATGGTCACTGGTGAGCCTATCACTGTTGATAAGGCAGAAGGCCAGGATCTGATTGGGGGAACCATTAACCAAGGACAAACCATAGATATATTGGTTACTATTGAAAATGACGATACTCTCTTTGCCAAGATTATTAATCTGGTGGAATCTGCCCAAGAAAAGAAAAGCAAAACCGCCACCTTTATCGAAAGCTTAGAAGATGGTTATGTCAAATTTGTGCTCGTCCTTATTCCTGCCTTTATCCTCTTTAGCCACTTTGTGCTTTCTTGGACTTGGTTGGCTGCTTTTTACCGAGGGATGATTCTCTTAACAGTAGCTTCACCATGTGCCCTAATTGCCAGTTCCACACCTGCTAGCTTGGCTGCTATTTCTCGTGCAGCCAGAAAGGGATTGATTATCAAAGGAGGGGATATTGTCGATAACATGGGAGATATTAAGGCTGTTGTCATGGATAAAACGGGAACGCTCACCCAAGGAAAACCTTCTGTTGTGAATGCTCATTATTTGGAAGATGAGTTGCTCGTGAATAGACTGGTAAAAGGAGCAGAGACTGCTAGTACCCATCCTATTTCTAAAGCCCTTCTTGAATACACTGAAAAATTGGAGCCACTGACCTTTGACCACTTAGAAGAAATTTCTGGGAAAGGTTTTCAGGGCTTCTATCAAGGGCAAGAATGGCGAATTGGCAAGAAAACCTACATTTTGGAAAAGGTTCAAGACCTATCAGCTTTTGAAGAAACTATTCAAGTGGAAGAAAATCAAGGGAAAACCCTAATCTTTGTTTCACGTGACCATCAATTGATAGCTTACTATGCCCTCTTGGATGATATCAAAATAGAATCAAAACGTGCTATTAAGTCTCTTCATGCCATGGGAATCAAAACAGTCATGTTAACAGGTGACCAAGAACGAACCGCCAATTATGTGGCACAAAAACTTGGTATTGATGAAGTGGTAGCCAACTGTATGCCTCAAGATAAGGTGGCTAAGTTAGCAGAATTAAAGACTAAATATGGTTTTGTGGCTATGGTAGGAGATGGTATTAATGATGCTCCTGCCCTTGCTCAAGCAGATGTTTCTTATGCTATTGGATCAGGAACAGATATTGCAATGGAAAGTGCAGACAGTGTGATTATGGATGACTTGACTCGTATTCCATTTTCGATTCAACTTTCCCGCACAATGAAGACCATTATCAAACAAAATATTGTTTTTGCCTTATCTGTGATTACCTTATTGATTTTAGCCAATGTTTTTCAGGTAGTTAACTTGCCGCTTGGTGTTGTTGGACACGAAGGCTCAACGATTTTAGTGATTTTAAATGGCTTGCGTTTACTTTCTTTTAAATAATTTAGAAACTTGCTTGAAAACTTGAAAGTGTTTATAATAATAGTAAGACTTATGAAAGAGAAAACCGCCGTATGTTTACTATTATGATCATTGGTTTAGCTGTATTTTCAATAATTAAAATCATTCTATTTTTCTATTTTTATCAGCAATTTGAGCGCAAGCAAAAAAGAAAAGTTGAATCAAACAACCAGCAAAGACAGTCCCAAGAAAGTGACGCTGTCCCTTCAAAAAAATTCCCATTTTAAAAAGCTTGGAAAGTGTACAAAGTGCACATTTCCAAGCTTTTTTGACTATTAAGGTTAATCTTTGTAACGTAAGTTCCCACGAAAATCGTCTAAGCTTTGGTAGCCTTTTTCTACCATAATCGTTTTAAGTTCCTTAGTGACCCGTTCAAAGATAGCTGGCCCTTCTTGATGAAGGGCTGTCCCAATTTGGACCATGCTGGCGCCACAAAGAATATGTTCAAAGGCATCGCGTCCTGTTTTAACTCCCCCTGTACCAATAATGTGGATAGAAGGTTTTAAGCGTTTGTAAAACGCATGGACATTGGCTAGAGCAGTAGGTTTGATGTAATCTCCACCTATACCACCAAAGCCATTTTTAGGCTTGATGAGGACTTGTTCATCCTTAATGACCAGCCCATTTCCGATAGAATTGACACAGTTAACAAAGGAAAGGGGGTATTTATTGAAAATCGCAGCCGCTTGATCAAAATGCACAATGTCAAAATAAGGAGGTAATTTGATACCAAGAGGTTTAGTGTAATAGGTAAAGATGTTCTCTAGAAGTTGATCAGTGGTTTCAAAATCATAAGCAATCTGTGGTTTTCCTGGAACGTTAGGGCAAGAAAGGTTTAGTTCCACTAGACCCTCATAATCTGAAGCCATGATGGCTTTTAAAATGGTTTCGGTTTCAGTAGGAGATAGCCCGACAACGGAGAGAAAGTGAGGTTTATGTTGCCCGGTTTTGGCAAGATCACTGACAAAGTCTAAGTAGTAGCGAAAACCATTATTAGGGAGTCCCATTGAATTGATAGAACCAAGACGAGTATCTGCGTAGCGAGGTTCTGGATTACCTGGACGAACTTCAAGCGTCCCTGTTTTGGTGACAAAGGAAGCGGCTTGAGACTTTTCAACCTCCATAAGCTCTTCTTTTGTCATGCAGTAAACACCAGCAGCATTCATCAAACAGTTATCAAAAGAGAAATGACCAATTTGTGTAGCAGTAGAAACCATTATTTCCTCCATATTTTAGACAAATTTTTTCTATTCTACCACTAGGCATGAATAATAGCAAGCTATTTTTACAAAAATGTAAATATATTACTGTTATTGACGAACATTTGAAATTTTCATGATAGTCACATTATGATTTTCAATAAAGTCAGAATAGACTAGCTTTTTTGCTATATTTTTTGTAAAATAGGAATTGTAAAAAGGTAGCAACCTTTAAATTAAAAGGAGATATTAACTCATGGTAAAATTGGTTTTCGCTCGCCACGGTGAGTCAGAATGGAACAAAGCTAACCTCTTCACTGGTTGGGCAGATGTTGATCTTTCAGAAAAAGGGACACAACAAGCGATTGATGCAGGTAAATTGATCAAAGAAGCAGGTATTGAATTTGACCTTGCTTTCACTTCAGTATTGACACGTGCTATCAAAACAACTAACCTTGCCCTTGAAAATGCAGGTCAATTGTGGGTTCCAACTGAAAAATCATGGCGCTTGAACGAGCGTCACTATGGTGCTTTGACTGGCAAAAACAAAGCTGAAGCTGCAGAACAATTTGGTGATGAACAAGTTCATATCTGGCGTCGTTCATACGACGTGTTGCCGCCAGCTATGGCTAAAGATGATGAGTATTCAGCACACAAAGACCGTCGTTATGCTGATCTTGACCCAGCCCTTATTCCAGATGCTGAAAACTTAAAAGTAACTCTTGAACGCGCAATGCCTTACTGGGAAGAAAAAATTGCTCCAGCTCTTCTTGACGGTAAAAACGTCTTTGTTGGCGCACATGGTAACTCAATCCGCGCTCTTGTGAAACACATTAAAGGTCTTTCAGATGACGAAATCATGGATGTGGAAATTCCAAACTTCCCACCACTTGTTTTTGAATTAGATGAAAAACTTAACATTGTTAAAGAATACTACCTTGGTGGTGAATAACTTAAAAACCAGACTTTGGTCTGGTTTTTTGGTTCTATATCCTAAGAAGAAAGAAAACCCTGCTTAAAAATATGATATGATAGAAATAAAAAAGGATAGATAGATTATGAAAGCAGAAGATCGTCGTCAAAAAATTATTGAGTGCTTAAATAGTGAACAAAAAGCTGTATCTGCTACTCGTTTAGGTAAGTTATTAGGAGTGAGTCGCCAAGTAATCGTTGGAGATATAGCTCTTCTTCGAGCTCAGCAGATTGATATTATTTCGACTCCAAAAGGTTATATTATGTCAACAGCACTTTATAGTCACCAATTTTGTGCACGTATTGTGTGCCAACATAATGTAGAAGAAACTAAAAAAGAATTAGAAATTATTTTAGCTCATCAAGGGATTATTACGACGGTAGAGGTAGAACATCCTATTTACGGTATGATAACAGCCCCTTTAAATATTAAGACACACTCTGATGTAACTAATTTCATGTCCAAACTCAGTCAATCTAAAGCAGAGTTATTGTCTTCGTTGACAGAAGGACTACATAGTCACTTAATTTCGTGTCCTAGTCAAGAAGCCTTTTTAGCTATTAAGCATGATTTAGAATTAGCAGGTATCTTATACAAAGGAATATAACTATAGTATATTATGCCATTGATGGTTGTTATGAATACCATGCTAAAATATTCTATTGATTATTTATCAGCAACAAGGTATCGTTTAAAAATACCAAAAGATACAGGTGTCTTGATAGTTATTGGTTTTTAAGGTATACTATTTTTGAAAAGGAGATAAAATGACTAAAAAACCAACACAACTAATAGCTTATACCTCTATTTTGGTCGCATTTGCGATTTTGATTCCGATAATCATGCCTCTTAAGCTTATTATTGGACCAGCTTCCTTTACTCTGGCGAGCCATGTTCCTTTGTTTTTGGCTATTTTTATGTCGATTCCAGTAGCAATTTTGGTCGCTCTTGGTACCACATTAGGTTTTTTATTAGCTGGACTACCTTTAATTATTGTTTTAAGAGCACTCTCTCATTTATTGTTTGCTATTTTGGCAGCGTGGTGGTTAAGTAGAAAACCACAACTGATGACATCGGCAGTAAAATGTTTTAGTTTTGCGTTTTTCATTAATGTCATTCATGGCTTGGCTGAATTTTTAGTTGTCTATATTTTAACAGCAACCACAGCAACTTCTATGTCTTATTTTTGGTCTATGCTAGGCTTGATTGGCTTAGGTTCGCTTATTCATGGCATATTGGATTTCTATCTTGCTTTAGTTCTATGGCGTTTTTTAGCAAAAAACTTAAAACTTCCCACCATAAATGCCTAAGACTAAAATAGAGATAGTTATATGATAATGACGAGCCCTTTCTTGTTGAAAGGGCTTGCATTTTTTAGGAAAATTGATATACTAAAGTGTGTGTTTGTGAATACAGTAACAAAAGGAGATATCATGAAAACACCAGAACAGATTTTAGAAGCAACTATTCATATTGGGGAACATAAGGTTACCAAAACTTTTTTGGCTAAATCTATCTTAGGCTTTATTGGTGGAGCGATGATTAGCCTTGGTTATTTACTATACGTGAGAATTGCCGCCAGTGGTTTAGAAACTTTTGGTGCTTTTTCCAGTATCGTAGGAGCTTGTGCTTTTCCGATTGGTCTAATTATTATTTTAATGGCGGGTGGAGAATTAATTACAGGGAACATGATGGCTGTTTCTGCAGCTTTGTTGGCCAAAAAAATTAAGTTTAGCGAGCTTGCCAAGAATTGGCTTATCATTACCTTGTTTAATGTGATTGGAGCTGTTTTTGTAGCTTTTGTGTTTGGTCATTTTCTAGGCTTAACATCAGCTGGTATTTTTAAAGAAGAAGTGATTGAGGTGGCCCATGCTAAAATAGCAGCGAGCCCTTTGCAGGCACTAGTATCAGGAATTGGTTGTAACTGGTTTGTTGGTTTGGCCTTGTGGCTATGCTATGGGGCAAATGATGCTGCTGGTAAATTCCTTGGTACTTGGTTTCCTGTCATGACCTTTGTAGCCCTTGGTTTTCAGCATAGTGTAGCAAATGCTTTTGTCATTCCTGCTGCTATTTTTGAAGGAGGAGCAACATGGTTGGATTTTGTCACTAATTTTATTTTTGTCTATAGTGGTAATATTATCGGTGGAGCCATTTTTGTTAGTTTTTTATATTTTAAAGTTTACTATCATCCGCAAAAGAGTAAAACTCAATGAGAAAATATTTTTTTAGACTGAGGGCGTCCTATTCTCAGTCTTCTTTTTATAATTTATGGTAAAATAAGAAGCGAAGTTTAAAAAATTTAGCTAAATAATGGTTAGTTTATTCCCTAAAAAAGGAGTATTCCCAAAAAATCCGTAAAAAGAATTTGCCATGGGAGTAGTTCCCAAAATAATGCAGATCATTTAGTTGTCTTTCAAAAATAGCCTTGATAGGGTAAAAAGTGGACAGTGATGCAGCAACAGATTCATCAGGCGTACAAACTGTCTTATGGTTTGTGCTTAGAGATTTCTTAATAATGCTTTTGGTAATACACTTTTAGTGAAGAAAGTGTAGCATGAAAGCTTAAAGATAACCATGAGTTCGCTTTATGCACTATTGTTGAGAAAAATAGCATAGTCAATTGAGTAAACATCATTTCTGCATGGAATGAAACAATTCCTATAAACTTATATCATAAGGATGGTTTGCGGTTTCTAAAAAAGTAACATGAATCAAAAAACAAAAGCCAAATATCCCAAGGCCAAGGTAACAAGTCGAGTAAAAAAGTTTTTACTTGGCTAATCCAAACGGTTCTGTCACGATTCACGCTAAAATTGGAACTGTTGAGACTTGTATCACAGACAATTCAGATCAGACCTTAGTAACTTACAACTTAAATGTAGTAGCTTATAATACAAATAACGAAGATAATATTGCGGTTGCTGTTATGTATCCACATATTACGAATATATCGGCAAAGATGTGAGAGCGCTTTATGTGGCGATATATGGAAAACAATAAAGGAGAACTTAGTGCTTTATGCAACACCCATTGCAAAGTTAATTGACAGTTACTCTAAACTTCCAGGAATTGGTATCAAGACGGCGACGAGATTAGCCTTTTATACTATTGGAATGTCAAATGAAGATGTCAATGATTTTGCTAAAAACTTATTAGCAGCTAAAAGAGAACTGACCTATTGTTCGATTTGTGGAAACCTTACCGATGACGATCCTTGTCACATTTGCACAGACACGAGTCGTGATCAGACGACCATTCTGGTAGTAGAAGATGCTAAAGATGTTTCTGCCATGGAAAAAATCCAAGAGTATCATGGCTATTATCATGTGCTTCACGGCTTGATTTCGCCTATGAATGGTGTGGGGCCAGATGACATCAACCTTAAAAGTTTAATTACCCGTCTAATGGATGGTAAGGTGAGCGAAGTTATCGTAGCTACCAATGCCACAGCAGATGGGGAAGCAACGTCCATGTATATTTCACGTGTCTTGAAACCAGCCGGGATTAAGGTAACTCGTTTGGCAAGAGGTCTCGCAGTAGGTTCAGATATTGAGTATGCTGATGAAGTAACATTATTGAGAGCTATTGAGAATCGTACTGAACTTTAATGATCATGTTGGTGCCTTTACTCGCAAAGAGAGGTTTTGAAAAGGCTACATCTTTTTGTTATAATAAAAAAACATTCAATTCAGATAAGAAAGGTTAGCTATGTCCAAACAAACGTTAGTTCTATTATACGGAGGCCGCTCAGCAGAACGTGAAGTCTCAGTGCTTTCAGCAGAGAGTGTGATGCGAGCAGTCAACTATGATAAGTTCTTAGTAAAAACTTATTTTATTACTCAGATGGGCCAATTTATCAAAACTCAGCAATTTTCAGAAAAGCCATCGGAATCAGAACGCTTGATGACAAATGAGACGATAGAGCTAACTCAAAAAATAAAACCAAGTGATATCTATGAAGAAGGTGCAGTTGTATTTCCTGTATTACATGGACCTATGGGAGAAGATGGCTCTATCCAAGGTTTCTTAGAAGTGCTTAGAATGCCATATATAGGGACTAATGTCATGTCTTCTAGCATAGCTATGGATAAAATTACTACTAAACGTGTCTTAGAATCAATTGGAATTCCACAAGTTGCCTATACTGTTTATATTGACGGACAAGATTTGGAGGCTTGTTTAGTTGAAACTTTAGCAAGACTTACTTTTCCTATCTTCGTAAAACCAGCTAATATGGGTTCTTCTGTGGGGATTTCCAAAGCCCAAACAAAAGTAGAATTAAGAAAAGCGATTCAGTTAGCCCTGACCTATGACAGTCGTGTCTTGATTGAACAAGGCGTGGTTGCAAGAGAAATTGAAGTTGGTCTCCTTGGAAATGATAAGGTTAAATCAACTCTACCAGGAGAAGTAATCAAGGACGTTGATTTTTACGACTACCAGGCAAAATATGTTGACAATAAGATTACGATGGCCATTCCAGCAGATGTAGACCAGAGTATTGTGACAGAAATGCGTTCTTATGCTGAAGTAGCCTTTAAAGCCTTAGGTGGTTGTGGGTTGTCCCGTTGTGACTTTTTCTTGACCCAAGATGGACAGGTTTACCTTAATGAATTAAACACCATGCCAGGCTTTACCCAATGGTCTATGTATCCACTCTTATGGGAAAATATGGGATTGGCTTATCCAGATTTGATTGAAGAGCTGGTGACACTGGCACAAGAAATGTTTGACCAGCGTGAGAGCCACCTGATTTAAACCTATGAGATGAATAAACATTGACTTGGATGGAACGGCAAACATCGTCAAGATGTGACGTTCGTCCTTTTTTTGTTGCTCTTTATAGTAGAGTCATTAAGGGAGTTTGACATTTTAGAAATTTTTCTAATGTTTTGTGCTATAATAGATAGGACATCGTAAATACTAGTGTTCTTAGAAAGAAAACAAAATGAAATTAACCTTACACGAAGTGGCTAAAATAGTTGACGCCCAAAATAATGTGTCTGACTTAGACGACGTTCCTCTGCATCACATTGAATTTGATAGCCGAAAGATTACAAAAGGAGACCTCTTTTTACCCTTAAAAGGTCAAAGGGATGGTCATGAGTTTATTGATTTAGCCTTTCAAAATGGAGCTGTCGCTACTTTTTCAGAAAAAGAATTGCCGGGGAAACCTCACCTTCTTGTTGAAGACTGCCTAAAAGCTTTTCAAAAGCTAGCCCATTATTATATTGATAAGATGCGCGTGGATGTTATTGCTGTGACAGGCTCAAATGGTAAAACTTCCACCAAAGATATGATAGGAGCTGTCCTATCAACCACTTACAAAACTTACAAAACGCAAGGAAATTACAATAATGAGATTGGTTTGCCTTACACCGTTCTCCACATGCCTGACGATACGGAAAAAATTGTTCTTGAAATGGGACAAGATCACATGGGAGATATTCGTCTTCTGTCTGAAATTGCAAGGCCTCGTATTGCAGTTTTAACCTTAGTCGGCGAAGCTCATTTAGAATATTTTGGAAGCCGAGACAAAATAGCCCAAGGCAAAATGCAGATTGTTGACGGCATGAATTCAGATGGGATTTTAATTGCTCCGGGAGATCCGATTATTGACCCATATCTTCCAGAAAATCAGATGGTTATCCGTTTTGGAAATCAGCAGGAAATTGACGTTACTGGTATTCAAGAAGACAAAGATAGCTTAACGTTTACAACAAATGTGTTAGCAACACCTGTGTCCCTACCTCTACCAGGAAAATACAACGCGACCAATGCTATGGTAGCAGCCTATGTAGGAAAACTATTGGCAGTAACAGACGAGGATATTATAGCTGCTTTACAGACTGTGACGTTGACAGGTAATCGTACGGAGTGGAAAAAAGCAGCCAATGGTGCTGATATTTTGTCAGATGTCTACAATGCCAACCCAACAGCCATGCGTCTGATTTTAGAAACATTTGCTAACATAGCAAAGAACCCCGGAGGAAAAAAGATTGCAGTGCTAGCAGATATGAAAGAACTTGGAAAGGATTCAGTGATACTTCATTCTCAGTTAATTGACAGCTTAACATCAGGTAATATTGATCAGCTTGTTTTTTATGGGGATCATATTAAAGAATTAGCACGGTTGGCAAGTCAGGTTTATCCTGCTGAGCAAGTACATTATTTTTTAAAAACTGAACAAGAAGACCAGTTTGAAGCCATGGCACAATATGTTCAAAACATTCTTAATCCCTTTGATCAAATTCTTTTAAAAGGCAGCCACTCGATGTCGCTAGAAAAGTTAGTAGATCGATTAGTGACTGACAAGAATTGTGACAGCTATCAGCCTTGATTTTTATAAAACTTTCAGAGAAAGGCTTGTTCTCTCATGAAGATTAAGGTATAATGAAAAAATATAGAAAGGGACGATTATGGATTTTTTTGCAATTGACCCCATCGGACTGCCTCATACCTCACTTATCTTTTACTTGTCGTCACTCTTGATAGCGCTTTTGCTTGTTTTTTTGACTTTTCAAGCATATAGGTTAAAATCTTATCGTTATTTTTTCTTGTTTTTACAGTTATCTCAGGTGATTGGCTTATACACATGGTACGTGTTAAGGGGGTTTCCTTTAGATGAAGCTTTGCCGTTGTATCATTGTCGCATCGCTATGTTAGCTATCTTTTTTCTACCTGATCGTAACAAGTTTAAGCAATTATTTATGGTTTTGGGGATAGGTGGAACATTCCTTGCACTTTTATCGCCAGATCTTTATCCGTTTAGATTATGGCATGTAGCAAATGTCTCGTTTTATTTTGGTCATTATGCTTTGTTAGTGAATGGTTTGATTTACCTCTTGCGTTTTTACGATGCCAGTCAGTTAAGACTGCTATCAGTAGTACGCTATTTAGCAACTGTTAACTTTCTTCTTCTGTTGGTCAGTTTAGCCACGAAAGGAAATTATGGTTTTGTGATGGATATTCCAGTGATTCATACGCGTCATTTGCTACTTAATTTTGTGATCGTTACAAGTGGCTTGACTTTTATGGTTAAAATAACCGAATATTTTTACCTTAAATTTGGTGAAGCTCAACAGCTGGCACTTGCTTTCTCTAAAGAAAAGTAGGTCGTTGAAAAAGCACTTAAAATCAGCTATAATAAGAAGAGTCTGGGATGATTTCCAGGCTCGATTTTTAAAAAAAAGACACTCATTGATAGCCCAAGATAAGTTATAATACCAGTTTTGAAGAACTTTAGAGGCTAATCGTATATGGAGAAACCCAATGTAGCCCAACTCTTTTGATAAACAAGTAATACCTAACGAAAATAACTCAGAGAAAAGCTCTGCCATTTTACTATACAAGGAAAAAAGAATGTCACTTACAGAAGAAATTAAAAAACGCCGTACTTTTGCCATCATTTCTCACCCGGATGCTGGTAAGACGACTATTACTGAGCAACTATTATATTTTGGTGGTGAAATTAGAGAAGCAGGGACAGTAAAAGGCAAAAAATCAGGTACGTTTGCAAAGTCCGACTGGATGGATATTGAAAAGCAACGTGGTATCTCTGTTACTTCATCTGTTATGCAATTTGATTACGCGGGTAAACGTGTTAATATTTTGGATACACCTGGACATGAGGATTTCTCGGAAGATACATACCGTACCTTAATGGCTGTGGATGCGGCTGTCATGGTTGTAGATTCGGCTAAAGGTATTGAGGCGCAAACGAAAAAACTTTTTGAAGTTGTCAAACATCGTAATATTCCTGTCTTCACCTTTATTAACAAGTTAGACCGTGATGGGCGTGAGCCTTTAGAACTCTTGGAAGAATTAGAAGAAGTTTTAGGGATTGCTTCTTATCCGATGAACTGGCCGATTGGTATGGGACGCGCCTTTGAGGGCTTATATGATTTACATAATAAACGTTTAGAACTCTATAAGGGAGACGAGCGTTTTGCAAGTATTGAAGACGGTGATCAGCTGTTTGCCAATAATCCCTTTTATGAACAAGTCAAAGAAGATATTGAACTTCTTCAAGAAGCAGGTAATGACTTTTCAGAACAAGCTATTCTTGATGGTGACCTAACTCCAGTCTTTTTTGGCTCTGCCCTTACGAACTTTGGAGTTCAGACTTTTCTTGATACTTTCTTGGAGTTTGCCCCAGAACCTCATGGTCACAAGACTACAGAAGGTAATGTTGTTGACCCCTTAGCTAAAGATTTTTCAGGTTTTGTCTTTAAAATTCAAGCTAACATGGACCCTAAACACCGTGACCGTATTGCTTTTGTGCGTATTGTTTCTGGTGAATTTGAGCGCGGTATGGGAGTTAATTTGACACGCACTGGCAAAGGCGCTAAGCTCTCCAATGTTACTCAATTTATGGCAGAATCACGGGAAAATGTGACGAATGCTGTTGCTGGGGATATTATCGGGGTTTATGATACAGGAACTTATCAAGTTGGGGATACCTTAACAGTTGGGAAAAATAAATTTGAATTTGAACCCTTACCAACTTTTACCCCAGAAATCTTCATGAAGGTTTCTCCGAAAAATGTTATGAAGCAGAAATCCTTCCACAAAGGTATTGAACAATTAGTACAAGAAGGAGCAATTCAGCTTTATAAGAATTATCAGACAGGCGAATACATGCTGGGTGCTGTGGGTCAACTGCAGTTTGAAGTCTTTAAACATCGTATGGAAGGTGAATACAACGCTGAAGTTGTGATGACACCAATGGGTAAAAAGACTGTTCGCTGGATTTCAGAAGATGATTTGGATCAACGCATGTCTTCAAGCCGAAACATTTTAGCTAAGGATCGTTTTGACCAACCAGTTTTCCTATTTGAAAATGATTTTGCCCTTCGCTGGTTTGCAGACAAATACCCAGATGTCACTTTAGAAGAGAAAATGTAATTGAAACATGATTTTCAACAGTCTAACGTTTTGGAGATCAATTTACTGAGCAACTTTTTAAAAGAAATGAGTGGCTAGTTATCTCTTTTGCAGATTTAAGATTCTATCAAAAAACGATATCTTCACAACTGTAAGCATATTTATGATTTAGCGGATAATCGTGAAAGCGTGTTATTGCTTATATTAGCCTTATTTCCTATCTTTTTGATTCTAATTGTGTTACACTAGTTAGGTTGTTAATCAAACGACGAAAATTAAAAGGTTTATAAGGCAGCTTCGCACTGCCTTTTTAGAAAAGAGAAACAATTGAAATTTACAGAATTTAACTTATCACAAGACATCCAATCAGCTGTTGTTACCGCTGGTTTTGAGAAAGCATCTCCTATCCAGGAAATGACGATTCCTCTCGCACTAGAAGGGAAGGATGTTATTGGTCAAGCACAAACAGGAACTGGTAAAACAGCAGCGTTTGGTCTACCAACCTTGAATAAGATTCGTACTAACGAAAATATCATCCAAGCATTGGTCATTGCACCAACGCGTGAATTGGCTGTACAAAGTCAGGAAGAATTGTTCCGTTTTGGACGTGAAAAAGGGGTTAAGGTTCGCTCTGTTTACGGTGGATCAAGTATTGAAAAACAAATCAAAGCCCTTAAATCAGGTGCCCACATTGTCGTGGGAACACCGGGTCGCTTGTTAGATTTGATTAAGCGCAAGGCTCTTATTTTAGATCATGTGGAAACCTTAATCCTTGATGAAGCAGATGAAATGCTTAACATGGGATTCTTGGAAGACATTGAAGCTATTATTAGTCGTGTCCCAGCAGACCGTCAAACCTTGCTCTTCTCCGCAACGATGCCGGCACCTATTAAACAAATCGGGGTTAAATTCATGAAAGACCCTGAACATGTTCAAATTAAGAACAAAGAATTAACAAACGTCAATGTTGATCAATACTATGTTCGTGTGAAAGAACAAGAAAAATTTGATACTATGACCCGTCTGATGGATGTTAACCAGCCAGAATTATCCATCGTTTTTGGGCGGACTAAGCGCCGAGTTGATGAAATTACACGTGGCTTGAAACTTCGTGGTTTCCGTGCCGAAGGAATCCATGGTGATCTTGACCAAAATAAACGCTTACGTGTTATCCGTGATTTCAAAAACGACCAAATTGATATTCTTGTTGCCACTGATGTAGCAGCGCGTGGCCTTGATATTTCAGGAGTTACCCACGTTTATAACTACGATATTACCCAAGATCCAGAAAGTTATGTTCACCGTATTGGTCGTACAGGTCGTGCCGGTAAATCTGGTGAGTCTATCACTTTTGTCTCACCAAATGAGATGGGCTACCTCTCAATGATTGAGAACTTAACGAAAAAACAGATGAAACCTCTTCGTCCAGCAACTGCTGAAGAGGCCTTTCAAGCCAAGAAAAAAGTAGCCCTCAAGAAAATTGAACGCGACTTTGCGGATGAGACTATTCG
The DNA here is from genome assembly GCF_002055535.1 of Streptococcus pyogenes. Taxonomy (NCBI): domain Bacteria; kingdom Bacillati; phylum Bacillota; class Bacilli; order Lactobacillales; family Streptococcaceae; genus Streptococcus; species Streptococcus pyogenes. The sequence continues at coordinate 1,208,668 of NZ_LN831034.1, read as the reverse complement.
TTCAAACTTTGATAAATTCAAAGGCGATGCTGTCCAATTGGCTGCCGAATTCACTCCTGAAGAATTAGCTTTATATATTTTGAGCTTAACGGTTCAAGATCCAGATAGCTTACCGGAAGTTGAAATTGCACGTGAAAAACCATTACCATTCAAATATGTGGGTGGTGGTCACGGCAATAAAAATGGCAAAGGTGGTCGTGGACGTGACAACCGTAACCGTGGTGATCGCCGTGGCGGCTATCGTGGTGACCGTAACAGAGATGAGCGTGATGGTGACCGTCGTCGTCAAAAACGTGATAAGCGTGATGGTCACGATGGCAGTGGCAACCGCGATTTCAAACGTAAATCAAAACGTAATAGTAAAGACTTTTTCAATAAAGAGAAAAAATCAAGTGCTAAAAATACTGGTTTTGTGATTCGTCACAAAGGTGAATAAGCTTAAAGAGAGTTGATGAGAGTCAGCTCTTTTTAATTTTCTGAAAAAGTTGCTTTTATAATGGAATCTGTTATAATGGTTTCAGTTATTTTTGTGATAATTTTTAAAAAATTAGGAGGAGTATAAGATGTCTGATAGCCATCTTACTGCCTTTGACAAAGCTTCAAAAGCAGGTTTTATTATTGCTTTAGGTATTGTTTATGGAGATATTGGAACAAGCCCCCTTTATACGATACAGTCTCTAGTTGAAAATCAAGGAGGGGTTAATCAGGTTTCTGAATCCTTTATTTTAGGATCAATCTCTTTAATTATTTGGACACTGACCTTAATCACAACAATCAAGTACGTTTTGATTGCTCTAAAAGCGGATAACCACCATGAAGGTGGGATTTTTTCTTTATTCACCTTGGTACGTAAAATGTCACCGTGGCTCATTATTCCGGCGATGATTGGAGGTGCAACACTTTTGTCTGATGGGGCTCTTACACCTGCGGTAACAGTTACTTCAGCTATTGAGGGCTTGAAAGCCGTTCCTGGTCTGAGTCACATCTACCAAAATCAAACCAATGTCATTATCACAACTCTAGTGATTTTAATAGTCTTGTTTGGTATTCAGCGGTTTGGAACAGGTTTTATTGGTAAAATTTTTGGACCAGTTATGTTTATCTGGTTTAGTTTTCTAGGTGTTAGTGGTTTTTTTAATACGTTGGGGCATCTGGAAATTTTCAAGGCTATCAATCCTTACTATGCTCTGCATTTGCTGTTTAGTCCTGAAAACCATCGTGGGATTTTTATCTTGGGGTCCATTTTTCTTGCGACAACAGGAGCTGAAGCTCTTTATTCGGATTTAGGACATGTTGGTCGAGGAAATATTTACGTGAGCTGGCCCTTTGTTAAGATGTGTATTGTGTTGTCTTACTGTGGCCAGGCTGCGTGGATTTTAGCGAATAAACACTCAGGTATTGAACTAAACCCTTTCTTTGCTAGTGTGCCATCACAATTAAGAGTTTACCTTGTTAGTTTGGCAACCTTGGCAGCTATTATTGCCTCACAGGCTCTTATTTCAGGCTCCTTTACCTTGGTTTCAGAGGCCATGCGTTTGAAAATTTTCCCTTTGTTTCGTGTGACTTACCCAGGGGCAAATTTGGGGCAATTGTATATTCCTGTCATTAACTGGATTTTATTTGCAGTGACCTCTTGTACTGTTTTGGCTTTTAGAACATCAGCCCACATGGAGGCAGCTTATGGTCTTGCTATTACCATCACCATGTTGATGACAACAATCCTCTTAAAGTATTACTTAATCAAGAAAGGAACGAGACCCATCTTGGCTCATTTAGTGATGGCTTTCTTTGCCCTTGTAGAATTCATTTTCTTCTTGGCTTCAGCTATCAAATTTATGCACGGTGGCTATGCGGTTGTTATCTTGGCACTTGCAATTGTCTTTGTCATGTTTATCTGGCATGCGGGCACACGGATTGTTTTCAAGTATGTGAAATCTCTTAATTTGAATGATTACAAGGAGCAGATTAAACAACTTCGTGACGACGTTTGTTTTGACCTCTACCAAACAAATGTTGTCTACCTATCCAATCGTATGCAGGATCATATGATTGACCGGTCTATTTTATACTCCATTTTAGACAAGCGGCCAAAACGCGCTCAGGTTTATTGGTTTGTAAATGTCCAGGTAACTGATGAACCTTATACAGCTAAGTACAAGGTAGATATGATGGGAACGGATTATATGGTTCGAGTCAACCTTTATCTTGGTTTTAGAATGCCACAGACTGTGCCACGCTATTTGCGCACGATTGTTCAGGATTTGATGGAAAGTGGCCGTTTACCCAAACAAGAACAGGAATATACCATCACACCTGGTCGTGATGTTGGTGATTTTCGCTTTGTTTTAATAGAAGAACGGGTCTCCAATGCACGTCAATTGAGTAACTTTGAACGCTTTATTATGCAGACTAAGGCAAGCATTAAACATGTTACCGCTAGTCCAATGCGTTGGTTTGGGCTTCAATATTCAGAAGTAACCCTTGAAGTGGTTCCCTTGATTCTATCAGATGTCTTGAAGTTACCAATCAAAGAATTGGTGCCTGTGGAAGACAGTGAAGCATAAAAAAATCATTGAGATGATAAGTCTCAATGATTTTTCTTTTCTTTTTGATGAGTAGCAATATAGGCCAATTTCTGGCTTCTTGTTTTTCGTTTTTTAAAGAGTGCTTCAGCGCTCATCGCAGCCTCTTTGCTATCAAACACTTCGTAATAAAGTAAAGAAACAGGTAACCGGTAGCGAGTATATTTAGCCCCCTTTCCTGCGTTATGTGTAGCTAAGCGTTTTTTCAAATCAGTTGTATAACCAGTGTAGAGGGTTTTATCAACACATTCTAACACATACATATAAGCTTTTTTAGTGGTCATGATTAGGTTTTCCTTTGGAAGCAGCACCAAAATAAATCTCAAAAATATGATCAGTGTATTCTCCGTTTTCCTTGTGGACAACTAAAGGAGGTAAAATAGTCATCCCTTCAATAGAACCGTCTTTGATTGCTTCAATAAGTAACATATTAGCTGATTTACCTAATTTAGGATAGACAAATTGTACCCTTTTAGGGGCAAGACCATTAGCTCTAAGGCTATCTATAATTTCCAAGAATCGATCTGGTCGATGAACCATTGCCAGACGACCATTTGATTTAAGGGCATGACGGGCTACCTGACAAATCTCTTCTAAATTAGTGGTCACTTCATGACGAGCCAGTAAATAATGTTCAGAGACGTTCTTCTTAGAACTTTCGTGACTTTTAAAGTAAGGGGGATTGCAGAGCATCAAATCAACTCCTGAACGTGGCACATGGTTTAGGAGGTTTTTTAAATCATCACAAATCATGGTTACTTGGTCTTCCAGTTGATTGAGCTGGATAGAGCGTTGTCCCATATCAGCAAGCCGTTCTTGTAATTCTACTTCAACGATGGCTGCCTTGGTTCTAGTGCTAGCAAATAAGCCAACCGCCCCATTTCCTGAGCACAAATCCACAATTAACCCTTTGGAAGGCATCTTGGGGAAGCGGGATAAGAGGACGCTATCAATAGAGTAACTAAAGACATCCTTGTTTTGAATAATGCCAACATCACTTGAAAAGAGTTGATCAATACGTTCGCCTTCTTTTAAGATTGCTTTTATCATACCTGTTATTTTAACATAAAATAGGCTTGAGGTGAATGTTTGAAGAGTGATTTTGACTTTCGAAAAGTCAGCTTTCGTGATACAATAAGTAAGATTATTCTATTAAAGGAGAAGCCTGTGTTTTACGCTTACTTACGCGGTTTAGTAGTCTTTTTATTATGGGTTGTCAATGGCAATGCCCACTACCATCATGAAGAAAAGATGTTAGATGCTTCTGAGAATTATATTCTGGTAGCACCCCATCGAACCTTTTGGGATCCAGTTTACATGGCATTTGCAGCACGTCCTAAGCAGTTTATTTTTATGGCTAAAAAAGAGTTGTTTGCAAATCGTCTCTTTGCTTGGTGGATTAAAATGTGTGGTGCTTTTCCTATTGATCGTGACAAACCGAGTCCAGATGCTATTCGTTACCCTGTTAATATGCTCAAAAAGAGCAATCGTTCTCTTCTTATGTTTCCAAGTGGAAGTAGGCATTCGCAAGAGGTCAAAGGAGGGGTCGCTGTGATTGCTAAATTGGCTAAGGTCAAGATTATGCCAGCAGCCTATCAGGGGCCTATGTCGGTCAAGGGATTACTAGCGGGAGAACGGGTTGACATGACTTTTGGGAATCCCATTGACGTCTCAGATATTAAACGCATGAATGATGAAGGGATTGCTGAGGTGGCAAACCGTATTCAGGCAGAGTTTGATCGGATTGATGACGAGTTGGCACCTTTCCAACCAGGCAAAGCAAGGAACCCTTTAACTTATCTCTACCGTTTACCATTAGGATTGGTTTTGGTGGTGGTATTATTATTAACCATGTTATTTTCCTATATTGCTAGTTTTGTTTGGAATCCAGATAAACATCGCCATTAAGAACATGAGGGCTAACATGTGCCTGAAATAAGAAGTGATTGAGATTAGTCTTCTATTGAAAGAAGCCGCTAATGCTTAATCACTTTTTTCATTTCTAAAAAAGATATTCGATGATACCCTTAACTCTTTTAAGCACAAAAAATGACAATACTACTATACTTTTGGATATCATTTACGAATAAAAAGATGAGGTAAAAAAATGTTAGACGAATTATTAATTAAAGGAAAATCGTTTTTGAGAGAGCGGTATTTTCTGCCATACCTAATTAGTCTTTTATTAGGACTTTTTCTAATACTAAGCTTCAGTTTTTTGTTCTGGGGAAATAGGCAGAGCAAGGCAGCCGTTCCTGCTTTGAGAGAAATATCGCCTGTGAAACAGCAGGTTAGTGAAGAAAAAAAGGAAATTCAAGAAGATAGCAGTATTTTAGTGGATTTAAAAGGCGCCGTACAAAAAGAGGGAGTTTATAAGCTAACTGCTAGCAGTCGTGTGCGAGATGTCATTGAACTAGCTGGAGGCCTAACTTCAGAAGCTGATAAACATGCTATTAATTTTGCAGAAAAACTAACTGATGAGCAAGTTGTTTATGTACCTAAACAAGGAGAAGAGATTTCTGTGCTACCAAGATCATTAGTTTCTGGTAAAAAAGAAACTGCCAGCAAGGATCAGTCAAAGGTTCATATTAATAAGGCCAGCTTAGAAGAACTACAACATATCCCAGGTATTGGTGCTAAAAGAGCTCAGGATATTATTGATATGAGAGATAAGTTAGGTGGTTTTAAAGCGTTAGAAGATCTCCGTCAGGTTTCGGGGATTGGCGAAAAAACGCTCGAGAAATTAAAAGATGACATTTTCTTGGACTAAGCTAGTGCCCCTGTCAAAGATTCAATTTGCTTTTTTAATCTTGGTTTTCTTTTATCAAATCCATAGCCCTAGCTGGTTAACGTTTCTCCTTAGCCTTAGTTTGATTTGCTTACTTGTCAAGCGTTTGTCTAAAAAAGAATTTCTCGGTGTCTTTGCCATCCTTAGTTTCTGTGCTTTGTTTTTGCTGTATCAGAAACAGCAGTTGGTTCAAAAACTGGAAATTCAGCCAGTACAAATAACCTCTGTAGCATTAGTTCCTGATAGTATTCGGATTAATGGTGATCAATTAGCTGTTCTTGGACGTCACGGGAAACATTCTTATCAGTTATTTTACCGTTTGAAAAGCCAAGCAGAAGCCCAATTGTTCAAGAAAGAGCACCGTTGGTTAGTGATGCACGCAAAAGTGACATTGGAAAAAGCTGAGGAAGTTCGAAATTTTAAAGGCTTTAATTATCAGACTTTTTTGACTTATCAAGGAATTTACAGGATAGGGAAGGTAGAGCAAATAGAACAGCTTGAAGTGATTTCACCCGAGTCAATATGTGACTATTTGTCCTCTTTAAGACGACGAGCCATTGTTCATTGCCAGCAGCATTTTCCAAGACCTATGTCTCACTACCTGACGGGCCTCCTTTTTGGTTATTTAGATAAGTCGTTTGGTGAGATGACAGATTATTATAGTCAGTTGGGTATCATTCATCTCTTTGCTTTATCAGGGATGCAGGTTGGCTTCTTTCTCACTTGTTTTAGAAGGGTGTTGCTATTACTCGCAGTTCCTTTGGAATGGATAAAATGGATAGAGCTTCCTTTTGCTTGCTTTTATGCCGCGTTGACAGGTTATAGTATTTCTGTTATTCGAAGCCTCGTGCAGTCGCAGTTGCGTCATTTAGGAATAAAAGGATTAGACAATCTGGCTTGTACTTTTTTACTTGTCTTTTTATGGGATGCTCATTTCTTAATGACTGTTGGTGGCGTATTAACGTTTAGCTATGCTTTTTTGTTAACAGTGGTTACTGTTGAAGAATTATCAGGAGCTAAAAGACAGTTGGTACAAGTCTTGACCATTTCCCTAGGAATATTACCATTTTTGCTCTTTTATTTTTCCAGTTTTAACCCAATGTCAATGGTCTTAACAGGGCTCTTGTCTTATCTCTTTGACCTTTTTATTTTGCCCCTTCTTTGTCTGGTTTTTTGTCTATCCCCTTTGGTGACTGTCTCAATATGTAACCATCTTTTTATTTTATTAGAAAAAGTCATTCAATTTCTCGGAAATACTTTCAATAGTTCCCTTGTTTTTGGAAGCCCGACCAGTTGGCACTTGCTTATCTTGGTGATTAGCTTCGCTATTTTTTATGATTATCGGCAGGTGCGACAACGAGTTATCACTTGCGGTTTGGTTATAGCGTTGACACTTTTGTCTGTCAAATATCCTTTGACCAATGAAGTGACCTTTATCGACATTGGCCAGGGAGATAGTATTTTGGTGAGGGAGTGGACAGGGAAAAATCTCTTAATAGATGTAGGTGGGCGCCCTTTCTTTTCTTCAAAAGAGCACTGGCGACGAGGACATCACGTAGCTAATGCTCAGAAAACCTTAATTCCTTACTTAAAAAGTAGAGGTATTCACACAATTGACCAACTATTAGTAACTCACGCAGATACTGATCATATGGGGGATATCGAAGTGGTTGCCAAAGCTATTCGGATAAAGGAGATTTTGACTAGTCAAGGCAGTTTAAGCCATCCAAGCTTTGTTAGGCGGCTAAGGCGTTTAAAATGTCACGTTAGAGTTTTAGCAGCTGGAGACCAGTTGCCTATTATGGGAAGTGTCTTACAGGTACTCTACCCTTGGCAGTTAGGGGACGGGAAAAATAACGATTCTTTGGTACTTTATGGCAGGCTCTTAAATCGAACTTTTCTTTTCACAGGTGACTTGGAAAAAGAGGGGGAAAACGAGATCATAAAACGTTATCCTCAACTAAGAGTAGATTATTTAAAAGCAGGTCACCATGGATCAAATACCTCTTCTAGTGCAGCTTTTTTAGACCATATTCAGCCTAAAGTGGCCTTTATTTCTGCTGGAAAAAATAACCGTTATCAGCATCCTCACAGAGAAACCTTAGCCCGTTTGGAAGACAGACAAATCACTTATTACCGAACGGATACGCAAGGAGCTATTCGTTTGACTGGTCGGACAAGCTGGCATCTTGAAACGGTTCGTTAGTTAAAATTCCAGCCTGACGAAGAAACAAGCAGTCGCTTTCCTTTTAGGAGAAAGATGATATAATAAAAGCATGATTGCGATAGAAAAGATTGAAAAACTGAGTAAAGAAAATTTGGGTCTTATAACCCTTGTCACAGGAGATGACATTGGTCAGTATAGCCAGTTGAAATCCCGCTTAATGGAGCAGATTGCTTTTGATAAGGATGATTTGGCCTATTCTTACTTTGATATGTCTGAGGCCGCTTATCAGGATGCAGAAATGGATCTAGTGAGCCTACCCTTCTTTGCTGAGCAGAAGGTGGTTATTTTTGACCATTTGTTAGATATCACGACCAATAAAAAAAGTTTCTTAAAAGAAAAAGACCTAAAGGCCTTTGAAGCCTATTTAGAAAATCCCTTAGAGACTACTCGACTAATTATCTTTGCTCCAGGTAAATTGGATAGTAAGAGACGGCTTGTTAAGCTTTTGAAACGTGATGCCCTTGTTTTAGAAGCCAACCCTCTGAAAGAAGCAGAGCTAAGAACTTATTTTCAAAAATACAGTCATCAACTGGGTTTAGGTTTCGAGAGTGGTGCCTTTGACCAATTACTTTTGAAATCAAACGATGATTTTAGTCAAATCATGAAAAACATGGCCTTTTTAAAAGCCTATAAAAAAACGGGAAATATTAGCCTAACTGATATTGAGCAAGCCATTCCTAAAAGTTTACAAGATAATATTTTCGATCTGACTAGACTTGTCCTAGGAGGTAAAATTGATGCGGCTAGAGATTTGATTCATGATTTACGGTTATCTGGAGAAGATGACATTAAATTAATCGCTATCATGCTAGGCCAATTTCGCTTATTTTTGCAGCTGACTATTCTTGCTAGAGATGTAAAAAACGAGCAACAACTAGTGATTAGTTTATCAGATATTCTTGGGCGGCGGGTTAATCCTTACCAGGTCAAGTATGCGTTAAAGGATTCTAGGACCTTATCTCTTGCCTTTCTAACAGGAGCGGTGAAAACCTTGATTGAGACAGATTACCAGATAAAAACAGGACTTTATGAGAAGAGTTATCTAGTTGATATTGCTCTCTTAAAAATCATGACTCACTCTCAAAAATAGGCGTTGGACCGCTTTCCAAGAGATAATCAAATTAGTTGAAAGCTCTTATTTTTTGCGATAAGATAGACGTATCATAAAGGAAAAGAGGACAGGAAAATGGCTATTATTTTACCAGAACTTCCATACGCGTATGATGCTCTTGAACCACAGTTTGATGCGGAGACAATGACTCTTCATCATGATAAACACCATGCCACTTATGTCGCTAATACCAATGCGGCTTTAGAAAAACACCCAGAGATCGGAGAAAATCTGGAGGAACTATTGGCAGATGTCACTAAGATTCCAGAAGATATTCGTCAAACCTTAATTAATAATGGTGGCGGACACCTAAACCATGCGCTTTTCTGGGAACTATTATCACCTGAAAAACAAGACGTCACTCCTGATGTTGCACAAGCCATTGATGATGCTTTTGGGTCATTTGACGCCTTTAAAGAACAATTTACAGCAGCTGCTACTGGACGTTTTGGTTCAGGTTGGGCATGGTTAGTTGTTAATAAAGAAGGACAACTCGAAATCACATCAACCGCTAACCAAGATACTCCAATTTCAGAAGGCAAAAAACCAATTCTAGCGCTTGATGTGTGGGAGCATGCTTACTACTTGAATTATCGTAATGTACGTCCAAATTATATCAAAGCTTTCTTTGAAATCGTTAATTGGAAAAAAGTATCAGAACTTTACCAAGCCGCTAAATAAGAAAAGGGTTTCCAATCTCAAAAAGAGATTGGTTTTTTAAGTGCTTTTGTGAATAACAGTGTGGGGACATCATTTTTTAGAAAAGATAAAAATAGTTTGTCTTTTTAATGTAATTCCTTGATTTTTAGCTAAATTTAGCTAGAATAGAATGGATAGGAGATTTTAGGTGTTAAGAAAGAAGAAAACTACCATTGTAGGGATTATTTTAGGAATGATGATAGTGACCTTACTTGTCGGCTGTTTGACTGGTAAAAAGAAAGGCTTTCCTCCTAAAGCAGGTGAGCGGCAGCAAACGGCTGACTTAAAAATGAAAAAAAGATTAGAAAAACTGTTCAAAAACCGTTACCTGAAAAATCTAAAGAGGCTAAGCAAGCTGTTATGGATGCAGATTTAGCGCAAATGGATGTCTTAGGGCTCTATTACGATGACAACCATTTGAGTTTGGTCAATACGGTCAAGGCGTATTTAAAGGAATTTGGCATTGGTGAATCCCAAATTGCCTTTTCCTACAAAGACCTCAATTCAGGCAGGACTGCTGCCATGAATGACCATCAGCCAATGATTGCAGGAAGCACCTATAAGCTGCCATTAAACATGCTGGTGGTAGATAAGGCAAATTATCCATGACAGAGCGTTTTGACATTACAGAAACTGATTATGAATATGATCAGGAACATCATGCCTATGTTGCTCAGTTCAATGGTGCCATGTCTATTCCGGATATGCAAGAATATTCCTTGGTGTACTCAGAAAACACGCCAGCTTATGCTCTAGCAGAACGATTGGGTGGCATGAATAAGGCTTACCAATTATTTGACCGCTACGGGAAGGTATCCGGGGCTATTACGACCATTGATCGTAATGGCAATAAAATCACCACCGCTTACTATTTGCAAGTTTTGGATTACTTGTGGCAGCATCAGGATAAATATAAGGATATCTTGTACTACATTGGTGAATCTTTCCCTGATTTGTATTACAAGACTTATTTGCCTCATGTAAAGGTTTATCAAAAACCGGGTTATGTCAGAGAAGCCTTAAATGTAGGTGCCATTGTTTGCGAAGAGTCTCCTTATTTGATTGCTCTTTATTCATCTGGTTTGGGTGGAGCAACACAAGCATCAGAGGAAGTCAATGGCCTTGGTTATGTGCAGCTTGTTCAGCTACCATATGTAATTAATGAGTGGTATAGAGGCAATCTCAACATGATCTAATACTCAGTTGACATTAGTCTGATAGTAGACATACTTACTGATGACAGTCACTAAAATAAGTTGTTGCTCATTAAAAAAGCTTGGCCTGTTTCTTCAGGTCAAGCTTTTTGAGATTAATGCTGTGTTTTTGAGGTCTTATTGTCACCTCTTGTTTCTTGATAATGGTGAAGCAATTTTTTGAATTTTTTAACGGCAGCGCGTGTTAGCTGCTTAGATGATTTGCCATTTCTGCTGTAAATGGGATTGTGCTTATCCCTTTGCTGTTCTAAATCGGGAACTAGAAAAGTTGCATCAGGACTATTAATTGCTTTTTCAATAAAAGCCGGATCAAAAAGCAGAATAGGGTCAATATCAAGCAGACGGTGCAAGTCATCGTTTTGGTTGCCATAATTGAAAGAAGAACCATTGACAATACTATTTCGCGTTAGGTTATCAGGATCTAGTGCTACTAAAAATTGTCCAGATTCTGACAAAATAAACTCTGAGTGAAAATGAATTAAAATCTTATAGTTGGCTTGAGGAATATTGTCTGTATAGACTGCCTGATGATTGCCATTAGCATCTAAAATACTAGCAACCTTATTATGGTATCTAGAAGATTCATAAAGAGCATAATCGTCATCTTCTAGAGTAGCCAAATATTTGGCTAAGGCATCCGCATCGGTTTTCCCTTTATTCCCATAATGTGAGCGAACCCACTCCGTTTGCTGGGTTGATATGAGGTAACGGAGTTGATGAATTTTCCGATTAAAACGGCTATAAGGAATGTGTTCGAGATTAACATAATAAGCCTGAATCAGGGTAGATAATTGGTCCCAAAAAGGATCTGTTGGCGATAGCTTTGGACTTAATTGTGCCAATACTTGCTGTGTTTGTTTTGATTGTCCTGTCAACTCGTCTGGCATCTTTAAATACGTCAAGAGCAGTTGTAACCGTTTTTGAGCTTCTTGAGGCGTCTGTGCCATCTCCTCTTGTTGCCAGAGCTTTTGAAAGTCAGGTGATCCTATCAGGCGAATGCGACTATAAAGTTGTTCGAAATGATAAGAGTTTCCTCTAACAGCGAGTTGTTCAAGGTATCCTTTTTGGATGGCTTTATAGGACCATCCGTCCTTATCGAGCTTTCGAACATAATCAAGCAAGTCGTGGCGTAATTTAATAGCTTCTGAAAGCTGGAGTTCTCGTAATTTAGGATAGTTTTGGTAAAAAGGTGCCACTAAATCTTGATAAAGTTTGTGTTCTTTTTCAAAGGCAATCCGCTGATAGTCTTTCTGCCAAAAACTGACGCAAAAAGTCAGAAACATCAAGAAGAATAGCCATTTTCCAAGTAATTTCATAGGTTTTTAGTTGACAAACATGGCATCGCCAAAGCTAAAGAAACGATACTTTTCGTCAACCGCGTGTCTGTAAGCTTCAAGGACAAAGTCACGCCCTGCAAAGGCTGATACTAGCATCACAAGGGTTGATTTTGGAAGATGGAAATTAGTTGAAAAAGCATCAACTACCTTGAATTGGTAGCCTGGTTTAATAAAAATATTGGTCCAACCTGAATCAGCTTGAATGTCCCCTTGGAACTTACCTCCGATGGTTTCCAACGTACGAATAGAGGTGGTTCCTACAGCGACAACACGACCGCCAGCTTGTTTGACGTCTCTTAGGGTTTGCGCTGCTTCTTCTGAGAGGGAATAAAATTCCGAATGCATATCATGCTCATCGAGGTTATCCACGGAAACAGGTCTAAAAGTCCCAAGCCCTACATGTAGGGTCAAATAAACCAAATGTACCCCTTTGGCTTCGATTTTTTTGAGCAAGTCTGTTGTGAAGTGGAGACCAGCAGTTGGGGCGGCCGCAGAGCCATTTTCTTTAGCATAAACGGTTTGGTATCGCTCAGCATCCTCTAATTTTTCGTGAATATAAGGAGGCAATGGCATTTCGCCGAGGCTCTCTAAAACTTCTAAGAAAATCCCATCATAGCTGAATTCAACAATTCGTCCACCATGTTCTAATTCGTCGATAATGGTGGCTTTGAGACGCCCATCTCCAAAATTGACTTGGCTACCAACCTTGAGCCGTTTGGCTGGCTTGGCTAAAACTTCCCATTGATCTCCTTGTGTATTTTTAAGCAAAAGCAATTCCACATGACCATGAGTATCGGGTTTTTCTCCATAAAGTCTGGCAGGCAAGACACGGGTGTTATTCATGACGAGGGCATCCCCTGGATTTAATTGATCAATGATATGGTCAAAATGGCTATCAACCATAGTTTTTTGACGGTGATCAATAATCAATAGTTTTGAACTGTCTCTTTTTTCGAGTGGGGTTTGGGCAATCAATTCTTCTGGTAACTCAAAATCAAAATTGTTAGTATTCATTGGGACTCCTTTAAAGCCACTAGTAAATCTCTTCCTAGTAACTCTTTCATGTAAGATAAATCTTTTCTATTATATCACTTGTCGTCTAACCCGTCATCTTTAATCTTTCATCAGAAAGTAAAGGATAGGCTTGACAAAAATTGGTATATACCATATAATAAAAACACGAAAGGTCTATACCAATTAGAAAAGGAGAATGACATGAAAATTATTCGGGTCCAAGATCAGATTGAAGGTGGGAAAATCGCTTTTACCTTATTGAAAGATAGCTTAGCTAAGGGAGCTAAGACGTTAGGATTAGCAACAGGAAGTTCACCAATTAGTTTTTACCAAGAAATGGTCAAAAGTCCTTTGGATTTTTCGGACTTAACAAGTATTAACTTGGATGAATATGTCGGTCTTTCAGTAGAGAGCGATCAGAGTTATGATTATTTTATGCGTCAAAACCTTTTTAATGCGAAGCCTTTTAAAAAGAATTACTTGCCCAATGGTTTAGCAACCGATGTCGAAGCAGAAGCTAAACGATATAACCAAATCATTGCAGAGCATCCGATTGATTTTCAAGTGCTTGGGATTGGGCGTAATGGGCACATTGGTTTTAACGAACCTGGGACCTCTTTTGAAGAAGAAACGCATGTGGTGGATCTTCAAGAATCAACCATTGAAGCCAATAGTCGTTTCTTTACAAGTATTGAGGATGTGCCAAAACAAGCTATCTCTATGGGAATTGCCTCCATCATGAAGTCCGAAATGATTGTTCTTCTTGCCTTTGGACAAGAAAAAGCTGATGCGATCAAGGGAATGGTTTTTGGACCAATCACAGAACACCTCCCAGCAAGTATTCTCCAAAAACATGATCATGTTATCGTCATTGTGGATGAAGCTGCTGCGTCACAATTAGACTAACCTAACCAGTCGTTAAACCTTGTAAGAACAAAAATGAGGAGATAGTCAACTTCATTTAAGAAGAAGTCTTGTAACTTCTATTTCTTTTGCAAGGGTAAATTTATGTTACACTACTAATATGCGTTTAGATAAATTATTAGAAGGTACAAAAGTTGGCTCTAGAAGTCAAGTGAAGAAACTGATTAAGGCTCAAGGGGTTTGGGTTGATCACATGCCTGCCAGAAATGGTCGACAAAATGTTGATCCTGGCTTGCAACTGATTGAGGTGACTGGACAGCGAGTGACGCATCCTAAACATTCTTACATTATCCTCAACAAGCCATCAGGGGTGGTCTCAGCTAAGAAAGATACTAACTATTTAACCGTTATTGATCAGCTTGCTGAAGAAGATAAAAGTCCAGACTTGTATCCTGTTGGCAGATTGGATAGAGATACCGAAGGGTTGGTTTTACTCACTGATAATGGTCCCCTAGGGTTTCGGATGTTGCACCCTAGTCATCATGTTTCTAAAACGTATCTTGTAACCGTTAATGGCTTGTTAGCAGAAGATGCCTCAGATTTTTTTGCAGCTGGTATTTGTTTCCCAACAGGTGAACAATGCCAACCAGCTCAATTGACTATTCTTAAAGCCGATACAGACCAGTCACAGGCTAGTTTGACCATTTCAGAAGGAAAATTTCACCAAGTGAAAAAAATGTTTTTGACCTATGGTTTGAAAGTGACCTCTCTGAAACGGACGCACTTTGCAGGACTGGAACTCGGTCATTTAGCCAGCGGAGAATATCGTTATCTAACAGCGTCAGAAAGGCAACTCATTAAAACGTATCTGGACTGAGCAAAACATGCTTTCAAAAAGAAGCTATTCTTGCTTAATCAATAAAGTGTCCATTGACTATTATAGTCATGATGAGTTCGACTTTTGCTATGTTTAGTCATCTTGTTGTTACAAAATCAGGTAAGCAAAAAGATTCAATTCCCACTGTCTCCTTAACCTGAAGCGTTATAAAAACCCTTGTGTTAAACTCTCATAAATTGGAAATGGGAGTGTTTTTTGATGGCTAAAAAAACTAAAGCTACTTAAAGTTTGGTACTTAGTTTTCGAATAATAAGGTGGAAGATCTAATAGGAGGTGACAAAAATATTAACCGCTTTAGATGATAAGAATCAGCTCATTTCGCTAGTAACTCAGCCTATTTCAACGAAACCGCCTTTTCGTTGCCCAGCTTGCAAATCTCCTGTTCGCTTGCGTCAGGGGACAATTAGACGACCTCATTTTGCCCATGTACAACTAGCTCATTGTCAATTCCAAGCAGAAAATGAATCTGAGGAACATTTGACGTTGAAGGCAAAACTTTACACCAGTTTAGTCCGAACAGAAGCTGTCTGTATTGAAAAATATCTTCCTGAGCTGCAACAGATAGCAGACCTTTGGGTGAATGATAAGTTAGCCTTAGAAATTCAGTGCAGTCCCTTGCCAGTTGAGCGTCTAAAGAAACGCACCAAAGCCTATCAAGAAAAGGGGTATCCGGTACGATGGTTACTGGGAAGAAAATTGTGGCTTAACACTCACTTAACTGCTTTGCAAAAACAGTTTCTTTACTTTTCATCTAGTTTGGGCTTTCATTTGTGGGAGCTGGATGCAGCTGCAAATCTGCTACGTCTCAAATATTTAATCCATGAAGACTTATTTGGTAAGGTAAGTTACCTAACCAAAACCATTTCTTTAGACCACAATATTATGGAAATGTTTCGGTTACCCTATCAGCAAGAAATCCTTTATTCTTATCAGAAAAAAATGACTGTGAACCTATCTAAAAGAATACAAAGAGCTCTTTTAGCTAGACACCCGAAATGGCTACGACGACAAGAAAAGGCTTACTTATCAGGCTATAATTTACTTATGTTAACAACTGATGCTTTTTATCCTCAATGGAGACCAGTTCAATCTTCCAGCGGTTTTTGTCAAATTAAAGGAAATCTTCGCCCTTATTATGAAAGTTTTAAAGTCTATTATAAAAAAGAAAAGGATAAGAAGGTGCAAACGCTTTTTTCACCAAAATATTATGTTAAAATGGATAGTAATAGAAAATGAGAAGGAGATGTTATGACTGATAATCGCAGCCATTTAGAAGAAAAATACACTTGGGATTTGAGCACTATTTTTGCAACAGATAAGGATTGGGAAGCTGAAGTCAGTGACTTAGCTACTGAAGTTGAGGCATCTAAAGGTTTTGCTGGTCATTTGCTGGATTCTAGTGCTAATTTGTTAAAGGTTACAAAAACATATTTAGAATTGGCTCGTCGTGTGGAGAAAGTCTATGTTTATGCTCACATGAAAAATGACCAAGACACTACTGTTGCCAAGTATCAAGAATACCAAGCTAAGGCTTCAGGCTTGTATGCAAAGTTTAGCGAAGTCTTTTCATTCTATGATCCAGAAGTGATGATGCTTCATCAAGAAGACTATCAGGCTTTTCTTACTGAAACCCCTGAGTTGAAAGTGTACAACCATTTCTTTGACAAATTATTCCAAGCCCGCGAACATGTTCTTAGTCAAGCAGAAGAGGAATTATTAGCAGGAGCTCAAGAAATTTTCAATGGTGCGGAAGAAACCTTTAGTATTCTTGATAACGCTGACATTGTCTTTCCAGTAGTTAAAAATGATAAGGGGGAAGATGTTGAATTAACCCATGGTAACTTCATTAGCCTAATGGAATCTAAGGACCGTAGCGTTCGCCAAGCTGCTTATGAAGCCATGTATAGTACTTATGAACAGTTCCAACATACTTACGCTAAAACCTTGCAAACCAATGTGAAAGTGCAAAACTATAAGGCGCGTGTTCATAAATACGATTCAGCACGTCAAGCTGCCATGGCTGCTAACTTTATTCCAGAAGCTGTTTACGACACTTTATTAGAAACGGTTAATAAACATTTGCCACTCTTACACCGTTATTTGAAATTGCGTCAAGAGGTTCTTGGTTTAGACGATTTGAAGATGTATGATGTTTACACACCATTATCTGAAACAGATCTAGCCATTGGTTATGATGAGGCTTTGGAAAAGGCTGAGAAGGTTTTGGCTGTTTTTGGTAAAGATTACGCAGATCGTGTGCATCGTGCTTTTACCGAACGTTGGATTGATGTTCATGTCAATAAAGGGAAGCGCTCTGGGGCTTATTCAGGTGGTTCCTATGATACCAATGCCTTTATTCTGTTGAATTGGCAAGATACACTTGATAATCTTTACACACTTGTCCACGAAACAGGCCACAGTTTGCATTCTACTTTCACTCGTGAAACACAGCCTTATGTGTATGGGGATTATAGTATCTTCTTGGCAGAAATTGCATCCACAACGAATGAAAATATTATGACAGAAGCTCTCTTAAATGAGGTTCAAGATGAGAAAGAACGCTTTGCCATTTTAAACCATTACCTCGATGGTTTCCGTGGAACAGTTTTCCGTCAAACCCAATTTGCTGAGTTTGAACATGCCATTCATCAAGCTGATCAAAAAGGAGAAGTGTTAACAAGTGAATACCTTAACCAGCTATACGCTGATTTAAATGAAAAATATTATGGTTTAAGTAAAAAAGATAATCATTTTATTCAGTATGAATGGGCACGTATTCCTCATTTCTATTACAATTATTATGTTTACCAATATGCAACAGGTTTTGCAGCTGCAAGCTATTTAGCAGATAAGATTGTGCATGGCACACAAGATGATATCGATCATTACTTGGCCTACCTCAAGTCAGGAAATTCTGATTACCCACTTGAAGTGATTGCTAAAGCAGGCGTTGATATGGAAAAAGGTGATTATTTGGAAGCCGCCTTTAAAGTCTTTGACGAACGTCTAACAGAACTTGAAGTACTCGTGTCCAAAGGCATACACAAAAGCTAAAATCACAAAAGTCAAGGACAAAAAGAGTTTAGGATTGATAGAAATGGAGATTCACAGTTGGTGTGAATCTCCATTTCTATCGGTCATTTTCTTTTTATATTTTAGTGGATTATCAGTCCTGAAAAGCAGGCTTCATTGACCTTAGTTTGACGGTTTCTTTTTTGTCTTTTTTATTGTGTGGTCACTCACTTAAATAAAACCAATAGTTGAGTAAGGCGCTTCAGATTAACGCTATTCTATTGTTTTAGAGATAACGTTCGCATAAAACATATTTTTATTATATTTGACATTTTATAAAAGAGATAATAGAATTAAAATACTAACATTTATGTTTTTTAAAAAATAAACGTTCGTATAATAAAAAAGGAGTTTTTCATGGAAAAAACAAAACGTTATATCATTGCAACAGCAGGGATACTTCTCCACTTAATGTTGGGATCGACCTATGCTTGGAGTGTTTATCGTAATCCAATTTTACAAGAGACCGGTTGGGACCAAGCTCCTGTCGCTTTTGCCTTTTCTTTAGCTATTTTTTGTTTAGGTTTATCTGCTGCTTTTATGGGAAATTTAGTTGAACAATATGGTCCTCGTCTAACCGGAACGGTGTCAGCTATTCTTTATGCTTCTGGAAATATGCTGACTGGTTTAGCGATTGATCGTAAAGAAATTTGGCTTTTATATATTGGTTATGGTGTTATTGGTGGCTTAGGACTTGGAGCGGGATATATCACACCGATATCAACTATTATAAAATGGTTTCCAGATAAAAGAGGCATGGCAACAGGGTTTGCTATTATGGGGTTTGGTTTTGCGTCTTTATTAACAAGTCCGATTGCCCAGTGGCTAATTGAAACAGAAGGTTTGGTAGCAACATTTTACCTTTTAGGGCTGATTTATCTAATAGTTATGCTTTTTGCTTCTCAATTGATAATAAAACCAACTGCTGCTGAGATAGCTATACTAGATAAAAAAAGATTACAAAATAACAGTTATTTAATCGAAGGAATGACCGCTAAAGAAGCACTTAAAACAAAATCATTTTATTGTCTTTGGGTAATTTTATTTATCAATATCACATGTGGCTTAGGACTTATCTCAGTTGTTGCGCCAATGGCACAAGATCTAACTGGTATGAGTCCAGAAATGTCAGCAATTGTGGTTGGTGCTATGGGGATTTTTAACGGTTTCGGTCGTTTAGTGTGGGCTAGTTTGTCAGACTATATTGGACGCCGTGTGACAGTAATACTTTTATTTTTAGTAAGCATAATTATGACTATTAGTTTAATATTTGCACATAGTTCCCTAATTTTCATGATAAGCATTGCCACCCTTATGACTTGTTATGGTGCGGGTTTTTCTCTCATTCCGCCTTATTTAAGTGATCTTTTTGGGGCAAAGGAACTGGCTACATTACATGGGTATATATTGACAGCTTGGGCAATAGCTGCATTAACTGGACCTATGTTATTATCTATCACTGTTGAATGGACTCATAATTATCTTCTTACCTTATGTGTTTTTATTGTCTTATACATTTTAGGATTAATGGTAGCATTAAGGTTAAAGAAATGATGTCCTATAAAAAATTTAAAAGTAAACCCTAGCAAAGCCTAGGGTTTTTTTATATAATTAGGTTTATGGTTAAATCATACAGTAAAACAGCAAATCATAATATGCGTCGTCCTGTTGTCAAAGAAGAGCTTGTTCATTATATGCGAACACGGCAGAAGCAAACCACAGGTTTTTTAGCAGAGTTAGAGCAATTCGCAAGACAAGAAAACATTCCTATTATTCAGCCTGAGGTCGTGGCTTATTTCAGGTTTTTATTGCAAAGCTTACAGCCAAAACACATTTTGGAGATTGGCACAGCCATTGGTTTTTCTGCGCTTTTAATGGCTGAAAATGCACCAGATGCGACGATTGTGACTATTGATCGTAATCGAGAGATGATCGATTTTGCTAAAGCAAATTTTGCTAAGTACGACAGTCGCCAACAGATCCGCCTGTTAGAAGGAGATGCAGCAGATATATTATCTACACTTGAAGGAAATTTTGACTTTGTGTTTATGGATTCCGCCAAATCCAAATATATTGTCTTTCTACCAGAGATTTTAAGACTGCTAAAAGTCGGTGGTGTAGTCATTTTGGATGATGTCTTTCAAGGAGGTGACATTACAAAACCGATCGAAGATATTCGACGAGGTCAGCGTACTATTTATCGTGGCTTACAGTCTTTGTTTGATGCCACCTTAACTCATCCAAACCTAACAACTAGCCTGGTCCCTCTTAGTGATGGATTATTAATGATTCGTAAAAATCAAGCAGATATTGTATTACCAGATTAAGTAACATTGATAAATTTATGTTATAATAAATTAGTTAAAGATAAAAAGGAGCTCAGAAGTAAATGAAAAACTCAAATAAACTCATTGCTAGTGTTGTGACATTGGCCTCAGTGATGGCTTTAGCAGCTTGTCAATCAACTAATGACAATACTAAGGTTATTTCGATGAAAGGTGATACAATTAGCGTTAGTGATTTTTACAATGAAACAAAAAACACAGAAGTATCGCAAAAAGCGATGCTAAATCTGGTAATTAGTCGTGTTTTTGAAGCTCAATATGGTGATAAGGTTTCAAAAAAAGAAGTTGAAAAGGCGTATCATAAAACAGCTGAACAGTATGGCGCTTCATTCTCTGCTGCTTTGGCACAATCAAGCTTGACACCTGAGACTTTTAAGCGTCAGATCCGCTCTTCAAAATTAGTAGAATATGCGGTTAAAGAAGCAGCTAAAAAAGAATTGACAACACAAGAATATAAGAAAGCATATGAATCTTATACTCCAACAATGGCAGTCGAAATGATTACTTTAGATAATGAAGAGACAGCTAAATCAGTCTTAGAGGAACTAAAAGCCGAAGGCGCAGACTTTACAGCTATTGCTAAAGAAAAAACAACAACACCTGAGAAAAAAGTGACCTATAAATTTGATTCAGGTGCGACAAATGTACCGACTGATGTCGTAAAAGCGGCTTCAAGTTTGAATGAGGGTGGCATATCAGACGTTATCTCGGTTTTAGATCCAACTTCTTATCAAAAGAAGTTTTACATTGTTAAGGTGACTAAAAAAGCAGAAAAAAAATCAGATTGGCAAGAATATAAGAAACGTTTGAAAGCTATCATTATAGCTGAAAAATCAAAAGATATGAATTTCCAAAACAAGGTTATTGCAAATGCATTGGATAAAGCTAATGTAAAAATTAAAGACAAAGCTTTTGCTAATATTTTGGCGCAATATGCAAATCTTGGTCAAAAAACTAAAGCTGCAAGTGAAAGTTCAACAACCAGCGAATCATCAAAAGCTGCAGAAGAGAACCCATCAGAATCAGAGCAAACACAGACATCATCAGCTGAAGAACCAACTGAGACTGAGGCTCAGACGCAAGAGCCAGCTGCACAATAAGTAGGATTTTATTGACTAATCAGTTAAAAAAACTTATAATAATTTAGTTAAGAATTGTTTATCAAGGATTAGATACAGAAAAGTGACGGTTGCTGCGAGTCATTGATAATTAGATAAACATGCTACTTAACTTTACAACAATTGATATCGTAAATTAAGAATGACAAGTTCATTGAATAGAGGTGGTACCGCGGTTTTCGCCCTCTGTGAGATGGACTTGTTTTGTATTGAGGACTATTTGAAATCAACGAAAGGAATAGAGTAGACTAGGCTGCCAGGCTTATAGCTGATCTCCTAGCAAGAAAGAAGAGCTGTGTCAACTGGTGTGATTACATTACTAGCTTCAGCATAACACTGTTTTTCTTACTCTTTGTATCTAAATTTTTATGAAAGAATTATCGTCTGCACAAATCCGCCAAATGTGGTTGGATTTCTGGAAATCTAAAGGACATTGCGTTGAGCCTTCAGCTAACTTGGTTCCTGTGAACGACCCAACGCTTCTTTGGATCAACTCAGGTGTTGCAACCTTGAAAAAATATTTTGATGGTTCAGTGATTCCAGAAAATCCACGTATTACCAATGCACAAAAATCAATTCGTACTAATGATATTGAAAATGTTGGTAAAACAGCACGTCACCATACTATGTTTGAAATGCTTGGTAACTTCTCAATTGGAGACTATTTCCGTGATGAAGCTATTGAGTGGGGATTTGAACTCTTGACAAGTCCAGACTGGTTTGATTTCCCTAAAGACAAGCTCTACATGACTTATTACCCAGATGACAAGGATTCGTATAACCGTTGGATTGCTTGTGGCGTTGAACCAAGTCACTTGGTGCCGATCGAGGATAACTTCTGGGAAATCGGTGCTGGTCCTTCAGGTCCAGATACGGAGATTTTCTTCGACCGTGGTGAAGATTTCGATCCAGAAAATATCGGACTTCGCCTCTTGGCTGAAGATATCGAAAACGATCGTTACATCGAAATCTGGAACATCGTTCTCTCACAATTCAATGCTGACCCAGCCGTACCACGTTCAGAATACAAAGAATTACCAAACAAAAACATTGATACAGGTGCTGGTCTTGAACGTCTTGCAGCTGTTATGCAAGGGGCAAAAACAAACTTTGAAACTGACCTCTTCATGCCAATCATCCGTGAAGTAGAGAAGTTGTCAGGTAAAACTTACGATCCAGATGGCGACAACATGAGTTTCAAGGTTATCGCTGACCACATCCGTGCGCTTTCATTTGCTATCGGTGATGGTGCGCTTCCTGGAAATGAAGGTCGTGGTTACGTTCTTCGTCGTCTTCTCCGTCGTGCGGTTATGCACGGTCGCCGTCTTGGCATCAACGAAACTTTCCTTTACAAATTGGTTCCGACTGTTGGACAAATCATGGAAAGCTACTACCCAGAAGTGCTTGAAAAACGTGATTTTATCGAGAAAATCGTTAAACGTGAGGAAGAAACATTTGCTCGTACTATCGATGCAGGTAGCGGTCACTTAGATTCATTGCTTGCGCAGCTTAAGGCTGAAGGTAAGGATACTCTTGAAGGTAAAGATATCTTCAAACTTTATGATACTTATGGATTCCCGGTTGAATTGACAGAGGAATTGGCAGAAGATGCAGGCTACAAGATTGACCACGAAGGCTTTAAGTCAGCCATGAAAGAACAACAAGACCGTGCGCGTGCAGCTGTTGTTAAGGGTGGTTCAATGGGGATGCAAAATGAAACCCTAGCTGGTATTGTTGAAGAATCACGATTCGAATACGACACATATAGTCTTGAATCAAGTCTTTCAGTCATCATCGCTGATAATGAACGTACCGAAGCTGTTTCAGAAGGTCAAGCCCTTCTTGTCTTTGCTCAAACACCATTCTATGCTGAAATGGGTGGACAGGTTGCTGACACAGGTAGAATCAAAAATGATAAGGGTGACACAGTTGCTGAGGTTGTTGATGTTCAAAAAGCACCAAATGGTCAACCTCTACACACTGTAAACGTTTTAGCATCACTTTCAGTTGGAACAAACTACACACTTGAAATCAACAAAGAGCGTCGTTTGGCTGTTGAGAAAAACCACACAGCTACTCACTTGCTCCATGCAGCTCTTCACAATGTTATCGGTGAACACGCAACTCAGGCTGGTTCATTGAACGAAGAAGAATTCTTGCGCTTTGATTTTACTCACTTTGAAGCAGTAAGCAATGAGGAACTTCGTCACATTGAACAAGAAGTTAATGAGCAAATTTGGAACGCTCTTACAATCACAACGACTGAAACTGACGTTGAAACCGCAAAAGAGATGGGAGCAATGGCGCTTTTTGGTGAGAAATATGGTAAAGTGGTTCGTGTGGTTCAAATTGGTAATTATTCTGTTGAACTTTGTGGTGGAACTCACTTAAATAATTCTTCAGAAATCGGTCTCTTCAAGATTGTCAAAGAAGAAGGTATTGGTTCAGGCACTCGTCGTATTATTGCAGTTACTGGTAGACAAGCTTTTGAAGCTTATCGTAACCAAGAGGATGCCCTAAAAGAGATCGCTGCTACTGTAAAAGCTCCGCAATTGAAAGATGCAGCAGCTAAAGTACAAGCTCTTAGCGACTCGCTTCGTGATCTTCAAAAAGAAAATGCAGAACTTAAAGAAAAAGCAGCAGCTGCAGCAGCTGGTGATGTCTTTAAAGATGTTCAAGAAGCTAAGGGCGTGCGCTTCATTGCTAGTCAAGTTGATGTTGCAGATGCAGGGGCACTTCGTACATTTGCTGATAACTGGAAACAAAAAGACTACTCTGATGTGCTTGTTCTCGTAGCAGCTATTGGTGAGAAGGTTAATGTCCTTGTTGCAAGCAAAACCAAAGATGTCCACGCTGGTAACATGATCAAAGAATTGGCACCAATTGTAGCAGGTCGTGGTGGAGGTAAACCAGACATGGCTATGGCAGGTGGTAGCGATGCAAGTAAAATTGCAGAGCTGCTAGCAGCAGTTGCTGAAATAGTGTAAATCCATAAAAAACCAAGTTATTTAGAACTTGGTTTTTTATATTTGAAATGACTACCATCATAACCTTTTTGACTATTATCGTTGTCAAAAAGAAAAAGATATGTTACAATTATAGTAACAAATAGACATGAGGAGGTGTTAGAGAAAATGACACATGGTATCAAACTTAAGAGGCAGATTTGCTTATGGGCAAGTATCCTGACTCTTTTCATTTTAAGTTATCATCTTATCAGGGTAATCTGGTTTGGAGTACCCTTGAGTTATCTGGTTTTGGGCTTTACAGGACTAGCCTTGCTGTTGAATACTTTTTCTTATTTTAGAAAGTAAGTTATAAGTTAAAGGAGAATGAAGGAGATGGCAATGGAGGTTATTCTTAAAAATCGGCTCAAAGAATTACGAGCTAGAGATGGAATTAATCAAACGGAAATGGCTAAACTGGCAGGAGTATCGAGGCAGACCATCAGTCTCATTGAGCGTAACGAGTACACCCCATCAGTTATAATTGCCATGAAAATTGCAAAGGTATTTCAGGAACCAGTTGAAGAGGTGTTTCGTCTAGTGGAGGTCGAGGAATGAAAAAGAAGAAGAATAGTTTTTTACGCTTGTTAAAAATGTCATTGCTATCAAGTTTGGCGGGAGGGATTATAGGTGGCATGGTTGGAGCCTTTTTAGGTTACCATGGAGGGAGATTAGATCATCTCACGTTCCTAAAAGATGATGTGATTAACCTGATTATCTTATTAAATCGTCTAGTAGTTGTCACAGACCTCACACTTTCTTTTGTTTTTTTAACGCAACTGAAAAAAGAGACAGCTGTTTATAACACAATTGAAGAGGATGATATTTCTGAAAATGGTTACCGTCAGCTGAATAAAAAGCATGCTTATACCATGTTATTGATTGCCGTAGCTTCTATTTTATCCATGTGCAATGTGCTACTTGGTCTGACCTTAACTAATGATTCACAGCATGCCATGCTGGCCATTCCGCTTCTGGATATCCTTTTATTATTAATGGTCATTCCTTTTCAAGCTTTAGCCATGAAACGTTACAATGCCATTCGGGGAACCGATGTTCCTTATTTTCCAAATTTGAAAGAATTAAAACATAATATCATGGCTCTAGATGAGGCAGAGTTACAAGCCTATCATAAGACATCGTTTGAAAGTGTGTTGTCATTAAATGGAGTCATCATCCCTTCCTTGTATGTGATTTTATTTTTTGTCTATCTATTCACTGGTCAAGTGGAGTTAACAGCCATCTTAGTTTTGGTGTTAATTCAGCTCTATTTACTCGTTAAGAGTGCAACAATGACCAGACAATTTTACCGTTAGCCTAAAAGGAGACTGTTTATGAAAGGATTCATTAATTATTTAAAAATAGCAGTGCTCATTATTCTGGCTATGGTTTTCAATGTCCTTCCGATGATTTTATTGCAAAAGCAACACGATATTCCTATGGTACTTAATTGGGGAATTGGTATTTTCTACTTGGTTATTGTTGGAAGTGTCCTTATTGTATTATGGCGTCTTTATCAAGCTAAGCAAGACACCTCTATTAAACAGCAAAAAATGAGATTGGTTGACTGGGGTTATTTAGCATTATTTTGGTTAATCATCCGTGTGATAGCTATTGTAGGTACCCTTGTTAACCAGCTATGGTCTGGTCAACAAGTGAGTGCTAATGATGCTGCAATACATACCTTAGCTAGACTTATCAAAGGTGGTTTCCCGCTTTATACTGCCCTATTTGTACTTGTGATAGCTTTTATCGCTCCTATTATGGAAGAACTAGTCTTTAGAGGATTTCCTATGATTGATCTCTTCAAAGGAAAATCACTTAAGGTGGCAGGTTTAGTGACCTCTCTTGTTTTTGCTTTACCACATGCCACCAATAGTGTTGAATTTATCATGTACAGCTGTATGGGCATTTTTCTCTTTGTTGCCTATCAAAGACGAGGAAACTTAAAAGATGCTATCTTGTTACATATTTTTAATAACTTGATTGAAGTCATTTTGTTAATGTCAATAGGCTTAGGAGTCATATAATAAAAAGCTTCGGATGGATGAACTGCACCCCAAAAGTTGGACAAAAAAACTAACATTTGGTTGGACTTGTCAAGAAAAAATAGACATAAAGTTAAGCTAATGAGTAACTATTTTTTTCAAATTCAACAGGTGAGAGATACCCTAAAGCTGAATGCAGACGTTTGGGGTTATAGTAAGTCTCACTATATTTAAAAATCTCAAGCTGAGCTTGCTTAATAGTTGCGAAATGAGCATCATTGACAAGCTCTCTTTTTAATGTTTTATAAAAGGCCTCCATGAGTGCATTATCGTATGGATTACCTTTTCGACTCATCCTGGACTTACATTTTTTCCATCTAAGTAGGTCCTGAAATCATGCTCCGGTATATTGAGAACCCTGATCTGTATGGACGATTACCCCTTCTTTAGGCTTTTCTCTATTATAAGCTTGATTGAAAGCTTCTGTTACCAACTTGTCTTGCATACGTTAGCCCATTGCCCAACCAACAACCTTTCTACTATAAACGTCTATCAAGACAGACACATAAAGTATTCCTTCTTGTGTAGGAATGTAGGTTAGGTCTCCTAGCCATAATTTATTCTTACCAGTCGCTTGGAAACATTGATTAACAAGATTGGGACGAGTTCATGAAGAACGTCGACGGTTATAGTATTTATATTGATATCGACTTCCTTTAGCATAGAGACCTAGCTGATGAAGGAGTCTACCAACACGTTTATAATTGACATGGATGCCACGTCTACAAAGTTCTTGGGTAATTCGTACACTTCCGTAACGCTCTTTATGTTCATAGAAAATGGCTTTAATCATTTCCTTTAAAGCTTCATTCTCAACATGCCTTGAAGAGGGACGACGTTTTAAATAAGCATAGAAACCTGAACGGGAGACTTGAAGAGTTTGACAGGTGTGATGACTATTCAAGCTAACACTATTTTCCTTCAGAAGCTGAAATTTTATTTCCGGTTTGGCTTCAAAAAGACCTGGAACTTTTTTAGAAGAGCTAATTCCTCCTGTAGCAGTTTGTGCTCTTTTTCAAGTTTTTTTGTCTTAAATTGAGCATGACGAAGTGCGCTCCCATGTCCTGGGAACGCACTTTCTCCATATTTTTCATATTCTTGAATCCATTGATAAAGACTATTGGGATGAATTTCTAAAGTTGAACTAACCATTTTTACAGGCTGCTCTTCCTCAAGGATGAGTTTTACAGCAGAGAGTTTGAAGGCTTTATCAAAGGTTTTTCTTGGCATAATGACTTTTCCTCGTTTCCACTTAATTTTGTGTCTACTT
This sequence comes from Streptococcus pyogenes, assembly GCF_002055535.1. NCBI lineage: Bacteria > Bacillati > Bacillota > Bacilli > Lactobacillales > Streptococcaceae > Streptococcus > Streptococcus pyogenes. The sequence continues at coordinate 1,181,076 of NZ_LN831034.1, read as the reverse complement.
TATTATACCAAGTCCAACTTTGCTTAAAATATAATGTCCAACTTTTGGGGTGCAGTTCATTCATCCGAAGCTTTTTATTAAAAAAGTAATTAACTAATCATTTAAGGATGAAACGATAAAACTGATAGCTAAAATAAAAAATGAGGTTAGCTAATGCTAAAGGGATAATCATTAGTAACGATTGGCCTGTAATTTCAACCAGAAAAACTGGTGCCGCCAAGGGTATCTTATTGATCACACCTAAAAAGATTGTTGCACCAACCATAATGGCTAACGTATTTGATAGAGACAAGGGAATAAGGTACTGACTAAGGATAGCTAGTAGTAAGCCACTAGCACCTCCAAGCATCATAGAAGGAGCAATTTTACCCCCTTTTGCTCCAGAAGCAAAAACTAAAGAGATAGCGACAGCTTTGGCAACAAGTAGCCAGCTAATATAGCTCAGATGTGGTTCTTCATGGAGAAAAAAGAGTAATCCAGCTTTGCCATTTCCTAAAATCTCTGGGAAGAAAATGCTGAGTCCTGCGATAAGGCTAAAAGCGATGAGAACTTTCGGAATAAACCACTGACTTTTGGCATCAGCCTTAGGAAGGTGTTTCAAAAGATGTTTGTAAGCGTGAGCAAAGAGGGAAAGGATAAGACCAGCCAGGACGGACCCAATAAGGGTTCCTAGCGTCCAATGTTGCTGAGGCATTAGGTATTGAATCTCATGTCGGCCTTGTAATAAAGCAACTGTTTCCACAGCCACATAGCTCGTTAGGCAGGCAGCGTATATATTTTTAAGGGACCAACGGTTAAGAATAGCTTCTAAGATAAATAAAATAGTGGCTAAGGGAGCATTGTAGACAGCACCAAGGGCAGCGCCAGAAGCGCAGGCTAATAAAAGTTTTTGATCGGCTTTTGACAAGTTGCATCTTTGGCTCCAAAGAGACGTCAAGGTAACAGCGACTTCCCGTGAAGCTCCTTCTCGGCCGACAGGAGCTCCCATAGATACGGTCGTTAATTGGAGCCAACCATGCCAAAACTGTGTCCAGGGACTAAATGAGATGTCATCTTGAATGATTTGCTGAATAGATTGAATGTCCTTTCCTTTTTTAGCCAATAGGTGCCACCCAAGACCTGCAAGAAGTCCAGCAAAGAGGAGTGAAAGAGCTCGTCTTTGTGGTGGAACACTAGCAATCATAGTGCTAAAAGAACCTTGACTGAATCCAAAACTGAGGGACTGAATCAGGTGAATGGCTTTTGTTAAGATAAAAGCAACAAGGCCAGCTGTTAAACCTGTTAAAAAGAGGTAAAAGGTCAAGAGTAAAAAGTGTCGTTTCATAAGACTATTATAACAAAAGTTAAGAAAAGAGACTGATAGATTATCAGTCTCGTGAGCACTATTAGAGTCCATAATTATAATCGTCATCAGACATAGCTTCTACAGAACCAAGAAGATAGCCATTCCCTACCTGTGAGAAAAAGTCATGGTTTGATGTTCCTGTTGAAATACCATTCATAACAATTGGGTTAACATCGTTTGCAGTATCTGGGAATAAAGGATCTTGTCCTAAATTCATAAGAGCTTTGTTAGCATTGTAGCGTAAAAAGGTCATAACTTCCTCAGTCCACCCTACGCCATCATAAAGCGTTTTGGTGTATTTTTCTTCATTTTCATACAGCTGATAAAGGAGGTCATACATCCAATCACGAAAATTCTCTTGCTCATCTTCTGGTAGTTCGTTAAAACCAAGCTGGAATTTGTAACCGATATAAGTACCATGTACAGATTCATCACGAATAATTAGTTTAATGATTTCAGCAACATTTGCTAGCTTATTATTTCCCAAATAGTAAAGAGGGGTGAAAAAGCCAGAATAAAAAAGGAAAGTTTCGAGATATGTTGAGGCAACTTTCTTTTGTAAGGCATCTCCATTAGCGTAAATGTCATTGATAATACGTGCTTTTTCTTGAAGAAACTCATTATTATTAGTCCACTCAAAGATCTCTTCAATTTCTTTTTTGGTGTTTAAGGTTGAAAAGATAGACGAATAAGATTTAGCGTGAACAGATTCCATGAATTGAATATTGTTTAAGACAGCTTCTTCGTGAGGAGTGCGAACATCAGCACGAATAGCTTCGACACCAGTTTCTGATTGCATGGTATCAAGTAGGGTTAATCCTCCAAAAACCTTGCCAACAAGATCTTTTTCTTGAAGAGAAAGTTTGCGCCAATCGTCTAAGTCATTTGATAAAGGGATACGGGTATCAAGCCAAAATTGTTCGGTCAACTTTTCCCAAGTTGACTTGTCAATGACGTCTTCGATTTCATTCCAGTTAATTGCTTCATAATATGTAGTCATAGAAAAATGATCTCCTAAAGAGTAGTAAAGTGCGTTAAGGATATCGAGATAAACCAGTAGAACCGACCAAAGTTCTACCGGTAATAATAAGTTTAAATAGATTCAAAAGGGTAACGAATGAGTTAGTGAGTGGTTTAGGCAGATCGCCTAAAGCGATTGCCCAAGAAGTAATAGATGTTTTAGCATCATTAGGGCATATCGAGGAATTACGACACGGAGTAAGGAAAGTCGATAATACTTTCCTTACGTAGTTAGTGAGTGGTTTAGGCAGATCGCCTAAAGCGACTGCCGTAGAAGTAATAGATGCTTTAGCATCATTACTTCTTAACCAATTAAATGACACAAGATTCACATTGGTTTGCGCCCACTTCTTCCCCATCATCCGTAAAGGTACGGATATAGTAGATAGATTTAATGCCTTTATTGAAAGCGTAGTTTCGTAAGATGGATAAATCACGAGTGGTTTGTTTGCTTTGTGTTTTCCACTCATAAAGCTCCATAGGCAACTCACTACGAAGGAATAGAGTTAATGACAAGCCTTGGTCCACATGTTCGGTCGCAGCGGCATAGACATCAATAACTTTGCGCATGTCCATATCGTAAGCAGATGTATAGTAAGGAATGGTATCCGTAGACAAACCATTTGCAGGATAGTAGATTTTACCAATTTTCTTTTCTTGACGCTCTTCGATGCGTTGTGTGATTGGGTGAATAGAAGCAGAGCAGTCATTGATATAAGAAATAGAGCCATTTGGAGCAACTGCTAGTCGGTTTTGATGATAAAGACCATCTTTTTGAACGGCGTCGCGAAGAGCCTCCCAATCTGAAGCTTGCGGAATAAAATGGTCTTTGAACAGATCTTTCACCAAATCAGATTTTGGAACAAAGTGTCCTGTAACGTATTTATCAAAGTAACTACCATTAGCGTACTTAGAGTTCTCAAAGCCAACAAAGGTAGTTTGGCGCTCACGAGCGATGTTATTGGATTCGACCAAGGTCCAATAATTCAGGAGCATAAAGTAAATATCAGTAAACTCGATGGATTCTGGACTGCCATATTCAATATGATGTTGAGCAAGGTAAGAATGTAGTCCCATAGCTCCAAGGCCAAAAGTATGAGCTTGGCTATTGCCATGTTTAATGGTTGGAACAGCTTCAATGCTTGATGAATCAGTAACAAAAGTTAGGGCACGTGTCATGGTCTTAATAGAACGGCCAAAGTCTGGTGAGGTCATCATGTTCAGGATATTAGTGGAACCTAAGTTACATGAAATATCAGTTCCCATTTCTACAAACTCTTGCGCATCATTGATAAGGCTAGGTGTTTGAACTTGTAAAATTTCAGAACACAAGTTGCTCATGATGATTTTTCCATCGATAGGATTAGCTTTATTAGCTGTATCAATATTGATGATATAAGGGTAACCAGATTCTTGTTGTAATTTTGAAATCTCTGTTTCAAGATCACGAGCTTTAATTTTAGTCTTAGTAATTTTAGGGTTCGCCACTAACTCATCGTACATATTGGTAATGTCGAGATAGTTAAAGGGAATGCCATATTCTTTTTCAACATTGTAAGGACTAAAGAGATACATGTCCTCGTTTTTACGAGCTAATTCGTAGAATTTATCAGGAACGGTAATCCCTAGTGACAAGGTTTTAACACGCACCTTTTCATCGGCATTTTCTTTTTTAGTAGATAAGAAAGCAATGATATCAGGATGAAAAACATTTAGGTAAACAACACCAGCTCCTTGACGTTGCCCAAGTTGATTTGAATAAGAAAAACTATCTTCAAATAATTTCATAACAGGAACAACTCCTGAGGCTGCACCAGCATAGCCTTTGATTGGTGCGCCAGCTTCACGGAGGTTAGACAAGGTAATCCCAACTCCTCCACCAATACGGGATAATTGCAAAGCAGAGTTGATAGAACGTCCGATAGAGTTCATGTCATCAGTTACTTGAATCAAGAAACAAGAGACCAATTCACCACGACGGCTTCGACCAGCATTTAAAAAGGAAGGAGTAGCCGGTTGGTAACGTTGGTTAATCATTTCAACGGCTAAATCTTTTGCTAAGTCTTCTTGACCATCTGCAAAATACAAAGCATTAAACAAGACACGGTCTTCAAGGTTTTCTAAATAATGCTCTCCATCATTTGTTTTTAAGGCGTATTGCTGGTAGAACTTGTAGGCTGCCATAAATGATTTAAAGCGAAAATTTTCTGATTTGATTATGCTATCTAATTCAGTAATAAATTCAGGGCGGTATTTCTGAATAAAAGCTGATTCAATGTAATCATTTGAGATTAAATACTCAATTTTTTCCGTAATGGAAGTAAAAGACATGGTGTTTGGCAGCACATTTTCAGCGGAAAAAGCTTTTAAAGCTTCTTTGTCTTTATGAAGTGGAATTTTACCATTAACAGGACGGTTAATTTCATTATTTAGGCGAAAATATGAAATATCGCCAAGATCTTTGAGACTCATATTATTTTTCCTTGTCTTATTAAATCAATTCTTTTAACTTTGCAGGTTGGAAGCCAGAAAATACGAGGTTATCTGCTTCGATAACAGGAGCAGATGTGAAGCCAAGACTTTTCACATAATCCACTTTTTCAGGATGTTCATCGATATTAATTTCCTGGAAGTTGGCTCCGTGTTGTTCTAAAAATTTCTTAGTCATTTTGCACTGCATGCAATTATTTTTGGAATATACTGTAATCATGTCTTGTCCTTCTAAAATTAGTAATGGTTCCATCTTAAATGGAATTACTATAATAGCATATAAAAAATAAAGCTAAAAAGCAAGCTATAAACTTATCTGAAACACAACATATTGTGTTGAAATAAAAAACAGAAACCTAAATATTGTGTCAATCTGGATTCTTATGGTTAGAGCTCTAGCGTTTTGGTGATAGAAGTTAAGCAGTTTTAATAAAGCATTAAAGTCTGAAAAATAAATTGTGAAAAACGTGAAAATAAAAGAAAATAATTTCACATTTTTTGTCGTTTAAATATTTAATCTTGAAAATAAAAAAGCATTGTGCTATAATCGGTTGTTGTAAGGGTTATCATGTGATGGCTCAAAAATACACAACTTAAAAGGAGAACCATACTATGGCTTCAAAAGACTTTCACATTGTTGCAGAAACAGGTATTCATGCGCGTCCAGCGACTTTGCTTGTTCAAACAGCTAGCAAATTTGCTTCAGACATCACTCTTGACTACAAAGGTAAAGCAGTAAATCTAAAATCAATCATGGGTGTTATGAGTCTTGGTGTTGGTCAAGGTGCAGATGTTACTATCTCAGCTGAAGGTGCAGATGCTGAAGATGCCATTGCAGCAATTGAAGAAACAATGACTAAAGAGGGATTGGCATAAGACTATGACAGAAATGCTTAAAGGAATTGCAGCCTCAGACGGCGTTGCTGTTGCTAAAGCATATCTACTAGTTCAGCCGGATTTGTCATTTGAGACTGTTACAGTCGCAGATACAAATGCAGAAGAAGCTCGCCTTGATGTTGCACTCCAAGCTGCACAAGACGAGCTTTCTGTTATCCGTGAAAATGCAGTAGAAAGCTTAGGTGAAGAAGCAGCAGCCGTTTTTGATGCCCATTTGATGGTTCTTGCTGATCCAGAAATGATCAGCCAGGTTAAAGAAACGATTCGCGCAAAACAAACGAATGCAGAAACAGGTCTTAAAGAAGTGACTGACATGTTCATCACCATCTTTGAAGGCATGGAAGATAACCCATACATGCAAGAACGTGCAGCGGACATCCGCGACGTTGCAAAACGTGTGTTGGCTCACCTTTTAGGTGTAAAACTTCCAAATCCAGCTACAATCAATGAAGAATCAATCGTTATCGCACACGATTTGACACCTTCAGATACTGCTCAACTTAACAAACAATTTGTAAAAGCATTTGTTACAAATATCGGTGGTCGTACAAGTCACTCAGCTATCATGGCACGTACACTTGAGATCGCTGCGGTACTTGGAACAAATGATATTACAAAACGTGTTAAAGATGGTGATGTGATTGCCGTTAATGGTATCACTGGTGAAGTGATTATCGATCCAAGCGAAGATCAAGTACTTGCTTTTAAAGAAGCTGGTGCGGCTTATGCCAAACAAAAAGCAGAGTGGTCTCTCCTTAAAGATGCGCACACTGAAACAGCTGATGGCAAACACTTTGAATTGGCTGCTAATATCGGTACGCCTAAAGACGTTGAAGGTGTTAATGACAATGGTGCTGAAGCTGTTGGCCTTTACCGTACTGAGTTCTTGTACATGGATTCTCAAGACTTCCCAACTGAAGACGAACAATACGAAGCTTACAAGGCAGTGCTTGAAGGCATGAATGGCAAACCTGTTGTGGTTCGTACGATGGATATTGGTGGCGACAAGGAACTTCCTTACTTTGACCTTCCAAAAGAAATGAATCCATTCCTTGGTTTCCGTGCTCTTCGTATTTCCATCTCTGAAACTGGGGATGCCATGTTCCGCACACAAATGCGTGCGCTTCTTCGTGCCTCTGTTCACGGACAACTTCGTATTATGTTCCCAATGGTTGCGCTTCTTAAAGAATTCCGTGCTGCAAAAGCAGTCTTTGACGAAGAAAAAGCAAACTTGCTTGCAGAAGGCGTTGCGGTTGCTGATGACATCCAAGTTGGTATCATGATTGAGATTCCTGCAGCTGCTATGCTTGCAGACCAATTTGCTAAGGAAGTTGATTTCTTCTCAATTGGAACAAACGACCTTATCCAATACACTATGGCAGCAGACCGTATGAACGAACAAGTATCATACCTTTACCAACCATACAACCCATCAATATTACGTTTGATCAACAATGTGATCAAAGCAGCGCACGCTGAAGGTAAATGGGCAGGTATGTGTGGTGAGATGGCAGGTGACCAACAAGCTGTTCCACTTCTTGTCGGAATGGGCTTGGATGAGTTTTCTATGTCAGCAACTTCAGTACTTCGTACGCGTAGTTTAATGAAGAAACTTGACTCTGCTAAGATGGAAGAATATGCAAATCGTGCGCTTACAGAATGTTCAACAGCAGAAGAAGTTCTTGAACTTTCTAAAGAATACGTTTCTGAAGATTAAAGGGTTAAAGAGTTGGTTTAAACCAGCTCTTTTTTGCTAGCTAAAAATACAATTACTTTTTGGTGTGAAATCATTTGAGTTATCAAATAATTATCAGAATTTTCAGATATTTAGTATAGCCAAATCTTGAATTATATCGGAAAAGTGATAGAATAAGATTACTATCATAAAAGGAGATAAAACGTTGGCAAAACAATATAAAAATTTAGTGAACGGTGAATGGAAACTATCAGAAAACGAGATTACCATTTACGCACCAGCAACAGGTGAAGAGTTAGGATCAGTTCCAGCGATGACGCAGGCAGAGGTAGATGCTGTTTACGCTTCAGCTAAAAAGGCTCTATCAGATTGGCGCGCTTTGTCTTATGTGGAACGTGCAGCTTACCTTCATAAAGCGGCTGATATTTTAGTACGTGATGCTGAAAAGATCGGCGCGATTCTTTCAAAAGAAGTAGCCAAAGGTCACAAGGCAGCTGTCAGTGAAGTTATTCGTACCGCTGAAATCATTAATTATGCAGCAGAAGAAGGGCTTCGTATGGAAGGTGAAGTTCTTGAAGGTGGTAGCTTCGAAGCTGCAAGTAAGAAGAAGATTGCTATTGTTCGTCGTGAACCAGTTGGTTTAGTTCTTGCCATCTCACCTTTTAATTATCCCGTTAACTTGGCAGGTTCTAAAATTGCTCCAGCTCTTATTGCAGGAAATGTTGTTGCTCTTAAACCACCAACACAAGGCTCTATTTCTGGTTTGTTACTAGCAGAAGCTTTTGCAGAAGCTGGTATTCCAGCAGGTGTCTTTAATACCATTACAGGGCGAGGTTCTGTTATCGGTGATTATATCGTTGAGCACGAAGCGGTTAGCTTTATCAACTTTACAGGTTCTACTCCAATTGGGGAAGGAATCGGTAAATTAGCGGGTATGCGACCAATTATGCTTGAGCTTGGCGGTAAGGATTCTGCTATCGTTTTGGAAGATGCAGATCTTGCTTTAGCAGCGAAAAATATTGTAGCCGGTGCTTTTGGTTACTCAGGCCAACGTTGTACAGCGGTTAAACGTGTTCTTGTGATGGACAAGGTGGCGGATCAATTGGCGGCTGAGATTAAAACACTTGTTGAAAAACTAAGTGTCGGAATGCCTGAAGACGATGCTGATATTACACCATTAATTGATACATCAGCTGCTGATTTTGTTGAAGGGTTGATTAAAGATGCAACTGATAAGGGAGCTACTGCTTTGACAGCCTTTAATCGTGAAGGCAATCTTATTTCACCCGTTCTCTTTGATCATGTGACAACTGACATGCGTTTGGCATGGGAAGAGCCGTTCGGCCCAGTATTACCAATTATTCGTGTAACCACTGTAGAAGAAGCCATCAAGATTTCTAATGAGTCTGAATATGGTTTGCAAGCTTCTATTTTTACAACTAATTTCCCAAAAGCTTTTGGCATTGCTGAGCAATTAGAAGTTGGAACTGTTCACCTTAACAATAAAACACAACGTGGAACAGATAATTTCCCATTCTTAGGCGCTAAAAAATCAGGTGCAGGGGTACAAGGAGTTAAATATTCTATCGAAGCTATGACAACTGTTAAATCTGTTGTATTTGATATCCAGTAATAAAAAAAATAAACAAAAAGTTAGGTTAACTTAACTTTTTGTTTATTTTTTTAATGTTTTTTGTTACAATAGTCTATACAGATGGAGGCAACTATTGAAAAAATTAAATGTTATTCTTGTTGGTTTATTAAGCATTCTGATGTTGAGTTTAGCTATTGTGTTTATTAATCGTTGGAAACTAAACGAAGATAGTCAGCGTATAGTTTTGGCTGAAAAGAAAAAAAACACGTCAGATTTAGTGATCAAAGCTGTAAAACATATTAAAAAAGATCAAAAAGACTATTATTATTTTTCCCCGATAAAACAAGCAGATGATTTTTTTGTAGATAATTTACCTGTTTCATTATACAAAAAAAAGAATTCAGATAAAGAATTGATTTTAGTAAGGCCTAAACTGCAATCTTCTCACCTAAGATCAGTTAACACTTTGACTATTTCTAAAATAGTTTATCAGAAAAAATTTTTTCATTTGGCTAAAAAATCAGAAAAAGTTATAAGTACATATCACGTTACAGACGACTTGAAACCGTTTCAGGTAAAGGATCTAGTATCAGGACATTTAGAAAGAATACAAGAAGAAGTTGAAAAAAAATATCCAGATGCTGGTTTTAATAGCGATAAGTATAATGGCTTAAAAGAATCTAATTCTTTATTAAGCGATGGCTTTGAGGTAAAATCGGGAAACCTTATTTTTGATAAAAAGCTAACGATACCTTTGACGACATTATTTGATGTTATTAATCCAGATTTTTTAGCAAATAGCGATAGAGCTGCGTATGATAATTATAGGACCTACAAAGAACAGCATCCCAAAAAACTAGTTGCATTAACGTTTGATGATGGTCCAGATCCGACGACGACTCCTCAAGTTTTAGATATTTTGGCAAAATACCAGGCTAAGGGAACTTTCTTTATGATAGGTTCAAAGGTTGTGAATAATGAAAACCTTACTAAACGTGTTAGCGACGCTGGCCATGAAATTGCTAATCATACTTGGGATCATCCTAATCTGACTAATCTTTCAGTCAGCGAGATTCAACATCAAGTTAATATGACGAACCAGGCTATTGAAAAAGCTTGTGGCAAGAAACCTCGCTATTTACGCCCTCCATACGGAGCTACAAATGCAACTGTTCAGCAATCCTCAGGATTAACACAAATGCTTTGGACGGTTGATACAAGAGATTGGGAAAATCATAGCACTGATGGCATTATGACTAATGTCAAAAACCAATTGCAACCGGGAGGAGTTGTTTTAATGCATGATATTCATCAAACAACTATCAATGCTTTGCCGACAGTTATGGAATATCTAAAAGCAGAAGGATACGAATGTGTGACTGTATCAGAACTCTATGCGCATCAGTAAGTAATATCGTTATGTTTCTTTAGAATTGATATACTAAACAATCCAATTACTTTTGAAGTAATTGGATTGTTGTTTTTAGTAGCCCTTGATTAAGTTTTGTTTTTTAACAACTAGTTGATGAAATGAAGTTGTTGATTTTTGAGGGAGATTTCAGAGACTTTAGCAAATTTTTTCAATTTTTTGAGGTCTTCAGGGTGGCTAACAAAGGTAATAACGATACCAGATTTTCCCATACGGCCGGTTCGTCCAGCTCTGTGAGTGTAATTTTCCTTATCACGAGCAACATCAAAATGAATGACATAGTCAAGATTATCAATATCAATGCCCCGAGCAACAAGATCCGTAGCTAACAATAAGGAGAGTTGGTGGGATTTGAATTTTTCGAGAATGGTTTTACGGAATTTGACATTAATGTCACTCGCTAAGGAAACCGCAGCAGCTCCATTATATTGGAGACGTTCTTCCGTAGCACCCAAATCAGATAAACTGTTGAAAAAGACCAAAGCTCTAAAATGAGGAATATTAGTAAATTTTCGTAATAAATCTGTACGTTCGCGCTTGTCAACCATGAGGTAAAAATGCTGAATAGCATCGTTGGTTTGCTCTGAAAGATCGATGCAGAATGTATTTGGAGCTAAGGAAGTTTGATCCACCTTATTAGTAGCACTCATGTATACCATTTGATGATCTCGAGGAACATAGTGGCTAATTTTTTGAACAAAATCATATTGGGAATCACCTAATAGTTCGTCATATTCATCTAAAACAATGGTGTTGACAGACATCATCTTGATTTTTTTCAATTTAATCAGCTCAAAAATGCGTCCAGGGGTTCCAATCAGGATTTCAGGACCTTTTTTGAGGCGTTCGATTTGACGTTTTTGACTGGTTCCAGAAATAAAGAGTTGTGCCGTTAAGCCTAGTGGCTGTGCCCAATCCTTTGTGACTTCAAAAATTTGGCCAGCTAATTCGGTATTAGGGGCTAAAATGAGTAGTTGTTGGGACTTTTTAGGCGTCAGTGCCAATAGACTAGGAAAGACATAAGCTAAGGTCTTGCCCGTCCCAGTAGGGCTAATACCAAGGAAATTTTTACCATCAACAATAGGTTGAAAGGCCTGTTCTTGGATTGGCGTTAAATGGGTAAATGCAACTTGGTCAAGTTTTTCTTGCCATTGAGGGGGAAATTTAGTGATCATGCGTCTTCCTTTTACTATTGTTTCTATATTCATTATAGCATTATAGTCTCAATTTTGGTAAAATAGTGAGAAAGACTTTTTAGATTTGGAGTTTAAAATGCTTAAAAAACCGATTATTATTGGTGTAACTGGTGGTTCAGGTGGCGGTAAAACAAGTGTGTCACGCGCTATTTTGGACAGTTTTCCAAATGCTCGTATTGCAATGATTCAACACGATTCTTACTATAAAGATCAGTCTCACATGAGTTTTGAAGAAAGGGTCAAGACCAATTATGACCATCCTCTAGCTTTTGATACAGATTTTATGATTCAGCAACTAAAAGAATTATTAGCTGGTAGACCTGTAGATATTCCTATCTATGATTACAAAAAGCATACCCGCAGTAATACGACCTTTCGTCAGGATCCTCAGGATGTTATTATTGTTGAAGGTATTCTTGTCCTAGAAGATGAGCGTTTGCGAGATTTGATGGATATCAAGCTCTTTGTAGACACAGATGACGATATTCGTATTATTCGTCGTATTAAGCGTGACATGATGGAACGTGGCAGAAGCTTAGAAAGTATTATTGATCAGTACACAAGCGTGGTAAAGCCTATGTATCATCAGTTTATTGAGCCAAGTAAACGCTATGCTGATATTGTTATTCCAGAGGGAGTTAGTAATGTCGTTGCTATTGATGTTATTAATAGTAAAATTGCGAGTATTCTTGGAGAAGTATAGTGGAAGTGGCTGAGTAGATTATTTAAATCTGCTCTTTTATTGTTGTGCTCTTCATAGAGAAAGGGATCATAAAATAGAAATGTTATTAATTTGGCTTGGATTACTATTTGTTTGGAATGAACTCGTGTTTGTCATATATGCCTTTGATAAAAGAAAAGCCATAAAAAAGAAACGGCGTATTAGTGAAAGAAAATTATTAGTGATAACAGTTTTGTTTGGAGGTTTTGGAGCATTACTTGCAGCTAAAAAGTACCACCATAAAACCAGAAAGTGGTACTTTGTCATCACTTGTTATACTAGTATTTTGTTGACATTACTAGTAACTTATATCTTTATGAAGTGAGTCACTTAAAAGACCCTTAATCAGTATTATTTAGTCAAGGCTCTTTTATAGTTTAAAAAAGCACATCATCGTCAAGGGTGTTGATTTTTTGAAAAAGATCACCAAAGATTAAAAGGATTAATGTTCCTAGTAAAACTGTCATGCCAGGAATGCTTGTTAGAGGAGAGTTCCAGATGAAATGTAGAACCAGAGGACTTAATAACCAGAAAATTTGTTGCTGTTTTGAAAAAAGGTTAGAACCCTTTAATAATAAGTATGCTCCAATGGTAAAAATAGCTGTATGTACCCAATGTGAAGTCACAGCAGTGCTAATACGTTCAATAGCAGTCGGTACGAGACTATCTATAGATTTTGCTTGAATCAAATAACGGATATCTTCTGTTAGTTGAAAGCCCATGCCAGAAAGTAAAGCAACAACTAATTTTTCTTTAAGAGTAAGTCTAGGAAATAAAGTAATTACTAAAATAGCCGAAGAAGCCTTAATGGGCTCTTCGACAATAGGGGCAGTTAAAGCATCTCCCCAAAGCTTTAAAGCGTCTTTAGAAGGGATGATGTATGACCAAAATTGTCCTACGAGATGGTTCCCACAAGAAGCTAAAAAACCTGAAATATAAAGTCCGCTAAGACAGCTAACAATAATAACGTTCAGGTTCATATGAAATTTTTTACTTAAATAAAAAATAGCTGCTGCAAATGGAATTAAGTAAATGCCTAATAGACTAATGGTTAGTATTAGAGCAAAAGCTTCTTTAAAGGAAAGGTTGTTAGCAGTCAGTCCTAACAATTCAAGTTCAATACCATTTAAAACTAAAGCAATAAAAAGACCGTATCGTAACCATTTCTGTTGAGTGATTTGTTTCACGAAAACCTCCTAATATTAAGATGATATTAATAATATTGAAAATTATATCATAAACAACCTCAAAAACCATTTTAAAAACTGACTGAAGCGAAAGATAGTCGTAAAAAATACTCGAATAGACCCAGATATGCTATAATAAAAGGTATGAATAAGTCTAAAAAAATTGAGCAATACCAACTAATGATAGCGCAGGCAAAAGAGCTGTTTGCGAATGAATCAAATGCTTTGGCTAATTTGTCAAATGCCAGCGCCCTGTTAAACATGACACTACCCAATTCTGTTTTTACGGGATTTTACCTTTTTGATGGGCAGGAATTAATTCTTGGCCCTTTTCAAGGTAGGGTTTCTTGCGTCCATATCAAGCTTGGTAAAGGTGTTTGTGGCGAATCAGCTCAGTCTCGTCGAACCATTATTATAAATGATGTGAAGCAGCATGCCAACTATATTTCCTGTGATGCGGCAGCCATGAGTGAAATTGTTGTGCCTATGGTGAAAGAAGGCCATTTGATTGGGGTGCTGGACTTGGATTCTAGTCTTGTAGCTGATTATGATGAGGTTGATCAAGAATACTTAGAGGCCTTTGTGGATCTATTTCTTGAAAAGACCACGTTTACCTTTAACATGTTTGGAGTTAAAAACTGATGTATCAAGCTCTTTATCGGAAATACCGGAGCCAAACGTTTGACGAAATGGTGGGACAATCGGTTATTTCCACAACTTTAAAGCAGGCAGTTGAATCTGGCAAGATTAGCCATGCTTATCTTTTTTCAGGTCCTAGAGGGACTGGGAAAACAAGTGCGGCAAAGATTTTTGCAAAGGCCATGAATTGTCCTAACCAAGTCGATGGTGAACCCTGTAATCAATGCGATATTTGCCGAGATATCACGAATGGAAGCTTGGAAGATGTGATTGAAATTGATGCTGCCTCGAATAATGGTGTTGATGAAATTCGTGACATTCGAGACAAATCAACCTATGCGCCAAGTCGTGCGACTTACAAGGTTTATATTATTGATGAGGTTCACATGTTATCAACAGGGGCTTTTAATGCGCTTTTGAAAACTTTGGAAGAACCGACAGAAAATGTTGTCTTTATCTTGGCAACAACGGAATTGCATAAAATTCCAGCCACTATTTTATCTCGTGTGCAACGCTTTGAATTCAAAGCTATTAAGCAAAAAGCTATTCGAGAGCATTTAGCCTGGGTTTTGGACAAAGAAGGTATTGCCTATGAGGTGGATGCTTTAAATCTCATTGCAAGGCGAGCAGAAGGAGGCATGCGTGATGCTTTATCTATTTTAGATCAGGCTTTGAGCTTGTCACCAGATAATCAGGTCGCCATTGCAATTGCCGAAGAAATTACAGGTTCTATTTCCATACTTGCTCTGGGTGACTATGTTCGATATGTCTCCCAAGAACAGGCTACGCAAGCTCTGGCAGCCTTAGAGACCATTTATGATAGTGGGAAGAGCATGAGCCGCTTTGCGACAGATTTATTGACCTATCTGCGTGATTTATTGGTGGTTAAAGCTGGCGGCGACAATCAACGTCAGTCAGCTGTTTTTGATACCAATTTGTCTCTCTCGATAGATCGTATATTCCAAATGATAACAGTTGTTACTAGTCATCTCCCTGAAATCAAAAAGGGAACCCATCCTCGGATTTATGCCGAAATGATGACTATCCAATTAGCTCAGAAAGAGCAGATTTTGTCCCAAGTAAACTTGTCAGGAGAGTTAATCTCAGAGATTGAAACGCTCAAAAATGAGTTGGCACAACTTAAACAACAATTGTCGCAGCTCCAATCGCGTCCTGATTCACTGGCAAGATCTGATAAAACGAAACCTAAAACCACAAGCTACAGGGTTGATCGGGTTACCATTTTGAAAATCATGGAAGAAACGGTTCGAAATAGCCAACAATCTCGACAATATCTAGATGCTCTAAAAAATGCTTGGAATGAAATTCTAGATAACATTTCTGCCCAAGACAGAGCCTTATTGATGGGCTCTGAGCCTGTCTTAGCAAATAGTGAGAATGCGATTTTGGCTTTCGAGGCTGCCTTTAATGCAGAACAAGTCATGAGCCGAAATAATCTTAATGATATGTTTGGTAACATTATGAGTAAAGCTGCTGGTTTTTCTCCCAATATTCTGGCAGTACCAAGGACAGATTTTCAGCATATTCGTAAGGAATTTGCTCAGCAAATGAAATCGCAAAAAGACAGTGTTCAAGAAGAACAAGAAGTAGCGCTTGATATTCCAGAAGGGTTTGATTTTTTGCTCGATAAAATAAATACTATTGACGACTAAAACTGAAATACATAAGGGTAAGGTTTTGCCCTTACCCACGTTTTATCTCGTTACTTTTCTTCATAGTACAGTATTTTTTTGTTATAATAAAGCTATGACTATTCGACAATTTCTTTTTATGGCCTTTGTATGTGCCTTTGAAACCTATTTTTTTAATGACCTGTTACTCTCTGGAAATTATCTCTTCGCCTTATTTTGGGGCTTGTTGCTCTTTAGGGATTTAAGAAGAGTGCATACCATTAACCAACTGACTAAAACCATTTTAAAAACGGCTAATTCTCCCAAGAAGAAAGACTGATTTCACCGCTTCGCAAGGTTTGAAGGTCACCATTTTCAAACTGTACAATGAGGTGTCCTTGATCTGTGAGATCAATCGCAATAGCACGTTTTTCTTGACTATTTTCTATAAAGGTCACTTGTTTATTAAGAACAAGTGATTTTTCTTTGTAAACTTTGACATGGTCCTTGACAGGAATAGATAAGAATAATTTCCAGATGTCAATGATAAGGTCATTGCGCGTGATAGTCGGTTTTTCGGTAAAGAGAGAACCTGCCTTTTGAGCAATCGCTTCTGGGAAGTCGGTGACAAAAAAGTTGAGACCAACCCCAATAATGACATCGGTGATTAAACCAGTTTCAACAGAAGTAATGGCTTCTGTCAGAATCCCTGCAACTTTATGGTTACCTAGATAGATGTCGTTTACCCATTTGATTTCTGTATCAATGCCTGTTAATCGCGAGATAGCTTTGACAATACTGGAAGCAACCATCATCGTATAAGGAGGCATATCAGCATAAGGGACATTGGGTTTTAGGTACATGGACATGTAAATACCACCGGTGCTAGCTGAAAAAAATTGCCGATCGAGGCGTCCTTTGGCAGCTTCTTGGCTAGGAGCTAGGTAAAGCCTTGGAGCGCTGTTATGAGCTTCGATTCCTTGTTTGGCATCTAATTGGGTAGATTGGCTGTGAGGGGTATAGGTGACTGGCATCCCAAGCCCTTGGCTAATGGTTTTGGGTAATAAAATATCACCTTGTACCATGCGGTAGCCCTTGTGTTTTAAAGAATCAATTTGAATCCCCTGATTTTCGAGACTTTTGATGGATTTCCAAACGGATGTACGAGAGATACTGAGTTGATCTGCTAGATATTCCCCACTGACGAAGTCATCGGTTTGTGACAGTAATTGATAAATTTTTTCTGATGTTTTCATATGTATAGTATATTATAAAAGATCTTATTTTCAAAGGAAAAGAAAAGTTAGTTTTTTTGTGTAATGCTACTAACAACAGAAACTATTGTTTGTTGAAGCTTCAGAGCTCCAACTCGTCAACAACTAATAGTTATCCTAAAAAGAGCTTGAGGAAAAACAAGTGATGTGATATACTTAACCAGTTAAATAAAAAGGAGGGTTGAATGAAAACGAAAAAAGTTATTATTTTAGTTGGTCTATTGTTATCATCTCAGTTGACTTTGATAGCTTGTCAATCACGAGGTAATGGTACATATCCCATTAAAACGAAACAATCACGTAAGGGAATGACGTCAAACAAAATTAAACCGATTAAAAAAAGCAAAAAGACAAACAAGACTCACAAAGGTGTGGCGGGTGTCGATTTTCCTACAGATGATGGGTTTATTTTAACCAAAGACTCAAAAATCTTATCAAAAACAGATCAGGGAATCGTTGTTGACCATGATGGTCATTCGCATTTTATTTTTTATGCCGATTTAAAGGGAAGTCCATTTGAATACCTTATTCCAAAAGGAGCAAGTTTAGCTAAGCCAGCTGTTGCTCAGCGAGCAGCTAGTCAAGGGACTTCTAAAGTAGCAGATCCTCATCACCATTATGAATTTAACCCAGCGGATATTGTGGCTGAAGATGCTTTAGGCTACACGGTTCGCCACGATGATCACTTCCATTATATTTTGAAGTCAAGCTTATCAGGTCAGACACAGGCACAAGCTAAACAGGTTGCTACTCGCTTGCCACAAACCAGTAGCCTTGTTTCAACAGCTACAGCTAATGGTATTCCAGGCTTGCATTTCCCAACCTCAGATGGTTTTCAATTTAACGGTCAAGGTATTGTTGGGGTAACAAAAGACAGTATTTTAGTGGACCACGATGGTCACTTACATCCTATTTCTTTTGCGGACCTTCGTCAGGGTGGCTGGGCACATGTGGCAGATCAATACGATCCCGCTAAAAAAGCAGAAAAGCCAGCAGAAACCCATCAGACACCAGAGCTATCTGAACGTGAAAAGGAATACCAAGAAAAATTAGCTTATTTGGCAGAAAAATTGGGGATTGATCCATCAACTATTAAACGTGTGGAAACACAAGACGGTAAACTTGGTTTGGAATACCCTCACCATGACCACGCACACGTATTGATGTTATCTGATATTGAAATCGGAAAAGACATTCCAGATCCACATGCTATTGAGCATGCCCGTGAATTGGAAAAACATAAGGTTGGAATGGATACCTTGCGTGCCTTAGGGTTTGATGAAGAAGTGATTTTGGATATCGTTCGCACTCACGATGCTCCAACCCCATTCCCATCAAATGAAAAAGATCCGAATATGATGAAAGAATGGTTAGCAACGGTTATCAAACTTGACTTGGGCAGCCGTAAAGATCCTTTGCAACGTAAAGGACTTTCACTGTTACCCAACTTAGAAACTTTAGGAATTGGCTTTACACCAATCAAAGATATCTCACCTGTTTTGCAATTTAAAAAATTGAAACAGTTGTTAATGACAAAAACAGGGGTGACTGATTATAGATTTTTGGATAATATGCCACAGTTAGAAGGCATTGATATTTCACAAAACAATCTCAAAGATATTAGTTTCTTGAGCAAATATAAAAACTTAACTCTAGTAGCGGCTGCTGATAATGGTATTGAAGATATTAGGCCGCTTGGTCAATTACCAAATCTCAAATTCCTCGTATTGAGTAACAATAAGATTTCTGATTTAAGCCCACTGGCATCGTTACATCAATTGCAAGAATTGCACATTGATAATAATCAGATTACAGATTTAAGCCCTGTTTCTCATAAAGAATCATTGACGGTTGTTGATTTATCAAGAAATGCTGATGTTGACTTAGCAACACTTCAAGCACCCAAATTAGAAACGTTAATGGTCAATGATACCAAGGTTTCTCATTTGGATTTCTTGAAAAATAATCCTAATCTATCTAGCCTATCTATTAACCGTGCGCAATTGCAATCTCTTGAAGGTATTGAAGCAAGTAGCGTCATTGTCAGAGTAGAAGCAGAAGGTAACCAAATTAAATCGCTTGTGCTTAAAGACAAGCAAGGGTCACTTACTTTCTTGGATGTGACAGGCAACCAGTTGACTTCTCTAGAAGGTGTTAATAATTTTACAGCACTTGACATTTTAAGCGTGTCTAAAAACCAATTAACAAATGTCAACCTATCTAAACCCAATAAGACAGTTACTAACATTGATATTAGTCATAACAATATCTCATTAGCAGACCTTAAATTGAACGAGCAACATATTCCAGAAGCCATTGCGAAAAACTTCCCAGCGGTTTACGAAGGTTCTATGGTAGGTAATGGAACAGCTGAAGAAAAAGCAGCTATGGCTACTAAGGCGAAAGAAAGTGCTCAAGAAGCATCGGAATCACATGACTACAACCATAATCATACCTATGAAGATGAAGAAGGTCATGCTCACGAGCACAGAGACAAAGATGATCACGACCATGAACATGAGGATGAAAATGAAGCTAAAGATGAGCAAAACCATGCTGACTAAACTAATCTAAGAATAACCCGATCCAACTGAATCGTCCTAATGACACCATTGTTGACTATCAAGAGAACCTCAAGAATAACCTTGAGGTTTTTTTGAAATAAATAGGATAATGAGTGAAAAGAATGGCACCTAAATGGCTAAAACATGTTATAATAGATTGTTATTGAGTCCCGATAAGACGGTCTGTTGAACGAAATGTTTTTGAGACGTTGTTGACTTCATTTGGGGAACAGTCGTTCTCCCTTTAGCTAAATTACTTCGTCTAAGGCTTATTTTGTGGTGACATCCTCTCAACAAGGAGACCGGATTCTTTGTAACTCAACGCTATTGTCAGACATTCTTTGTCTGGTTAATGGACGCTAGCCACTAGGTGGACTAGCTAGTTGCCTTACTAGTAAAACCGTAACTGATTAGCTAAGTTGGTTTTGGCCACTTGACTTGCTCAATCAGCTAGGAAGAAAGGGGTAGGCAACTTCTTGCTTTGTGGTCAATGTGACTGAAAAAGGAAGAATCAACATATTAGGGGGGACATTTTTATGTCAGAACGTAAACTTTTCACGTCTGAGTCCGTATCTGAAGGGCATCCAGATAAGATTGCAGACCAAATTTCAGATGCTATTTTAGATGCCATTTTAGCAGAAGATCCAGAAGCCCATGTGGCTGCAGAAACTTGTGTTTACACAGGTTCTGTTCATGTTTTTGGAGAAATCTCAACAACAGCATACATTGATATTAACCGTGTGGTCCGCGACACCATTGCAGAAATTGGTTATACAGAAGCAGAATATGGCTTTTCAGCAGAATCAGTGGGAGTACATCCATCACTTGTAGAACAATCTGGAGATATCGCTCAGGGGGTTAATGAAGCTTTCGAAAGCAGAGAAGGTGATACTGATGACCTTAGCCATATTGGAGCGGGTGACCAAGGGCTCATGTTTGGTTTTGCCATCAATGAAACACCAGAATTGATGCCTTTACCAATTTCCTTATCTCACCAATTAGTGCGTCGCTTGGCGGAATTACGTAAGTCAGGTGAGATTAGTTATCTACGTCCAGATGCTAAATCTCAAGTGACAGTTGAGTACGATGAACACGATAAACCTGTTCGTGTGGATACAGTCGTTATTTCTACTCAGCATGATCCAGAAGCTACTAATGACCAAATTCGTCAGGATGTGATTGAAAAAGTGATCAAGGCTGTAATTCCAGCAGATTATTTAGATGATGACACAAAGTTCTTCATTAATCCAACAGGACGTTTTGTTATTGGAGGTCCGCAAGGAGACTCTGGATTGACCGGACGTAAGATTATTGTGGATACCTATGGAGGCTATTCACGTCATGGTGGCGGTGCTTTTTCAGGAAAAGATGCGACAAAAGTGGACCGTTCGGCTTCTTACGCTGCTCGCTATATTGCTAAAAACCTTGTGGCAGCAGGCCTTGTGACCAAAGCTGAAGTCCAACTAGCTTATGCGATTGGGGTGGCTCAGCCTGTGTCTGTTCGCGTGGATACATTTGGAACCTCAACGGTTCCTGAAGCTGTTTTAGAAGCTGCTGTTCGTCAAGTCTTTGATTTACGGCCAGCAGGCATTATTCAAATGCTTGATTTAAAACGCCCGATTTACAAACAAACAGCTGCCTATGGTCACATGGGGAGAACAGATATTGATTTGCCATGGGAGCGTTTAAATAAGGTTGATGCTTTAGTAGAAGCTGTAAAAACAGTATTATAAACGACAACTTTATTAAAAAAGTAGAGTAAGTGAAAAAATCTTACTCTGCTTTTTTGTTATTAAATAAGCCTTTAAAAGGGATGATTAAAAATTAAGACGTCAATAATTGTCAGGCTTCATGATTTATGATAAAATGAAAAGGTTGAA
The DNA here is from genome assembly GCF_002055535.1 of Streptococcus pyogenes. Classification (NCBI taxonomy): domain Bacteria; kingdom Bacillati; phylum Bacillota; class Bacilli; order Lactobacillales; family Streptococcaceae; genus Streptococcus; species Streptococcus pyogenes. The sequence goes on along the minus strand of NZ_LN831034.1, from coordinate 1,159,513 downwards.
TTCTAGTATAAGAAAGTTTTGAATGTATGCGTAAAATTATTATTAATGGCGGAAAAGCCTTATCTGGAGAAGTGGCAGTTTCAGGGGCAAAAAACAGTGTTGTTGCGCTTATTCCAGCAATCATCTTAGCCGATGATATTGTGATTCTTGATGGTGTACCTGCTATTAGTGATGTAGATAGTCTGATTGAAATCATGGAGCTTATGGGAGCAACAGTAAACTATCATGGTGATACTTTAGAAATTGACCCTAGAGGGGTGCAAGACATCCCGATGCCTTACGGAAAGATTAATAGTCTTCGAGCTTCCTATTATTTCTACGGTAGTCTTTTAGGTCGTTTTGGACAAGCAGTTGTTGGCTTACCTGGTGGTTGCGATTTAGGACCAAGACCAATTGACTTGCATTTGAAGGCCTTCGAGGCTATGGGAGTTGAAGTGTCTTATGAGGGTGAAAATATGAATTTATCGACAAATGGTCAAAAAATTCATGGCGCTCATATCTATATGGACACCGTTAGTGTCGGTGCTACAATTAATACTATGGTTGCGGCAACAAAAGCTCAAGGTAAAACGGTTATTGAAAACGCTGCACGTGAGCCAGAGATTATTGATGTGGCTACTCTTTTGAATAACATGGGTGCGCATATTCGTGGAGCAGGTACAGATATTATTACGATACAAGGTGTTCAGAAATTGCATGGTACTAGACACCAAGTTATTCCTGATCGTATTGAAGCAGGGACTTATATCGCTTTGGCGGCAGCTATTGGAAAAGGTGTTAAGATCACTAATGTTCTTTATGAGCATTTAGAGAGTTTCATTGCTAAGTTAGAAGAAATGGGTGTCCGTATGACGGTAGAAGAGGATGCTATCTTTGTTGAAAAGCAAGAATCCCTCAAGGCTATTACAATTAAAACCTCTCCTTACCCTGGTTTTGCCACTGATTTGCAACAGCCATTAACGCCCTTGTTGTTAAAAGCAGATGGTCGTGGAACGATTATTGACACTATATATGAAAAGCGCATTAACCATGTGCCAGAGTTGATGCGCATGGGAGCAGATATCTCAGTTATTGGTGGTCAAATTGTTTATCAAGGGCCGTCTCGCCTGACAGGAGCTCAGGTCAAAGCCACTGATTTACGTGCCGGAGCGGCTCTAGTGACTGCTGGTCTAATAGCTGAAGGCAAGACAGAAATTACTAATATTGAATTTATCTTACGTGGCTATGCTAGTATCATTGCAAAATTAACAGCACTAGGGGCAGATATTCAATTAATCGAAGACTAAAGAGAAGCTAACGCTTCTCTTTTTTATATTACATGTGCTTAGGCTAATGATACTTAGGTGCATACTTTGTTGCATTTTATGGCTTTTTAACTGTCATAAAAAAGATAAAAATGATATCACTAACTAATATTATTAATTTTAATGCTAAAATAATGAGTTGACGGTAGTAAAGTGATAAATAAACACTCCTTAAAATATTATTTTATTAATTTTTTAAAAAAATAATATATAAATTAGATAATAAACTTGATTTTATGCAATTAATCTGTATAATAAAAGATGGAATTATTAATTATAATTTCCAAATTATCGGTAATTTAATATGCTAATGCATATAAAAATAAAAAAGGAGAAACAATGGGAAAAGAAATAAAAGTGAAATGCTTTTTGCGTAGATCAGCTTTTGGATTAGTTGCGGTGTCAGCATCAGTATTAGTCGGTTCAACAGTATCTGCTGTTGACTCACCTATCGAACAGCCTCGAATTATTCCAAATGGCGGAACCTTAACTAATCTTCTTGGCAATGCTCCAGAAAAACTGGCATTACGTAATGAAGAAAGAGCCATTGATGAATTAAAAAAACAAGCTATTGAGGATAAAGAAGCTACGACAGCTATAGAAGCAGCAAGTTCAGATGCCTTAGAAGCATTAGCGGATCAAACAGACGCTTTACAATCAGAAGAAGCTGCGGTTGTTAAAGCGGATAACGCTGCTAGTGACGCCTTAGAAGCATTGGCGGATCAAACAGACGCTTTACAATCAGAAGAAGCTGAAGTAGTTCAATCAGATAACGCTGCTAGTGACGCCTGGGAAAAAGCAGCAACTCCAATCGCTTTAGATGTTAAGAAAACTAAAGATACAAAACCTGTAGTTAAAAAAGAAGAAAGACAAAACGTTAATACCCTTCCTACAACTGGTGAAGAGTCTAACCCATTCTTTACAGCTGCTGCGCTTGCAATAATGGTAAGTACAGGTGTGTTAGTTGTAAGTTCAAAGTGCAAAGAAAATTAGTTGCTATTTGTTCTAGCAAATGAAACAAGGGAATCGAAAGATTCTCTTTTTCTGATATTTAAAAATGCTACAGTTTATAATAGCTTGAAAGACTAAATGTTCTCAAACTCATTAGAACAAGCTTTAATAAAACTAACCCAGTTGTATCAAAGGATAGATAAAGACTAAGACTGTTATAGAATATTTGCAAAAGATTTGTTATAATGGACCCAATACAGGTATTGTGAAAGGTATAATATGGATATTTGGACAAAGCTTGCAGTGTTTGCTTTTTTTGAGACTCCGAAAGTAATATTACGGCCTTTTCGCTATGAAGATCATTGGGATTTTTACAGCATGGTTAACGACACTAAAAACCTTTATTATGTTTTTCCAGAACAAAAAACTAAGGCAGCAAGTGACTATCTTTTAGTACATAGTTTTATAAAGTTTCCTTTAGGTCAGTGGGCAATAGAAGATAAAGCAACCCACCAAGTAATAGGTTCTATTAGAATTGAGCATTATGATGCTAAAACGCGTTGTGCTGATATTGGCTATTTTTTAAACTATGCCTTTTGGGGACAAGGAATTATGACAGAAGTCGTAATAAAACTTGTTTATTTATCTTTTCACGAATTTGGTCTCAAAACGTTGCGTATTATAACTCATTTAGAAAATAAGGCCAGCCAGAAAGTAGCTAAAAAAGCAGGTTTTCAACTAAAAACCTGTTTTAAAGGAAGTGATCGTAATACTCATAAAATCTGCATTTATAAAATGTACCAACTAACTAATGATAGGTGATAATCATTATGAGCAAACATCAAGATATTTTAGATTATTTAGAAAAACTTGCTATTGGTAAAAAAGTGAGTGTTAGAAGCATTTCAAACCACTTAAAAGTAAGCGATGGAACAGCCTACCGTGCTATTAAAGAGGCAGAAAATCGAGGTATTGTCGAAACCAAACCAAGAAGTGGAACTGTTCGTATTGAAAAAAAAGGACGGGTTCGTATTGACCGTCTGACCTATTCCGAAATTGCTCGGATCAGTGATTCGGAAGTGCTAGCGGGACATGCTGGTTTAGGACATGAATTTAGTAGGTTTTCAATTGGTGCTATGACTCAACAAAATATTCGTCGTTACTTGGTCAAAGGAGGGTTATTAATAGTTGGGGATCGTGAAACGATTCAACTCTTAGCTCTTGAAAACCATAATGCCATTTTGGTGACGGGCGGATTTCCAGTATCCAAACGTGTTATTGAAATGGCAAATAACCAACGAATCCCAGTTATGGTAACTCATTATGATACCTTTACTGTGGCAACAATGATTAATCACGCGCTATCTAATATTCGTATTAAAACAGATCTCAAAACAGTTGAACAGGTAATGATACCTATTACAGATTATGGTTACCTTTGCGAAGACAGCTCTGTTGAAGAATTCAATACATTAATAAAAAAAACACGACAAGTCAGGTTTCCTGTATTAGATTATAAAAGAAAAGTGATTGGTGTAGTTAGTATGCGTGATGTGGTGGATCAGTTGCCAACAACTAAGCTTACCAAGGTCATGTCTAAAAATCCAATAACGGCTAGACCAAATACTAGTCTTGCTAATATTAGCCAGAAAATGATCTTTGAAGATTTAAACATGTTACCTGTCACTGACGAAGAAAACAATTTACTTGGTATGATTACTCGTAGACAAGCAATGGAAAATTTGCCAAATCACCAACCAAATAACCCCTATACTTATAGTGAGCAAATACTTTCTAACCTTGAAGAAACGGTTGATTATTATCAAGTAGTAGTTGAGCCAACAATGATTGATAGTGCTGGTAACATGTCAAACGGTGTTATTTCAGAGTTCTTAAAGGAAATTAGTATCAGAGCCCTCACGAAAAAGCACCAAAAAAATATCATTATCGAACAAATGATGGTATACTTTTTACATGCTATTCAAATTGAGGATGAATTAAAAATATATCCTAAAATCATTACTGAAAATAGACGAAGCAGCACCATTGATATTGAAATTTTTGTGGATGATCAAGTGATTGCTAAAGCTATTATTACAACGAAAATAAATTAGAGGAGTAACAAAACAATGATAACATTAAAATCAGCCCGTGAAATAGAAGCGATGGATAGAGCAGGAGACTTCTTAGCAGGTATCCATATTGGCTTAAGGGATATTATTAAGCCTGGTGTGGATATGTGGGAAGTGGAAGCATATGTTCGTCGCCGTTGTAAAGAAGACAACGTTCTTCCTTTGCAAATAGGGGTTGATGGTCACATGATGGACTATCCTTATGCGACCTGTTGTGGTCTAAATGACGAAGTAGCACATGCCTTTCCCCGTCATTACATTCTGAAAGAAGGGGATTTGCTTAAAGTTGACATGGTACTCAGTGAGCCTTTGGATAAATCAATTGTTGATGTAGCAGCTTTAGATTTTGATAACGTACCTGAGATGAAGAAATGGACAGGATCTTATACCGGTGGTTTAGCTGACTCTTGTTGGGCTTATGCTGTTGGAACACCGTCTGACGAAATAAAGCAATTAATGGATGTCACCAAAGAAGCCATGTACCGTGGTATTGAAAAAGCAGTAATTGGCAATCGTATTGGTGATATTGGCGCAGCTGTTCAAGAATACGCTGAAAGCTTCGGTTATGGTGTCGTGCGTGATCTTGTTGGTCACGGTGTTGGTCCTACAATGCATGAAGAGCCAATGGTACCAAACTATGGAACAGCAGGTCGTGGACTTCGTCTAAAAGAAGGCATGGTCTTGACTGTTGAGCCAATGATTAATACAGGAACTTGGGAAATTGATACCGACATCAAGACAGGTTGGGCTCATAAAACCCTAGATGGTGGTTTATCTTGCCAATACGAACACCAATTTGTGATTACTAAAGATGGTCCCGTTATTTTAACAAGTCAAGGAGAAGAAAGAACTTACTAAAATGGCAGAAAAAAAATGGTTTGATAAGGTACTGTCCAAGTGGCAGTATGAACCCATTCAAGTCTTTATGAGGCATTTACAAAGTGCAGAAATGGATTTATCTGCCATTGCGGTTGCGTATTACCTTATCTTAACGGCCTTTCCATTAATTGTTATTGCAGCCAATATTTTTCCTTACCTCAATATTGATATTGCTGATTTGTTACGTTTAATGAAGCAAAATTTGCCTAAAGATATTTTTAGACCGGCTTCTGCAATTGTAGAAAATATTTTCTCTAAACCGTCTGGAAGTGTTTTGGGAGTAGCGACTTTGACAGGATTATGGACAATGTCTCGAAGTTTGACATCGCTACAAAAAGCTATTAATAAAGCCTATGGCGCTTCTCAGCATCGAGATTTCTTTATCGGACACTTGGTTGGTTTGTTGACCAGTTTAATTATTTTATTTTTATTAGCCTTTGCCTTAATCTTTTCAATATTTTCTAAAGCTGCTATTCAAGTGCTGGATAAGCATTACCATTTGAGTGATAATATCACAACGATTTTCTTGCTCCTCATTCAACCTATTACAGTTTTGATTATTTTTGTTGGCTTGATGCTACTATATTTTTTATTACCCAATGTTAAGATTAAAAAAATTCGCTACATTTTACCAGGAACCCTATTTACATCTTTTGTGATGACATTTTTGAGTAATCTGGTTGGCAATTACGTTGTGTATAATGTTGAGCGGATGGTAGATATTAAAATGTTTGGTTCAGTTATGATTTTTATCATCATGCTATGGTTTATTTTCTTAGCAAGAATCCTGATTTTAGGAGCTATATTTAATGCGACCTATCAAGAAATGTCCTTGGGGAAATTAGAAGGTCGTAGTGGTGATATGATCGCTATCCTTAAAAAAACACTTGGGAATGATTCAGATCTATCTCCTTCACAGTCTATCGAAGATAGTCACACTGATTGATACAAAAAAGATAATAAGTCGTGGAGTGAGAAACTATTTTCTTGCTTCATTTTTTATGAGGATGAATAGAAAATCATTGATCTTAGCAAATAGAAAGGCAGATGAAACGGATGAAATTGCGAACAAATGCAGGACCATTACAGGGAACGATTCAAGTTCCAGGAGACAAGTCCATTAGTCACCGGGCAGTCATATTAGGAGCCGTTGCTAAAGGGGAAACACGAGTAAAAGGACTCTTAAAAGGAGAAGATGTGCTTTCCACGATTCAAGCCTTTAGGAATTTGGGGGTCCGTATCGAAGAAAAAGATGACCAGCTTGTGATAGAAGGTCAAGGTTTTCAAGGATTGAACGCTCCTTGTCAGACACTTAATATGGGAAATTCTGGAACCTCTATGCGCCTCATTGCTGGCTTATTGGCAGGTCAACCTTTTAGTGTCAAAATGATTGGCGATGAAAGCTTATCCAAACGTCCTATGGATCGGATTGTTTATCCGTTAAAGCAAATGGGGGTTGAGATATCTGGAGAAACAGATAGGCAATTTCCTCCACTACAATTGCAAGGTAATCGTAATTTACAACCAATCACATATACCTTGCCTATCTCTTCTGCTCAGGTTAAGTCAGCTATTTTATTAGCAGCTTTGCAAGCAAAAGGAACAACACAGGTTGTTGAAAAAGAGATTACTCGAAACCATACAGAAGAAATGATTCAACAATTTGGTGGACGATTGATAGTTGATGGTAAACGCATTACTTTGGTGGGACCCCAGCAGCTCACTGCTCAAGAGATAACTGTCCCCGGAGATATTTCTAGTGCAGCTTTTTGGCTTGTCGCCGGCTTAATTATTCCTGGTTCGGAGCTCCTTTTAAAGAATGTTGGAGTCAATCCGACACGAACAGGGATTCTTGAAGTGGTTGAAAAAATGGGAGCACAGATTGTCTATGAAGATATGAATAAGAAAGAGCAAGTAACTAGTATTCGAGTGGTATATTCTAACATGAAAGGAACTATCATATCAGGAGGTCTTATCCCTCGATTGATTGATGAACTGCCCATCATTGCACTTCTTGCAACCCAAGCACAAGGAACAACCTGTATTAAAGATGCTCAAGAATTACGAGTCAAAGAAACAGATCGTATTCAAGTAGTAACTGATATTCTTAACAGTATGGGAGCTAATATCAAAGCGACAGCAGATGGCATGATTATCAAAGGCCCTACGGTACTATATGGGGCTAACACAAGTACCTATGGAGATCATCGTATTGGTATGATGACAGCAATTGCAGCCTTGCTTGTTAAACAAGGACAGGTCCATTTGGATAAAGAAGAAGCCATCATGACGTCTTATCCAACGTTTTTCAAAGATTTAGAAAGGCTGTGTCATGACTAAAGTGTTATTGGGATTTATGGGAGTGGGGAAAACAACGGTTTCGAAACACCTAAGTATGCACTGTAAAGATATGGATGCTATTATTGAAGCTAAAATCGGTATGTCTATTGCAGCTTTTTTTGAACAGCATGGAGAAATAGCATTTCGAACAATTGAAAGTCAAGTGTTAAAAGATCTATTGTTTGCAAATGATAATAGTATCATCGTAACAGGTGGCGGTGTAGTGGTTTTACAAGAAAATCGACAATTACTGAGAAAAAATCACCAGCATAATATTTTATTGGTAGCTTCTTTTGAAACTTTGTACCAGCGTTTAAAACATGATAAAAAGTCTCAAAGACCTCTATTTCTTAAGTACTCTAAGGAAGCATTTTATGAATTTTATCAACAACGTATGGTATTTTATGAGGGACTTTCAGATTTAGTAATCAGAGTTGACCATCGTACGCCTGAAGAAGTTGCCAACATCATTGAGGGTTATTAGTAGGTCATTGTCGTAATCTGATATTTATGGTTTTAAACAGGTATCTGTCTAAAGCACTTCTTATGGCAAGTTGGCTTTATTAAATATTAGGAAATAATCTTGATTATTCTATAATGATTAAAATTTTGAGAGGACAATCTGGCTAATATAGGTTATAATGGTAGTATTCGTTAAAAGTGCAATTGTAATACTAAGAGATGATAAGATATGACAAAATACCCCATGGGTGGCCTTAGTCACCATGAAGAATTACGTTATTTTTATCTCCTAAGGAATTTGAGTTACCTTAGTGAGAATGAAAAAAAAGAGTTTGCTTTTTTAAAATCTAAATTGGAAATTGGTCGAGCTTATGCTCCTTCTAAGCAGCATTATAGGAAGTCAAAACGGCAAGAACCTTACTTTGAAGATGACTACTATAACGACTACTCACCAAATGATTTACTAGAAGATGATGACGTCAATCATGACTCTTCTTTTGTTCCATATGGTTTACCGATATATCCTAAAGAAGACAGATATTTAAACAAAAAAACAAAACTTACAGCTCGTAGACCTATAGATGCTCCGCAGCCTATTGATGAAGACGATGCTTTTTTAACAGAGTCTGTTGCTCGTTGTGCTCTTCCTAGATCTCAAAAAAGGAAGCATAAGAAAAAAGGATGTATGAAATGGTTTTTTAACATTCTTGGCTTATTGCTAATGACTGTGCTTATGGGGTTAGGGTTGATGTTTGCAAAAGGGGTTTTTGATATTTCTACTAATAAAGCTAATTACAAACCAGCTGTTTCCCAAGCTTTTGATGGTCAAGAAACTCAAGATGGTACGAACATTCTGATTTTGGGTTCTGACCAACGAGTTACTCAAGGTTCTACAGATGCTCGCACAGATACCATTATGGTTGTCAATGTCGGCAACCATGCTAAAAAAATAAAAATGGTCTCTTTTATGCGTGACACTTTGATTAACATTCCAGGATACAGTTATAATGATAATTCGTATGATCTTAAATTAAATAGTGCATTTAATCTTGGAGAGCAAGAAGATCACCACGGAGCAGAGTACGTTCGACGGGCCTTAAAACATAATTTTGATATCGACATTAAGTATTATGTGATGGTAGATTTTGAAACATTTGCAGAAGCTATTGACACCTTGTTTCCAAATGGTGTTAAGATTGATGCCAAATTTGCGACAGTAGGTGGTGTAGCTGTTGACTCCGTAGAAGTTCCAGATGACTTGCGAATGAAAAATGGGGTTGTTCCCAACCAAACCATCGAAGTTGGAGAACAACGCATGGATGGTAGAACCTTGCTCAACTATGCTCGTTTCCGTAAAGATGACGAAGGAGATTTCGGACGAACCGTCCGGCAGCAACAGGTTATGTCAGCTGTTATGTCCCAAATCAAAGACCCAACTAAACTCTTTACAGGGTCTGCGGCTATTGGTAAAATCTATGCGCTGACTTCGACCAATGTTTCTTTCCCATTTGTTGTTAAAAATGGTGTTTCTGTTTTAGGAAGTGGGAAAAATGGAGTTGAGCACGTGACCATCCCAGAAAATGGGGATTGGGTTGACGAATACGATATGTATGGAGGACAAGCCCTTTACATAGATTTTGATAAGTATCAGAAAACGTTAGCCAAATTAGGTCTGCGCTAAGATATGGTATAATGGAGAGTAACTAAAGTTGCTCTTCTTTTTTGAGCAATGGTTAGCCCTAGAAAAGGAAAAAGAATAAGAATGTTGAAAAAAAATGATATTATCCAAGTTGCTATTTCAGATTTAAGCCATGAGGGAGCAGGTGTCGCTAAACACGATGGTTTTGTTTTCTTTGTTGATAATGCCTTGCCAGAAGAAGTGATTGACATGCGTGTCTTAAAGGTCAATAAAAACAGCGGTTTTGGCAAAGTAGAAGCCTATCATTACCTGTCGTCAGCTAGAAATGCAGATGTCAATTTAACTTATTTGCGAACAGGCATTGCAGACCTTGGACATCTAACTTATGAAGACCAACTGACTTTCAAAAAGAAACAAGTTCAGGACAGCCTCTATAAAATTGCTGGAATCAGTGACGTGACAGTCGAAAGCACGATTGGGATGACAGAACCTTTAGCTTACCGAAATAAGGCTCAAGTTCCTGTTAGACGTGTTAATGGTCAGCTAGAAACAGGCTTTTTCCGCAAGCATTCTCATGACTTGATTCCTATTTCGGATTATTATATTCAGGACAAAGAGATTGATCGTCTCATTAATTTTACCCGTGATTTATTACGCCGCTTTGATATTAAACCGTATGACGAAACAGAACAAACAGGTCTCTTGAGAAATATTGTTGTTCGCCGAGGTCATTACTCTGGAGAAATGATGCTGGTCTTAGTGACTACACGCCCAAAAGTTTTCCGTGTTGACCAAGTCATTGAAAAAATCGTTGAAGCTTTTCCAGCAGTGGTGTCTATTATTCAAAATATTAATGATAAGAACACCAATGCAATCTTTGGTAAAGATTTCAAAACGCTTTACGGCAAGGATACCATTACTGATAGCATGCTTGGAAACAACTATGCCATTTCTGCTCAGTCTTTCTACCAAGTGAATACGGTTATGGCAGAAAAACTCTATCAAACAGCTATAGCCTTTTCAGACCTTTCTAAAGATGATATTGTGATTGACGCCTACTCAGGTATCGGAACCATTGGCCTATCATTTGCTAAAACCGTTAAAGCTGTTTATGGTGTTGAAGTGATTGAAGCAGCTGTTAGAGATGCTCAACAGAATGCCGCTCTTAATGGCATCACCAATGCCTACTTTGTCGCAGATACCGCAGAACATGCCATGGCAACATGGGCGAAAGATGGCATCAAACCAAGTGTTATTCTGGTAGACCCGCCACGAAAAGGCTTAACAGAAAGTTTCATCCAAGCCAGCGTGGCAATGGGACCACAAAAAATTACCTACGTTTCCTGCAACCCAGCCACCATGGCGCGTGACATAAAGCGTTATCAAGAGTTGGGTTACAAACTGGCCAAAGTACAGCCCGTAGATTTGTTTCCGCAAACGCATCACGTCGAGTGCGTAGTGTTGCTAATCAAGGAGTAAGGTAGCTGCCTCCACATGACAAAAATAAGGAGAAACGAATGCCTATTACCAAACACGAGATTCCCCTTTTAGAATGTGATAGTAATCCATCAGCCGTCATTATCTAGCTATTTAGCTTCCAGCTAAGTGTGTCTATGCTTTCTTAGAAGACGAGATTGAAGCTTTTGCTTTAGACCATCAAGGTAAAAAAGTAGCAGAATTCATTTCAGCCACAAAGGTTTACCCTGTTTATCAGATATCTTATAAAGGCCAAGACATTTGCCTAGCTCAAGCTCCCGTTGGCTCAGCTCCTGCGGCGCAATTCATGGACTGGCTGATTGGTTATGGGGTTAAAGAAATGATCAGTACAGGAACCTGTGGCGTTTTGGTTCCTATCGCAGAAAACCGTTTTTTAGTGCCAGTTAAGGCTTTGCGAGATGAAGGAACAAGTTATCATTACGTGGCACCATCTCGTTATATTGATATTGATCCTAAGATGCTTAGACTGATTGAGAAAACGCTTTTAGCACAGGGGTTAGCTTATCAAGAGGTCATCACCTGGTCAACAGATGGTTTTTACCGAGAAACCAAAGAAAAAGTGGCTTATCGCCAGGAAGAAGGGTGTTCGGTTGTTGAGATGGAATGTTCTGCCTTAGCAGCAGTAGCTCAATTAAGAGGCATCCTTTGGGGGCAACTCTTATTTACAGCAGATACTCTAGCAGATGTAGAGGTTTACGATCAACGCAACTGGGGCGCTGATTCCTTTAGTTTTGCGCTCCATTTATGCTTGGAAGTGCTCAATACGCTAGAAAAGGATGGAAAGGCTACTGATTTTTGAAACATGAGCTCTGCCTTCTGTTCCTATTTGTAGTATAATGAGGCTTGTATTGCTTTTAGACTAAGCTTAGAAAAGAGAAAAACAATGTCAGATTTAACACAAGAGATGACCTTAAATGTTATTAGTATTTTTGATAATTACCAAATTGAACTTGCTGAAAAAGGACACCTTATTTTAAGTACTGAAGTGACTGAGACGGCTTTGAATTATTATGGGAATGCCCATGGTGGTTATCTTTTCACTCTATGTGATCAAGTAGGTGGTTTGGTTGCTAGAACTACTGGCGTAGAATCTGTCACCTTACAGGCCAATGCTAACTATTTAAAAGCAGGGCACAAGGGAGACAAGCTGATGGTTGAAGGTCGATTGGTTCATGGAGGTCGAACCACGCAGGTGGTTGATGTGACGATTCATAACCAAACAGGAGCTCTTCTAACAAAAACAAGCTTGACCATGTTTGTGACTGGCCGACGTCATAACGGGTGATTAATGAATCATAGAAGGCTAAAAAAGTCCCAACTCTCTGAGAATTGGGACTTTTTTCCTTTATTGAGAGATACCATAAATCACCCGTTAGACGGGTGGTTATGGTTTATTTACGGTAAAGTTTGTGATGTTGGTAAACAGGGTCAAAGGTAATATTTACCCCAAGTTTTCGGAGTACATTTTTATCTTCTTCGGTTAAGATAACGGTAGAATGGGCTTCGCTACCTTTCAAATTGCCAAGTTCTTTCATGGCTAGATTAGCTTCTTCACTAGTCATAGCAGTAATGGCCAACGCAATCAGAATTTCATTGGAATGAAGCCGCGGATTGTGACTGCCTAAGTGGTTCACTTTGAGGCCTTGAATAGGTTTCACGTATTCGGGTTCAATCAAATGAGTGGTTTTATCAATCTTTGCCAAGGTTTTAATCGCATTGATGATAACAGCTGCAGTTGGTCCAAAGAGTTCAGATGTTTTACCTGTCACAATCTGCCCATTTGGTAGTTGGAGAGCAAGGGCAGGTTGGCCTGTTTGCTCTGCTTTTTGATGAGCAGCTACAGTAACGTGACGATCGTCAGGGGTGACACCGATATCATTCATCAAGAGCTCAATTTTTTTGACAGCAGATTCTGTGACTCGCTCTGCCTTGAAATCCACGAGGGTTTGGTAATAACGACGGATGATTTCTTGTTTAGAAGCTTCGATAGCAGCTTCTTCATTGACGATAGAAAAACCAACCATGTTAACACCCATATCGGTTGGTGAGGCATAAGGAGACTTGCTCAAAATACGCTCGAAGGTCCGATTTAAGACAGGAAAGACCTCGATATCACGGTTGTAATTAACGGCCGTTTTGCCATAAGTTTCCAAATGGAAGGGGTCAATCATATTCACATCATCTAGGTCTGCCGTGGCTGCCTCATAAGCCAGATTGACAGGGTGATGAAGAGGAAGATTCCAAACTGGGAAGGTTTCAAATTTAGCATAGCCAGACTTAACCCCATTGATTTGGTCGTGATACATTTGGGACATGCAAGTGGCTAATTTTCCAGACCCAGGGCCTGGTGCTGTAACAACGATAAGGTTACGACTCGTTTTGATGTAATTATTTTTCCCCATCCCCTCAGATGAGATAATATGATTAATATCTGTCGGGTAGCCCTTGATAGGATAATGCAGGTAAGAAGCAATGCCATTTTTTTCGAGTTGCTTGCGAAAGGCATCTGCAGCGGGTTGGTTATTGTATTGAGTAATAACGACAGAACCTACGTAAATATCTAACGTGTTAAATTTGTCAATTAAGCGAAAGACTTCTTGGTCATAAGAAATGCCTAAATCACCACGCGCTTTAGAATGTTCAATATTATTAGCGTTAATGGCAATTACAATTTCGACTTGTTCTTTGAGCTCTTTGAGTAATTTAATCTTATTGTCAGGTTCATAGCCAGGAAGCACACGGGCAGCATGGTAATCTTCTAACATTTTACCACCAAATTCCATGTAAAGCTTGCCATCAAATTGGCTGATACGTTCTAAAATATGATCTCTTTGCAAGTTTAAATACTTGTTAGAATCAAAAGCAATAGTCTTCATTTTTTCACCTCTGTAAAGCATTATAACAAAGAAATTCCAAGAAAGAAAAGGTTTTTTGCAGGGATACCTCATTTTGTGACTTTTTAAAAAAACTTAGGCTTGGTTCTTAGAAGAAAAATGTATCCGCTATGTTCAAAAGAACTTGACAATTAAAATGAGCTTTACTATACTAGTAACAATTAAATACTACTTTAAACATGTTCCGTGAAGCATGAAAGTCTTAACAGTAAAGAGAGTTTTTTTGTCATCTCTTATTATTTAGTGAACTTTGATGGACTTGCGGACTTGTTTCCAAGTCTTTTTTTGACCTTTGGACAAAGGGTATTCAATTAATTAAGGTAGTCAGTGAGCTACTATTAAGAAGGAGACAATTATGTCAACATTATCATTGGACACCACAAATAAGCGAGCTTTAGTGGCAGCTATTGCAGCTTCAGGAACGGATGACTTGAATGTCATGTTTCTTGCCTTTTCCATGTCTTCCATTATGACAGACTTGGGTCTTAGTGGCACTCAGGGTGGCTGGATTGCGACCATTACCAATTTAGGAATGTTGGTGGGAGGCCTCTTATTCGGGTTGCTGGCTGATAGGCACCACAAGTTTAAGGTCTTTAAATGGACGATTTTACTGTTTTCAGTAGCAACAGGATTAATTTATTTTACCCAGTCTTTGCCCTACCTGTACCTGATGCGATTTATTGCTGGCATAGGAGTTGGAGGTGAGTACGGTGTAGCCATTGCCATAATGGCAGGGATTGTACCACCAGAAAAAATGGGTCGGATGTCTTCTTTAAATGGTATTGCTGGCCAGCTTGGCTCTATTAGTTCGGCTCTTTTAGCAGGGTGGCTGGCTCCAAGTCTAGGCTGGCGTGGCCTTTTTCTCTTTGGATTACTTCCGATTCTCTTGGTGATTTGGATGACTTTAGCCATAGATGACCAAAAAATTTGGGATCATTATGGGCAAGAGGAGGAAGAATGCAGTCAACCAATTAAAATCAATGAACTATTCAAAACAAAATCCTTAACAGCTCAAACCCTTGCTTTAATGGTCATGACGACTGTGCAGATTGCGGGCTATTTTGGAATGATGAATTGGTTGCCAACCATTATTCAAACAAGCTTAAACCTTTCAGTAAAAAGTTCGTCCTTGTGGATGGTGGCTACTATTGTCGGCATGTGTTTGGGGATGCTGTATTTTGGTCAGCTTTTAGATTGCTTTGGTCCACGTCTGATTTATTCCCTCTTTTTATTAGCATCATCTATTTGTGTTTACCTTTTTCAATTTGCCAATTCCATGGCGAGTATGGTTATTGGAGGTGCTATTGTCGGTTTTTTTGTCAATGGGATGTTTGCTGGCTACGGGGCTATGATTACCAGACTTTATCCCCATCACATTCGATCCACGGCTAATAATGTTATTTTGAATGTTGGCCGTGCTCTAGGAGGATTTTCGTCCGTTGCTATTGGTAGTATTTTAGATGCCTCAGGTATTTCAATGGTCATGATTTTCCTAGCTTCTCTGTATGTGATTAGTTTTGGAGCCATGTGGTCTATTGGTCAGTTAAAAGCAGAACGCTACCAACAATTGCGTTAGCAAAGAGATGGGTGTTAGTATTTGAGTTACTTTCACTCACAAAGCTATTTTATTGATTGAGATAACCAAAAAGGTAAGCACTTAGGGATTGCTTACCTTTTTGGTTCTTTTCTTTTGTTTTACTCCGCTACTTTGGCCATAAAATGTTTACTGTTCACCCTAACTCTAGTATGACAGGCTTTTCCAATGAGTTGTTCTCCCACAAAAGCTTCCAAGCGGAAATCGTATTTTCGGCCTTCTTCTTTAAGGGCTGTAATGATAATTGTAACAGGATCTCCAATGGCTGAAGCTGCCAAATGTTGGATAGCTATCTCGCTGCCAACCGTTGTAAAGTCACTGTCGAGCTGTTCTTGGGCAAATAAGTAAGAAGCATTTTCCATAAAAGCAACAAGAGCAGGAGTAGCTAGGACATTCAGCGTTCCTGAGCCCATGGCTTTAGCCGAATGATTGGGACGGGTTTCATAAGTGTGAGAATAAATAGTCATAAGTTAATCTCCTCGTTTCTATAAGCCTATTATAATATATTAAGCGCTTACAGTCATGAAACTACTGTTTTTTTATGTTATACTTAATAATGAATTTTCTTTGAAAGGGTTATGATGCGCTTAGATAAATTTTTAGTGGCAACTGGTGTTGGAACTAGGAGCCAAGTCAAACTTCTCTTAAAAAAGAAGGCTATTTTCGTCAATCAAAAGGTTGAAACCTCTGCCAAAGCACACATTGATGAATACAAGGATTTGGTGACGTATCAAGGCACGCCCTTGGTCTATGAATCCTTTGTTTATTACCTGTTAAACAAGCCGTCAGGGTATGTGTCAGCAACCCAGGACAGACAGCAGGCTACTGTTATGGAGTTGTTAGATGACACGGCTAGGCAAAAAGCAGTTTTTCCTGTGGGTAGGTTAGATAAGGATACCCGTGGACTTTTGCTCTTGACCAATAATGGACAACTAGCCCATGACCTTTTATCCCCTAAAAAACATGTTACGAAAGAGTACTTGGCTAAAGTAGCAGGCATCATGACTGAAGCTGATAAAGATTATTTTGCTAGAGGTATTTCCTTAAAGGATCACCAGTGCCTACCTGCTCATTTAGAAGTGCTTGCTAGTGATTTACAGCAGCAAACAAGTTTGGTTAAAATTACCATACAAGAAGGAAAATTCCATCAGGTGAAACGCATGGTAGCAGCCTGTGGAAAGGAAGTGCTTGACTTACAGCGTCTCAGCATGGGACCATTAAAACTAGACCCTAGCCTTGCAGAAGGGGAGTTTAGGCGCCTGACGCCTGAGGAATTGCAGAGCCTGGCACCTTATTGTCAGAGCTCACTATAAAAAGAAACCTCCCCGGTCAGTACTGACCCCAAAAAGTTGGACAAATAATTATTGAAAGGATTTAGTTCTGTATTGGACAGGACTAAGTCCTTTTAGTTTTGCTTTAATTCGTTTGTTGTTGTAGTAAAAAATGTAATCTGTAATAGCTTCTTCAAGCTTGTCAAGTGATTGATAAGTTGTCTCGAGTCCATAAAACATTTCAGATTTGAGAATGCCAAAGAAGGAATCCATCATGCCGTTATCCGGGCTATTCCCTTTGCGGGACATGGATGGCAGAATACCTTTAGACTCTAAAAAATCATGGTAGGACTGGTGTTGGTATTGCCACCCCTGGTCACTATGAAGAATAGTTCCGCTGTATGAATCCGCTGGAAAAGTCTTCTCAAGCATGGTTTGAGCCTGTTTCAAGTTAGGAGACCGAGACAGAGTGAAATCAATAATCTCACAGTTATAGCTATCAAAAACTGGCGATAGATAAAGCTTCCCTTCAGGTAGGGCAAACTCCGTCACATCAGTGTAACATTTTTCGTAAGGTTTAGAGCCTTCGAAGTGACGTTTAATCAGATTATCAGCCTTCTTACCAACCTCTCCTTTGTAAGAAGAATACTTGCGCTTCCGACGAATGCGGGCTGCTAGGCCCATGACTTTCATGAGACGTTGAACTTTTTTATGATTGACCACAAATCCTCGGTTACGCAACTCCATATGAATACGACGATAACCGTAATTACCTTTATGCTCATCATAAATCTCTCGAATCACATGCTTTAGTTCTATATCCTTATCTCCTTGAGCTAGTCGCTTCACTTGATAGTAATAGGTGGAGCGTGATAAATCAAGGATTTCAAGTAGCATCTCTAAGGGAAATTGATTCCTTAATGCTTGAATGATTTCTGTTGCTCTTTGAGTTTTGCTTCGTCCCTCAAGCGGTATTCTCTCAGCTTTTTTAGCACAGCATTCTCCGCTCTAGGGTATTCTAATTCCTTCTGAAGACGTTCAACCTCTGTCATCTCTTCCAAATTTTTCTTACGTTTACGCCCCATCTTACTCGGTCTCCCTCTTGGTTTTTCAAGAATAGTATAACCGTTTTTCTTGTATTGCGCTATCCACCTTGAGAGCATACTAGAAGTTGGTAAAGCATAATCTAAGGATGTTTGTTTCTGAGATTGGCCGTCAATCAGGACTTTATTTATTATCTCTTGCTTCAGTTCTGGAGAATAATAATGATTCTTACATTTTTGAACAATGGTTACCCCATACCTATCAATCAAGCGAATCATATATTTGAGATCGGATTCTGCCATATCAAACTTTTTTGATATGGATTTAATGGACTCTCCCATTTGCCGTAACTCATAAATCTTAACTTTCGTTTCTTGATTAAATTTCATAAAAAAATAGCACCCCAATCGTTAGATTTTGTGTCTAACTTTTGGGGTGCAGTTCACCAGACGAGGAGGTTTTTATCTGTAACATTATTTTGCAAATGCTAATGTATCATATTCATATGAAATTCACAAGATACAATACTCAGTAATAGCCTACATAGCGTAAATATTCATCTGATATTTGCCTAAAACGATCTTTCATGTTAAGATATAAGAAGAAAAATCAATAGATGAGGTATTTAATGTGGCATTTGGAGAAAATGGACCTCGCAAAAAAACAACCTTTGAAAAAGTGACAATGTTTGTTGTTATCCTAATGGTTCTTGTAACTGTTGGCGGGCTTATTGCGAGTGCCCTATCAGTATTAATGTAAGGAAACGCTGAAAGGCGTTTTTTTAAAGTAAAAGAAAGTTAGAGAATAAAAAAAGTATGAGTATGTTTTTAGATACGGCAAAAATCAGTGTCCAAGCAGGCCGTGGTGGCGATGGTATGGTAGCTTTTCGTCGTGAAAAGTACGTCCCAAATGGCGGTCCTTGGGGAGGAGACGGCGGTAAAGGTGGCTCAGTTATCTTCCGAGTGGACGAAGGTTTGCGTACCTTGATGGATTTCCGGTATAATCGTAAATTCAAGGCGAAATCTGGTGAAAAAGGTATGACCAAAGGCATGCACGGCCGTGGTGCAGAAGATTTGATTGTCTTTGTTCCTCAAGGGACAACGGTTCGTGATGCTGAAACTGGAAAAGTAATTACAGACTTAGTAGAACATGGTCAAGAAGTGGTCATTGCTAAGGGTGGTCGTGGTGGCCGTGGGAATATTCGTTTTGCAACTCCTCGTAATCCTGCGCCAGAGATTGCTGAAAATGGTGAGCCAGGTGAGGAACGTCAGTTAGAGTTAGAACTCAAAATCTTAGCTGACGTTGGCTTGGTCGGATTCCCATCTGTTGGGAAATCAACCTTGTTAAGTGTTGTGTCATCAGCTAAACCGAAAATTGGTGCCTATCATTTTACCACTATTGTTCCTAATCTTGGAATGGTTCGTACAAAGTCAGGTGATAGCTTTGCTATGGCAGATCTGCCAGGTTTGATTGAAGGTGCTAGCCAAGGGGTTGGTTTAGGAACTCAATTCCTCCGTCATATCGAGCGGACACGGGTTATTCTTCATGTGATTGACATGTCTGCTAGTGAGGGTCGTGATCCTTACGAAGATTATGTTTCCATTAATAACGAGCTGGAAACCTATAATTTGCGATTGATGGAGCGCCCACAGATTATTGTGGCTAATAAAATGGACATACCAGAGGCTCAAGAAAACTTGAAAGCCTTCAAGAAAAAATTGGCTGCCCAATATGACGAGTTTGATGATTTGCCAATGATTTTCCCTATTTCAAGCCTAGCACATCAAGGCTTAGAGAACTTGTTAGAAGCAACGGCAGAATTACTCGCTAAAACAGACGAATTCTTATTATATGATGAATCTGATCTGGTGGACGAGGAAGCTTACTATGGCTTTGCTGAGACTGAAAAAGACTTTGAGATCACACGTGACGATGACGCTACTTGGGTCTTGTCTGGTGAGAAGTTAGAACGTCTCTTTGTCATGACCAATATGGAACGTGATGAGTCCATCATGAAATTTGCCCGTCAATTGCGCGGTATGGGGGTTGACGAAGCTCTTCGTGAACGTGGAGCAAAAGATGGGGATCCTGTTCGTATTGGCAAGTTTGAATTTGAATTTGTGGATTAAGGCAATCTATTACAATAGCAGTGTGATAGTGCTCTTGTGTGTTATCTTTAAGATGGAGGTTTCTGATTATGGGTGATAAACCGATATCCTTTAAGGATAAGGATGGAAATTTTGTATCGGCAGCAGATGTTTGGAATGCTGAGAAATTAGAAGAATTGTTTAATCTTTTAAATCCCAATAGACGTTTGCGCTTAGAACGTGAAAAATTGAAAAAGGATGAGGCTTAGGCCCTCATCCTTTTTTGACCTTTTTTTCTTGGTAACGTTGGAGCATTAGCCAATTATAAAAAGTGTAACTATCATTAATAAGAAAGGTGGCAAAGCAGATGACCACAGCATATTGGCTGGCATCTGTTTGAGCAGCATGCATCCATAAGAGAATGAGGACTAGATCATTGAGCCCGTATGCTAAAGCAAAATAAGGGCTGCGCTTATAGCTGAGATAAACCGCTGAGAAAGAAGTGGCAATCGATAAAGTGGAGACAAGTAAATAGGCTGTTTGAATAGAAGCCAAGATGCTGTAGAAAATAAGAGTGATCAGTATAGTAAAAACGAAAAGACATCTTCGATCAGTGGGTGTTAATCGTGAAATAGTCACTTGTGATTTTTTCCCTTCAAAAGGATGGTTTAACCAAGTAAAAAGTGAAAAAATAGTCATAGGGAGGGTCATAAAAAGATAGGTCATTAACTCTCCATAGTAACTGTTTCGTAATGAAAGATAGGCATAGATAATGGAAAAAATAATGACGAGCCCTTGACCAATAGGATTAGCTTTAGCACTAAAAATGAGAGAGGTCACACCAATCAAAGAAGCTATTAAAGCTAAGGGAGCTTGCTTACCGAATAAAAGGGCGCTAATTAAAATGGCCAAGACAGAGCTTAACCAAAGTGCCCACTCGGTTTTTGTAAAGTAGTTTAAATAAGCCATACCCCTATTCAAACATAGGCTAAGGCATCTGTCAATAGGGGCTTGGTTTTGATAAGAAGTAGCAGGGCAGGTTAGATAGGCTCTTTAAGATAATAAAATATGTCAAGCTTTAAATCACTTATTTTCCGTGATGATAAGGAAAAAACAGATTTTTTAAAGCGTTTACATCACCTGTTTTTCTTCTTATAATAAAAAGAGAAGTGAGCAAAGAAAGGACAAAGGATATGAAACAAAGAAAACACCGTTATCAATTTCCAGATGGCTTTTTATGGGGAAGTTCCACATCTGGGCCTCAAAGCGAAGGAACGGTTCCTGGAGATGGCAAAGGACCTAGCAACTGGGATTACTGGTTTAGTATTGAGTCAGCTAAGTTTCATCACCAAATTGGTCCAGAAAAAACCTCAACCTTTTATGAAAACTATAAGGGTGACATTGCCCTTTTGAAAGAAACAGGCCACACGATTTTTCGGACCTCAATCCAGTGGTCTCGATTGATTCCAGAAGGAGTCGGGGAGGTTAATCCAAAGGCGGTGACATTTTACCGAGAAGTATTTCAAGACATTATTGCTCAAGGTATTAAATTGATTGTTAACCTCTATCATTTTGACCTCCCCTATGCCTTGCAAGAAAAAGGTGGCTGGGAAAACAAAGCTACTGTCTGGGCTTATGAAACCTACGCAAAAACCTGTTTTGAGCTTTTTGGTGATTTAGTAAACACTTGGATTACCTTTAATGAACCGATTGTTCCAGTCGAATGTGGCTATTTAGGTTATTATCACTACCCTTGTAAAGTAGATGCCAAGGCAGCAGTTCAAGTGGCTTACAACACACAACTGGCCAGTTCACTGGCGGTCAAAGCTTGTCATAAGCTTCATCCCGACCACAAGATTAGTATTGTGCTTAACATGACACCTGCTTATCCTCGGAGTAATGCTCCTGAAGATGTCAAGGCTGCTAGAATCGCAGAGCTTTTCCAAACCAAATCCTTCCTAGATCCATCAGTTTTGGGTGTTTACCCAGCAGAGTTAGTTTCCATTTTAGAGGAAGCTGATTTATTACCTCAATATAGTGCTGATGAATTAGAGATTATCAAAAACAATACTGTTGATTTTTTGGGAGTTAATTATTATCAGCCTTTGCGGGTTCAGGCACCTAGTAAGTCACAGCAAGAGGGGGACCTCCTTATCTTAGATATTTATTTTGAACCTTATGATATGCCTGGTAAAAAAGTCAATCCTCACCGGGGTTGGGAAATTTATGAACCAGGACTTTATGATATTGCCCTTAATTTAAAAGAACACTATGGTAACATCGAATGGCTAGTCACGGAAAATGGTATGGGTGTCGAAGGTGAAGAAGCTTTTTTAGCAGATGGCCAGATACAAGATGACTACCGCATCACCTTTATCGAGGATCATCTTATCCAGCTTCATAAGGCTTTGGGAGAAGGAGCCAACTGCAAAGGCTACCTCTTGTGGACTTTTATTGATTGCTGGTCTTGGTTAAATGCTTATAAAAACCGATATGGTTTGGTAGCTTTGGATTTAGAGAGTCAAAAGCGAACCATAAAAAAATCAGGTTACTGGTTTAAGGCGTTGAGCGAGTCAAATGGTTTTGATAAATAGGAGGCAATATGGTTGATTTAGGATTTTCTCTATACCCTGAGCGGTATGATGTTACCAAGAGTAAAGCTTATATTGACTTATGTCATAGCTATGGAGCCAAGCGCTTGTTTATGAGTCTCTTACAGCTGGCACCAGCTGATCACCAGATGTTTCATTGCTACGCAGAGCTCATTGCTTATGCAAATCAATTAGGCATTCGAGTGATTGCTGACGTTAGTCCAAGCTTTATTAGCCAAGCTGGTTGGTCAGATCAGCTTATTGAACGAGCTCATGCCTTCGGGTTAGCGGGCTTACGCTTAGACGAGGCTCTCCCTCTAGCAGAGATTGTAACTTTAACAAGAAATCCCTTTGGGCTTAAAATTGAACTTAATATGAGCACTGATAAACAATTATTGATGTCATTGCTAGCGACAGATGCAGAACGGAGCAATATTATTGGTTGCCATAATTTTTATCCACATGAATTTACCGGTTTGTCATGGCAACATTTTAAGGATATGTCACGTTTTTATCATGAGCATGATATTGAAACGGCTGCTTTTATTACCGCTCAGTCAGCATCTGAAGGCCCTTGGCTACTGGCAGAAGGCTTGCCGACAGTGGAAGACCATAGGCACTTGCCCATTGGCCTGCAAGTAGAATTAATGAAAGCGATAGGAACCATTGATAATATCCTCATATCTAACCAATTCATTTCGGAAGAAGAATTGGCAGCATGTACTCAAGCT
Organism: Streptococcus pyogenes; assembly: GCF_002055535.1. NCBI lineage: Bacteria > Bacillati > Bacillota > Bacilli > Lactobacillales > Streptococcaceae > Streptococcus > Streptococcus pyogenes. Next base: position 1,136,097 of record NZ_LN831034.1, on the reverse strand, counting down.
TTAGCAAGACCAGTCACGACGATCAAGGTTAGGCCTATCATCGATTTGACAGAAGTTGAGGAGCAAATCATTGGCTATCCGCATTGTTATCGTGGCGATGTATCTGATTATGTGATTCGATCAACCATGCCACGTCTAGTCTATGCTCAGGAATCGATTGCTCCAAGAGACCAATCTAAGGAGGTCAAACGAGGTAGCATTATTATTGACAATGACCGCTATCATCGATATAAGGGAGAACTGCAAATTGCTTTGAAAAATTTTACGGTCAGTTCAAAAGCTAATGTGGTTGCTGAGGTCAGAGAGGACTATCTTAGTTTGTTAGATGATTTGCGACCTTGGCAGGAATTTTGTTTGGAGATTGCCCCATCATAGATTCTTTTCACAATCAATGCGGAAAATGATGGTCACCTTTTTCAGGAAATATTTGGTACACTAAAGGAGGGTAGAAAGCGTTTTCTAAAGTAGTAAGGAGGACTAATGTTATCAAAAAAAGAACTGGCCATCATAACATTTCTAATCCATCACAAAGAGCAGTTTGTCTCTAGTGCAACTCTGGCTGAGGTTATCGGTATGAGTGACCGTACGGTTAGGAAATACCTCAAAGAACTGATCAGTAGCCTTCCTGAACACGGAGCTCACATCATTTCTAAACAAGGTCGAGGTTACTGCTTAGAAATTGACCATTCTATGGCATTTGACATCTTTTGGCAAGAAAGTGTGACGTCTAAAAAACGTTTGGCAGATGTGACTCAAGTGGAAGAATCGGTTGATCGAGAAGATTATGTGCTTCATAAATTCTTTTTTGAAGATGCCGTTCAGGATTTTGAAGAGCTTTGTCAAGAATTGTATATCAGTCGGACAACTTTAAAACATGTTTTAGCAGGTATTAAGGAGCGCATAATACCTTACCAGTTAGAGCTTGAAATAACTCACCAACATATTCAAATAAGAGGTAAAGAAGAGGACATTAGGCATTTTATCATGGACTATTTTTTTGTTACTAGTTTTGATAATACCTTGTCCACCATGGTAGGTAATACCTTTCTTGAAGGTATTAATTTTGCAGAAATCATGATTATTGTCTTGGATGAATGTCGGGATGCTAAGTTGAAACTTTCTGATTTTGTCATGAATAATCTAGTCTTGCATATTGCCCTAATGGTTCAGCGTATTCGATCGGGGTGTCCATTAGAACTGTTTTCCATTCCAATAGCTATTCGTCAGTCTGATGAGTATCAAGTAGCTCTGCGCATTTTGTATCGAGTGGAAGAAGTGATGGGGATACGTTTTCCTAAAGAGGAGGCTAATTATATTGCACTGCATCTAAAGGTCAAACATTCTGTTGGTAAGCATTGGCAAGATGATAATACCGATGAAAAGTTGCAGGACCATTTAAAAGCATGTATTGCCAAGATTAGTCAATTGACAGGCATGACTTTAGAAACAGATACCAATTTATTTCAAGGTTTATTAGCCCACATGATGCCCTTGACCATACGTCTTGAAAACCATATTCAGCTGACTAATCCTTTAACTGAGGAAATTAAAAGCCAGTATCCTGAAATATTTACCCTTACCAAGCAGACCTTTTCGGATTTGCTTGTATGTCAAAAGAATGATGTCTCAGATGATGAATGGGCTTATATTAGTTTGCATTTAATGGCGGCCATTGAGCGTTATTCAAACCGTCATAAATTGAGGGTTCTAGTAGTTTGTGCCACAGGTTATGGTAGTGCCATGATGTTGAAAAATCGCTTGGAAAAGGAATTTGAAGGACGTTTGCGTATTGTCGATGTTATCAGTTACTATGAAATAACCGAAGAGCGACTGAAAACCGTTGATTTGATTATTTCCTCTATCAGCCTTGCCAATCTGATGTTTTTAACACCAGTGATTACTGTCAGTGTTTTTTTGTCAAATCAGGATATTGAAACTATTCGACAATTTATTGGAGAACAAGAAGGTATCAAGAAAGAGGTCAGTTTACCGTCACAGATGAGTTTAGCAAAAGCAGAGCAGCTTCTAACAGGTGTTTTTAGCCCTAATCGTTTTCTTTATTTAGACGAGAAAATCTCAAAGGAAGACTTGCTTTTACGGATGATTGCTTGTCTTGACGAGGCGGGAACAGAAACGTTTGTAGAGGACTTCTATCATCAAATGGTACTGAGGGAAAATTACAGCCCAGTCATCTATGGAGAAGTGCTTGCCTTTCCGCATCCTGCTAATCCCATGACTTATTCTGAACAGGTAGTAGTGGTTATTTGCCGAGAGCCTCTTGAGTGGGACAAGGCGCATCAAGCTGTTCATTTTGTCTTTCTATTATCCCCGTCTAAAGGGCATAATCATAGGTTAAAATATGTATCACCAGGTTTGGCATCTTTTGTCAATCAGGTGGAGCTTCAGCAAGCGTTACTAGAAGAACCAAATTATTCCAAATTCATGACAGTGTTTACCCCACTTATTCATGATTAAAACGATTAAAAGGAGAAACCTTATGAAATCTATTATGTTAGTTTGTAATGCCGGTATGTCAACTAGTATGTTGGTGACTAAGATGCAAAAAGCAGCCCAAGCGCGTGACCTTGAAGTTTCTATTTGGGCAGTTCCTGTGAGTGAAGCTGACAACGAAATGGCTGCTAATAGCATTGACGTTCTCTTGTTAGGTCCACAAGTCAAATTCTTACTAAAGGATTTTAAAGATAAGTTTGAACCAGATATTAAAGTAGATGCCATTAACATGGCTGATTATGGTCTTATGAACGGTGAAAAAGTCCTTGAAACAGCCCTAGCAATGATGGAGGAGTAGGCATGACGGAACCATCCAACTTAGAAGCTATTATGGGCTTAATCATGTATGGAGGCGAAGCCAAGGGCAAGGCCGTAGAGGCTATTCATGCAGCACGAGATGGGCAGTTTGAGGAGGCTCAGCACTTACTTCAAGAAGCGACAAACTCGTTAAATATTGCCCATAAATCGCAGACACATTTGCTGTCCCAAGAAGCAGCTGGTGATGCGGTTGAATTGTCTTTATTGATGGTGCATGGGCAAGATCACATGATGACTGCCTTAGCCTTTATTGATTTAGCCAAGGAATTGGTTACCGTTTACGACAAAATGTCAGCAATACAAAGAGGTGAGTCATGATTATTTCAGCAGAAGGAGATGTTTCCATTCATCATTGTTTTGAAGCCATGCTGATATCGCTCCAAGAAGATTATCGACAAAATACCTTGAGACAGTTGTCAAGAGATGATATCAAAGCGGGGATAAACTATGTTAAACATTATGGTAAATACAAAGAACGTACAGTGAGGGTGCTTATTACGGCCCTAGAAGCTCCGCAATTATATACTGCTTGTTTTAGTTCCAATCATGGGATAAAGGAATTGGCTTATCAATTAGAGGCTCTGGGGGAGAATCGGACTAGAATTACCTATTCTTATGACTATCATCCTCTAGATATTTTTCAAAAAGCAAATCAATTTATTGTTGGCAAACTGTTCAAAAAAAGCCTAGAACGCCAATCTCAAGCTCAGTTAGCAGCCCTTATCCAATATGCTAAACAGTTGCAGCAACCATCGTCTTTGTGAAGATTATTCACAGACCTTGAATGAGAGAGAAGGGTTCATTTGGATAAGAGCCGATTACCGGTTATCTCTAAGCATCACGTTTAACAAGGATGATTTTGAGATAATTGTGTTAGGCAGACACCGCTGCTTTTAAGGTTACCTTTGTTACATTAAAAAAATAAAAAGAGGAGAAGATTTATGTCGCATTTTTCTGATAAGTTTATGGAGATTTCAGGAAAAATTGGGTCACAACGGCATTTAGTAGCTATTCGTGATTCCTTTATTTCAATGATGCCTATTACCATGGCAGGTTCAGTTGCTGTCTTATTGAACGTTTTTTTACGCGATATTCCAAACAATATGGGATGGACAGGATTTGCAAAAGCTATGCAACCTGTTATCGACATCAATGGCTATGTTTATTTTGGGACAATTGGTATCATGGCGCTCTTTTTTGCCTTTGCTTTCGGTTACAATTTAGCTGTTATGCATAAGATTAATCCATTGGCAGGAGGATTGATTTCTTTTGGCTCATTTATTGCCACCCTACCTCAGACTTTAACCATTTCGACACCACTTGAAAATGCCTCTGCTAACCTAATTAGCAATTTGAAAGAAATGGGGCTTTCAGTCGTTACTGCGGGTGGAGCTTCAAGTATTGAAACTAGTCAATGGGGAGCAATAGCTCTAAAGTATGTCGGTGCCACAGGCTTGTTCACAGCTTTAATTATTGGCTTTTTATCAAGTTTTGTGTATGCGGCTTTGACCAAACGTAATATTACCATTACCTTACCAGATAATGTACCACCTGCGGTTAATAAAGCCTTTGCTGCCATTATTCCAGGAACAGTTGCGATTTACGCTTCGGCAATTTTCGCCTACCTCATTTTCGCATTAACAGGTTCTTCCCTAAGTGATGTCATTTCAACCTATATCCAATTACCATTGCTAGGCTTATCACAGGGTATTGGTTCAGTTATCTTGTTAACCTTCTTAGTTCAACTGCTCTGGTTCTTCGGCTTGCATGGTCATAATGTCTTAGCCCCAGTGATGGATGGTATTTATATGGTAGCTTTAACAGAAAATACAGCTGCTTACAATACAGCGCATAGCGCTGCTAATTTACCATACCTTTGGACACGCGGGTCCTTTGATGCTTATGCTCAAATGGGTGGTTCAGGAGTAACCTTGGCATTGATTATTGCTATCTTCATATTCTCAAAACGAGAAGAGCATAAAACCATTGCCAAATTGTCCGCACCAATGGGTGTTTTCAATATCAACGAACCAATTACATTTGGGATGCCAATTGTTTTGAATCCAACCTTTGTGATTCCATGGCTAATTGTGCCACCAATTTGTGCTAGCATAGCTTATTTTGCTACTGCAATAGGTTTGATTCCACCGGTATTCTTATCAGTACCTTGGATTACCCCTGTTGGACTTTATGCTTACCTAGCTACTGGAGGTAATATTATGGCAGGTTTGGTTTCACTGTTTAACCTCTTTGTTGCCTTCCTTATCTGGGCACCATTTGTCATTTTGGCCAATAAAGAAAAAGCGAGTGACCTTGCATGACAGAAAAAAATGGAGCAACTTTTTTAATGGCTGTTGGCTTTTTTCTCATTGCCATTAGTCCGATGGTTGGTAACAAATACTTACACATAGTGACGGGACTAGCTCTTACGGGATTAGGTTATTACCTCACTAAACATAAACGCCCATAAAAAAGCATAGGGGACACTCTTATGAAGGAGAGAGTCATAAGAGTATCCCTATTTTGCTGGTTTGAATAATAACAGTAACCAAAAAAGGCAAGGAAACCTGTTTCCTTGCCTTATTATTTTTTGGAAGTTAGTATGGTGTCTGCTCTATTAGACGTTTAAGACCTTGTCTAAAAATTCAATGAGACGAGGGTGCTTAGGATGATCAAAAATCTCTTCAGGAGTACCATCCTCCAAGAATTGACCACCGTCTGTAAAGATAACACGGTTAGCTACTTGGCGAGCAAATCCCATTTCGTGAGTAACAATTAACATGGTCATGCCTTGTTCTGCCAAGTCTTTCATAACGTTCAAAACGTCCCCAACCATTTCGGGGTCAAGAGCAGAAGTTGGTTCATCAAAGAGCATAATATCTGGGTTCATTGCTAAACTTCTGGCGATGGCGACACGCTGTTTTTGCCCGCCGGATAAACTTCCTGGGAAGGCGTCGGCCTTATCAGAAAGTCCGACTTTTTCTAGAAGTGCCATGCCATGCTTTTTAGCAACTTCTTTAGACTCTTTACCTAATTCAACAGGAGCAAAGATAATATTCTCAAGAACAGTCATGTGAGGGAAAAGGTTGAAGTGTTGGAATACCATCCCGATATTTTCACGTGCCTTGTCAATATTAGTCTTAGGATCTGATAATTCAAAACCGTCCACCATGACCTTACCACTGGTAATCGTCTCTAGGAGGTTGAGGGTACGTAGAAAGGTTGATTTCCCAGAACCAGAAGGACCAATGATACAAACGACATCGCCTTCGTAGAATTTGGCATCAATTCCTTTTAAGACTTCATTTTGACCATAAGATTTGTGTAAATCTTGAACATCAATTTTTAATTCTGTCATTAGTTAAGCCTCTTTTCTAAACGTTTTGCAAGTCTTGTTAAGAGTGTAATCATGATAAGGTAAATAATTGCTAAAATAGCATACATACGGAACGACTGGTAATTTCTAGCAATAATGATTTTACCTGTTTGGAAGAGTTCCACTAAACCAATTGCTGAGACGATTGTTGTATCCTTCAATGAAATAACAAACTGATTGATAAAGTTAGGTAACATTAGTTTCACAGCTTGTGGGAGAATTACTTTTCTCATCGTGGTTCCGTAAGACAAACCAAGACTTCGACTAGCTTCCATTTGCCCTGCTGGAACAGCTTCGATACCACCGCGAACAATTTCAGCAATATAGGCTCCGCCATTAAGTGACAGTGCAATTGTAGCAGCTAAGAAATCATTAATCGGTGACTGGTGGCCGGTCATACTCTCGATAAGGTTTGGTACTCCCCAGAAAATGAAGGCAGCCACAATCATCAAAGGAATCCCTCGAACAACGTCCACAAAGACCGTTGAAATAAGTCGAAGTGATTTAGTTGGTGACACGGCCATCATCCCAAAGATGATCCCGATAATTATAGCAATAGCAAATGAAATAAGGGTTAAACTGAGCGTGGTTCCAAGTCCTGCCAATAGTTGTTTGTAGTTATTTGATAATAGGCCTGAAATAGTAGACTCATCAGCACCTTTTTCAGAAGGAGTTGCAGCTTTCTTAGAGTCAAGGTATTTATCTATAATGTCATCATACTGACCAGATTTTTTGAGAGCAGCTAAGCCATTGTTGAACATTTCGATTAATTCTGGATTAGTTCCTTTCTTGACAGCAAAACCAACTTCACCAGTAGAAATGCCCTCAAGAGGTGTTTCAAAGCGACGACCTTGAGAGATAGCGTATTTAAGAACCGCCTCATCATCCATGATAGCATCTACAGAACCTGAATTTAAGCTATCATACATGCTAGAACCATCATCAAATGCCTTGACATTATAACCATATTTAGGAGCGTTTTCTTTTAACCAAGAGTAAGATGAAGTGCCGTTTTTAGCACCGACTGTTTTTCTGTCTAAGTCTTCATAGTTCTTGATGTTTTTTCCAGCTTTAACAGCTAAAATGATATTAGAAGTATAATAAGGATCAGAAAAATCAAAGATAGCTTTACGAGCGTCAGTAATAGTTGCACCAGCAATGACCCCATCTGCTTGGCTAGATTGCACAGCATTTAAGGCAGCATCGAAACCTGGATTAGCGATTTCAATTTTGAAACCTTGTTGTTTAGCAATAGCTTTGATTAATTCTATGTCAATACCAACGTATTTGCCCTTACCATTTTGAAATTCAAAAGGTGCAAAAGACGAATCAGAGACAATTTTATAACTGTCCTTTGTAGGTGTAGCTTTGGCAGATGGATTTCCCGTTGCCTGACTGGTGGTAGCTTTATCATCTGTGCCTAACCACTTGGTCATGATAGCTTGGTAGGTACCATCAGCTTTCATAGCTTTAAGAGCTGTATTGAAATCATTAACTAGATAATCATATCCGCTTCCCTTTTTGACAGCAAACCCAAAGCTTCCAATGGGCTCTCCTTTCATGTTAATAGCAATATCTTGGTTTTGGCTGATTGCGTATTGGATAACCGCCTCATCATCCATAACAGCGGCAATAGAACCAGCAGATAAACTATTATACATAAGATCACCTGTGTCAAATGTTTTAACAGTATAATCATACTTTTTTTTATAGTTATTCAAAAAGGCTTGAGCCGCTGTTCCATTTTTAACACCGACCGTTTTTCCTTTTAAGTCACTGTATTTTTTGATGGCATTGGCTTTACGTGTCGCAATGACAATTTTGGTATCGTAATATGGCTCTGAGAAATGAAAGACTTTCTTACGAGCATTCGTAATGGTTGTACCGGCCATTAGAGCACTCGCTTGACCAGATTGAACAGCATTTACAGCTGCATCAAAACCCGGGAAACTCATACTGAAATCCCAAGATTGACGTTTGGCTACTTCATTAATAATATCAACGTCAATTCCTTTGTAAATTTGATCTGAGTCTTTAAATTCAAATGGGGCATAAGCTGTATCTGAAACAATAGCAATAGTTTCAGCACTTGCAATATTGCATGTCAAAAAAATAGACATTATCGCAAGCAGCAATACTTTTATTTTGTGCGTCATACTAATCTCCTTATAAAACTAAAAAATATGGTTAATTATAACAAAATATTGAACATTAAGCAAGAAATTTGTTATTTATATGTCATAAAACATAACATGTAAATGACATGTTTTTTACGCTTATTGGAGGTGATTCTGGCTTATCTATGTTAAAATAGTCTATAAGAGAGTAAGACTATTAGAGGGTATAAAATGATTGATAAACGTGATGATAAACCATTTAAACTAAAATCAAAGTATAAACCGTCTGGTGATCAGCCACAAGCTATTGAAAGCCTAGTTGATAATATCGAGGGCGGAGAAAAAGCTCAGATTCTCCTAGGTGCTACAGGAACGGGAAAAACATACACCATGAGCCAAGTAATTAGTAAAGTAAATAAACCTACCTTAGTGATAGCTCACAATAAAACCTTAGCAGGACAATTATATGGTGAATTTAAAGAATTTTTTCCAGACAATGCTGTGGAATATTTTGTTTCCTATTATGATTACTACCAACCTGAAGCATATGTCCCATCAAGCGACACCTATATCGAAAAAGATAGTTCAGTCAATGATGAAATCGATAAACTTCGCCATTCAGCCACCTCTTCTTTACTTGAGCGTAACGATGTCATAGTGGTAGCTTCTGTATCTTGTATTTATGGACTAGGTTCGCCAAAAGAGTACGCAGATTCAGCAGTCAGCCTACGTCCAGGTCAGGAGATATCACGTGACACTTTGCTAAATCAATTAGTAGATATTCAATTTGAGCGTAATGATATTGATTTTCAACGCGGCTGTTTTCGTGTACGTGGCGATGTTGTTGAGGTCTTTCCAGCATCCAGGGATGAACATGCTTTTCGGGTGGAATTTTTCGGGGATGAGATTGACCGTATATGTGAAATCGAAAGTTTAACTGGGAAAACTATTGGAGAAGTTGACCATTTGGTTTTATTTCCAGCTACTCACTTTGTAACAAATGATGAGCATATGGAGCAATCAATAGCCAAAATTCAAGCAGAGTTAGCAGAGCAGTTACAGTTATTTGAATCTGAAGGTAAACTACTAGAAGCACAGCGATTACGCCAAAGAACGGAATATGATATTGAAATGTTACGTGAAATGGGCTATACTAGCGGAGTCGAAAACTATTCCCGTCATATGGATGGCAGGTCACCAGGAGAACCTCCTTATACCTTGTTAGATTTCTTCCCAGAAGATTTTTTAATTATGATTGATGAAAGTCACATGACAATGGGACAAATCAAAGGCATGTATAATGGTGACCAAGCCAGAAAACAAATGCTAGTTGACTATGGTTTTCGATTGCCATCAGCTCTTGATAATCGTCCCTTAAGACGCGAGGAATTTGAAAGTCATGTGCACCAAATTGTCTATGTTTCAGCAACGCCTGGTGAATACGAAATGTCACAGACTAATACAATTATTGAGCAAATTATTCGTCCGACTGGGCTACTTGATCCTGAAATTGATGTAAGGTCAAGTATGGGGCAAATGGATGATTTGTTGGGAGAAATTAACCAGCGCGTAGCGCGCGATGAACGGACGTTCATCACAACCTTAACTAAAAAAATGGCAGAAGATTTGACTGATTATCTAAAAGAGATGGGTGTCAAGGTCAAGTATATGCACAGTGATATTAAAACCTTAGAGCGAACAGAAATTATTCGTGATTTACGACTTGGTGTTTTTGATGTCTTGATTGGAATCAATCTGCTCCGTGAAGGGATTGATGTGCCAGAAGTTAGTCTTGTAGCCATTTTGGATGCTGATAAAGAGGGTTTCCTCCGTAATGAACGCGGCTTGATTCAGACCATCGGTAGAGCAGCTCGAAACGTAGATGGTCATGTCATTATGTATGCGGACAAGATGACAGATTCTATGCAGCGAGCTATTGACGAAACGGCTCGTCGTCGTGAGATTCAAATAGCATATAACAAAGCGCACGGCATCGTTCCACAAACTATAAAAAAAGACATCAGAGGCCTTATTAGTATAAGTAAAACAAGCCACAATGATATATCAAAAGAAGAGATGGATTATGAAAGTATGTCAAGAGGAGAACGAAAAGAAGCGATCAATGCTCTGCAAAAACAAATGCAAGAGGCAGCTGAATTACTTGATTTCGAATTGGCAGCTCAAATGCGAGACTTGATTTTAGAACTTAAATTAATGGACTAGGTTTTGAATAAAGCTTATATTATACTTATTAACATATATAAGTTAAAGTCAAATAATTCTTTTTATTAGGACAATTTTAAGTTAACTTTTTAAAGTAAAGATTAACTTAGTAAGTTTAGTAAAAAGGCATAAAATTTAACTGTCTAAATAGTTAAGCTTTAAAAAAATTTTCTTTTTAATAATATGACTTTTAGCTTGTCAAGTTAGGTTTTTTCGAGTAGAATTTTTTAGGACATTATTTCACTAATACAAGAAGGTAAAGTATGATAAAAAACAAATCAAGAATGAGAGGAATTGCTGTTTTTATTGGCAAGACAATTTTATTTTATCTGATTTTAATGTTGCTGGTCTATTTCTTTGGTTATCTAGGACATGGTCAAAGTAACTTTATTTATAATGAATTTTAGGAGATTGACTGATGATTAAGGATATGATTGACAGTATTGAGCAGTTTGCTCAGACACAGGCTGATTTTCCAGTTTATGATTGTTTAGGGGAACGCCGCACTTACGGACAACTCAAAAGAGATTCTGATAGCATTGCTGCATTTATAGATAGCTTAGCTTTACTGGCAAAATCTCCAGTTTTGGTTTTTGGGGCGCAAACTTATGATATGTTAGCTACTTTTGTAGCTTTAACCAAATCTGGTCATGCCTATATCCCAGTAGATGTGCATTCAGCACCAGAACGTATTTTAGCGATTATTGAGATTGCAAAGCCCAGTTTAATCATTGCTATTGAGGAATTCCCTCTTACTATTGAAGGGATTTCCCTTGTCTCACTATCAGAGATTGAGTCAGCAAAATTAGCAGAAATGCCCTATGAGCGAACACATTCTGTTAAAGGAGATGATAATTATTACATTATTTTCACCTCTGGAACAACGGGCCAACCAAAAGGGGTGCAAATTTCACATGACAATCTTTTGAGCTTTACCAACTGGATGATCGAAGATGCAGCATTTGATGTACCTAAACAGCCACAAATGCTGGCGCAGCCACCCTATTCCTTTGACCTTTCTGTCATGTACTGGGCACCTACCTTGGCTTTAGGTGGAACCTTATTTGCACTTCCAAAAGAATTGGTGGCAGACTTTAAACAGTTATTTACAACGATTGCGCAACTTCCAGTTGGCATTTGGACATCGACTCCTTCATTTGCTGATATGGCCATGCTTAGCGATGATTTTTGCCAGGCTAAGATGCCAGCTTTAACGCATTTTTATTTTGATGGCGAAGAATTAACCGTTTCTACGGCTCGAAAACTCTTTGAACGTTTCCCGAGTGCCAAGATTATCAATGCCTATGGACCAACAGAAGCGACTGTAGCCTTATCCGCTATTGAAATTACCAGAGAAATGGTGGATAATTATACCCGCTTGCCGATTGGCTACCCCAAACCAGATTCTCCGACCTATATTATTGATGAAGATGGTAAGGAGTTATCTTCAGGGGAGCAGGGTGAAATTATTGTTACAGGGCCTGCTGTGTCAAAAGGTTACCTCAACAATCCTGAGAAAACCGCAGAAGCTTTCTTTACTTTTAAAGGACAGCCTGCTTATCATACAGGGGACATTGGCTCACTGACAGAAGATAATATTTTGTTGTATGGTGGGCGTTTGGATTTTCAGATTAAATATGCTGGTTATCGTATTGAACTAGAAGATGTTTCCCAACAGTTGAATCAATCACCAATGGTAGCATCGGCTGTGGCTGTTCCAAGGTACAATAAAGAACATAAGGTTCAAAATCTCTTGGCCTATATCGTTGTCAAAGATGGGGTTAAAGAGCGTTTTGATAGGGAATTGGAGTTAACCAAAGCTATCAAAGCCTCTGTTAAGGATCATATGATGAGTTATATGATGCCTTCTAAGTTTCTTTATCGAGATAGTCTACCATTAACTCCAAATGGTAAGATAGATATTAAAACTTTGATTAATGAGGTCAATAACCGATGATGATGTTTTTTAGCCACATTCCCTACATGGAACCTTACGGTAACCCCATTTACTTTGTCTATCTTATTTTGGCTTTCTTACCAGTCATCATTGGGATTTTTAAACAAAAGCGCTTAAGCACTTATGAAACCTTGGTGAGTTTGGTATTTATTCTCTTTATGTTTGGAGGAGATCATTATCAACAATTAGTTGCTTTTCTCTTTTATCTTTTGTGGCAAATCATCAGTGTTTTTGCTTACCAGAAATACCGTGAGAATGCTAATAGTGCAGGAGTGTTTTACTTAGCTATTGCGATGGCCTTATTCCCCCTTATCTGGGTCAAAGTTGCTCCCCTAACAGGTCCTTCTTCTCAAACACTCTTTAGTTTTCTAGGGATTTCATATTTGACCTTTAAAAGTATTGGAATGATTATTGAGATGCGTGACGGGACTCTCCAAGAGGTTCGTTTACCGGATTTTATTCGCTTCATGATTTTCTTCCCCACCTTCTCAAGTGGCCCCATTGATCGCTTCAGACATTTTCAGGAAGATTATCATAAACTTCCTGAACGTGATGATTATTTTGCAATGCTCAATAAGGCAGTCATGTATCTCATGTTAGGTTTTCTATACAAGCATATCATTTCCTATTGTTTGGGTGGCATCTTACTTCCTCTCCTTGAAAATAAGGCTTTGATGGTTGGTGGCTACTTTAATAAGGAAACTATTCTGGTTATGTACGTATATGGCTTGAATCTCTTTTTTGACTTTGCTGGTTATTCGATGTTTGCGATTGGTATTTCCTACCTATTGGGTATTCGAACACCAGAAAACTTTAACATGCCTTTCTTATCTGCAAGTTTGAAAGATTTTTGGAATAGATGGCACATGAGTTTGTCCTTCTGGTTTAGAGATTATGTGTTTATGCGATTGGTTCATCTATTGATTAAGCATAAAACCTTTAAAAACCGAAATGTCACTTCAGGTGTTGCCTATCTGGTTAATATGCTAGTCATGGGATTTTGGCATGGCTTAACCTGGTATTATATCGCTTATGGGCTTTTCCATGGTATAGGACTTATTATTAATGATGCTTGGATTCGTAAGAAAAAAGAAATCAACCGTCACCGTAAGAAAAAAGGCTTATCACCCCTCTTTCAAAGCAGGGCATTCCATGTCTTATGTATCGTGGTAACTTTCCACGTTGTCATGTTTTCACTTCTGTTATTCTCTGGTTTTTTAAATGACCTTTGGTTTAACAGACCACTACATTAATAAAAGGAAGTATAAAAATGTCTATTGAAGAAACTGTAATTGAATTGTTTGACCGTTTGTTTATGGAAGATGTTTCAGAGATGATGGACGAAGACTTGTTTGATGCAGGTGTGTTGGATAGTCTTGGGACAGTCGAATTGATTGTTGAGTTAGAGTCAACGTTCAATATTAAAGTACCTATTTCAGAATTTGGTCGTGATGATTGGAACACAGTAACTAAGATTGTTCAAGGTGTAGAGGAATTGCAACATGCTTAAGAGACTCTGGTTAATTCTAGGTCCTCTTCTTATTGCCTTTGTTTTAGTAGTGATTACTATTTTTAGTTTTCCTACACAACTTGATCATTCCATAGCTCAGGAAAAAGCAAATGCCGTTGCGATCACAGATAGTTCTTTTAAAAATGGTTTGATTAAAAGACAAGCTTTATCAGATGAGACTTGTCGTTTTGTGCCTTTTTTTGGTTCTAGCGAATGGAGTCGAATGGATAGTATGCACCCTTCGGTGCTTGCAGAGCGCTACAAGCGGAGCTATAGACCATTTTTAATTGGTAAGAGAGGATCAGCATCTTTGTCGCATTATTATGGTATGCAACAAATTACCAATGAAATGCAAAAGAAAAAAGCCATCTTTGTAGTATCTCCTCAATGGTTTACTGCTCAAGGGATTAATCCTAGTGCGGTTCAGATGTACTTGTCTAACACTCAAGTGATTGAATTTTTACTAAAAGCTAGAACTGATAAAGAATCACAGTTTGCAGCAAAGCGTTTGCTTGAGCTTAACCCTGGTGTGTCTAAATCAAACTTATTGAAAAAAGTAAGTAAGGGTAAGTCTCTTAGTCGGTTAGACAGAGCTATTTTGAAATGTCAACATCAAGTAGCATTGAGAGAAGAGTCCCTTTTTAGTTTTTTAGGCAAATCTACTAACTATGAAAAAAGAATTTTGCCTCGCGTTAAGGGATTACCTAAAGTATTTTCGTATAAACAATTGAATGCATTAGCAACTAAGAGAGGCCAATTAGCAACAACCAACAACCGTTTTGGGATTAAAAATACATTTTATCGTAAACGAATAGCACCTAAATACAATCTTTATAAGAATTTCCAAGTTAATTATAGTTACCTGGCGTCACCAGAATACAATGATTTTCAGCTTTTATTATCAGAATTTGCTAAACGAAAAACAGATGTACTCTTTGTTATAACTCCTGTTAATAAAGCTTGGGCGGATTATACCGGCTTAAATCAAGATAAGTATCAAGCGGCAGTTCGTAAAATAAAATTCCAGTTAAAGTCACAAGGATTTCATCGCATTGCTGACTTCTCAAAAGATGGTGGTGAGTCCTACTTTATGCAAGATACCATCCATCTCGGTTGGAATGGCTGGTTAGCTTTTGATAAGAAAGTGCAACCATTTCTAGAAACGAAGCAGCCAGTGCCCAACTATAAAATGAACCCTTATTTTTATAGTAAAATTTGGGCAAATAGGAAAGACTTGCAATAGTAAAATAATATTAGAAAACGAGGATAATAAGTGGTCATTATTGCTGTGGTGATTTTTTTTGGAGTGATACTAGGTATTTTGATAGTTGAATATGGTCAAAAGCGCTCCTTTTCAAGTTGGTTGGTTGAGAAAATGTTTGCTTATAGAAAGTATAAGTTATCTAAAAAAGTTGATAATTATAAGGGGGTTGAGACGCAGCGTAATCGTAATATCCCTTATCATCTAGATAATCCTGAAGAGATAGTAGGTTTTTCAACTCAAGAATACGATGTGAACGGGATGCAAGTTTTTATCATTAATGATCAAAAGCAAAGTCATCAGCCTGTTATTTATTATCTTTATGGCAGTGTCTATTTACGACGACCCGAAAAACTTCATTTTAAGACGGTTAAGCATCTTATACAGCTGACTAATGCCAAGGTTGTTTTTCCTAACTTTCCTAAAGTACCGTATGCTACTTATCAAGATGTCTATCCTAAATTAGTTGAAGCTTACCAGCAATTTTGCTTGTCTAATGGACCGAGTCAAGTTAGTGTCATTGGTGATTCTTCTGGTGGGGGTATGGCTTTGGCGTTTGCTAAGTATATACGAGATACTAAAACAGCACCCCAGCCAAAGCAATTAATTCTTATATCTCCTTGGTTAGATGTTAGTTTTAAAAATCAAGCCTACAAGGATTTTGAAGCAGAAGAAGCTTACCTAGATGCTCGTCGTCTTCGTGATATAGGTGAACTATGGGCAGGTGGTCAAGGTAATATGCAACTTCCTTATGTCAGTCCTTTGTATGGTGATTATGAGGATTTGCCTGAAATAACGACCTTTGTTGGGACAAAAGAGATTTTTTACCCAGACATTATGTCTTTACATGATCAATTAACAAGACAACGAATTGCTAATCAGCTGATTATTGCAGAAAAAATGATTCATGCGTATGTTATTTTTCCAATAAGAGAAGCTAAGCAAGCTCGAAAACAAATTGCAGAACTAGTGTTGAAAACAGTAGAGCATACCTGAATTACTATTTTGTAATCTAAGACCTAATTGATAATCCCTTGGACACACTCTTCATCAGGATTTCCTATCTACCTTTCTGATAAGTAGTAACGAGCTCAGTAGGAGATTCATCCTTCAAAACATTGTTTAGAGTGATATTTTTGTCTTTAATTCCGATGTGTTGTAAGGTATGATTGATATGTTCCATAAGAGTCTTTCTAATGAGAGTTTGGTTGCTTTTCATTATAAATCTTATGGGACTTTTTTGATATTCAAAAAGCTCTATAATCTCTACAGTGGATTTACCCATTCAAGAGATTATAGAGCTTTTGTTTTATTTACGCTGACGAAATAAAGTTGTAGAAAAAAAGAAAGGACAGACTTGTGTGACAGTAAATGCCTTGTTTTCAATTAGCAGGAAAACTACTGATATGATCTTAAAAGAAAAGAAAAGTAAAAAAGTTATTGACAAATGAAAGCGATTACGATAAACTTAACTTAAACGTTTAAGTTTCGAAACTATTACTGTTATTAATTTTAAATGCCTTATGTTATCTTTTATTTGCTAATATGATGAGAGTAGATAGATGATTTGATTTGTGTTTAAGAAAAAACCATTTCGGGAGGAACATGTTATGTCATGGAATTGGAAAAAAACATCTGTGCTTGGAACTTTATCCTTAGCTTCAGTGCTACCCCTAACTGCTTGCGTAAGTGGTGGTGGTAAAGGCGTTAAGGAAACAGACGGAAAGACTATTGTAGTCTCTGTTGATGAGGGATATGTTGATTACATTAAGAGTATTAAGGGTGAGTTTGAAAAAGAACATAAAGTCACCGTTAAAGTCAAAAAAGAAGGTATGATGGATACTCTTGATAAGCTATCAACGGATGGTCCAACAGGAGCTTCACCAGATGTCTTTTTAGCACCTTTTGACCGTGTAGGTGGCTTAGGAACTGAAGGTCAAATCGCTGAGGTTACTTTAGGAAACAGCAAAGAGTTTGATGATACGGTTAAGAAATTAGTAACCATTGATGGTAAAACTTATGGTGCACCAGACGTAATTGAAACTTTGGTAACTTATTATAATAAGGATTTAGTGCCTCAAGCACCTAAAAGCTTTACTGAATTAGAAGTCTTACAAAAAGATTCTAAGTTTGCTTTTGCCTCTGAACCAGGAAAATCTGTAGGTTTCTTGGCGAAATGGACAGACTTCTATTATGGTTATGGTTTAATTGCCGGTTATGGCGGTTATATCTTTGGTGATAAAGGAACCAAACCAAGTGATTTAGGCCTAGGTAACGACGGAACTGTTGAAGGGTTAAACTACGCGAAACAGTGGTATGGCACTTGGCCTCAAGGAATGCAAGACACTAAAAAAGCTGGTG
Source organism: Streptococcus pyogenes (assembly GCF_002055535.1). Lineage (NCBI taxonomy): Bacteria > Bacillati > Bacillota > Bacilli > Lactobacillales > Streptococcaceae > Streptococcus > Streptococcus pyogenes. The sequence goes on along the minus strand of NZ_LN831034.1, from coordinate 1,118,463 downwards.
ATTTTATCACTGAACAATTTATTTCTAAAAAAGCTGGTGTCATTATTGATGGTCCATGGGCAGCTAGCTCCTTTAAAGATGCTGGTGTTAACTTTGGGGTAATGGAAATTCCTACTTTGACAAATGGTAAAAAATACCAACCGTTCGCAGGTGGTAAAGCTTGGGTTATTTCAAACTATTCTAAAGGAAAAACGACTGCTCAAAAATTCCTTGATTATGTGACCAATGCTGAAAACCAAAAACGTTTCTATGATAAAACACAAGAAATTCCAGCTAACTTAACAGCACGTAACTATGCTTCTAAAGAGGGTAATGAGTTAACGAAAGCTGTGATTAGTCAGTTTGAGAGCGCACAACCAATGCCAAATATTCCAGAAATGGCTGAAGTTTGGGAACCAGGTGCAAATATGTTCTTTAACGTGGCTTCTGGTAAGGAAGAAGCATCTAAAGCTGCAAAAGAAGCAGCAAAAACTATTAAGGAAGCTATTGAACAAAAATACGCTGAATAAGGCAAAGAAGGGAGGCTGGGATAAAGAAGTACGCCCAGCTTCTATTTCTGTTAGTTTGATGAAGATGAAACAGATACTAAAAATATAGAAGTATGAGTCGCTCTGCTATTTTTTCGTTTTAAAGAAAAAGAAGTAATCGTCAATACTTTATTAATGGAGGTAGAAATGAATGTTGCCGGAATGCTCCATATTCCTGATTCGAGGTATTGCTTTGCCATATCTCAAAAGGAACTTGTCATCCGATTACGCGTGGCCAAAGAAGATAGAGGTATTACTGTTAATTTGGTCCACGGGCCTAAATATGGTTATCATGAATTCCAAGAAGAATTGGAAATGTCAGTTGCCTATACAGACCATACGCATGCTTATTATGAAACTACTTTAACATTAGACGATGTGAGGTTGGCCTACATTTTTAAAATTGAAGAAGAAGGTCAAACCTATTATTTTAGTGAAGATGGGTTAACTACTAGTTACGATTTTTCAAATGGGTTTTATAATTTCTTCCAAATGCCTTATATCAATGCTGTTGATGTTCATCAAGTCATTCCTTGGACAAAAGACGCGGTTTTTTATCAAATCTTTGTTGATCGCTTTAACCGTGGGGATTGGGAAAAAGGTGACAGTTATGTCAACATGGGTTGGTTAGAAAAACCGACTCCTAAAAGTTTTGCTGGTGGAGATTTAAAGGGAATTACAGAAAAATTAGATTACCTCAAAGATTTAGGGATTACTGTCATCTATTTAACGCCAATTTTTCAATCCATTAGTAATCACAAATATGATATTAGTGATTACTACGCTATTGATCCACAATTTGGAACTAAATATGATTTGCAAGAATTGATTGATTTAGCTCACAAAATGGGAATCAAGATTATTCTAGACGCTGTCTTTAACCATGCCAGCAGTGATGCCGTGGAATTTCAGGATGTCTTGAGATACGGTAAAGAGTCTAAGTTTTTTGATTGGTTTATGACTCATGATGAACACCCATCCATGGACCTAGTAAACTATGAAACCTTTGCTGGATGTAACTATATGCCCAAATGGAATACCTCAAATAGAGACGTGCAAGACTATCTGATTGAGATTGGGCGATACTGGATTAAAGAATTTTGTATCGATGGTTGGCGCCTAGATGTTTCTGATGAAGTATCTCATGATTTTTGGCGACGTTTCCGTCAGGTGGTTAAAGCGGAAAAAGCAGATGCCATTTTAATTGGGGAGAACTGGCATGATGCCTATCCTTATTTGGCAGGGGATCAGTATGATGGGATAATGAATTATGCTTTCACCAAAGCCTGTTTGGATTACTTTGCTTTTGAAACCATGACATCAAAACAATTGGCTGAGAAATTAAGCAACATTTTGATGCGAAACACTTGGCAAGTCAATCGCATGAACTTGAATCTTTTGGATTCTCATGATACGCATCGTTTCTTCACTCAAGTTAAGGGTTCCAAAGATAAATTGTTAGCTGCTTTAGCATTGCTCTTTATCTTTATGGGCATTCCTTGCTTGTATTATGGGACAGAAGTGGCAATGGAAGGGGGTTACGACCCTGATTCGCGTCGCGGTTTTCCTTGGGATGATGCTGAGCGGGACAAGGATTTCTTTAGCAAAGTAAAAGCGATTATTGCTCTTCGCCAACAGCCAGCTCTTCAAGAAGGAGCTATTAGCATTGATTATGACGAAGACTGCCTCATTCTGAAACGCAGCTTAGGTGAGCAAAGCATTTCACTTGTTCTTAACAATGGTGAGAGTGCTTATTCTATTAAGGAAGGAGGACAGATTTTGACAAGCAATGGGGTAACTAAAAACAAAAAACAATTACTCCAGGATGGATATATTGTGTTTAGTAACTAAAAGGTTATTTTAAAAGGAAAAAGCGATGAGAGAATTACATATCAAAACTTATAAGTTATTAACGAAAAGTGCTGTTTTACTTGGCTTAATTTCATTTCCACTAACTGTTTCTGCTGCCGATAATGCTTCTGTCACCAACAAAGCAGATTTTTCAACAGATACGATTTATCAGATTGTAACAGATCGTTTTAACGATGGTAATACCTCTAATAATGGTAAGACTGATGTTTTTGATAAAAATGACCTTAAAAAATACCATGGAGGTGATTGGCAAGGAATCATCGCCAAGATTAAGGATGGTTACCTGACAGATATGGGGATTTCTGCCATTTGGATTTCTTCTCCTGTTGAAAATATCGACAGTATTGATCCTTCTAATGGAAGTGCTGCATATCATGGGTATTGGGCTAAGGACTTCTTTAAAACAAACCAGCATTTTGGCACTGAAGCAGACTTTCAACAACTAGTCAAAGTAGCTCATCAACACCATATTAAGGTAGTTATTGATTTTGCTCCTAATCATACGTCTACAGCCGAAAAAGAAGGCACAACTTTCAAAGAAGATGGCGCTTTATATAAAAACGGTAAATTAGTTGGTAAATTTTCAGATGATAAAGACAAGATTTTTAATCATGAATCTTGGACCGATTTTAGTACTTATGAAAATTCTATTTATCATTCAATGTACGGACTAGCTGATTTAAATAACATTAATCCGAAAGTTGACCAGTACATGAAAGAAGCTATTGATAAATGGTTAGACCTGGGTGTTGATGGTATCCGAGTTGACGCTGTTAAACATATGTCACAAGGTTGGCAAAAAAATTGGTTGAGTCATATCTATGAAAAACATAATGTCTTTGTTTTCGGGGAATGGTTCTCGGGACATACCGACGATGATTATGATATGACGACATTTGCTAACAATAGTGGGATGGGGCTTTTAGATTTTAGATTTGCCAATGCTATTAGACAGTTGTATACAGGTTTTTCAACGTTTACCATGCGAGATTTTTACAAGGTTCTTGAAAATAGAGATCAGGTGACTAATGAAGTGACAGACCAGGTGACCTTTATTGATAATCATGATATGGAACGCTTCGCAACAAAAGTGGCTAATAATCAAACTGCTGTTAATCAAGCCTATGCTTTGCTTTTAACATCTAGAGGTGTGCCTAATATTTATTATGGTACAGAGCAGTATGCAACAGGTGATAAAGATCCTAATAATCGTGGTGATATGCCAAGTTTTAATAAAGAGTCACAAGCCTATAAAGTGATTAGTAAGCTAGCTCCTTTAAGAAAACAAAATCAAGCTTTAGCTTATGGAACAACTGAACAACGTTGGATTAGTGATCATGTTTTGGTATTTGAGCGTAAATTTGGTAATCATGTCGCACTAGTGGCTATTAATAGAGATCAAACGAATGGTTATACAATTACTAATGCTAAAACAGCCTTGCCCCAAAATAGCTACAAGGACAAATTAGAAGGTCTTCTTGGCGGTCAAGAATTAATAGTTGGAGCAGATGGCACTATTAGTAGCTTTGAACTTGGAGCGGGGCAAGTCGCTGTATGGACTTATGAAGGAGAGGACAAGACACCACAACTTGGAGATGTCGATGCTTCAGTGGGTATTGCTGGAAATAAGATTACTATTTCAGGTCAAGGTTTTGGTAATTCTAAAGGTCAAGTGACTTTTGGAGAAATCTCTGCTGAGATCCTTTCTTGGTCAGATACCCTTATCACCTTAAAAGTACCGACGGTTCCAGCAAATTATTATAACATTTCAGTGACAACTGCCGATAAGCAAACCAGCAATAGTTACCAAGCCTTTGAAGTATTGACTGATAAACAAATTCCTGTTCGTTTACTCATCAATGATTTTAAGACAGTACCAGGGGAACAACTATATCTCATGGGTGATGTTTTTGAGATGGGGGCAAATGACGCTAAGAATGCTGTTGGTCCTCTATTTAATAACACTCAGACCATTGCCAAGTACCCAAACTGGTTCTTTGATACTCATCTACCAATCAATAAAGAAATAGCAGTCAAACTTGTTAAAAAAGATAGTATTGGGAATGTTTTATGGACAAGTCCTGAGACTTATAGTATAAAGACAGGTCATGAAGCACAAACCATTACTATAAAAAAATAAATTAGTCAGCTTAAAAGGAAGTTAGTATGATAAGGAGGATAACCTTAAATCATTTATGAGAAGAGGAATAAAAAATGGTAGAGAACCAAAGACAACAGAAGCCTAATAAAGCCATGTGGCTATCTGTTATCCCAGGTTTGGGACAACTATACAATAAACAAATCGTTAAAGGGGGAGTCTTATTAGTTGTTTTCTTCCTAGAGCTACTAGAAATTGTAGTTCTAGGAATTCCTGCTTTAACAGGTCTTTACAGTCTTGGAAGTGTTCCAATGCAAGATCACTCCTTATTTATGTTAATTAAGGGGGCCATGCAATTAATTACTCTAGTCTTATTTGGTATTTTTCATTTGGTTGCTATGAGAGATGCTAAATTAGTTGCACATCAAATGAATGAAGGCAAGAAGGTTCCGGTGACGGCTAAAGAGACCCTTGAAGCGATTTATGAAAAAGGATTTCCTTACTTGCTCATCATTCCGGCTTATTTAGCAATGGCTTTCGCTATTATTTTTCCAGTTTTAGTGACCTTGCTGATTGCTTTTACCAATTACGATTTTAGGCATATTCCTCCGTATCGTTTATTGGATTGGGTAGGGTTGAAGAATTTTCTTAATATCTTAGAATTAAGCACCTTCAAAACAGCATTTACATCTGTTTTGTCATGGACGCTGATCTGGACATTAGCAGCGACAAGTCTTCAAATTGTTATTGGAATTGCAACGGCTGTTATTGCTAATCAATCCTTTATCAGAGGAAAACGTCTCTTTGGTGTGATATTCTTGTTACCATGGGCTGTTCCAGCATTTATCTCTATTATGAGTTTTGGTAATTTCTTTAATGATTCCATTGGGGCCATGAATGTTCAGGTTCTTCCTTTCATCGAGAAATTCCTTCCTTTCGTTGACTTCGGAATTGTGTCCTGGAAGACAGACCCCTTCTGGACAAAAGTGGCTGTTATTATGGTGCAAGGTTGGCTAGGATTTCCCTATATCTATATTTTGGTATCAGGTATTTTACAGGCAATTCCAGCTGATTTATACGAAGCAGCAACCGTTGATGGTGCGACAGTCTTACAGAAATTCCGCCATATCACCATGCCAATGATTTTTGCGGTTGCAGCACCAACCTTTATCTCTCAGTACACCTTTAACTTCAATAATTTCTCTATTATTTATCTGTTTAATAATGGGGGCCCTGGTACTGTGGGGGGCGGAGCTGGGACAACTGATATTCTGATTTCTTGGATTTACAAGTTGACCACACAAACCTCGCCTCAGTTTTCGATGGCGTCGGCAGTGACCTTAATCATCTCTGTAATAGTGATTTCGGTATCGTTGATTACCTTTAAGAAATTTAAAGCTTTTGATATGGAGGAGAGATCATGAGAAAGACCTATGTTTCAATATCCATGAAACGCAAACGTTTCTTCACCCAATTATTGACTTATCTCTATCTAATCTCCTTAGTGATCGTGATTTTATTCCCAATACTAGTGACGGTCAGTTCAGCTTTTAGACCAGGAAATACCACAGCCTTTAGTTTTCATTTTGATGGGCCATGGACCTTGTCTAACTTTAAAACACTCTTTCAAGATACCTTATACTTAAGATGGTATTGGAATACCTTGATCGTGGCATTCTTCACCATGCTCATACAAGTAACAGTCATCACTTTGACAGGTTATGCGTATAGCCGTTACAATTTCTTTGGACGCAAAAAAAGTTTAATCTTTTTCCTAGTCGTACAGATGGTTCCTACCATGGCGGCTTTAACGGCTTACTTTGTTATGGCGTGGCTCTTTAATGCCTTAAACCAATACTGGTTCTTGATTTTGATTTACGTCGGTGGTGGTATTCCTATGAATGCCTGGTTGATGAAGGGTTATTTTGACACGGTACCTTATGACTTGGACGAATCTGCTAAGTTAGATGGTTCTGGACACTTTAGGACCTTCTACCAAATTGTCCTTCCTCTTGTGCGACCAATGATTGCAGTACAATCCTTATGGGCTTTTATGGGTCCTTTCGGAGACTTCATGTTGGCTAAATTCCTTTTAAGGGCGCAAGAAAATTATACGGTAGCAGTTGGTCTTCAATCGTTTATTACGAATGATGCTAGAAATCCCAAGGTAACCTTATTTGCTGCGGGAGCTATTCTGATTGCAGTGCCTATTTCAGTTCTCTTTTTCTTCCTACAGAAAAATTTCGTTTCCGGTTTAACAAGTGGTGGTACCAAAGGGTAACCTGACAAGGAGTAATGTTTAATGCCAGATAAAAAACAATTTCCTATTTCTTACATTTCACATTGCCTTTCTCCTAGGGCAATGTTTGCCAGCCGAGCTCAGTTTACTTGGTGGCAAAATCTTCTTATTATTGTTTTTTTGAACGCCTTAATAATGATTCCAGTTACGTTACACTATGCTAACATGACAACGTATCCCTTGGAACGGATTGTAACTAAGAGTTTGTCGCCTATCACAGACAAAACCTATCAAGCATTGACCCAAGGAAAGATTGAGAAAGATACGTTTCAGGGTCAATCTCTGATTCGACGAGATGGTGAATTGGTTTTGGCTGTTTTACCGACAAAGGTCGATTTAGAGCAATTGGCATCAGAATCAACCAGACAAATTATTGTGACAAAAAAAGAATGGCGTTTTGTTACCCCTGATGGCAAGGAACTCCGTGCTCACGTTAGAGGCCAGCAGCAGTCACTCGCTGACCTGACAACAGTTAAAGCAGTGAAGGACTTTGTCAATCAGCAATGGTATGACAGTAATAAAGCCAGTGTACTTGGTTTTCTTTTGCTGACGTTTGTTCTCATGGTGTGTGTGGGTACCCTTATTGTGATTGGTCTAGGCGCTTTCTTTTTGACTCTGACTAAACGATCACGACTATTTATGATTCGAAACTTCTCTGAAGGACTTGGATTGATGGTTAATTGTTTGGCTTGGCCGAGTCTACTGGCGATTGCTCTTAGTTTCTTTATTCAGGATCCAGTACTGATTATGAATTGCCAAGTATTTGGTACCTTATTAATGCTGACCTGGGTGTTCTACAAAACACAGTTTAGAGATTGATGAGACAAGTCAGGCCCTGTTATTAGATTAGACATCAAAAAACCTTGCTTCTTTATCTAAAGAGGCAAGGTTTTGAGTTACAAGGAATTAGTCAAGATAGGTTAATTCTCAGGCGTTACACCAGAAGGTTATGTTTTTTATCAGGCTGGCGTTTTTTGGCCCATTCGATGGCCTCTAAGATAACTTGCCCTTTTTTGGGGGAAAAACGTGGGCAGTAGAGTTTTTGCGAAGAGTTCACAAAGAATTGATCCAAACTCTCATCAATGAGTAAAAGATTTTCCTTTTCAAAGTAGGTTAGCTCTCTTAGGTCGTTTACAATGTGCAAACTTGGAAAGAAGGCAGAAACATGCTCATATCGCTCACGATTAGTGATAGGCAAGGAAAGCAGGGTATAAGGTTCATCCTTAAAAAACTGATTAGCCTGATCTTTGAGAGCAGCATAATCTGTATTAATTTGAAAGAAGAGGGGATCATTAACAAAGCTATCAATGGCAATTAAGGGTTTGAAATTAAGCTTTCCAATTTTGTAAAAGGTATCATTATCAACGTCCAAGGTCAGAATAAGGTCTGCCCAGTCAAATTTTTCAGTGCTATCTTCATTTAGGCAAACCAGCTGATAGTCCTGCTCATGCAATAGGCGGGATAGAAAGCTAATGGTATGCAGTTGTTCAGCCCTAGCTAAAATGCTATCTGCATATTTGTAATACAGGACAACACTGTTTGATTGTTGTGTGACTAATGACCTGGCTGCCTGATTAGGTGTATAGTTAAGAAGGTTACTAATATGTAGCACTTTATTGCGGGTTTCTTCGCTGATTTTTTGATCATTGCGCTGGTTTAACACGTAAGATACGGTCGCCACAGAAACCCCGGCTTCTCGTGCAATATCTTTAATGGTAATTTTAGATGTCATCATTTTGTTATATCCGAATTCATGGTAAAAGTCAAGGAATCATTAATACATTTGGCTGATCTGAAGATAAATGTGAGGACTAATATGATTATCTACGGCCTTATTTATCAAAAACCTCCTAAAGGGCTTGCCCTTAGAAGGTTTGGTATGTTGTAACTTATTTAACAGAACCACCTGTGATGCCTTCAACATAGTATTTTTGCATAAACATGAAGAGGAGAGTGATTGGGACGGCAATTAAGACAGAACCAGCAGTGAAGGCCATAAACCAGTTGTTAATGGTATCTGGCTGAAGCATTGAAAATAGTCCAATAGCAACGGTATATTTACTTGTAGCATCACCTAAAATAACTTGTGCAAAGATAAAGTCAATCCAAGGCCCCATAAAAGCAAGAAGGGCAGTATAGACAATGATTGGTTTTGCTAAAGGAAGGGTTATTTTAAAGAAAATATCCATACGAGTAGCGCCATCAATCATAGCTGATTCATCAAGTGAATAAGGAATGGTATCAAAAAATCCTTTTGCAATGTAAAAACCAAGGGCTGCACCTGAGGAATAAACAAGGACAAGTGCTGTTAGGGTTTGCGTCAAACCTAAGGCCTTTAAGATATAGTAGATGGCAATCATGCTCATGAAACCAGGGAACATATTTAAAATAAGGGCTAGTTTTAAAAAGCCATTGCGAAACTTAAACTTAATTCGGCTAAGAGAGTAGGCTATGGCAACAGTTATGAAGGTTGAAATAATACATGTAAAAGTGGCTACAATAAGAGTATTCATAAACCATTTTCCAAAAGGAAAGGTTTCATTAGTAAAAAGATTAATGTAGTGATTTAATGTAAAAGTCTTAGGAATAAAATAATTGACGTAAGCAGTTCCTTCGCTACGGAAGCTAGTAAGAATAACCCAAGCGATTGGGAAGAGCCAAATGATTGAGAGGATGATTAAAGTAGCATAAACAAGTCCAAGTTGAAATCGACGTTTGTTTTTCATTATTTAGCCGCTCCTTCCTTGTAGGATGCTGTCCTTGTATAAGCAAGTAAGCTAAAGATAGCTGAAACTGTAAAGATTAAGATACCGATAACAGAAGCTAAATTGTAGTCAGCAGCTGTGACGGTTAATTTATAAAGCCAAGTGACCAGCAAGTCTGTTGTTCCTGCCTGATAGTATTCTGAATTTGTTGGACCACCACCAGTAAGGAGGTAAATGACGTTAAAGTTATTGATATTTCCGATAAATTGTTGAATCAAGTTTGGTGTCATGATCAAGAGAATTTGAGGGAACGTGATAGACTTGAAGACTTGGAATTTGCTAGCGCCATCAATTTCAGCAGCCTCAATTTGTTCACTTGGAAGGTTCATGATAATACCAGTCGCAATCAGCATGGTAAATGGAATACCGATCCACATGTTGACAAAAATGATTGAGAATTTTGCCCAAAGAGGATCAGATAAAAATGGCAGTGAGCCATTAATCAAGCCGATTTTATTGAGAAGAGCATTTAGTGGGCCTTCGTCATTGAGTAAGTTCCGCATAATCAATAATGAGATGAATTGTGGAACTGCAATGGTGATAACAAAGATGGTTCGCCACATTTTTTTCCACTTTAATCCTTTGGTATTGATTAACAAAGCAAGAATAATACCAAAGAAGAAATTAGTTACTGTGGCAAAAACAGCCCAAATCAAAGTCCATGAGAAGATAGGAAAAAAGGTTCCTGCCATACGGCCGCTTAAAACATTTCCAAAGTTAGCAAGTCCCACCCAATCAAATAAAGATTTTGGAGGCAAGTGATTATGATCAAAATTGGTAAAGGCCAAACAGATCATGTAAATCAAAGGAAGAATGGTGAATAAAAGCACACCAATCAGTGGGATAGCCATTAAAGTCATATGAAAGCGACCATTTGTAAGTGTGGCAAGATCTTCTTTGAAGCTTGGTATCTTCTGACCTTTTTGTTTGAAAAGATAAAGGTTACGAGCACTTTTGAGATTACACCAGTAAATGTAAGCAAAGACTAGGCAGAAAATGAGTGATGCTAAACCAAAAATAAGCATTAACATAGAGTTATCGCCATCAACAGCAACTTGGATGTTAATCCCATCAATAGTTTTTGTAGTCATTCCCTGAGTTTGAGTACCAAGAGTGACAAGGCCACGGATAGCAGGGATGATTTGGGAGACAAAAGCTACTAGAAAGATAAGTTCACTTATTAAAAATAAGATTCCTTTGATAAACTGTTTGTTAGCAAAGTTGGCAAATCCCATGATAATACTCGAAAGTTTAATATCCCAACTGCCTCTTTTTAAGGCTTCTATTACAGATATATTTGGTGTCAAGTTTGACTGAGTCATATAGATTCTCCTTTATTTTAGGATACTAGAGTGGTAGTTCAGATTCAATCTCTTGTTAGGATGAAATAGCTAAGTGTTACGTAAACTTTTAAAGAGTTAAAAATTTAAGTAGCACTAAGCTACTAGTAAAACAAAAACAAGTAAGAGTGAGACTAAGCTTGAATAAAATGTGATGGAGCCTAGTTCCACTCTTCATAAGGTAAGTGGAAAGAACTTTTTAGAAGTACTTACCTTGTGCTTGTTTTAGTATAGCAGTGATGACATGAGATCATATTATTTTGTTGCAGCGATATCTTTGTCGAATTGTTGCAACTTAGTAAGGTAGTCGTTTTCTTTGATTTTACCGTTGAAGGCATCACTAAGAATAGCAGCACTTTCAGTCCAGAATGTGCCCATTTGGCTAAGTTTTGGCATTACGACAGTGTAGTCTGAAGAAGAACCCATAGTGATAACGGTTTTAGCAAGTTCGTTTGATTGAACAGCTTCTGAAGATTGAACTTCTTTGTTGGCTGGGACAATGTTACGAGTTTTGAATTGGTTTTCTTGGCTTTCAGCATTAGTCAAGTAGGATGCCAATTTGTAGCTAGCTGCGATACGTTTTGTATCACCTTTAGCTGGTGCTTGGTTGACTGCGTAAAGTTTTACACCCAAGAATGCTTTTTGTTGAACCGTTTCGCCTCCAATAGTTACTTTTGGATAAATAGCAACACCAAGGTTTTCTTTACCGATAGCTTTTTGAGCAGCTTCATAGTCCCACGGTCCTGATTCAAAGGAAGCTACTGAACCGTCACCAAATTTAGACATAACGTTGTTAGCATCTAAGCTAACAAAACCTTTATTTGAAGCTTGGTCTGCGATCCATTTAAGAACAGCAGCGCCTTTTTCATTGCCCCAGTTAGTACCTTTTACATCTTCACCGTTTTCCCCAAATAAAGTGTTACCAACTGACATGAATAATGGACCAGTAGCGTAAGTGTTAGCTTGTTTAAAGGTACCACCAAAAGTTGCTTTTGTAGTAATTGTATCATATGAAGTAACGTCTTCAGCAGCTAATTTTGATTTATTGTAGAAAAGAACTTGTGATTCAATACCAAATGGGAAAGCATATGTTTTCCCTTTGTACTGTGCACCGACGAGCGCCTGATCAGTAGAAGTAGCAGCAATTTCTTTATTGTACTTTTCTGGAACTTCTTGAATAGTACCAGATTCTACAAGTTGACCAAGTTGATCATGAGGAAGTGAAAAGACATCGGCAGCAGTTGAGGCATCTTTTTTGATTTTTTCTTGTGCTTTTGGATCTTCTGATTCAACCACTTTAACGGTGTAACCAGAATCTTTTTCAAATTTTGCAATGGTATCTGCATATGATTTTTTAGAGCCAGTCGGTACCCAAAGTTTAATAGTCTTTGAGTCAGCGCCAGCTTCCTTTTTATCTTTTGAACCTGATCCACATCCCACTAACAAGGTACTTGCAAGTGTCAAACTTGCTCCGCCGACGATAACTTTTTGCCATGATTTCATAGCTATTTCCTCCTAAGATATATTTCTTACACTTAATATTATGCAACCGCTTGCAGAAAAAGTCAAGCCTTTTTTTAAAAAAAAGGTCGTTTTTTTTAAAAAAATAGTTTAGAGAATTTGAGTTAAAATGACAAGGGAATCTTGATTGAAGTTGATTTTTTGAAAGATAATTGTATAATGGAAACGAAATACATGACAAACCCATGATAAGGTTTATCTTTGGTAAATATAGTAACGAGGTTAATATGGTAACAATAAAAGATGTCGCTCAAAAGGCAGGTGTTAACCCTTCGACGGTGAGTAGGGTATTAAAAGATAATCGATCTATTTCTATGAAGACAAAAGAGAAGGTTAGAAAAGCGATGGCAGATTTGGGATATGTTCCAAATGTCGCAGCACAGATTCTAGCGAGTGGTTTGACACACAATATAGGACTTGTTTTTCCTCCTATTACAACTAGCGATAGATTAAGTGAACCTTTCTTTATGGAAATTTTGTCGACTATTACTAACGAAGCTAAAGAATCTCATTTTACTGTGTCGATTGCTACAGGTATATCTCTTGATGACCTGATAGAGCAAGTGAAACTGATGCATCTTCAAAAACGAGTTGATGGTTTTATTATTCTTTATTCTGATCAAGATGATCCTGTCAAAAAATATTTGATGACAAATAACTTACCATTTGTCATTGTAGGTGCTCCACAAGGTGACACTAATAAAACCACTTATATTGATAATGATAATCAGCTAATGGCTAAAACAGCAGTAGAACACCTTTATCAAAAAGGCCATCACAACATATTATTTATAACAGATGATTTACTATCAGAAGTAACTTCTGAGCGTTATCTTGGCTATTTGAAGGGTTGTTTTAAGCGATCTTTAAAAACAAAGCCAATGCTGTTATTTGATCGTAAGGATCCTGTTAGCGTAGAAATATTGATGGAAACTATATCTTCCTTTAAAGCAACTGCCTTGGTTGTTGTTGGTGATGTTCTGGCTATTCGTATGGTACAGTTATTATCTTTTTATGATATAAAAGTGCCAGATGATATGTCAATTATCACTTTTAATAATTCTAATTACGCTAAATTAATTCACCCTTATTTAACGACATTTGATATAAATGTTGAAAATCTTGGAAAAATGTCTTTTAAGCAATTACTTGATATTATCAATTCCAATGAACAGAATCTTAGTCAGACTATTTTTGTTCCTTTTAGTTTAAAACAAAGAGAAAGCGTCCGTGATATTAGTCATTAAGAACAAAAAAAGTAGCATTTTTAAGGAATGTTACTTTTTTTAGGAAACTGGTTGACTTACGCAAGCGCTTGCGTTATAATCTCATCATGAATAGATTTCACAAGGAGAAAAATCATGAACAAACGTGCAAGCGGTATCTTAATGCATATTAGTTCCCTGCCTGGGAAATTTGGGATAGGCACTTTTGGAAAATCAGCTTTTGAATTTGTTGATTTTCTAGCAGAGACGAAACAAACCTATTGGCAAATTCTGCCTTTAACAACGACGAGTTTTGGAGATTCTCCTTATCAGTCATTTTCAGCTATTGCTGGGAACACACATTTCATTGATTTTGAATTGCTAGTAGATGATGAACTTTTAGAAGCAGCAGATTTGTGTGATATTACATTCGGCACAAATCCTGAAGCAGTAGACTATGCTCAGCTTTTTCAAGTTAGACGTCCACTTTTAGAAAAAGCAGTGAGAGCTTTTGTTGCTGAACAAGAAAATGTGTGTAAATTAGAAGCTTTTGAAACAGCTTCTAGCTGGTTAACTGATTTTGCTGAATTTATGGCTTTAAAAGAATATTTTAACAATAAAGCCTTACAAGATTGGGACGACGAAACTGTCATTAAACGCCAAGAAGACTCACTTAATAATTACCGTGAGTTGCTTGCAAAAAAGATTACCTATCATAAAGTCTGTCAATACTTCTTTTACCAACAATGGTCAGCCTTGAAAACTTACGCTAACCATAAAGGGATAGAAATTATTGGTGATATGCCTATTTATGTTTCTGCGGACAGTGTAGAAGTTTGGACGATGCCTGAGCTATTTAAAGTAGATAGTGATAAAAAGCCATTGTTTATTGCAGGTGTACCAGCAGATGGCTTTAGTGAAGATGGTCAGCTGTGGGGAAATCCAACCTACAATTGGTCTGCTCATGAAAAGTCTAATTTTGCATGGTGGATTTATCGTATTCAAGAAAGTTTCAAACTATATGATCAGCTAAGAATCGATCATTTTAAAGGCTTCTCAGATTTTTGGGAAATTCCTGCTGGTGATAAAACTGCTAGAAATGGCCATTGGGCCTCAGCCCCAGGTATAGCATTATTTTCTGCGGTTCGTGAGGCCTTAGGAGAGCTCCCTATCATCGCAGAAAACCTGGGTTATATTGATGAAAAAGCAGAGCAGCTATTAGCATCAACAGGCTTTCCTGGCATGAAGATATTAGAATTTGGTTTATTTGATATAACGAGTCAAAGTATAGATTTACCACATTACTATGACCGTAATTGTGTCGCTTACACAGGGACTCATGATAACGAGGTGGTTAACGGATGGTATGACAATCTTAGTGAAGAACAAGTACACTTTGTAAATAACTATCTTCACAAACATGCAGATGAAAGTATTACAAAAGCCATGCTAAGAACAATCTTTGCTTCTGTTTGTGATACAGCCATTCTTTGCATCCAAGATTTATTAGATAAAGATGGTAAGAGTCGTATGAATATGCCAAATACAATTGGAGGTAATTGGCAATGGCGTATGCTTGACGGTGAATTGAACCAAGATCACAAAGATTACCTTATTTATTTAACAGATCTTTATGGTCGCGCAAGATAATATTTAAATGTTACATTATTGAAAAGAGGAAGACATGACACGCTTTACAGAATATGTTGAAACTAAACTAGGAAAATCACTTACGCAAGCCAGCAATGAAGAGATTTATCTATCATTATTAAACTTTGTCAAAGAAGAAGCTAGCCACAAGGCTAAAAATTCTGCTAAACGCAAAGTTTACTATATCTCAGCAGAGTTTTTGATTGGTAAATTACTATCAAACAACCTGATTAACCTAGGAATTTACAAGGACATCAAAGAAGAATTGGCAGCTGCTGGCAAGTCTATCGCAGAAGTCGAAGATGTTGAATTAGAACCATCACTAGGTAATGGTGGTTTAGGACGCCTTGCTTCATGTTTTATTGACTCTATTGCATCTCTTGGGATTAATGGTGAAGGGGTTGGTTTAAACTATCATTGTGGGTTGTTTAAGCAAGTCTTCAAACACAATGAGCAAGAAGCTGAGCCAAACTTCTGGATTGAAGATGACTCATGGTTGGTTCCAACAGACATTTCTTACGATGTGCCTTTTAAGAACTTCACCTTGAAATCTCGTCTTGATCGTATTGATGTTTTGGGTTACAAACGCGACACTAAAAACTACCTTAACTTGTTTGATATCGAGGGCGTTGATTACGGGTTAATCAAAGACGGCATTTCTTTTGATAAAACGCAAATTGCTAAAAACTTGACCTTGTTCCTCTACCCAGACGATTCTGACAAAAATGGGGAATTGCTCCGTATTTACCAACAGTACTTTATGGTGTCAAATGCAGCGCAATTAATCATTGATGAAGCTATCGAACGTGGTTCAAACCTTCATGACCTTGCAGACTACGCTTACGTGCAAATTAATGACACGCATCCATCAATGGTCATCCCAGAATTAATTCGTCTCTTGACTGAAAAACATGGCTTTGACTTTGATGAAGCGGTAGCTGTTGTGAAAAATATGGTTGGTTACACTAACCACACTATTCTTGCAGAAGCCCTTGAAAAATGGCCAACTGCTTACTTAAACGAAGTAGTGCCACACTTGGTAACCATCATTGAAAAATTGGATGCTCTTGTTCGTTCAGAAGTGTCTGATCCAGCTGTTCAAATTATTGACGAATCAGGTCGTGTGCACATGGCCCATATGGATATTCATTTTGCAACAAGTGTCAATGGGGTAGCAGCACTCCACACAGAAATCTTGAAAAACAGCGAATTAAAAGCTTTCTATGACCTTTACCCAGAAAAATTCAACAACAAAACCAACGGGATTACTTTCCGTCGTTGGCTAGAATTTGCTAACCAAGACTTGGCTGATTACATTAAAGAACTTATTGGCGATGAGTACTTGACTGACGCAACAAAATTAGAAAAATTGATGGCCTTTGCAGATGACAAAGCTGTTCATGCTAAATTGGCTGAAATCAAATTCAACAACAAATTAGCTCTTAAACGTTACCTTAAAGACAATAAAGACATTGAGCTTGATGAACATTCTATTATTGATACCCAAATCAAACGTTTCCACGAGTACAAACGTCAACAGATGAATGCTCTTTACGTGATTCACAAATATTTGGAAATTAAAAAAGGCAACCTTCCAAAACGTAAAATCACTGTTATCTTTGGAGGTAAAGCAGCGCCTGCTTACATTATTGCGCAAGACATCATTCACTTGATCCTTTGCTTGTCTGAATTGATTAACAATGACCCTGAAGTAAGCCCATACCTTAATGTGCATCTAGTTGAAAATTACAACGTGACAGTAGCAGAGCACTTGATTCCAGCAACTGATATTTCTGAGCAAATTTCACTAGCATCCAAAGAAGCTTCTGGAACTGGTAATATGAAATTCATGCTTAACGGTGCTTTAACACTTGGTACAATGGACGGTGCTAACGTAGAAATCGCTGAGCTTGCAGGCATGGAGAATATCTATACCTTTGGTAAAGATTCTGACACCATCATCAACCTTTATGCGACTGCTTCTTATGTAGCAAAAGATTACTATGATAACCACCCTGCTATTAAAGCAGCAGTGAACTTTATTATCAGTCCAGAATTGCTAGCATTTGGCAACGAAGAACGTCTTGATCGTCTTTATAAAGAATTGATTTCAAAAGACTGGTTCATGACTTTGATTGACCTTGAAGAGTACATTGAAGTGAAAGAAAAAATGTTAGCAGACTATGAAGACCAAGATTTATGGATGACAAAAGTGGTCCATAACATCGCAAAAGCTGGATTCTTCTCATCTGACCGTACCATTGAGCAGTATAACGAAGATATTTGGCATTCACGATAAAAAATAATAATTGCAATGTGGGGTAGCGGTACCGTAACATGCTTAAACTAAATTATAAGACAGTAGTTTCTGCTGTCTTATGATTTTACTTCAGACTTAGGTTAATTATTACATTAAGCGTAAAGCAAGTCTGTTTAGCGATCTATGGAGGTAATTATAAGAAACTACACTAAAGTTTTTTATTAAAATGATATAAAAAGATTGATTTCGATGTACACCGAAATCAATCTTTTTAGCAAAATATATTACTCATTTTTTATTCTTCAAGTCCTACCTGAGACATTTCTGTTAACTGATTATTTTCAAAAACGAGAGAAATATTAGCTCCGCTTGTATCTGTCTTTAAGCCACTAACCCAAATCGCTTGCAAAGTTTGATGATCACTAGATGACGCTTGGCTATAATTATCAGGTTCTGTTAAGATCTTTTTAACGTCTTCATAAGACATTCCTTTTTGTAATTGTTGGTATTCCTTTTGCGATAAGCCTAACTCTCTTGCAAAGGTAAAATTAGAGATGGTTTTAACAATACTACTATTTTGATAAAGATTAACAGTGAGAGTAACTTGATCAAACTGCCAAGTATAAGCGTCGATTGTTACTTCGCCTGCTGTTTTTGGATCATGTTGGCTAGGCTCTCCAAAGAGTGAAATAAGTTCTTCAAGGCTTGTCCCTCCTGTAAATGAGGAATCAACAGTCGCAAGTTTAATTTTTTCAAAGTTAGCGCGTTTATCTTGATGAGCGGCTTGGTGTAGTCGGGGAGTAATGATTTCTGAATCAGACGGTTGAGGCTCTTTATCTTTCGTTGTTGAACAAGCTACCAAAAAGCTAGTAAAAAAAGAGATGAGAAGAAGTGTTAGTAAGTGTTTTTTTGTCATATGTTATTTCCTAAACTATTTTTGCTGTATTATATCATAAATTATAAACAAGATATAGCTATGATTCCCCATAGCGCATGCGCTATGGGGAATTTAGTACTATTTTGATTCTTTTTTTTAGATATTCATGAAAAAAATGGTCAAAAAGATCTGATATGACAAGGTTTTGAGTGGTATTGATGGAGTATCGGTAAGCGTGATGGTATGGCTATAGGGATAACGGAAACTCATGAACAAGACAAAAAGAAAAAACCTTGATGTAACAAGGTTTTAGTAAGTTATGATTACTTACGGTAAGCATTGATGGAGCTGGTGGGAGTTACTTGAATGTTGTTAAATTAACGTTTGTTGAGAATTAGTTGTCAATCTAGTTGCTTGTTAGTAACAAATTGATTGAATTTAGTTCCAATGTCATCAATTGCCGATTGCGTGATGTGAGTATATACGTTCATAGTTGTCTGTAAATCTCCATGCCCTAATCTATGTTGCACCTGTTTCAAGGATAGACCTGATTCGAAAAGTAAGCTTGCATGAGTGTGCCTGAAACCATGAATTGTGATTTGTGGTAAGTCTGTCCCTTTGATAATTTGCAATAGCCATTTTCGTGGTAAACTTGGCGTCATAATTCCACCTGATTCAGATTGGAACATAAGAGTAGAAGTAGGAAAAGTTTCATGAAGTTCTAGTAAAATTTCCAAAGTTTCATCATCTAAGCTGATTAATCTATCGCTCGATTTTGTCTTCGTAACATCTATTTCTAGTCCAACTTGAGTACGTGTGACAGCTTTATTAATTGATAGAGTATTACCATTCAAATCATCCCAAGTTAGTGCCAGAAGCTCCCCTTTTCGTATTCCAGTAAATGCTAATAATCTAAACAAGGCTATTTTTTCAATGTTGTCAGTTTTTTCAACTAGTTCAAGGAATTGTTTAAGTTGATCAAGTGTATAAAAATTATTATTCATTTTTCTTTTCCTTTTTATTTTTGGAGGTGTAATTGGCAAAGCTGGATTGTTATTGATATATCCGTATCTAACAGCTAGATTTAAGATATTCCTAACAAGCCCAAGAATTTTTCCTCCATATTTTAAATCGTTGCACCATTCTTCAGTAAGCCGCTGGATAAGTAGTGGGTTGATGTCTCCAATCTTCACTTTATCAAGTTTTGGCAAAATATGTTTATTAATATTTCTTTCTGTTTTTAAGTAGGTACTGCACTGAACGGTTTTTTCATATTCCTTTAGCCATTGATCTGTCAATGCTCCAAATGTCATACTTGATTTAGGTTTATCAAGTTCAGCTTGTAAACTAATTAAGGTTTCCCTTGCAGCCTGCTTAGTTTTGAAACCTTCTCGCCTAATATATTTTCTTTTTCCATTAACATAACCGGCATACAAAAGAAATTTATAAGCAGTTTCACCATTTTCCTTTTTATATGATTTAATTTTCATTGCATACCATCTTTCAATTTGATAAAATAGGTACAAGAAAATGACCTTTTTAATGGTTGTTTCTTATACTGTCTTGCCTCACGCTCAGAGTCGCCAAACTTTGAGAGCGTGGGGCTTTTTTTATTTGTCTTCATCAAATTCTAAATCTAATTCAATTATACCGTCTTCTCTAGATGTCATAACATTAAATTTCTCTTTGAAATCTTTCCAGTTAGATGAAATTCTCATAATCCCAAGAACTTTATAAATTTGAGCGTTTAAATCAGGATGTCCTATATCTGGTGTTAAAGTTTGGAAAAATCTAGCTTTATATTGACCTTTCTTTGTTTTTGGAGTTCTTCTTTTTAATTCTTCTAACACTCCATCAGGCAGTCTTTTATAAATCAATTCGTTTGTCCATTTACCAACAACACCTGGACGCCTTTTAATTGATTGAACATCGTAGCTCCACCCGTTCAATCTAAAAATTTCCATATAAAAATCATCTGGAAACATCTTTTGCCATTTTAGCAATTCTTCACTAATATATGCTTTAAATATTTTTTGAAGCTCAAAACGTTCTCTCTCATATTGATAACCAGTAGCTTCATCTACTAAAGCAGTAACACCAACTTTCGCAAGTGAGCGAACTAACATTTCCGCTTTTTGTGCAGTTCTCATCTGAGCTTCTGATTTGATAGCTCCAATTTCTCTAGCTTTTAAATATAAATCTGATACTAGCGGTAAAATGTTAGCATCAAAACCTAATTGAATCCTACCATTTAAATCCCTATATTCAATTTTGTTGATCACACCCCTTAAATCCTTTGATATCAATGGTTGAAGGTTTTTTGCATCCATAAAAGTAGGTATTCCGATCACACGGGTATTGCCTCTACTAGGTCTGTCCAATGCTTTAAAAACACCAGCTTGGGTGATGATTCGCTGACCGTTATTTAAAACTGCTACATCAAGAGTTGTATTATCTAAGACTAATTTACCCTCGTGAGTTGCATGTAAAACTTCATTTTCCATATTTTCTCCTAAACTCATTCACAACCGTAGCTTCGTTAGCTATGATTTCCCGAATAACTTCCAACAACTTCACCAATAATCCTAAAATCACTATCTCTATCTATCGGTATATCTTCATACTTGCTATTTAAACTGTGCAGAAATGCCCCCTCGTCATTTATAAGTAGCTGTTTGATATAAGCGTCACCATAGTATTCAAAGACGCCTATATCGCCATCTGTAAGCTCTACGGATAGCTTAACAAATACATAATCCCCAGAGTGATACTTCGGTTCCATGGAATCACCATAAACAGGGATAACAAAGTCTGCGTCATAATCGACTGGTAACTCAATTTTTTCTACTTGTACATCATTTAGATACTGACCTGTACCAGCTGAAGCTGCGTGGTCGTAGTAGTTGTAAGAAAATAATTCGGCAATAGTATCTTCGTTGTTTTTAATTTCTTTCTGTTGTTCCAATAAAGTCTCAGCTGTATCTAAAACAATTATCTGTCTACTGTGTTCTAGTTGAGAAGAAGTAGAGTTTATTTTTTGTAGAGTAGATGGGATAAGTTCGACTTTTGGGGTGGTGGGAGTGGAGGGATTATCCATATTTAACATATTCTTAGGAGAAATATTAATCTGTATTTCTTGATCGGAATCTAATTTACTCAAAACAAAATCAATATCAACCCCCATCCCTTTTGCTACTTTTAACAAAGTTTCTTCTGTAGGGATAATTGGTTTTTTAGATTTCGGATGCTCGTTTTTTTCAAGCATTGAAATATACCCCTTAGTAAGACCAGATTTTTCAGCAAACCTATCCATTGATAACTTTTTTTCTTCCCTGAAATTTTTTATTATTTCCCCTAATTTCAATGTTAAAAACCTCTTCCTAGAATGATTGTTTAATACATTATACAACACAACAAAAAATAATTCAATATTTTTGTTTAACACGCTTGACAATGAATGTTTAACGTGTTAAACTATAATCAAGCTTAAGGGATTAAGCAAAACGAAAGGAGGTACAGCTGATGAAATCTAGGCTAAACAAAAAGCCTAAACGCAAAGAACTAGAAGTCGAAATCAAGATTCTTTGGTTTAAGCTTAAGATTCACTACTCAATAGAGTGGTGAGGATAATTAGAGGGCTAAGAAGTCCTCTCCCCCTAACGGGGTAAGTTTAGTTTAGCACATTGGCTGTATCTCCGCAAGAATGAAAGGAGAGGTTGCATGAATTGGAAAAAGCTAATGCTTGGCAACTTAGAACACACGTTTACTAGTCATGATGGCAAAGAAAAAACAAGCATCGAATTTGAAGGTGGCTTATTGCCAGCGCTGTTGGTGTTAGGTGGTATCACTTGGTTAGCAGCTTGGTTTATTACAAAATAAAAAGCCCACAAGGGGCGGAAAGGGGGGAGTTAAAATGGCAGTGGTCTTTCAGGTCTTAGGGGTTTGTTATGGGTTTCTAGTGATAAAAATCTGGGACCGATATAGTTTTTCTTGTCCGCCAAAAAGTTCTCTAAAGTGGATTTGGATAAGTTTGGTAAGCTTAGCTTTTGGGATAATATTGTCCCTTCTGTTAGCAATTGTTCAATAATGAGATCAAATAATTCAGATGCTTTTTTGGCAAATGTTTCATAATCATAATCGTATTCGGTGTTACGATAAAAATGTAAAGAGGTTGCAGAATTTAGGGTGTATTCAGAGTATCTCATAGCAACTGATACTGGTAATTTTTCAAAATTTTTTAACAACAAGCCTGTCAGAAAATCTTGTGCATTTGTTGTATATCTAGGGAACGCCACTAGCCAATAATAACTTTTGTTATTGAATGATTGCGAATTCATCCACTTTATTAACGGTACATAGAGGGTTAGGTATATTTCTTTTTCTTCATCAAATTTTAATTTCCTGATTTGACTTCTATAACCAAGCCAATTGCTTATAAAAATAGAAGAAACAGAGACTATTGCTGAAATTAACGGAATTAAAAAATTGGTATTTTTCAATAAATCCATGATTTTCTCCAATCATTTTATTTAAATTATACCACAGAAAGGGGGTGGAATAGATGCGCCCCAAAAAATATCCGTATAGCCAAAAAAATTATCCAGCGCCGAAGCTTCATAACGTCATTGAAACCGATAATCAGTTCTTAATAGATGATAAAAGGATTCATTATGTTATTGAAGATTCTGTAAAGACAAAAACCCTTGGCGATGGCTATGTTGAAGTAACACTTTCCATAATTGCCAAGAGTTTTACAAAATCACAAGGTTAGTTTGGCGATAGTCCTTGTGATAGAAGTTGGTGTAAGAGGGATACCTTCTTCTTTAAGGACATTCTTTAAACGGCTCGAAAAATTATTATCTTTAAGACTTTGAAGATATAAGTAACCAGTTGTTGTTACGCCATCGAAAAAATAGAAAGTAATATCTTTTGTTGGGCGACGTTTTCCTTTTATCAAGCAATCATCAAGTAAATTATCAATTACTTCTAAAGTGCCTGATATTACAATGTTTTTATCTAAGTCTTTAGAGAATTTTACAAATTCACTGTTAAGACTTAGATTATCAAATAAGCTATAAGCGTCGTCTGGTTTGGTTTCCACGAAGGTTTCCAAGACAATTATATAAAGTTTGAAATAGTCAAACATCACATTCACCTCCTTTCTGCCCATATTATAGCAGATTGGAGGAACTAAAAACAGATAGAAAGGAGGTGGGGGAATGACGAGGTTTGCAATTCAAAGATTGCGTGAAGAAAAGAAAATGTCTCAAGAAGAGCTAGCCAATAAATCTGGAGTTTCACGAACTACTATATCTCTTATTGAAACCGATAAATCTACTACGGTTAAGCTAAGCACTCTTCAAAAATTGGCAGTCGCTTTAGACGTACCTATTGGATATTTTTTTAAACATAATGTTTAACGTGTTAAACAAAACTGGAAAGGACACTATGCAAGCAAATCGAATTTTTTACGGAAAAGAAAAACCAACAAACGCAGTAGCGGGCGATTGCTGGTTTAGAAATAACGAATTAATGATACTCAAGAACAATTGGGAAGCTAGCGTAAACGTCAACGGTTTCGTTGTGAATAACGCTTAACAATTCGTTACCATCGGCGAAAATCATTTTCGTAACTTCAGCACCTTTGATAGGGATGACTTCTCTTCCTTCTGCTGAAGGCGTGTTGTACGATACTTTTTCGCCTAACTTAAATTGGACATGAAAATAATTAGGACCCATGCTTTTTTCCTCCTTTCGTAATGATAGCTTTATTATAGCACGCAGGAGGAACAAAACTAATAAAAGGAGAAAAGAAAAAATGCTACTAACGGCAGCACTTATCTTAATTTTATTAACGAATATCGCTATCTTAACTATTATTGTCAAAATGGGGAAAGAATAACTGATATTTTCGGAATTGATGAATACGCTTATCAGTTGTGATTTTGATTTTAACTGGCTTTTCATCTAAATAGTAAGAGAAATTTTCTCGACTAGATGGATATACTTCAGTATCTGACTTAAATGGCGATGACTCCCATTGGTAATCTAATGGCATATAATAATTCGGCATTGACAATCCATAATAATCATCAGCTTCATTCTGCATGTCAGCTTCGTATTTTTGAAAGGGATTGAAGCCATTATCGCTTATTAGTTTTCCATCTTTGTTGTAAAGTTCAATTTTTTTAATAATGACTGAAACATTCGATAAGTTACTGATACTAAAATCATACATCCAATCGTAACCTTTATCTACTCTTGAAATGTAACAATCAGATAATTTTATCTTAACCATGTTGTAGTAGATAGAGTGAACAAGAGCAATCACAGCAACAATTAGCGCAATGACGCCGATAATTGTATTAAATAATTCCATTTTTATTCTTCCAATCGTTTTTATTTTAATTATACCAAAATAGAAAGGACACATATGAACGAAATAGAAAACAAACTAGAAGAACTTGAAGAAATGGTAATA
Source organism: Streptococcus pyogenes (assembly GCF_002055535.1). Lineage (NCBI taxonomy): Bacteria > Bacillati > Bacillota > Bacilli > Lactobacillales > Streptococcaceae > Streptococcus > Streptococcus pyogenes. Next base: position 1,093,568 of record NZ_LN831034.1, on the reverse strand, counting down.
AACATGGATGAAGTAGATGTAGTGATTCCATGGAAGATAGCAAAAAACCTGCTACAAAGAGCAGGTTACTTATCAGAAGAGGAACATCGCCTACTAAGTTGGAGGCTCGGAAAATCAAAATATGCAGGCAAACGTTCCGAAAAAGTCCGCAATTTGCTAGAGGGACTTAGGAATAGTGGAAGTTCCGACGGCAATCGGACTCAAAACAAATTTTAATTTACTTAATTATAACATAAGAGAGAGGGAAAAACTATGGCCATTGAAATATTTGGACCTGAGTTTAGAAAAAACCTGCTTGAAGATTTAATCGCTCTAAATATGGAAGCGATGAAAATAGCGCAGACCAAAAACGCCAAGTCTATTGAATGGATAACCATGAAGCGGCTAGAAAAAGAAACAGGATGGGGGAGAACCAAATTGACCCAGTGGAGAGAACAAGGGAAATTTAACTTTAAAAGGTCATCAGAAAACGGGAAAGTACTATATGACCTAGCAGATGTCAATAGATTTTTACGAACCAGTGGATATGAAAAAGGAGAAACAACATGAAACTATTAGATTTTATTTTTGCAAAACCAAAAAAACAGGAAAAATCAAAATGGACGATTGAAAACAATGGCTGGGAAGCTAATGCACGTAGATATAACCAAAAGCACGGTTTACCTGCTAAACAAATTTAGTAGGAGACGGATAACATGAATAGAATAAAAGAGTTACGCAAAGAAAAAGGCTTGACTCAGCAAGATCTTGCAGAAGAAATATACGTGCATTATAGAACGATCCAACGCTGGGAAAATGAACACAAAATTGCGCTTGATCAAGCGCAATTACTAGCAGATCATTTTGATGTATCGGTCGCTTACCTGCTCGGATATAGCGATACTACAAAAGATAACAAAGATTTTATCACAATATCTGTCAAAGAGTACAATGAGCTTAAAAACCGATCAGATGTTTTAGATGGAATTATTGAGACGTTAAAAGATAAGAAATGTGAAAGCTATTTTTGAAGAAGGGAGATAAATGGCAGATAACAAAAAGTATTATTACTTAAAATTAAAGGAAAATTTCTTTGAAAGTGATGAAGCAATCATTTTAGAAAGTATGCCTGACGGCTATATCTATAGCAATATTTTGCTCAAGTTATATCTAAGAAGTTTAAAAAATGATGGCTTATTAATGTTTAACAATCTTATTCCTTACAACGCACAAATGCTTGCCACAATTACAAGGCATCAGATTGGCACTGTCGAAAAGGCTATTCAAATTTTTAGAGACCTACAGTTAATCGAAATTCTCGATAACGGTGCGATATATATGACAAATATTCAAAATTTTGTTGGTAAATCAAGCACAGATGCTGACAGAAAAAGAATTGAATATGCAAAGGCTAAACAACTTGGACAAATCTCCATGAAATGTGCGGAGAAATCTCCACCAGAGATAGAGATAGAGTTAGATAAAGAGAGAGAGTTAGATAAAAAGATAGATATAAATATAGATAAAGAGTTAGAAGTAGAAGAAGAGATAAAAGATTCATCTTCTGCTGCTAATGTAAATAACTTAAAAATTATATCTGATTATTTTCAACAAGAAATTGGCATCTTATCTCCGAATCAGTTTGAACAGTTGTCAGACTATATCACCATCACAAAAATGGAAGTGGATGTTGTTAAGGAAGCGATAACGAGAGCTGCTGACAATTCTAAACGTTCTTTTGGATACGTTAACTCTATATTGCGAAATTGGAGACAAAACGGAATCCTTACGATGGTTAAAGTTGAAGAAGAACAAAGGCAATTCCAATCTAGAAAATCTAAACAAGAAGAGGTATCGGAATATGATACTTGGTGACGAAGACGCACTTGCTAAAATCGCTATATCTTATCAACAAAACACCAAGAAAGAAGATGCTGTCTGTGAAAAACATGGTTGTAGATACATCACAGTCCTCAAGACTGGTTTGACAGTATGTCCAGATTGTCACAGAGAAGAATTAGACAATCAAAACGCTTTGCACGTCCAAAAGCAATATGAGAGAGAGCTTGAAAACAAGCGACTGTACTATCTCAAAAAATTATCAATTATGGACGACGAGTTGGAAAATGCATCATTTGACAATTTTAGGGCTGATACGGCTAAACACAAAGAGATGCTTTATTGGGCAAAGACAATGGCTAACGATTGGTTTAGTGGTGGTAAGGGAAACATCATCATGACTGGCAAAGCAGGACGAGGCAAAAGTCATTTAGCTTATAGCATCATTAGGGGATTGTCTGATAAAACGAAAAAATTAGGCTTGCTTGTAAATGTCACTGACTTACTGTCAGAGATAAAGCGAGACTTTAGCAAGGAAGCATTTTGGATGGATAAGCTAAAAGATGTCGATTATCTGGTGCTAGATGATCTAGGTGCCGAAAAAGTTAGTGACTGGTCCACAAGCATTATTTACAGCTTGCTTAACAAGCGCACAAACACAATCATTACTACCAATCTGACACCTGCCGAAATTAGAAAAATTTATGGAGAGAGAATTGCATCCCGTATCAGAAAAGGCTGCGACAAAAGTCATATCATGGAATTTGATGGCATGGAGGACGAAAGGATGAAGCTATGGAATTGACACTAACAACATTTTTCGGGCTATCCGAGGAACATGCGGCAAAAATCATGGCGCTAGATGAAGATGTCCGAACAAAGAAAATTGAAGAATTGAGAGCATGGAGAGAGTGCTCAAAAGTCACGTTTTAGGAGAGATTTAATATGGTAATGCCACTAGATGAGTTAGAAAAAAGAATATTTTGTTATTTGCCGATAGGAAGTAACATGATGGTTAATTCAAAGGAAATTTGTCGAACATTTGACATCAAAGACCCGAAAACCTTGAGAGACATTATCCACGGAATGGTAATGAAAGGCTATTTGATAGGTTCTAGCCGTCGAAAAGGCGGAGGGTACTATCTAATTGACAACGATGATGAGCGTGCAGAAGCTATCAGCTCACTTGAAAGTCAAGTTAGAAAAGAACAAAAGCGGATAAACATTTTAAAAAACGGAAACTTGAACGAATTCGTAGAAATAGCTAACGAGGTGCGAAATGGTTGGAATCAGAATTAACGGTGAGCTCGTAACCTTTGATAGCAATTTTAGAGATGCGCTTATCTTTACGATTGACTGTCTTAGAGGCAGCGAAGAACCTACGCTAAAACAGACTTATCAAACCTTTAAAGACTACACAGACGAAGACTTGATGGACTACATCGAGACGGAATTTGATGTATGGCCAGAGCTAATCGTTAATCGCAAGATTGACAGCAAGTGGTCCACTAAACAACACATTTTGGATGATTAAAATACAGAAAGAGGAAATAACATGGCTTATTTATATGAACTTGAGGGAATCGCCGCTTATCTGGAAAGTTTAGATTTAGACGACGAAACCTTTCAAAATACGCTTGACAGCATTGATTTTCAATCAGACTTAGAAAATACCATTGAGTATTTTGTCAAAATGTTAAAAAATGCTCAAGCTGACGTCGAAATGTATAAAGCCGAAAAAGAAGCTTTTTACAAAAAGCAAAAGCAAGCAGAAGCAAAAGTGGAAAAATACAAAGAGACAATCAGGCGTGCAATGGAATTGAGCCAAAAGAAAAAAGTTGACGCTGGAATGTTTAAGGTGTCTTTGCGAAAAAGCAAAAAAGTAGAGATTTTGGACGAAACAAAAATTCCTCTTGATTACATGCAAGAAAAAATTGAATACAAACCAATGAAATCTGAGATCTCGAAAGCTTTGAAATCTGGAATTGATATATCTGGAGTTGAACTAATCGAAACAGAAAGTTTGCAGGTAAAGTAAATGAGGAAATCAGAAAGTATAATAGAATATGCTAAAGCCTTTTGTAAAGCTCAGCTAGAGGTAAAACAACCGCTAAAAGATAAAGACAACCCCTTTTTCAAAAGCAAATACGTGCCTCTAGAAAACGTGACGGAAGCGATTACAAAAGCCTTTGCTAATAACGGGATATCTTTTTCGCAGGATCCAACAACAAACGCAGAAAACGGTTATATCGATGTCGCAACGCTAGTCATGCACACGAGTGGCGAATGGGTGGAATACGGACCTTTAAGTGTTAAACCAACAAAAAATGATGTACAAGGCGCTGGTTCGGCTATCACTTACGCAAAACGCTACGCACTATCAGCAATTTTTGGGATAACAAGCGATCAAGATGATGACGGCAATGAAGCTAGCAAACCCAACAAAACAAATCAATCGCAAAAACCAACAAATAAAACGTCAAAAGGGGCAAGCTTCCAAACCCCGAAAATCAGCAATATCCAAGTAGAGACTTATAAATCTGATTTAAGCGATATTGCAAAAGCCACAAATCAAAATGTCAAAGAGCTAACAAAATGGCTAACAGATACCTTAAAAGTTAAATCACTGGAAGATTTACGCACAGAACAGATTGTATCGACTGATGATTTGATTAATAAATTAAAAAAGAGAGCAGGGCAAAAAAATGATTAACAACATTGTGCTAGTTGGTCGCATGACCAAGGACGCAGAGCTTCGCTATACAGCGAGTCAAGTAGCTGTAGCTACGTTCACACTTGCGGTAAACCGCAGATTTAAAGAGCAAAACGGGGAGAGAGAAGCAGATTTCATTAACTGTGTTATCTGGCGACAGTCTGCTGAAAATTTAGCCAACTGGGCTAAAAAAGGTGCTTTGATCGGAGTTACGGGTCGTATTCAGACACGTAACTACGAAAACCAACAAGAACAACGTGTCTATGTGACGGAAGTTGTTGCAGAGAGTTTCCAAATGTTGGAAAGTCGAAATAGCCAGCAACAATCTGGTCAAGATAACTCTTCGCAAAACGATAACAGTCAACCGTTTGGCAATTCAAACCCAATGGATATTTCAGACGATGATCTGCCGTTTTAAATGATATGGCTAACAGATATAGACAAAGGATATATGCGGTCTACGACGGAGACTCTTTTGTAGATGTTGGCACAAAGCATGAGCTAGCAGAAAGACTTGGTGTTACCGCTGACACAATAGTTTTTATAGCGTCGCCAGCTCATAAAAAGAGGAGACCAGATGGCAGACACGCAGAGTTTATAGGATACGAAGACGAATTGGAGGAGTAGTGGTTAAGTTTATAATACCGATTGAGCCAAAACCGCAAAAACGTCCACGCTTTAGCAGATGGAGTGGAGCTTACGAGGATGGAGATATGATGGCATGGCGGAAGCAGGTCACAGACTATGTTAAAAACAATTACGAAGGGCCTTATTTTGACGACGGTTTAAAAGTTGATGTTACTTTTTATCTAAAAGCACCAGAATTGGTGTCTAAAAAGCCGTCAGAGCGTGCCAAAGATAAGACTAAACAAAAGTATCAGGATTATATAAATGAGCTCTTATATGTGCCAAAGAAGCCCGATTTGGACAACCTTGAAAAAGCAGTATATGACAGCATATCAAAATCAGAGGTTGTGTGGACAGATGACAACATCATTGTCGAGCACACTACACGTAAGCTGTATAGCCCAAATCCCAGAATCGAGGTAAAAATAAACGAATTATGACACTAGTAGATGATTTTTACAAACAAATGGAGCCGTCAATTAAAGCGTTTTTAGACGATAACATTACCATCGCAGACAAAGAAGAAGCTGACAGAGTCTATAGATCTGTCAAATACTATAAAAAACTAAACAGATTGCCGCCACCTGATGTATTGGAGTGGTTCCAACGAATTTACACGACAAAGGAAATGATAATGTTAATCAAGCAGTCTTACCGCCTTAAACAAAAAAAGACAGATGAGGATGACAAGATTTACGAAAAGTGGATGTTTAAAAACTACGGTGACGTTAAGCTCGTTAAAAAAATCAAACGCACGGACGCACTAGAAAGAGCTCGGAGAATGGGTCTATGAAAAGACACAGACAGTGGCATAACGATATTAAATATACACCTAGATCTTACGATAATCTGTTGCCTTACGATATATCAGAGCTGTTAATAGCTCACAGATGCAAAATAAAGATGTCTGATGACGTTTTAGCAGATAAGATAGGCATTTATACTTGGCAATTAAAAGCGCTCTTAGAACGCAGAATATTGCCAAATGAGAGCGTGTGTAAAACGATAGTAAATTATTTGAGAGAGGTGGAGTGATGATAGAAGAATTAGTACATAAACCAAAGCATTATAATCACGGAGAAATTGATTTGATTGAGTCGTGGTATAAGACGTACCCATGGGACCAGTTTGTCGCAATCATGGAAAGTCACATTGATAAATACATTAAACGACATAGATACAAAGGCAATGCGACTCAGGATTTAGAAAAAGCACTCGAATATACAAAGCGTCTCATTGAATATTGGTTAATCGAAAGCGTGGAAGAATGAAGAGATATATTGAAGTTAAGGACGAATGGAAAAGTGCAACAGACCACCTGAACGATTTTATCGACAAAAACAAGTACGCAAAAGTGACAGTTGTTGGTTATCAAGTCGTACAACTTTCTCCTTACGGAAGAGATTTGACTTATATTTTGGCAGAGGTGGAAGAATGACGATAGATGAAGCGTTGCAAAATTTACGTGATAACTTTAATAAAATAATGAATGTCCTAAAAAACGATTGGAAAGCACTATTGTTTCTTGCAATCGCAATATTTGGGATGATGGTAACCGTGTCGTATTTTAGCTATCGCGACGCACGACAATATTACGAGTCGCAAATCACAGGACTACGTACACAGCTAAGCAGGACACAAAAGCAGCTTAAACGTGCTAGCGAAGATAGAGCTAGACAGACAAAGCGAATTGCGGAACTTACGCACAACGGAGGGTAACATGATTAAGATCGATGAGATACATCGCATACTAGGCATCGACGAAGTTTATAAAGCACCCAAACGACTTACGGACATACTCTTTGATAAAGATAGTCGTGAGGATATATTTAGACAGTTTTTGAAATATGAAACAGATGTATCTTACGACTGGTTTATGCAATATTTTGAGGAAGAACAAGCTGACCGCAAAAATAAAAAGCAAGACTTTACGCCTAAATCGGTTAGTACACTATTATCTAAAATAATAAGTGGTAATCAATACTACGAGGTAGCAGTCGGGACGGGTGGGATACTTATCCAAGCATGGCAAGAACAACGATTAAATGACAGTCCATTTACTTATCGTCCGAGTAAATACTGGTATCACGTAGAAGAGTTATCGGACAAAGCAGTACCGTTTCTACTCTTTAATATGTCTATAAGAGGGATAAATGGTGTGGTGGTGCATGGTGACTCTTTAACAAGACAAGTTAAAAACATTTATTTTTTGCAAAATACAAAAGACGACATGCTGAGTTTTAGTGATATTAACGTTATGCCAAGAACTCAAGATATTGAGCGAGAATTTAATGTCAAAGAGTGGATTGGTGATGCGATAGTGCATGTAGAGAGTAAGTTAAATGCGAGGTAAAAATGAACATTGAAGAAGCGAAAAGAGCGATAAGAGAACTAGAGGCGTTTAATTATTTCGATTTTAAAGGTAATTTAATTAAACGAATTGATGTATTAGGTATCATCGACCAACTCGGCCAACCAAAAGTGGTAGTGCCGAAGCCGGTATTTGAAATGATTAAGTTTAGAAAAGAACACGACCAGGATTTAACAACAACTTTTGTTAATATACATGCTTATCCAGACAATGTTTTCCATTGGGTGGCAAATAACGGTGATTTATTTGCCCAAGCATGGCTAGCTTATCCAAATATCACCATCGAAAAAGAGAAGCTATATACAGTGGAGATACCAAATCCGAACAGGGAAGGCAGAGGTCATGCCAAGTTTGTGCTTGAAAGACAAGGTAATAAAGTTTTTTTGGTAAAACGAAAATCAAAGGATTGCTACTACAATAAAAACAGCAATCACCTCACTGAATCCGAAATTCGTAAAGATTTCGACTGGGCATGGCGAGAAGGATTTGCGGAGGAGGTGACGGAATGAAAGAAAAAACAATTTTTATATCAAAAAAATATGCAAATGACTTTAACAATGACAAATATAATTTGTCCTCTGGCTATTATTTTAAAAATGGTGAACAACATGATATTGCTATTGTTAAATATGGCGAACAAGATTATTTAAAAAATACTGATTTAGCATATGTTGTATGCGATAAAATCGTTGATGGAGAATCTATAGGCTTCGTTTATCACGGCGAATATGAAACTTGGCGTTTTAAACTATTAAACACGGAAGCAAATTAAATTCCCGCGCAAGCGCTCAAGAGCCTGCGATGGCTCTGTGGGGGTGGACCGAAATTAAAAAATAGAAACGAGAACCTCCTTACACCAAAACAAATCTAAAGCGGGTTATCGGTCATCCGTGATTATCCAAGGCGTCGCTAATGCTTTAACACGACATCGTGCGCCTGTGTCAAAAAACAAAGGAAAGAGAGGACTTTTCTCCACAAAACAAAAAGACGTCCATACGGAACGCCCCCTTGGTTAAATTTAAGCTTAAATAAATTATACCACATTGGGGGGGCTTTCATGACGTTTTTTCCAGAGATTGATATCCAAAAAACAAAATCTAATGCCAAGCGTAAATTGAGAGAGTATCCACGTTGGCGAAGGATAGCTAATGATGTAGATACTCAAAAAGTGACAGCCACTTATTCCTTTGAGCCAAGACAACCGTATGGAACGCCAAGCAAGCCTGTTGAGAGACTAGCGCTCAACCGTGTGTCAGCAGAACAAGAGCTGGATGCGATTGAGCAAGCCGTCAGTATGATACTAGAGCCAGAGAGACGCAGGATTTTGTATGACAAATACTTAGCGCCTTATAAAAAGGCAGATAAGGTTATTTATACAGAATTGTGTATGTCAGAGAGCTTTTACTATGATACACTTGACATTGCTTTGTTAGCTTTTGCAGAGCTGTACAGAGAGGGTGTGTTGCTTGCTGAGAAAGGAGTTTTTAGCTAGTTTTTATACAGTAATAAGATAGTTTATACATATTTTTACATGTTATTATAGTATTATCAAAATAACAAGAAGAGATAACCTTTTAATCACTGACTATTTTATTTAGTCGCCAACTTTAACTACAATCAAACTTGTTATTTTGTAGCCTGATGGCGGTACAGCGAGTTGAGACGACAACTGGGTATGCAGGTTCGATTCCTGCCGTCTCAATCAGCGCCCAGAAGAGGCGCGACCCAGTATCCCGAAAGGCAGTCACGCACTGATATACTGGTTTTTACTTGGTTGATAGTCATATTCCTACCAATGACGATTGATAAAAAAGATACATAGATCGGCTGTATAGTCTACGTGTACGTATTCACAACAGATTGACTCATTTGATTAACCGCAAGTAAAACAAGGGTCGCAACCTTGCCTGTGGTTAGTAGGCTTAATGGTCGTTTATGCACGTTCGATTCGTGCAAAGCCTGTTTGATAAATAGAAGTGTCCCAGAATGGGGTAGGCAATAGGCTTAGCATTCATTTGCTATTTATCTATGGTTAACCAATTAGTCATCACATTGTGGTGACTTTTTTATTTCCGAAAATTTCCGAAAGGAGGAACATATTTTGGCAAGAGCAAATAAGGCAAAAATGCTTGATGCTATTGAGTTTAAATTATTAAATCCAACCGCTAATCAAGCACAAGTTGCGGAAATAATCGGTATCACAGACAGACAGCTACGAAATTGGGAAAATGACCCAGAAGATAAATCGGGTTGGAATAAATTAAACGATGAAATCGCAGAAAAAGCTTTTGGCAAATATGCTCTTTCTGCGATTGGAACGCTTGTTAATCTAAGCAAAAACGCAAAATCAGAATTGGTAAGACTACAAGCTTCTCAAGATATCCTTGACCGAGCAGGTTATAAACCGACAGACAAGCAGGAAATCAGCATAGACGAGCCTATCGTACTTGCTAATTCATGGGTGCAAGACAATGGTAGTTGATTTAGCTGATATTATCCCAATTGGTTTTAAGCCTGTCGTGCAAGCGACTTGGAATCCTCAAATACTAAATATCGCTTGCAAAGGCGGACGTGGTTCTGGTAAATCATCTAATATTGCTTTTATTATCTCGAGGTTAATAATACAGTATCCTGTCAATGCGGTTTGTATCCGTAAAACAGATAATACTCTGGAGCAGTCTGTTTATGAGCAAATTAAATGGGCTATATCTGAGCAAGGGCTAGAGCGTTACTTTAAATTTAACAAATCACCTCTAAGGATAACGTACATCCCTAGAGGTAATTACATTGTCTTTAGAGGAGCACAAAATCCTGAACGTATCAAGTCCTTAAAAGATAGTCGTTTTCCTTTTGCTATCGGTTGGATCGAGGAGCTTGCGGAATTTAAAACCGAGGACGAAGTCAAAACTATCACTAACTCCCTATTGCGTGGGGAACTCGGTGATGGTCTTTTTTATAAATTTTTTTATACATACAATCCACCTAAACGTAAACAGTCTTGGGTTAACAAAAAATATGAGAGCCAATTTCAGCCGTCTAATACGTTTGTACACGCATCTACGTATAAAGATAATCCTTTTATTGCCAAAGAGTTTATAGCCGAGGCAGAAGCCACGAGAGAGCGTTCAGAACGTCGTTATCGTTGGGAGTATTTAGGAGAGGCCATTGGTTCGGGTGTTGTTCCATTTGACAACTTACGCTTCGAACGTATTACTGACGAACAAGTAGCCGATTTCGATAATATCCGTAACGGTATTGACTATGGTTATGCAACTGACCCGCTTGCTTTTGTACGTTGGCATTATGATAAAAAGAAAAATGGTATCTATGCTATTGACGAGTATTATGGTCAGAAGATATCAAACAGGCAGCTGGCTAAGTGGTTGACGACTAAAGGATATCAGAGTGATGAGATGTTTGCTGAAAGTGCTGAGCCTAAAAGTAATGCTGAGCTTAAAAACGAGTTTGGCATCAAACGGATAAAAGGCGTTAAAAAAGGACCAGATTCTGTCGAGTTTGGGGAGCGCTGGTTAGATGACTTAGATTTTATCTGTATAGACCCAAAACGGACACCAAATATCGCTCGAGAGTTTGAAAATATCGACTATCAAGTCGATAGAGATGGCAACCCTAAACCTCGTTTAGAAGACAAGGATAACCATGCGATAGATGCGACAAGGTATGCTATGTCAGACGACATGAGAGCGACTAAAACCATCGTCAAAACATTTAAAGGAGGTATCTAGTGCCAGAATTATTTATTGTGCCATCAGATACAGAGATGACAAAAGATTTGTTAAGCGAGTTAATCCAAAAACACAGGTCGTTTAACCTTAGTTATTCAGCGTATAAGCAGCTATATGAGGGTGATCATGCTATTTTGCAACAAAAACAAAAAGAGCAATACAAGCCTGATAATCGCTTGGTTGTTAATTTTGCAAAATACATCGTTGATACATTTAACGGCTATTTTATCGGTGTGCCAGTCCAAACGAGCCACGAGAATAAACAAGTCAGCAATTATTTAGAGTTATTAGACGGATACAATGATCAAGACGATAACAACGCAGAACTATCAAAGATTTGCAGTATTTACGGACATGGCTATGAATTAGTTTTTAATGACGAGAATGCAGAGGTTGGAATTACTTATCTGACGCCTCTTGAAGGATTTATTGTCTATGACGACTCTATTAGACAAAAGCCGTTATTTGCTGTGCGCTATTTTTATAATAAGGACGGTGTTTTAGAGGGGTCTTATTCAGACGCCAGCGAAATCACTTATTTTAAAGATGGCGAAAAAGACCTTGAAATCGGGGAGAGCGATCCACATCCGTTTGATGGTGTGCCAATGATTGAGTATGTCGAAAACGAAGAGCGGCAAAGCTTGCTAGCTAGCGTTGTGACATTAATTAATGCGTTTAATAAAGCTATCTCCGAAAAAGCCAATGACGTTGAGTATTTCGCAGACGCTTATCTTAAAATTTTGGGTGCTGAGCTAGACGACGAGACATTAAAGTCTCTTAGAGACACCCGCATTATCAATCTAAAAGACACCGATGCACAGCAATTAACTGTTGAGTTTTTACAAAAGCCAGATGCCGATGCAACGCAAGAGCATTTGCTCGACCGACTAGAGAACTTAATTTTTAGGACTGCTATGGTTGCTAATATCAGTGACGAATCGTTCGGTACAGCTAGCGGCATCGCTTTACGTTATCGTTTGCAAGCTATGGATAACTTAGCTAAGACAAAAGAGCGTAAGTTTATGAGCGGGATGAACCGCAGATATAAGCTTATTGCAAGCTATCCTACGTCTAAGATAGGACCTAAAGATTGGATTGGCATTAAGTATAAATTTACTCGCAATCTACCAGCAAATCTCTTAGAGGAGTCTCAAATTGCAGGCAATTTAGCGGGGATTGTCTCGGAAGAAACACAGGTCGGTGTGCTATCTATTGTGGAAAACCCACAAAAAGAAATCGAAAAGAAAAATAGCGACAGGCCAACCTTAATTAGTCGAAAAGCAGGAGGGCTAAATGGCCAAGACACCACAACAGTATTGGAATGAGCGCCAGAAGCAACTATGGGCTAATTTAGAGACGTCAGAGCGCGCTTTACAGACTAAGCTTAGCAAATATTACGCTGATGAAGCAAAGTCCTTAGAAAAGGAAATAGGGGCTTATTTTAGCAAGTATGGAAAAGACAACGTTATTGAATATCGAAATCTTTTGCAGCAGTTATCTAAAGCTGATAAAGACTTGCTTTATCGAGATTGTGAGCGATTTGCTAAAAAATATCCACAACGTGCTGATTTAATGCCTGTCAGGACCTCTATTTATAAATTAGATAGACTGCAAGGACTAGAATTAAGCATTAAAATACAACAGTTGGAAATAGGTGCTATCGAAGAGGCGGAATTGACTAAGCATTTAACGACAGCCTTTAAAAAAGGTTATCAAGAAACCGCTAAAACAATTGGTTTCCAAGCGGATAAAGTATCCGCTGAGCTGTTTGTTAACAATGATTGGACAGGCAAAGGTGATTTTAGCTCAAGTATTTGGTCTAACAAAGATAAGCTTGTCGATTATCTAACAAATGACTTTAAGACGGCAATTATCAGGGGAGATAGCTTTGATAAAGTCGTTAAACAGATGTCAGAGCGTTTTACTGTACGTTCGCAGTCGGATATTACACGGCTGATCATGACAGAAGGGACTTATGTCAATAATCAAGCGATGATGGCACCGTTTGAGGATAGTGACGACTTTGAGGAGTACGAATTTGTCTCGGTTTTAGATAGCTCTACTAGCTCAATTTGCAGAGGATTAGACGGTCATAAATTTAAACTTAAAGATAGACAGGTTGGGGTTAACTTCCCGCCCATGCACGCTAACTGTCGCAGCACATTTGCTATGGTTATTCCAGATGATTATTTAGAGAGGTAAAAATGGATGAATAAACGCATTAAGAAAAAACGTAAATTAGAAACAGCTATTGTGATGATTGTTGCAGAGAACGCCATGCAAGCAGAAGCACTCAGGAATCAAAACAAAGAAATCATGGAGTTAAAATCAATCGTTCAACGAAACGCTCTGGCAACAAACGAAGAGTTAGCGACTGTTAAAGCTGCTACTTTAGATAACCAATCAGCCATCAAGTCAATCGGCGATGATGTTGACTACATCAAGCAAAATTACAAACGGAAGTGGAGGAAGAAATAATATGGTGTTAGAGCAAGCTGAACTAGAAATGGTTAGAAATCAACGTCTGGTTATGATTAACCCTGAAATGGTAACTATCACAAAAACAGAATATGATCTGTTGATTGAAATAAAAAACAAATTTTTAGAGTCGTAGCAATACGGCTTTTTATTATGTCCTGTCGCATGACAAAAAACTAGGCAAATAAAAATCTAAAGCAATGCGCTGGGGCTTTTGAGCAATGGCGTGGGGCAGGAGGAAAAAATGGAAAACGAAGAAATCCTAGAACAATCTGGTGCACAAGAAGAAGCTAAGGAGCAAACGTTTGACGATATTTTGTCAGACCCTAAAAAGCAAGCTGAATTTGACAAGCGTGTGGCTAAGGCTATTGATACTGCACGAAATAAATGGGTGGCTGAGACTGAAGAAAAAGAAAACGAAGCTAAGAGACTTGCAAAAATGAATGCTGAACAAAAAGCACAGCACGAAAAAGCAAAACTTGAAGCACGCATTGCAGAGCTAGAAGCTGAACGTACATTGTCAGAAATGAAGAGTGCTGCTCGCACAATGCTATCAGAAGCTAATATCAACATCTCTGACGCACTTTTATCGCAATTGGTATCTACTGATGCAGATAAAACCAAAAATGCAGTAGAAGCGTTTTCTGAGGCATTTTCCGAAGCAATCGAAAAAGAAGTCAAAGAACGCCTTAAATCGCCAACACCTAAAAAATCAAATGGCAATACTGGACTGACAAAAGAACAAATTTTAGCAGTCAAAGATACTGCGGAACGACAAAAACTCATTGCCGAAAATATCGGCCTATTCCAATAAAACAGGAGAAATTAACACATGGTAACATCACGTACTTACCCAGAAGAAAATCTAATCAAATCAACAGACCTTAAATACCCTATCACTATTGATGTCACAAACAAATTCCAAGAAAATATCTCGAAATTACTTGAAATGCTCGGGGTTACTCGTAAAATCTCGGTATCTGAGGGTATGACCCTTAAGACATACGCTGGTTATGATGTCACATTAGCAGAAGGTAACGTCCCAGAAGGCGAAGTTATCCCGTTATCAAAAGTAGAGCGCAAAATACACTCTGAGAAAAAAATCGAACTTAAAAAATATCGTAAAGCAACAACCGGCGAAGACATCCAAATGTATGGCTCTAACGAAGCTGTAACAAATACTGACAACGCACTTGTTCGTCAGTTGCAAAAGAAAATCCGCACAGACTTTGTGACTGCTCTTAAAACAGGTACAGGAACACAAGATGCTCTTGGTGCAGGATTGCAAGGGGCTTTAGCTTCTGCTTGGGGTAAACTGCAAGTGCTCTTTGAAGATTATGGTTCAGAGCGTGCGATTGTGTTTGCTAATAGCCTTGATGTCGCTGAATACATCGCTAAAGCTGGCATCACTACTCAAACCGCATTCGGATTGACTTACCTTGTCGATTTTACAGGGACGGTCATTATCTCGACAAACGATGTCACAAAAGGGGAAATCTGGGCGACAGTACCAGAAAATATCATCTTTGCTTACATCAATCCAAATAATTCTGAATTAGCTAAAGAATTTAATCTTTACGGTGATCCAACCGGCTACATTGGAATGAATCACTTCCAAGAAAATACAACGCTTACTATCCAAACGTTGCTTGTATCTGGTATGTTGATGTACCCAGAACGTATTGACGGGATTGTTAAAGTAACTCTTACACCAGGCGTCTAATGGGGGTAGCTTATGGCTTATAGAGTAAAAGCACGTTTTTTTGATTTGCTTGACAATAGCTTTTTGTACGAGGTTGGCGACAGCTTTCCTCGCAAAGGCTATGAGCCAAGCAAAGAGCGCTTAGAAAGCTTGTTATCTAGCAACAATACAGAACATAAACCATTTATTGAGGTGTCAGGTAATGGCAATAGCTTAGATGGTTTAAAAGTGGATGAGTTAAAAGCTAAAGCGGCAGAGCTAGGAATCGAACTCCCAAGTAATGCTAAAAAAGCTGAAATCATCGAATTACTGCAAGCACACATCTAGAAAGTAGGTTGACATGGACGAAACAAAACAAGCAATTATTGATCGTGTCCGTTTAGCAGACGAAACGTCTTTAAAAGAGGAGTTATTGGAGGAGTTAACGCAAACGGCTATCGACCGTATTAATTTAAAAGTCGGCGATGTCGTTTTTAACCCTCTTTTTAATTCCATCGCTGTTGATGTTGTTGTCAAAATGTATCGTCGTATGTATTTTGAAGGAATTGACACGGAAAAAGCAGACACAATATCAACTAAATTTATTGAAAACGTTTTGGCAGAATATGGCGAGGAGTTAGCGTCATATAAAAAGGACCGTCTAGCCATCTTGAATAAAAAGGTGGTGCGGTTTTTATGATGTTTGTTAATTTTGACTTAGTAACATCGCAAAAAACGGGAGAAAAAGACAGACTCGGCAACGACATCACGAAAAATGTTGTCAAAAGAGTTGCTAAAGGTCGTTTTACTGAATGGTCGGCTGATGACGTGTCCTTATACGGTCGAGATTTAACGTCTAGCGCACGCAAATTGCTGACTAATCAAGTTAGCAAGGCGGAAGCCAAACAAGCGTCACACGTTGTAATAGACGGCTCAAAATACAAAGTTGAATCCGTTAAAGATCTTGGTAGATGGAGACTACTCGTCATTAAAGGGTATCGCTTATGAGGATGTCAATGACAGGTATGCCAGCCTTAGAGGTAAAACTAAGGTCAATGAGCGAGAAGCGCTGGGATAGGGTTGCCAACAAAAACCTTACAGAGATGTTTAACAGAGCAGCAAGACCTCCTGGTACACCGATTGGTAAAAACACTAAAAGGCATAAGTCTGGCGAGTTGTTGCGCTCTAGACGTCTCAAAAAGGTAAACTCATCAAAAGATGTTATCACAGGTAACTTTGGTTATATCAAGGACTATGCACCTCATGTCGAGTATGGACACAGGATTGTCCGCAACGGCAAACAGGTTGGCTATGCAAATGGTACGAAATACCTGTTTAATAACGTCAAAAAACAGCGTGAAATTTATAGGCAAGACATGCTAAACGAATTGAGGAGATGACATGTTAAAAAAGTTGGGACTGGTTGATTTACACGCCTCAATTAAACAAAAAATCGAAGATAAGACAGGGTTGATGGCTTATGATCATGTCCCAGAAGACATGCCATCGCCCTTTTATTTTATCGAGGTTGTGGATAAACGGCCAGAAGACACAAAGGTCATGTGGTGCGAAGTGTTTACGGTTTGGATACATGCCATAGCGGAAGCTGGAAAAAGCAAAATCGCTATTTATGACATGATTGAAAAACTCGAAGAAGCGCTCACAGAAGAATTAGTTTTGCCAGAAGAAATCGACATTTTGAGACAATCAGAAGTCGGCATGCAGTCCTTACAAGAGGATGAGACTGGCGAAATGCATGCAATTGTAGCCTACGAAATCAAGGTTTCGTACGGTTTTAAAGTAAAAGTTTAAAAGGAGAAATAATGGTGGCATTTGACCAAAATGTTTATTGTAATTTTGACACATCAGCAACAAAAGCTATTGCAGGTAAAGACATTATCTTGGCAATCTTTGATAAAACTGGTGCAAATTTACTTGCTATTAGTGGTCAGCAAGGGTTAACAATCAACCGTACGGCTGACTCAATTGAAGTATCGTCTAAAGATACAAAGGGTGGATGGAAATCTAAAATCCCTGGCATGAAAGAATGGTCTATCGATAATGATGGTCTTTACGTGCCGTCAGACGAGACTCACAAACAATTGGGCGAAGCTTTTGAAAAGAGCGAGTTTGTTTGTATTAAAGTTATTAACGGTAAAACCAAAAAAGGCATGTTTGGAGGGCTTGCGTCGGTAAGTGATTATAGCCTAGAAGCTCCTTACGATGATGGTATGACATACTCAATCAGTCTCGAAGGCAATGGAGCATTGATTGATTTATCAACATTATCATCAGAAGATGCTGAAAAAGTAACGGCTATGCCTAGTTAATGAGAGGAATGAATGGATAAAGAATTAATTATTATTGACGAAAAACAATACGAACTAAAGTACAACGAAAAAACCATTGAAACCGTCGAAGCTTTGACAGGTAAAGCGTTTATGGATGTTATTGTGAATAACAAAGGTATGTTGTCGCTATCTATGTTGCGTCAGTACTTTGCTAACGCTCTTTATGCGGTAGAAGGCGGTCGTGTGTCTAGCGAGCAAGGCTCTAATATTTTTACTAAAGTGTTAAATACAAAAGGTTATGCGTATGTAAATATGCTAGTGATCAACACAATCCAGCGTGATTGCCCTTTTTTCTTCCTCGGCGCTTAGTCGACTTTGAGTATCTCG
The DNA here is from genome assembly GCF_002055535.1 of Streptococcus pyogenes. Lineage (NCBI taxonomy): Bacteria > Bacillati > Bacillota > Bacilli > Lactobacillales > Streptococcaceae > Streptococcus > Streptococcus pyogenes. The sequence continues at coordinate 1,075,456 of NZ_LN831034.1, read as the reverse complement.
GCGGGTCTGGCGATAGCACAGATGTAGAGTATGACAGATTAGCAAGTCAGTATCACAAAGATATTGACTTTGCTTTTTATTTTGTCAATTTTGGGACTACAAAATCCGAATTTTTGGAATTAACCAGACGAGAAAAAGCCTTTATCAGAAAAGCTTGGGAAGATAAACAGGTGCGAGAAAGTGAGCTTATGCGCAACGCTGTTCTAAATGCAGTCAGTAACGCTATGCGCAAAAAAAGCGCTAAATTTGTTGATTTGTGGAAACGTCAGCAACAGCCTGCGAACATGGAAATCGTCGAAGCGCATTTGGAAATCATTAATAAAAACATCGCTGATGAAGGCAAATATTGGGTTGATTTAGTCTATCAAGCTAACAACATGACAAAACCGAGCGAGGGGGCAGAAAATGGCTGATTATACTTTAGGAGTACAAATAACAGGTGACGCCTCTAAAATGCAAAAAGCGTTTGAAAAAGCGCAAGAACAAGCTGAAAAATTAAAGGAAAAAATTAAAGACTCAAACAACGAATCTGGCAATTCTTTTGATGGTTTGACCACTAAAATTGACGCAATATCTGGCAAGCTGTCAGCTTACGGAGATAAAATAAGCTCTATTGGCAAAAACATGACAACCATGTTTACATTACCAGCGGTTGCTGGTATAACGGCAGTTGTTAAAGAGTATGCAAATCTGGAACAGTCAATTGGTGGTGTTGAGACTTTATTTAAAAAGTCTGCCAAAGCTGTGCAAAAAAATGCAAATACAGCGTTTAGACGAGCTGGTGTATCTGCTAATGAGTACATGGAGCAAGTAACTAGCTTTTCTGCTAGTCTAATTTCATCTCTTGGCGGAGATACAGCAAAGGCTGTCGGTGTTGCTGATACTGCCATGGTCGACATGTCTGACAACGCTAATAAATTTGGTACAAACATCGGGTTAATCCAAAATGCCTATCAAGGCTTTGCTAAAGGCAATTACACGATGTTAGATAACCTTAGATTGGGTTTTGGTGGGACGAAAGAGGAGATGCAAAGATTGCTGGACGAAGCTGGTAAGCTAAGCGGCATGGAATTTGACATCAATAACTTTTCGGACATTATACAAGCAATCCACATTATCCAAGATAATTTAGGCGTAACAGGAACGACAGCTAGAGAAGCGTCAGAAACTATTAGCGGCTCATTTTCGCAAGCAAAAGCGTCAGTAATCGATTTCATGGGTTCTCTTGGCGGAGATGGCAGTGACGTAGATGCAAAAATGCAAGCAATGATACAGTCGATTACTGTGTTTGCAGATAATGTCAAAGAGGCTTTGGGGCGTATTTGGGACAATTTGCCTTTACAAGAGTATCAAAAAAACCTCTTGCTTATAGCTGTCGTTGGCGGACCTATCCTTGTTGTGGTCGGGACTATTTTTGGAGCTATTGCTAATATCATGACTGTTGTTAGCGGTATTTTAACCGTTTTAGGCATGATGACGCCAATAGGATGGATCATAGCAGCAGCCATAGCGGCTATTGTCGCAGCTGTCGTTTTTTGGGACGATATTGTTGCAGAGGTCGGCCAAAAATTTGAGTTAGTCAAAATAATCGGCATGGCGATGTGGGAAAGTTTTAAAGATGGTGTATCTAGTTTTGGCAAGTCAATCCAAAATGTCGTTGGCAAAATTGGCGGATGGTTCGCCGAAGCGTGGAATGCTGCAGCCGACACAGCCACTAGAATTTTTACTAAGGTTGGGGATACGATTAGTGGCATCTTTAGCGGCGTTGTTTCTGGCATTAAAAGTTTGATCAACGGAGCAATCGGTGGCATCAATAAGGTTATTGGCATTACCAATAAACTGCCCGGTGTCAACATACCAAAAATCCCATATCTCGCCAGAGGTACATCTGACTGGCAAGGCGGTTTTGCTCGTATTAACGAGGGCGGTCGTGGAGAATTAGTTCATATGCCAAACGGGGCAACCGTTGTCCCGCACGATGTCAGCATGAAATACGCTCGAGAATCTGCTAAAGCTAATTCTGGTGTTGCTTATATGGATAGTAATGATGAGATTGCCAAAAGTGCTTTGAAACTAGCTAACGATGCTGTTAAACGCCCTGTTGTGTTAAATATCAACGGCCGTGAGGTCGCTAAAACGACAGGCGGAGATATGAGAGATTATCTAAATAGTCGAGATATGACATTAAAACGATTGAGAGGTGAGGTTTAGATGGCTACAATGACTTTTAATGATGTGGACTTATCTAGCCTCATCACTATCATGTCTATTAATCGCGACATCGGAAACGAGCGACAAGCAGATACTAATGATGCTCCGTTCATCGGATTGCACATTAAAAAGATTAAAACTAGCGCAAAAATCATTACAGTTGACTTTTATTTAAAAGACAGGACAAACGAGTACGCATTAAACCAGCTAAAACATAAACTAGCTGGTATTTTTAATGTTAACGAGCAAGTCAAAGTAACTTTTAGCGACGAACCAGATAAATATTATCTAGCTATACCGATAAATAAAATATCGGCTAGCGACCCAATCGCTTGGCTAAGCCTTGTGAGCTTGGAATTACTTGTTCCTGACGGCGTGGCCCATTCTGTGTCATACAAAAAAATCACGAATTACAGACAAGATGGCAAGAAGCTACTGATTGACATTACAAACAACGGTAATGTTGATGCGCATCCGATCATTACTGTTAAGCACAACGCCGAGAATGGTTATTTAGCTTTTGTAAATAAATCATCCGTTTTCGAGGTCGGAGACAGGGAAATAGCAGACGCTGAAATCCGTGAAAAGTCGGTCGTCGCTTATGATTTTAAAGACGAAAGAATCGTCAATGCCTTAACAGCAGGTAAAAAGAATGTTGCTATCTTAAATGACTCGACACAAGTTCTTGATAAAAATTTATTACTAAATACCGTCTGGGGAAGAAAACATCTCGAGTTAGAAGGAAGTGTTGCGCCAAGTGGCAACCATGCTGGAACGTTAACGTTTGATATTCCTGACGGAGGTAGCTTATATGACTATCTTTGGTGGAGACAAATTTTTTGGGTTGGGACTGTTTCCCAGCTTGGCTTTATCAAAATCATGGTATCAGACGAAAACGGACATTTTTTATATGGAGTAGAAACTATAAAAAGAACGTTAGGAACAAAAACAGAGTATAACTTTTTGGTCACTAATGGAAAAGGTGGATATAAAATAACTGATTTACGTTGGACTTTTGATGCTACTCACTTCGAAACACAAAACCCCTTTAACGAACCCAGAGGTTGGTCTGATATGACAAGGGCTGATGACACTGTATCTGTTTTTTGGTGGGGTTCTCAAAACAAGCGAGTATTCCCAGAATTAAAAGGCAAAAAATCTAAACAGGTACACATCGCAATCGGCACTATTCAAGGCAGTCCTTTAGTAACTCACATGTATATTGATGGATTTTATTATCGCAAGGACAAAGTACCGTACGAATTTAATATTCCGAATGCTTTCGGGGCAGGAACAGAAGTCGTTATTAATGCCGAAAATGACACAGTTTTAGTTGATAACATTCCAAAAGCTAACATCATCGCCGATGGCTTTTTTAGTTTTCCTAAAATTCCTCCTGGAACATCAACATTAGAGGTTTATTCCTCTAGTTGGTCTACCGCCAACCCAGATATTACGCTAAATTTTGAAGAAAGGTGGCTATAATTGCTTATAACAATCCACAACGCAAATTTAGAAAAAGTTGCTTATATTGATAACGATAAGCAAGACACCTTGAATTATTATGACGACAAATTTTCACAGTATTTAAATACGGCCAATTCGACATTTGAGTTTACGGTTTATAAGCGAGGAATTAAGTCCGACACAGTCAAAGAGAAAGCCTATCTGACACTTACAGAAAGGTCTTTTGTGTCGTTTAAATATAATGGCAAGTCTTATCTGTTTAACGTAATGACAACAGACGAGACAGACATCGAGATACGTTGTTACTGCGAGAACCTCAATCTCGAGTTGCTCAATGAGTATGCAGGACCTTATAAAGCGGCAACTCAGATGTCTTTTGTCGATTATTGTAATTTGTTTGGCATCCTTAAAAACGGTGCTATTACCATTGGCACTAATGAGACAACCGACCAAAAACGCACAATCGAATGGACTGGTCAAGATACCAATCTTAAACGCTTGTTATCTATCGCCAATAATTTTGATGCGGAAATAGAATTTGTAACGCATCTTAAAAACGATTCTAGTCTTAAATCGTTTGTCATGAATGTCTACAAGAAGAACGACGCTACTAATCAGGGCGTTGGTCGTAGACGAGATGATATTATTTTGCAATATGGCAAAAATATCGAGAGTGTCAGACGTAAGATTAATAAAACAGGCATTTACAATGCTATAAGACCAAGCGGTAAAATAACAACGACTACAACCACAACGACTGCTAAACAAGGCTCTGTGCAAACAGGGTCTGTTTTGTGGTCTGGCGGTAACTTGACTTATGCAGGTCATGTAATGCAATCATCTGTTGTTAACACTATTTTAAGCCTATGTAGCAAATACAAACTTTTACCATCTGGTGTTTTTAGCCAGCTATACCTTGAATCGTTTTGGGGAGATACCCCAGTCGGAAGAGCCGATAATAACTGGGGTGGTATCACTTGGACTGGCGCAACAACTAGGCCAAGCGGAATAAATGTCTCCCAAGGGCAGTCTCGTGCTGAAGGTGGTTATTATAACCATTACGCCAGTGTTGATGACTACTTGAAAGATTACGCTTACCTCTTGGCCGAGCAAGGCATTTATGCCGTAAAAGGTAAGCTAACCATTGATGAGTACACAAGAGGTCTGTTTAGGGTCGGTGGCGCAACATATGATTATGCTGCAGCTGGATATGATCATTATGCACCTTTGATGCGAGACATCAGAGCAGGTATTAACCGTAATAATAACGGCGCTATGGATAACGTCGATAACCAATTTAAAAATGGTGGCTCGACTAGTCAAAACACTACTCAGATAGCTGCTAAAACAAAAGCGGTACTTGCGGAAGCAAATGGACTGAAAGGTCAACGAGTAGGCTCTGGTCAGTGCTATGCGTTAGCTGCTTGGTACGCCATGAAATTAGATGGTCCAGGTCTGAACGGTGGTGTAACTAGTTTTAGAGGGCTTATTGGTGCTGGTGCTGCCGCTGCTCAGATTGGTACGGATTACAACTGGGGTCAGTTTGGCTGGAAAGTTGTACAACCGAATAAAGTCGCAGACTTAATCACAGGCTCGATTGTTAACATCAGAGCAAACGCTGGCAGTCCTGTTTTTACAGGCGCTTGGGGGCATACTGTTGTTGTTAAATCTCTATCTGGAGATACACTCACAGTATTAGAGCAAAACTATAACAACGTGCAAACAGTCCAAGAGCATACATATAGCGCTAGCGCTTATTTATCAGTTGTACAGACAGTCTGTTATCCGCCAGAAATCGTTCAAGGAAAACGCGTCGAAGGTACTGCACAAGCAGAACAACCGCAATCTGAAACGACCACAATATCTGAAGAAAAAGAGGTCTTAATTAATCCATCACTTTATCGTGAGTGGAAAAACGAAGCGGGACAAGTCGAGTTTTACGTTAAAAACAGTATGCTCTACGCACCTCTGTCAAAATCTCTTTACCCGTCAGCGTTTACTGGCATCGAGACGGACGATAACTGGATACGAAAAGACTTAGATGTTGACACAGAGAGCGAGGAAAAGCTTATCTCTGTTGCTCTCGCAGACCTGAGAAAACATTGTTATCCAGCGGTGACTTATGAAGTATCTGGTTTTATTGGTGATTTAGATATTGGTGACACTATCAAAATCAATGACCCAGAATATACCCCAAGTTTAATTTTAGAAGCAAGGGTTAGCGAGCAACACATCTCGTTTACAGAGCCTAATCAAAATAAGACAGTATTTGATAATTACAGAGCTTTAGAGAGCAAAGTCTCACAAGGTTTAATTGATCGCATGAATGAACTAGCAGAAGCTGCTAAACCTTACGACTTGCGGTTAATGACAGATAACGGAAATGTGTTTTTAAATGGCGAAGGTCGTACGATTTTAACCGCTGAACTTTGGAAAGGTAACAAAAAGTTTGATGCAAGCTATCAATTTAAACGTGATGGTCAATTAGTCGGCGCTGGATTGCAGTTGGCAGTTGACGCTAAGGATGTACCAGCTGATAGACCTCTAATCATTACTGTTGAGGCTTATTTAAATAATGAGCTGATTGCAAGTAAACAGATTACGTTTACTAACTCGCTTGGAGAACAAGGACCAGCTGGACGTGGGATTGTCTCTACAGAGGACTATTACTTAGCGTCACCAAATCGTACAGGTGTCACATCTGCAACATCTGGTTGGACTAAGACGCCTCAGGAAATTACTGAGACTAATAAATATCATTGGTATTATCACGTTGATGTTTATTCAGATGGCACTCGAAAAGAGACTACACCGGCTATTATTGGTGTTTACGGCGATAAAGGTTCAGATGGCAAGCAAGGCAAACGTGGGGAGATGGGACCATCAGGACCTCCTGGCGCTTTAGATAAAAAGCAACTACAAGACATCAATAATAAAATTGATGGCAAAGCAGACCAGAATTTGACCATCGAGCAAATCAATAAATTAGCCGAGTTACAATCTATTGCCAACGCTGAGTTACAAGCAAAGGCTAGCATCGACGCTTTAGCTAGCTTACAAAAGCAAGTACAGTCTGCAATAGCGGCAATGAATGCTAGCCAAAAGTTATCAGAGCAAGACCTTATTACAGCTAGTCAACGGGCTATCAAAGCAACCAACGACATCTTAGACTTAAAAGAGCAATGGAATTTTATTGACAATTATATGTCAGCGTCTGAAGAGGGACTTATTATCGGCTCTAAAGACGGTACAAGTTCCGTGCGTGTTGCCAAAGACCGTATTGCCTTTTACTCAGCTGGCGCAGAAGTCGCTTCGATTACTGGTGGTATGCTCAAAATTGATAATGGTATGTTTGTGGCTACTTTGCAAGTTGGACATTTTCGCGAGGAGATGTACAAAGTTGATGGGGTAGATAAACACATAAATGTTACAAGATATTACGAAACGATTGTGGGGTGATTAATTGGCAGAGTTTTGGTCAAACAATGATAGAGGTTACCGCATCAAACTTACGATTGATCAAGTATCCCAAAATACATTAGCAAACAGTAGCCAAGTGAGGGTTAAACTTGATTTGCTAAATACAACAACAACTTTTACTCAATATAGTTGTTCTGCATATGTTGACTTAAACGGTCAGCGGATAGACTGGTCAGACTCACCATCAGTACTTAGATATAACTCAACAATTTCTCTGATCGATAGAACAATAACAGTTAATCATAATGCTGATGGTACTAAATCATTTGGATTTATCGCTAGCTTTAGCGGCTCTGGTGGATGGTCTCCAGGTACTTTGACTGTTGGTAGTGGTACTTTTACACTTACTACCATCCCACGCTCAAGCTCCGTTGTTGTTTCTTCTGGTACTATTGGCAGTGCCATCACTATCAACATCAATAGACAAAGCTCTAGTTTTAAGCACAACTTGAGATACCAGTGGGGTAATAAAACAGGTACTATTGCAAGCGATGTGGATACTTCCGCCGTTTGGACTATCCCTCTTGATTTTGCTAGTGACATCCCAAACTCAACAAGTGGTAGCGGCACTATCTATGTAGATACCTACAATGACTCAACGCTAACTGGTACTCAACAAGTGCCATTTACCGTAACTGTACCAGACAGTATGAAGCCAACATTATCAAGTATTAGCTTGAGTGATGCTCATACCGTTGCAGGCAACGTAGTATCAAGTGCGGATTATTTTATCCAAGTATACTCTGACATTAGAGTCAATTTTGAATCGGCAAGTGGCTCTTATGGTTCGACAATCAAAGGCTATTATGCTGAGATTGTCGATAAAGGACAGTCTACTGACCAAAACGGCGGAACGCTAGGCAACATGCTTTATGATGGTCAAATCACTATCAGAGCAAAAGTTATTGATAGTCGAGGTCGTGAATCGCAACCCATGGATAAAACAGTCACGGTGCTCAAGTACTTTCCGCCAGCTTTGTCGTTTGATGTTGCAAGGTCTGGTTATGGTTCTGACACGCTAACAGTTACAAGACGAGCGTCTATCGCTCCGTTAAGTGTTTTCGGAACACAAAAAAATACCATGACGCTTAGTTTTAGTGTTGCAGAATTAGGTTCTAGTTATTTTTCTGCTAATAACGGCTCTGCAAGTGGGGCATGGGCAAATGTTTCTAGTTTGGTAAACTCGTCTGCCAATCTTTATGGTGCTTTCTCGCCGACAAAGTCTTATACCGTCAAAGGTATCTTGTCTGACAAATTTAGTCGCACAGAGTTTACGTTTGACGTCGGAACAGAATCAGTTGTGATGTCAATCGCTAAAAATGGCATCGGATTCCAAAAAATTTGGGAAAAGGGTGCTATTGACGCTAAAGGAGATGCTTATATTAGCGGTAAGTTATTTGTCAATAATACAGAGGTTAAACCGTCGTTTGACAAGACAGAGATTTTAAACATGGTTTATCCTGTCGGAGCTATTTACATGAGCACATCATCAGCCAATCCATCAACATTTATCGGCGGCACTTGGCAAAGATATGCACAAGGTAGGACTATTGTCGGTGTCTCCGAAAACGAGACGGAATTTAACTACGTTGGTAAAACTGGTGGAGCCAAGACTCATACATTAACCAATGAAGAGATGCCAAGTCACAGTCACGGGGATAAGACTATTAGCTCGGGTGGTAGACCTATCTCATCAAATGCTGGTTGGGACAATACAAATGTTGGTTTATATAAATCAACAGATTACAATCAAATAAACGCTTTTAACAAGTCTTCCGGAGGTGATCAACCACATAACAACTTACAACCATACATCACAACGTACATTTGGCTGAGAACAGCTTAGAGGAGAATTTATGTTAGTTATCACATCAAATTACCCAGAACAAATGCCTGATGGTTCCGTATCTGGTGCGAAGGTGATGCTTGACGGGATTGATGATCACGCTGGTTGGCATATCCCGTTGACATTACTAAAAGAATATTTAGACAAACCTCAAAGCGAGGTTATGACACTTTGCGAAAAGATGATTTATCAACAATTAAAACCACAAAAAGCATTAAACGAAAAGTTTGCTAAACTCGATGCAACCATTGAAAAGGGTGAAAATATGCTTAAATTTGCGACTGGAATTTTAAATCAAATTATCGCAGCAAAAGAAGAGGAAACAACAGATGATGAAACTGTTGAAAAAATGGATTAAAAGGAGATATATCATGATGATTAATTATTTCGCAATGCAAATTGAGTTTGGTTGGATTACTTTGGAAGATGTACCTAAAAAATATCGTGACAAAGTAAAACAGCTTGTTGAATCAGGGAATATCGGAACAGAATAACGAGAGGCCTTATATGACGATAGATGTTACACTATTTGCGCAATGGTGTGTAGCGCTTACTGCAATAATAGTATTTTTAAAATGGGTGTCTGCACCTGTCAAACACGTTTTAGACAATAATAAAAAGGCTATGGAAGCCTTGGAAAGTGCTATCGTCAAAATATCTGACGACTTAAAAGACAACAATTTTAAATGGACAGAATCCAAAAACCATCGTGACAGACTACAAAAAGTCCAAGATCAACACGAAATCAGAATCGGAATCGTAGAAGATAGACTTATTAGTCATGACGAGCAGCTAAAAACGCTCTGGAAAGTGAAAGAGGAAAAGAAATAATGGAAGAATTAATACAAGTTATCACTGGCTCAGCACTATCAATTTTGACAATCTTTGCAGGTATTGTAGTCAAGTTAGTCAAAGATTATTTGCTTAAAAAGGGCGGAGAAAAAGCGGTCAAAATCGCCGAAATTGTGGCTCGCAATGCCGTGGAAGCAGTTGAGCAGATTGCTTATGACAAAGACATCAAAGGCATTGAAAAACTGACAGAAGCTAAAATTGCGGTTCGTGACGAACTGTCTAAACACAATGTCTATTTGTCAGACAAACAAATGGAAGTCTTTATTGAAGCGGCTGTTAAACGCATGAACGACAGTTGGAAAGGTCAATAATATGGCAACAGTTAGCGAAGTAATTAGCTATTGGCGTGGATTAGCTGATACAGGTCAAGGTTATGATGCCGACCTTGCGTGGGGCTGGCAATGTGCTGATGTGACTAATGGGACAACTACTAACTTTTTTGGAGTGACGCTTTGGGGAAATGCGATTGACTTACTAGATAGCGCGAAGGCGCAAGGGTTAGAGGTTATCTATGACGCCCCTGGAATAAATCCCAAAGCTGGTGATTTGTTTGTGATGTTTACTTACGGACATCCTTATGGGCATACAGGAATTATCATTGCTGATAGCGACGGGTACACTATCCAGACGATTGAGCAAAATGTTGATGGCTACTCAGACAATAACGGTGACGGCATTAACGATCAGTTTCAAGTTGGCGGACCAGCTCGCTATGTCACTCGTGCCTTTTCAGACGGCGACGGGTATATCGTGGGTTGGATTAGACCGCCTTATAGCGATACCTCATCTGAAAAGCAATCACAATCACAAGCGCCATCAGGATTCCGGAAATTAAAAGACGAGGTCGGAACATTTGAGGTTATGGTCCCAGCGCTAAACGTTCGCCGTGAACCAAGCTTAAATGGCGAGATTGTAGCTTGTTACCAATACGGCATGACAGGAACTTATGATTCTGTCTATGTTGGCGATGGGTATATTTGGGTGTCTTATGTCGGTGCATCTGGCATGAGAAATTATATGGCTGTTGGAGACGCTGATGGCGATTACAATGTCAATCCATATTGTAAATTTTATTAAAAGGGGGTTATATGGGATATAACTCAACCAACCTTAAACAGGTTGACGGTGGCGATGTTATCAAACAAGGTGATACATCGTCACTTTTTAGTTTTAATTTGTTGGACGAAAACAACAACGTTATTGATTTAAATGGCAAACAAGCGACTATTTACTTTACACGTAATCGCAAAACCTATCTAACCAAAACAACTGATGTTATTGACAACAAAGTTGATTTTACGATTAATAAGATTTTGGAGATTGGGACATACTATATCGAAGTGCACTGCGATGGCTATGTCTTTCCGTCTGACGACAGCGTAACGCTTGATGTTAGACGTTCTGGGCAAAAATATGTCGTTAGCACTGATTTAATCACAGACACAACTATCCAAAAACTATCAGCTGATATTGAGTATTTAAAATCAAAAGTGACTCAAAATCAGCATCTATTTGAGCAAGTGTCACCACAAACAGAATGGACCATTACACATAATTTGATTAAGTATCCATCTGTGACAATTGTTGATAGTGCAGGTAATGAGGTTTTTGGAAGTGTCGAGTACATTAGCACAACAAAAATCATCGTTAGATTCTCAGCGCCATTTGCTGGCAAAGCCATTTTAAATTAAAGGAGATTACATGAGTACATTTTTAACAAATATCAACCTTAATAAAAACGAGTTGCAAAATGCAGTCGTACAAAATTTAGCTAAAGAACCGCATGAACCAAAATCAGGACAATTTTATTTTGACAGTGCTGCTAATAATCTAAAAATCTATAATGGGACATCTTGGGTTGTTTTAGACAAGGAAACAGCAGAAAGCATTGTTGACCTTATTAATTCTGGTAAATCCAAAATCGATAAATCAAAAGTCGATGGACTTGAAGAAGCAATTAATCAAGCGTCTATGACTGGTCAAGCTATCGCGACCGCTTTAAACGAAGATACTGGTGGCGTTACTGTAAACCAAAATAAAATTACAGGGCTTACAGATAAACTAGCTGAAATTGCGACTAACAAAGCGTCAGCGACTCGGGAGTCACAAGATGCTTTGCAAGAAGCCAAGGTGTATGCTGACCAAAAAGTAGCCGGACTTGTTGATAGTGCATCAGAAGATTACAACACGTTTAAAGAGCTAGAAACTTTTATTAAACAAAACGCGAAAGGTCTCGCAGCAATCTCAAATGTAGCCAAAAAATTTAGTAAAACGTTTGGCGATGCACGAGCTAAAGAATTTACAATCACACACAACCTAAAAACTCGTGATGTTAACGTCACTATCCGAGAGACTAACTTCCCTTATGCAATCGTCTACGCAGATATTAAAGTCACAGACGAAAATAGCATCTTAATCGCAACAGGTGCAGAAGTATTAACGCAAAATCAGTATACTGTGACAATTACTGGATAGGAGGCCGCTATGAGATATATTGGCGAATCACAACTCTCAAAAGACCTTGTAACAAAAGATTATGTAGATAACAAAGTGACTAATCTCGCGAGTAAGGATGATATTGTTAATTTAGGTAAAATTAAGGACTCGCAAACAGGTGCGTTTTTGGAAGTCAAAATAGTCCCAAACGGTCAAGTCCCTTATGACACCACTGGCATGATTGTGTTTGAACGCTCTGGAGGTAAGTAATGTCAGTACAAGAGATACCAGATAAAATTTTTTATCGATTAATAGAGCAAACAGTAGAGGCAAAGCTGGTTTGGGATAAGGACACACAAATAGGTAGCTATTATATATCTATACACGATAAGTATAGTTTTGAATCTGGTAGAGATGTTAACATCTATAAAATCTTATCTAGCACACAGGCTGATGTGTATAAAGCTAATAAGTATAATTATCAATCATCATCAAAACCAGATACTAGCGTACCACAGCCGAAGCCACCAGAGCAACCTCCGCTCAAAAACAAGTCTTTGTATCAATCAATCACGATTGATGGACTGCCAATAGCTCGCGTTATTTGTAATAATCAGGTCATTTGGTCTCAATCAGCAGAGCCTCAGGAAGTTTACAACATTACAGCGTACGTAGATGCTAGCGTATCTAAGCTAAATGACTCTGCCATTATTGATTACAATCGAGATTTTGCGGCTTACGGCGTAAATTGGAGTCGAGTTGATAGAGTCGCCGTTGAAGTCGACGATAAAATAGTTGCTAAGCTACAAGCTCCTGTCTATGATTTTGGTGTTAGAGGTGGCACGACGATGTCTGTCGAAAAATGGGATTACCCATCAAATACAATAGACAAATACAAAAATCCAACATTTAAAATTTTGCAGCATTAGGAGGTAAAGCTCCTTTAGATAAGACAAAACCGCTCATCAAATGAGCGGTTTTTACATTAATAAAAGAATTGCAATAAAATTTCTAAATCCAGCAGTAGGTAAGGTTGCCAAAAGCAAAAAGTTACTTGGTTGTTAGGTAGACTTCAATTTGGCTTGTGTTTGAGTCAAGCGTTTCATTATCTTTATATATCATAAGATATTTAGATTGAGTAAATTCTGGTTCAGGGAAAAAATCAAACCAAAAACTTTCTTTATTCTTAGGTATGAACTTTATATATCCAGTTTCATATTTAGAAGGTCCATTAGTATATAGTTGCTTATTATCTGTAAGATATTTTCTAACTTTATAGTCTAATTCTTGAGCAGTTACCATTTTTTTATTTGTTTCAATATCAAATGATAGGCTTTGGATACCATCGATTGATACTTTAACGACTATCTTTTTAGGAATTTCTAAATGATTCCCTTCATGATTTGTTACCCCTCCGTAGATACATGCACTCCTTTCTGCATTTTCACATAAATAACAGAGATGGTAATATTCTACACCATAAATATCAACGTTTTTATCCTTAAATAAAGTTGCCATCTCTTGGTTCTTAAGTTCAGTTTTTAATTTATCATAATTTGGCCCTGAAACATTATATATTAAATCGTGAGATAAAAGTTGATCAACAGATTTCACATTCTCGTGAGTAACAGGGTCACCCTCATAAAGAAAATATATATTTTGAAGGTTTTTAACTAAACTAGATCTGTGAAGTTGGCTTGGATCGGGGTCTTGTTGAGCAAATACCTCTTGCGAGATTGTTAGTCCAAGAAATGTCACTAAAACAAAAAATACCATTTTCTTCAATACTTTTTTATTGTTTTCCATTAATATTCCTCCATTTTATATCTGGGTTCTCCTCTAGATTTAAAAAGGTTATTACAATTCACCAATATTACTAACAATGAAAAAATAGCTAACTATAAATAGAATAAAATTGTATATTTTTAAAAAACATTAACTTATATTAATAATTTTATTATAAAATAACAAAAAAAACAATAGTTATTTTTATCTTTTTACGAATAGATAGGTAGGAGGATGAAATATGTTATATATAGATGAGTTTAAAGAAGCGATTGATAAGGGGTATATTTTAGGTGACACAGTAGCGATAGTGCGTAAAAACGGAAAGATATTTGATTATGTGTTACCACACGAAAAAGTGAGAGATGATGAAGTTGTGACGGTAGAGAGAGTGGAAGAAGTGATGGTGGAATTAGACTATATCAAATGAAGAAAACTTTGAGTAGACAGAAAAATAATTGAAGAGTTGTCAATGTAGTTGTCAATAATATAGAAAGTTATGGTAACTCATGAACAAGACAAAAAGAAAAAACCTTGATGTAACAAGGTTTTAGTAAGTTATGATTACTTACGGTAAGCATTGATGGAGCTGGTGGGAGTCGAACCCACGTCCAAACACCTGCCAACATATTTGTCTACGTCCATAGGTTATGTCTTCATTTAACAAACTAAAGACACATAACTCAAGCCATTAGTTTGCGAGTCTATCAATCTCTTGTCACGAAACTAGACAATTTCGTAACCGTAGCTTGCTATTTTGAGACTTCTAACAGGACACAAGCAATCTTGTAGAAGTCACGCTAGCTGGTTTTTAGGCAGCTAAAGCGTAAGAGTTTGTATTTTTTGCAGTTATATTTAACTGGCAATTTACATCTGCCGATGGGACGCAAAACATGCCTCATAATGCCTGTCGAATCCGTAACAACCCCAAATAGATAATTAACCAATTTCTTACACTAACTATTCTATCAAAACTTTTTTTAAATAGCAAAATTTTACAGCTTATGGTATGATTAGTCTATGACAAAACGTAATTCAAAAGCCTATATATTATGGCAAAAAATTATCAAAATTTTAGGAATTATTGCACTAATTGGTACTTTTTTCCTCGCTTTTTGGCTGTATAGACTAGGTATATTAAACGATAGTAATGCTCTTAAAGACTTAGTGCAGCGCTATAGATTATGGGGGCCGTTTGTTTTTATTGTCGTGCAGATCATACAGATTGTTTTTCCTGTGATTCCTGGAGGCCTTACGACAGTTGCAGGTTTTTTAATCTTTGGCCCTGTAACAGGTTTTATTTATAATTATGTAGGCATCATTATTGGCAGTATAGCCCTCTTCTTGCTCGTTAAGACTTATGGTCGTAAATTTATCTTACTCTTTGTAAATGACAAAACATTTTACAAGTATGAAAGGCGTTTGGAGACACCAGGATATGAAAAATTATTTATTTTTTGTATGGCATCGCCTGTTTCTCCAGCTGATATTATGGTTATGATTACGGGATTGACGGACATGTCTTTAAAGCGCTTTGTAACTATTCTTTTAATAACTAAACCAATTTCTATTATCGGCTACAGTTATTTATTTATTTTTGGAAAAGATGTTATATCTTGGTTCTTACAGCATTAAGGTTTGGTGTTAATTTGATAAACCGCTTCTATTTGATGGAAGACGGTTTTTTTATTTACTATGAACACTGAAAAAAACTTTCTTTTAAACTATAGTGTGTCATAGTTTAAAAGAAAGTCTTAACGCTTACTGTAGGTTGAGTTTATTTTTGATAATAAAATTAGTGGCGAGGTAAAACATTATCATTTCAATAAATTGTTCCAAAATAAGAAGATAAATTGTTTTTTGCTCAGTAAATGGGAAACTATCGGCACTTGTATTAATATTAAAGATGTGACTGTGAACATATGTTGCAGCAACGCTAATCAGAATAACTAATATAAAATATGCAATAAAGGCCATCAAGCCTCGCCGATTGGAAAAAAGTTGACCTATAGAAATGGAAAGATAAATTAATAAGATACTCGTAAATGTTGATAATAGGACATAGGCTAGTACAGTTAGCATATTGATGAAATAATCCATCTTAAAACTATTAAAGAATCCTTCTAATAGTTCGTTGATGTTAAACATTGGTACAATTACAATAGCGATAGCAAATGCAAGGATGATAGTATTGAAAACACTGCAAATAAAAGAAGCTAGTAGTTTTGATAAAATAATTTGATGCGAATTGACGGGTAAAGTCAACGTTAAGTATCCTTCCCATCCAAAAACACTTTTGCTGAAACGTTTGATAATGATAAGTAATGTTGATAAGAGGGAACCAGCGATCAGGGAGCCAAAAGTTAAACCTAATGTCAGAGGCAACATCTTATTGGTTAGTACTCCAAATAGTCCATCACTATTGCTTTGAGCAAACAGTTTTATCGTAAATGACAAAATGGCAGCGATGGCAATAACGAAAGCATTAAGCGCAAAGTACCATTTTCCAATAGATCTAAATTCGTATTTTAATAATTTTCCAAACATGATATCCTCCTAAACCTTATAAGTTTCCCTAAAGAGGGAATCAATGGATTGCTGGTATTCTTGTCTTAGATCATCAGCATTGCCAGATAAGAAAAGTCTTCCTTGTTTCAAGAAAATGACTTCGTCAAGGATAGGTTCAATGTCCGAAATCAAGTGGGTTGAGATAATAACAGAAGCATTTTCACAATAACTATTAATGATGGTTTTTAGGATGTAGTCTCTTGCGGCAGGGTCAACTCCACCAATAGGTTCATCAAGTACATAGAGTCTGGCTTTACGACTCATCACAAGAATTAATTGTACTTTTTCTTTGTTTCCTTTGGATAGAGTTTTGAAGCGGTCTTCAGGGTCTAGTTCTAAATCTCTTAGAAGGCTTGTTGCTTTGGATTTGTCAAAGTCGCTGTAAAAATCACTAAAGAACTCCAACATGTCCTTAATTCTCATATTTTCATTAAGATAAGTAGTATCTGGTAAATAAGAAATAATTTTTTTTGTCTCAACACAGGGACGGTAGCCATCAATGACAATTTCTCCTTTATTTGGTTGTAAAAGGCCATTAATGAGTTTAATTAAAGTTGTTTTACCACTTCCATTTGGACCTAATAATCCGATAATTTTACCGTTCGGGATAGTAATGGTTAAGTCATCAATAGCTTTTTTTTCACGGTAAGATTTTGAAACATGATGTAGTTGCAATAGGTGTGCCATTATTGTGAATCCTCCTTTAAAAAGCTCGTCAAAACAGGGATAATCTCAGTGTGACTAAATCCCATTTTTGTCATATTGGTGATAAATGATTCTAATTCACTAATTGCTAACTCTCGTCTTTTACGAGCAATTAATTTTTGATCGTCAGTTACAAAACGGCCAGCAGTACGTTGCGAATAAACCATTCCTTCCCGTTCAAGTTCTGTAAACGCTCGTTGCATGGTGTTAGGATTAACACCTGCGATTTCTGCATATTCACGAACAGTTGGAAGTTGATCACCACTCTTGATTTCTTGGCTAATAATTTGCATCATGACATGTTGTGCTATCTGCGCATAAATAGGAGATTTTTCCTCAAATTTCCAAGACATGTGGTCTCCTTTCTGAGTAATATAGATATTTGTACTAATTAAATGGTACAGAAAAAAAAAGGGAATGTCAAGTTTTATGCCATTTTTCACTCTTTGAGAAGTAGACGTAGATTAGAGAGAAAATTGAAGCAAGAAAACCTTTTTCATAGTATAATAGGGAACAAGATAACCAAAGGAGGAACTTATGTTTGCTCAACTTGATACTAAAACTGTATACTCATTTATGGATAGTTTAATTGACTTAAATCATTATTTTGAACGAGCAAAGCAATTTGGTTACCACACCATAGGAATCATGGATAAGGATAATCTTTATGGTGCTTACCATTTTATTAAAGGTTGTCAAAAAAATGGACTGCAGCCAGTTTTAGGTTTGGAAATAGAGATTCTCTATCAAGAGCGGCAGGTGCTCCTTAACTTAATCGCCCAGAATACACAAGGCTATCATCAGCTTTTAAAAATTTCCACGGCAAAAATGTCTGGCAAGCTTCATATGGATTACTTCTGCCAACATTTGGAAGGGATAGCGGTTATTATTCCTAGTAAGGGTTGGAGCGATACATTAGTGGTCCCTTTTGACTACTATATCGGTGTTGATCAGTATACTGATTTATCTCATATGGATTCTAAGAGGCAGCTTATACCCCTAAGGACAGTTCGTTATTTTGCGCAAGATGATATGGAAACCCTGCACATGTTGCATGCCATTCGAGATAACCTCAGTCTGGCAGAGACCCCTGTGGTAGAAAGTGATCAAGAGTTAGCAGATTGTCAACAACTAACCGCCTTCTATCAAACACACTGCCCTCAAGCTCTACAGAATTTAGAAGACTTAGTGTCAGGAATCTATTATGATTTCGATACAAATTTAAAATTGCCTCATTTTAATAGAGATAAGTCTGCCAAGCAAGAATTGCAAGACTTGACTGAGGCTGGTTTGAAGGAAAAAGGATTGTGGAAAGAGCCTTATCAATCGCGCTTACTACATGAATTGGTCATTATTTCTGACATGGGCTTTGATGATTATTTTTTGATTGTGTGGGATTTACTTCGCTTTGGACGCAGTAAAGGCTATTATATGGGAATGGGACGTGGCTCGGCGGCAGGTAGTCTAGTGGCTTATGCTCTGAACATTACAGGGATTGATCCAGTTCAACATGATTTGCTATTTGAGCGCTTTTTAAACAAAGAACGTTATAGCATGCCTGATATTGATATCGATCTTCCAGATATTTACCGTTCAGAATTTCTACGGTATGTCCGAAATCGTTATGGTAGCGACCATTCGGCGCAAATTGTGACCTTTTCAACCTTTGGCCCTAAACAGGCTATTCGTGATGTTTTCAAACGGTTCGGGGTTCCAGAATACGAACTGACTAATCTCACTAAAAAAATTGGTTTTAAAGATAGCTTGGCTACTGTCTATGAAAAGTCAATCTCTTTTAGGCAGGTTATTAATAGTAGAACTGAATTTCAAAAGGCTTTTGCCATTGCCAAGCGTATCGAAGGAAATCCAAGACAAACGTCCATTCACGCAGCTGGTATTGTGATGAGTGATGATGCCTTGACCAATCATATTCCTCTAAAATCGGGCGATGACATGATGATCACCCAGTATGATGCTCATGCGGTCGAAGCTAATGGCCTGTTAAAAATGGATTTTTTGGGGTTAAGAAATTTGACCTTTGTTCAAAAAATGCAAGAGAAGGTTGCTAAAGACTACGGGTGTCAGATTGATATTACAGCCATTGATTTAGAAGACCCGCAAACGTTGGCACTTTTTGCTAAAGGGGATACCAAGGGAATTTTCCAATTTGAACAAAATGGTGCTATTAATCTTTTAAAACGGATTAAGCCACAACGTTTTGAAGAAATTGTTGCCACTACCAGTCTAAATAGACCAGGGGCAAGTGACTATACCACTAATTTCATTAAACGAAGAGAAGGACAAGAAAAAATTGATTTGATTGATCCTGTGATTGCTCCCATTTTAGAGCCAACTTACGGTATTATGCTTTATCAAGAACAAGTTATGCAGATTGCACAGGTTTATGCTGGTTTTACGTTAGGCAAGGCCGACTTGTTAAGGCGTGCCATGTCTAAAAAAAATCTACAAGAAATGCAAAAAATGGAAGAAGACTTTATTGCTTCTGCTAAGCACCTAGGGAGAGCTGAAGAAACAGCTAGAGGACTTTTTAAACGGATGGAAAAATTTGCAGGTTATGGTTTTAACCGCAGCCATGCCTTTGCCTATTCAGCTTTAGCTTTTCAATTGGCTTATTTCAAAGCCCATTACCCGGCTGTTTTTTACGATATCATGATGAATTATTCTAGCAGTGACTATATCACAGATGCTCTAGAATCAGATTTTCAAGTAGCGCAAGTTACCATTAATAGTATTCCTTACACTGATAAAATTGAAGCTAGCAAGATTTACATGGGGCTGAAAAATATTAAGGGGTTGCCAAGGGATTTTGCTTATTGGATTATCGAGCAAAGACCATTTAATAGCGTAGAGGATTTTCTCACTAGAACTCCAGAAAAATATCAAAAAAAGGTTTTCCTTGAGCCTCTGATAAAAATAGGTCTGTTTGATTGCTTTGAGCCTAACCGTAAAAAAATTCTGGACAATTTGGATGGTTTACTGGTATTTGTTAATGAGCTTGGTTCTCTTTTTTCAGATTCTTCCTTTAGTTGGGTAGATACGAAAGATTACTCAGTAACTGAAAAATATTCTTTGGAACAGGAGATCGTTGGAGTTGGCATGAGCAAGCATCCTTTAATTGATATTGCTGAGAAAAGTACCCAAACTTTTACTCCTATTTCACAGTTAGTCAAAGAAAGCGAAGCAGTCGTACTGATTCAAATAGATAGCATTAGGATCATTAGAACCAAAACAAGTGGGCAGCAAATGGCTTTTTTAAGTGTGAATGACACTAAGAAAAAGCTCGATGTCACACTTTTTCCACAAGAGTATGCCATTTATAAAGACCAATTAAAAGAAGGAGAATTCTATTACTTAAAAGGTAGAATAAAAGAAAGAGACCATCGACTGCAGATGGTGTGTCAGCAAGTGCAAATGGCTATTAGTCAAAAATATTGGTTATTAGTTGAAAACCATCAGTTTGATTCCCAAATTTCTGAGATTTTAGGTGCCTTTCCAGGAACGACTCCAGTTGTTATTCACTATCAAAAAAATAAGGAAACAATTGCATTAACTAAGATTCAGGTTCATGTAACAGAGAATTTAAAGGAAAAACTTCGTCCTTTTGTTCTGAAAACGGTTTTTCGATAAAAATGGACAATTAGTGAAGTATTTTGCAAATGAATGTGCTATAATAAGACCGTTAAATTAATTAAAGGAGTACCAGAAAATGAAACGTATTGCTGTTTTAACCAGTGGCGGCGACGCTCCTGGTATGAACGCTGCTATTCGTGCAGTCGTTCGTAAAGCAATTTCAGAAGGAATGGAAGTTTATGGTATCAACCGTGGCTATGCAGGTATGGTTGATGGCGACATTTTCCCACTGGGTTCAAAAGAAGTTGGTGATAAAATCTCACGTGGTGGAACTTTCTTATACTCAGCTCGTTATCCAGAGTTTGCTCAACTTGAAGGTCAATTGGCTGGTATTGAGCAACTTAAAAAACATGGTATTGAAGGTGTTGTTGTTATTGGTGGGGATGGTTCTTATCATGGCGCTATGCGCTTGACAGAGCACGGCTTCCCAGCGGTAGGTATCCCAGGAACAATCGATAACGATATTGCGGGAACTGACTACACTATCGGATTTGATACAGCAGTTAACACAGCAGTTGAAGCTATTGATAAACTTCGTGACACCTCATCAAGTCACGGACGTACTTTTGTGGTTGAAGTGATGGGTCGCAATGCGGGTGATATTGCTCTTTGGGCAGGTATTGCTAGTGGTGCTGATCAAATCATTGTTCCAGAAGAAGAGTTTGATATTGAAAAAGTGGCATCAACAATCCAATATGATTTTGAACACAAAGGTAAAAATCACCACATTATCGTCTTAGCTGAAGGTGTTATGAGCGGTGAAGCTTTTGCTCAAAAACTGAAAGAAGCTGGCGATAAGAGTGACCTTCGTGTGACAAATCTTGGCCACATTCTTCGTGGGGGTTCACCAACTGCTCGTGACCGTGTCATTGCTTCTTGGATGGGTTCACATGCTGTTGAGCTACTTAAAGATGGCAAAGGTGGTTTGGCTGTTGGTATTCACAATGAAGAACTTGTTGAAAGCCCAATCCTTGGTACTGCAGAAGAAGGTGCTTTGTTCAGCTTGACTGAAGAAGGCAAGATTATTGTTAATAATCCACACAAAGCTCGTTTAGACTTTGCAGCTTTGAACCGTTCATTGTCACAATAAGTTTAGTTAAAATTGTTAAATCGTCAATTATTGACAAAAAAATAAGGGAGTTTCAGAGTAAAATGAATAAACGCGTAAAAATCGTTGCAACACTTGGTCCTGCGGTTGAAATCCGTGGTGGTAAAAAATACGGAGAAGATGGCTACTGGGCTGGTCAACTTGATGTTGAAGAATCAGCAAAAAAAATCGCTGAATTAATTGAAGCTGGTGCGAATGTTTTCCGTTTCAATTTCTCACACGGTGACCACAAAGAGCAAGGTGACCGTATGGCAACTGTTCGCCTTGCAGAAGAAATTGCTCGTCAAAAAGTTGGTTTCCTTTTGGATACTAAAGGTCCTGAAATGCGTACGGAATTGTTTGCAGATGATGCTAAAGAGTTTAGCTATGTTACTGGAGAAAAAATCCGTGTAGCGACTACACAAGGTATTCAATCAACTCGCGATGTTATTGCTTTGAACGTTGCTGGTAGCCTTGACATCTACGATGAAGTAGAAGTAGGTCATACTATTCTTATCGATGATGGTAAACTTGGTTTGAAAGTGATCGACAAAGATATCGCAACACGTCAATTTATCGTTGAAGTAGAAAACGACGGTATTATTGCTAAACAAAAAGGTGTTAATATCCCTAACACTAAAATTCCTTTCCCAGCACTTGCGGAACGCGACAATGCTGATATCCGTTTTGGTCTTGAACAAGGACTTAACTTTATTGCAATCTCATTTGTTCGTACAGCCAAAGACGTTGAGGAAGTTCGTGAAATCTGTCGCGAAACTGGTAACGACCATGTGCAATTATTTGCTAAGATTGAAAACCAACAAGGTATCGATAATCTTGATGAAATCATCGAAGCTGCTGATGGTATCATGATTGCACGTGGCGACATGGGTATCGAAGTACCATTTGAAATGGTTCCAGTTTTCCAAAAAATGATTATCACTAAAGTGAATGCAGCTGGTAAAGCAGTTATCACAGCAACAAACATGCTTGAAACAATGACTGAAAAACCACGTGCGACACGTTCTGAAGTATCTGACGTCTTCAATGCTGTTATCGATGGTACTGATGCAACAATGCTTTCAGGAGAGTCAGCTAACGGTAAATACCCGGTTGAATCTGTTCGTACAATGGCGACTATTGATCGTAATGCACAAACTCTTCTTAACGAATATGGTCGTTTAGATTCATCTGCCTTCCCACGTACCAATAAAACAGATGTTATTGCTTCAGCTGTTAAAGATGCCACTCATTCAATGGACATCAAACTTGTTGTGACTATTACTGAGACAGGTAATACAGCTCGTGCGATTTCTAAATTCCGTCCAGATGCGGACATCTTAGCTGTAACATTTGATGAAAAAGTACAACGTGCTTTGATGATTAACTGGGGTGTTATTCCTGTTCTTGCTGAAAAACCTGCATCTACTGATGACATGTTTGAAGTAGCAGAGCGTGTTGCTGTGGAGGCAGGCTTAGTTCAATCTGGGGATAATATTGTTATTGTTGCTGGTGTTCCAGTTGGTACTGGTGGAACGAATACTATGCGTGTTCGTACAGTAAAATAAATGTGTTATAACTATTTACCTAAAGGTTAGAAGGCAATATTCTAACCTTTTTTGATATCAAAAATATCATGTTAATTCACTACTGTTAATTTACTTTAATGAGTCTAAGTTTGTATTTTATACAGAATGAGTAACGTTTATTGGTATTGATCAAAAATTGTTTACTTTTTTTCTAGCTTAGAACATGGTATAATAAGACAATAGACTAGGAGTTAATATGGTAAAGCGAGATTTTATAAGAAATATATTATTGTTATTAATTGTGATTATTGGGGCTATTTTGTTGAGAATCTTTGTTTTTTCAACTTTTAAAGTTTCTCCAGAAACAGCTAATACTTATTTAAAGAGTGGTGATTTAGTCACAATCAAAAAAAATATTCAGCCCAAATATAAAGATTTTGTGGTTTATAGAGTTGGAAAAAAAGATTATGTCAGTCGAGTCATTGCTGTTGAAGGCGATAGCGTGACTTATATGGACGATATTTTTTACCTCAATAATATGGTAGAGT
The DNA here is from genome assembly GCF_002055535.1 of Streptococcus pyogenes. Lineage (NCBI taxonomy): Bacteria > Bacillati > Bacillota > Bacilli > Lactobacillales > Streptococcaceae > Streptococcus > Streptococcus pyogenes. The sequence continues at coordinate 1,051,291 of NZ_LN831034.1, read as the reverse complement.
CACAGGCTTACCTTGAAAAGATGAAAGCACATTACTTGAATCATGCACCGTTTGGCACATTGTATACAGATGATTTTACAGTTGCTACCATCACAGCTGATAAGTATCAAAAAGTTCCTAAGGGGAAGTATCTTCTTTTGAATGATAACCGGAAAAATACGAATGACAGTCGTCGATTTGGGTTAATAAATGCCTCGCAGATTAAAGGTTTAGTGACCTTTAGAGTTTTGCCTCTCAGCGATTTTGGATTTGTAGAAGTAGAGTAGTTGTCAGGCTACTCTACTTTTTTTATAATTAGACTATACCAATTTTATGTTTGACAAGACATTGTGGATATTATATACTGTAAACATAATGTTTTTATCGGTATAATTAGACTATACCAATTATTGAAATTATGAGAGAAAGTAGCAAGTTAACGAACTTGTTAAGGTAATTAAGATGTGTGGAATTGTTGGAGTTGTTGGAAATCGCAATGCAACGGATATTTTAATGCAAGGCCTTGAAAAGCTTGAATACCGGGGTTATGATTCAGCAGGAATTTTTGTGGCTAATGCCAATCAAACAAACTTGATTAAATCAGTGGGGCGGATTGCTGATTTGCGTGCCAAGATTGGCATTGATGTTGCTGGTTCAACAGGGATTGGTCACACCCGTTGGGCAACGCATGGCCAATCAACAGAGGATAATGCCCATCCTCACACGTCACAAACTGGACGTTTTGTACTTGTTCATAATGGTGTGATTGAAAATTACCTTCACATTAAAACAGAGTTCCTAGCTGGACATGATTTTAAGGGGCAGACAGATACTGAGATTGCAGTACACTTGATTGGAAAATTTGTGGAAGAAGACAAGTTGTCAGTACTGGAAGCTTTTAAAAAATCTTTAAGCATTATTGAAGGTTCCTACGCCTTTGCATTAATGGATAGCCAAGCAACTGATACTATTTATGTGGCTAAAAACAAGTCTCCATTGTTGATTGGACTTGGTGAAGGTTACAACATGGTTTGTTCAGATGCCATGGCCATGATTCGTGAAACCAGTGAATTTATGGAAATTCATGATAAGGAGCTAGTTATTTTAACCAAAGATAAGGTAACTGTTACAGACTACGATGGTAAAGAGCTGATACGAGATTCCTACACTGCTGAATTAGACTTATCTGATATTGGCAAAGGGACTTATCCTTTCTATATGCTGAAAGAAATTGATGAGCAACCAACCGTAATGCGTCAATTAATTTCAACTTATGCAGATGAAACTGGTAACGTACAGGTTGATCCGGCTATCATTACCTCTATCCAAGAGGCTGACCGTCTTTATATTTTAGCGGCAGGGACTTCCTACCATGCTGGTTTTGCAACAAAAAATATGCTTGAGCAATTGACAGATACACCAGTTGAGTTGGGCGTGGCTTCTGAGTGGGGTTACCACATGCCTCTGCTTAGCAAGAAACCAATGTTTATTCTACTAAGCCAATCAGGAGAAACCGCAGATAGTCGTCAAGTTTTAGTAAAGGCAAATGCTATGGGCATTCCGAGTTTGACAGTAACTAACGTTCCAGGATCAACCTTATCACGTGAAGCAACATACACCATGTTGATTCATGCTGGACCTGAAATTGCTGTTGCGTCTACAAAAGCTTACACTGCACAAATTGCTGCCCTTGCCTTTTTGGCTAAGGCAGTTGGTGAGGCAAATGGTAAGCAAGAAGCTCTTGACTTTAACTTGGTACATGAGTTGTCATTGGTTGCCCAATCTATTGAGGCGACTTTGTCTGAAAAAGATCTCGTGGCAGAAAAGGTTCAAGCTTTGCTAGCTACTACTCGTAATGCTTTTTACATCGGGCGTGGCAATGATTATTACGTTGCGATGGAAGCTGCTTTGAAATTAAAAGAGATTTCTTATATTCAATGCGAAGGCTTTGCGGCTGGTGAATTGAAACATGGAACCATTTCATTAATTGAGGAGGACACGCCAGTAATCGCTTTAATATCGTCTAGTCAGTTGGTTGCCTCTCATACGCGTGGTAATATTCAAGAAGTTGCTGCCCGTGGGGCTCATGTTTTAACAGTTGTGGAAGAAGGGCTTGACCGTGAGGGAGATGACATTATTGTCAATAAGGTTCATCCTTTCCTAGCCCCGATTGCTATGGTCATTCCAACTCAACTGATTGCTTACTACGCTTCATTACAACGTGGACTTGATGTTGATAAGCCACGTAATTTGGCTAAAGCTGTAACAGTAGAATAAATGATTATAATGGATAAGGCAACCATCTGTTAGGTGGTTGCTTTTTGTTTTTAGGAGAATAGCAGAGCTTAGAAAATGGCCTTGAGAAAAGCTATACAAGAAGAATAGTCATCTTCTGATGAGAACGTATTCATCTTGTCAAATCATTGATTCTAAAGTAAAATGGTAACATTAAGAAATGTTTAGGAGTGTAAGATGTCATTACCAAATTGTTTGCAATGCCAGTCTGAATATGTTTACGAAGATGGTCTTTTATTAATCTGTCCAATGTGTGCTTTTGAATGGACACCAGGCGAAGAAGCGACTGAAGAAGAAGGACTTGTTGTTTTGGATAGCAATGGTGTCCGACTGTCTGATGGTGATACCATTACTGTGGTTAAAGATTTGAAAGTAAAAGGCGCTCCAAAAGACCTGAAACAAGGGACTCGAGTTAAAAATATTCGCCTGGTGGAAGGTGATCATAATATTGATTGTAAGATTGATGGGTTTGGCGCGATGAAATTGAAATCAGAATTTGTCAAGAAAATCTAATAATAATACGCAACCAGCTGATCTGGTTGTATTTTTATAAAAAACCTCTCCCCAAATACGTTCAAATTTGGTATAATAGTAAAATATTCAGTTTTAGGAGGCAACATGACCTATATTCAGCAAGTTTTACCCAGCTTATTAGATGGTGCCTTGGTGACTTTACAAGTATTCTTTATTGTTATCATTCTTTCTATACCCTTAGGGGCTATTTTAGCTTTCTTGATGAAGATTCCCTTTAAACCGCTACAGTGGTTTTTGACCCTATACGTGTGGATGATGCGAGGGACACCATTACTACTTCAATTGATTTTTTTCTATTATGTTTTGCCAAGTGTGGGGATTAGTTTTGATCGAATGCCAGCTGCTATTTTGGCGTTTACTTTGAATTATGCTGCCTACTTTGCTGAAATTTTTAGAGGTGGGATTGAGGCTATTCCAAAAGGTCAATATGAAGCAGCTAAAGTATTAAAGTTAAAACCTCTTCAAACCATTCGTTATATTATTTTGCCTCAAGTGTTTAAAATTGTGTTACCAAGTGTTTTCAATGAAGTCATTAATTTGGTCAAAGATTCTTCCCTTGTCTATGTACTCGGTGTAGGAGATCTTTTATTAGCAAGTAAGACGGCAGCCAATAGGGATGCAACCTTAGCCCCTATGTTTATCGCTGGTCTTATCTATTTGCTTTTAATTGGACTGGTCACGATTATTTCAAAACAAGTTGAAAAACGGTTTAATTATTATCAGTAAGGAGGCTTCATGTTAGAACTCAAAAATATTTCCAAACAGTTTGGTCAAAAAACCATTTTTGATGGCTTTAATCTAACCGTTCAAGACGGAGAAGTGCTCTCTTTGGTAGGCCCATCAGGTGGCGGTAAGACAACACTCTTACGGATGTTGGCTGGTCTTGAATCTATTGATTCAGGTCAAGTCTTTTACAATGGCGAAGATGTTGGTATTGATCATTTGGAAAATCGTAACTTGCTTGGATTTGTTTTCCAAGATTTTCAATTGTTTCCTCATCTTACCGTTTTAGACAACCTAACGCTGTCTCCAACAATTACAATGGGCAAGCAAAAGGCTGACGCTAAAGAAAAGGCTTTGGATTTACTGGCACGTTTAGGATTAAAAGAACATGCCCAAGTTTATCCCTATTCTTTATCTGGAGGTCAAAAACAACGGGTTGCTTTGGCAAGAGCCATGATGATTGACCCTCAAATTATCGGTTACGATGAACCGACCAGTGCTCTAGATCCTGAACTACGTCAGACGGTAGAAGCCTTGATTGTTCAAAACCGTGAAATGGGAATAACTCAAATTGTAGTCACTCACGATCTTGTTTTTGCCGAAGCCATCTCAGATCGTATTATTAGGGTTAATCCTAAATAGAAGAGGACCCAAAAGATGATTATAAAAAAAAGAACCGTAGCAATTTTAGCCATAGCTAGTAGCTTTTTCTTGGTAGCTTGTCAAGCTACTAAAAGTCTTAAATCAGGAGATGCTTGGGGAGTTTACCAAAAGCAAAAAAGTATTACAGTTGGTTTTGACAATACGTTTGTTCCTATGGGCTATAAGGATGAAAGCGGCAGATGCAAAGGTTTTGATATTGATTTGGCTAAAGAAGTTTTTCACCAATATGGACTCAAGGTTAACTTTCAAGCTATTAATTGGGACATGAAAGAAGCAGAACTAAACAATGGTAAAATTGATGTAATCTGGAATGGTTATTCAATAACTAAGGAGCGTCAGGATAAGGTTGCCTTTACTGATTCTTACATGAGAAATGAACAAATTATTGTTGTCAAAAAAAGATCTGATATTAAAACAATATCAGATATGAAACATAAAGTGTTAGGAGCACAATCAGCTTCATCAGGTTATGACTCCTTGTTAAGAACTCCTAAACTGCTGAAAGATTTTATTAAAAATAAAGACGCTAATCAATATGAAACCTTTACACAAGCTTTTATTGATTTAAAATCAGATCGTATCGATGGAATATTGATTGACAAAGTATATGCCAATTACTATTTAGCAAAAGAAGGGCAATTAGAGAATTATCGGATGATCCCAACGACCTTTGAAAATGAAGCATTTTCGGTTGGACTTAGAAAAGAAGACAAAACGTTGCAAGCAAAAATTAATCGTGCTTTCAGGGTGCTTTATCAAAATGGCAAATTTCAAGCTATTTCTGAGAAATGGTTTGGAGATGATGTTGCCACTGCCAATATTAAATCTTAAAAAGGACACTTGTCCTTTTTTTGTTTAACAGGTGAGATCTAGCAGACAAAGTCAGCTAGACGATTTAATAAAAATCTTAGTTTAAGGTTTTTTATTAAACTGTATTTTTTCTGAAAATTATAGTTTTTTTAAAACTGATAAATGACAAGAGAAGTTATTTTAGGTCAATTAACGTCCATTTAAAAGTAATACTAGGCATTTAATGACATTAAAAAATGATTATTTTTGCGAAATTCTCTTATTTTCTGGAAATTAAAGAAATATTGACCTTAGTAAAAACAAGTAGTATGATAACGTTATAAGCGCTTATAAATTAATTTAACTTCACTTAACTATTTAAATAGATTTATTATATTCAGGAGGAATAATATGAAACCCAAACACCTTCTCTGTCTTTCAACAGTTGTTGCTGGATTAGCTTTATTTTCAACTATGACGCACTCAGTTTTAGCTGATGATGCTTCAAATCCCGATACTATTTTAATGAATAACAACCAAGCAAATTTTCAAAGAGATGCTCTAGTGCAAAAGCTTGATGAGGGACATCAACAATTAGAAGCTATTAAACATGAAGCTAAAGGTACTGATATTGAGACTACTGTTAACAAAGCTATCGATGCTGTTGATCACATGAAGAGTTCTATACGCTTCAATACTGAAACGATCTATGATTTTAGTTCAATTGGGGCAAGAGTAGAAGCATTATCAGATGCTATCAAAGCAATCGTATTTTCCACAACCCAATTAACTCATAAAGTAGAAAAAGCGCATACTGATATGGGGTTTGCTATTACTAAATTAGTCATTCGTATTATAGATCCATTTGCATCTGTTGACGCTATCAAAGCTCAAGTACAAGAAATTAAAGCACTTGAGGAAAAAGTTATCAATTATCCTGATTTACAGCCAACAGACCGTGCTACTATCTATACTAAAGCTAAACTAAATAAAGCTATTTGGAACACTCGTTTAGAAAGAGATAAAAAGGTTTTGGGAATCAAACCATTTGACGTTTACAATAGACTTAACAAAGCTATCACACATGCGGTTGGTGTCCAACTAAATCCGACAACCACTGTTCAACAAGTTGACGATGAAGTTATTGCTGTGCAAGATGCTTTGGAAACAGCTCTTAAGTCATAGAGTGTATAAGTAATGTGTTGTATAGGTAGATGATTACATTAGGATATAGAATAGGTAAAGATTTTAAATATCTTACCATTGTAGAGTTTGAGGTGATGTTCTCATAAACAATGAGTCACCTGTAGCCCTTTTTGCCTTTAACATGATGTACCAATTTAAGGTATTGTTCAACCGTCACTATTGAATCTTGTTTAACCCCCTAAACTAATAAGATTCAATATGAAAACGTGTATTCTTAAAAAAATCCCTATGATCTGTTTAAAAACAAATTGTAGGAATTTTTTAACTATTTCACTTATCATTTTGGGACTAGGAATCGCTTTAGGAATATCATGAAGTATAGTTATGTTATAAGAGAAGTGATGTTTTTACATTTTTACAATACGATAGTGTGTGTGATGTAATTGTTTCTTAGCGATAGGGGTAATTTGGTGGAAGAGTAAGGACCAAGATTCATGACGCCTCCAAATACTGGTACGTTGATTGCCATTTAATTGGTAAGTTACCAACATCGTTTTTTGACTAATGGATTCAATCTGAAAATGGTTGAAGTTACTTGGATAATAAATTTCTTGGTTCAAAAATTGTTCATAGTTAACTGTTTGGCCATTCGCATCAATCAGTTGGAAAGACTTAGCAATGTAGTGGTCATAGTCAGGAACCTTACTCAAAATTAATTTTTCGTAGCGGTAGAGCTTTTTGGCGACATTATCAAAAATCTCTTCTTCGGGAATCATGGCAGGCTCAACGTGAATGTCAATGTCATAAATAGAAAATTGGTCACTCAATAACTGCTCCACTTTCTCTGTAATAGAGTGACTTTCATAGACTGAAAGATCAGGATTCATTTCAAGTACAATATCAAGATAGACATTGCTACCATAGGTCCTAGCTCGTTGAGACTTAACGGCGACAATTTTAGGGATTTCTAAAATGGCTTTTTCGTATTTTTTCAAATGACGGCTATCAAATCCATCAGATAAACTAAACGAACTTTCCATAAAGATATCAAAAGCTGTTTTAAGAATAAAGAACGTAATGATCATAGCAGCTATATGATCGATAACTGGTAAATGCAAAGAAGCTGCTATAATAGCAATTGATGTTCCGATAGAAGTAACAGCATCAGCTAGATTATCCTTAGAAGCAGCGACTAAGGCACTGGATTTTACACGTTTGGAAAGACGTTTGTTAAAGACATAAACCCCTAACATAACAAAAGCTGAAACGATACCGACAATAGCCCCAAGAGGGTCAATATCAACTTGCTGACCACTAAAGATACTTTTAATTGTGTGAATCAGTACTTGGAAACCTACAAGAAACATAATAAAAGAAGTGACAAGGCTGGATAAGTCTTCAATTTTCCAATGACCAAATTTATGATTGGCATCGGCTGGTTGGCTAGCTAAGTGAAGACCAATAAGCAGGGCTACATTTCCCACAATATCCGATAAATTGTTAAATCCATCAGCAATAAGGGAACTTGCATTTAACAAATAACCAGCTAATAATTTGGCAACACTAAGCGACAAGTAGACAATAATACTAACGATTGGGCCCTTTCTGGCTAGTTTTAAATTTGCAATCGGATCCTGTGTCATAATAACTCCTTTGATTTCAACTTTATATTATACCATAAAAAGGGGCTTAAGAAAAAAGCCTAGCGTCTTGAACTTGGCAGAAGAAGACTAGGTATAACTGGGTAGTACTAACGTCATGTTTACTTAATAAAGTAATGCTTGGTTTCTAAAATAACAACTGGCGAGAGAGCTAGGAGGGCAATCAGGTTAGGAAGTGCCATTAAACCATTGACAATATCAGCCAAAACCCAAATTAGTTCTAACTTAAGGAAGCCTCCTAGGCCTACCATTAAGATAAAGACAATACGGAAGTAGGTGAGATGTGTAATGCCAAAGAGGAATTCAAAGCAGCGTTCTCCATAATAACTCCATCCTAAAATCGTTGTAAAGGCGAAGAGAACTAGGGAAAAGGTTAGGCCAAAAGTCCCTAAATTTCCAAACACAGTGGCAAAGGCAGATTGGGTCAGAGGAGCCCCTTCGAGCTGCCCAGTCCATTGGCCTGTTACTAAAATAGATAGGCCGGTTAGGGTACAGATAATAATCGTATCAATAAAAGTTCCTGTCATGGAGATCAGTCCCTGCTCCACGGGTTCATTGGTTTTAGCTGCTGCTGCAGCAATAGGTGCAGATCCTAGTCCAGACTCATTGGAGAAGACACCGCGTGCAATTCCTTTTTGAATGGCATCCTTCATGAGACTTCCAGCAAAGCCTCCAATAGCAGCTGTCGGAGTGAAGGCTGATTGAAAGACTAAACGAATAACAGGAAGTAGCTGTTGGTAGTGACTAAAAATAACTGCTAAACTAGATAGAATATAAAAAATAGCCATAAAAGGAACGACTTTTTCAGCCACTTTGGAAATGGAATGAATGCCACCAAAAATAATGGCAGCCACAAAGATAGCTAAAACAATACTGACCATTTGTGGGGATAAGCCAAAGCTATGACCTAAAGACGAGGTGATCGAGTTCACTTGAGCAAAGGTTCCTATTCCAAATAGGGCAACTAGGATCCCTGAACCCGCAAAAAGAATGGCTAAGGGTTTCCATTTTGTCCCCATGCCATTAACAATATAGTACATAGGACCACCAGAAATATGACCGTTGGCATCCTTTGTACGGTATTTAATCGCTAGTACCCCTTCAGCGTACTTAGTGGCCATTCCAAAAAAAGCGGCAACCCACATCCAAAAGAGCGCTCCAGGACCACCAGACTTGATAGCAGTGGCAACCCCAACAATGTTACCAGTTCCGACAGTAGCGGCAAGGGCAGTTGCAAGAGCAGCAAAGGATGAAATATCTCCATGTCCTTCGTCATCTGAAAAAATGAGTTTAAAGGCTCTTGGTAGTTTTAAGATTTGAATTAATCCTAAATGACTGGTAAGGTAAATCCCCGTCCCAACCAATAAAATTAAGAGGGGCGGTCCCCAAACAAGGTTATCAATTAATTTAACGAGTGCTATCATCTTTCTCTCCTAAAAGTCATCGAAGACGCCAAAAGAAAAAAGCTATCTCTTTCTTTGAGACAACTTCTGAAGCAATGATAAAACAGCAAACACAAAAAAGACTAAGACTGTTCTTAATGGTGTTTGTATTTTACCTTCTGTCCTTTTGCCTGAGAGATTGAGCAGTATGCCTTGCCCCTTCGGCGCCTAATAAGGTCTCTCCAGAAGTCCGTCCATCAAACAGTCCCGTTCAAAAACTGAACACCTGAGAGTATAACTCCTTCGGCGAAAAAAATTCTTCTCCTGCATGACATCATTCGGTTTATTAAATTAGGACTATCATACCTCAAAAAACGAATGAAGTCAACCAAAATAGCAAAAAAATAAGGAATGCTTTAAGAAATCGCTATTATTTTTAAATATCTGATCCTAAACTAGAAAAAAGGAATCTCTTTACTTTTGGGGTCTTCTTTGCTATTTTTCTTGGAAACATGATATAATTTTAAGGTTGATAAAAGAGATGTCACTGAACGAGATTAAGGAGAAAGCATGAATCCTTTATTAAATGGAATGAATGATCGGCAGGCACAAGCTGTTCAAACAACTGAAGGCCCCTTATTGATTATGGCGGGGGCTGGTTCTGGTAAAACAAGGGTACTGACCCATCGTATTGCCTATTTAATTGATGAAAAATTTGTCAATCCTTGGAATATTTTAGCTATTACCTTTACTAATAAGGCTGCGCGTGAAATGAAAGAAAGGGCCTTGGCCTTAAATCCAGCTACTAAAGATACCTTAATTGCTACCTTTCACTCCATGTGTGTACGGATTCTGCGTCGTGAGGCTGATCACATTGGTTACAACCGAAACTTCACAATCGTGGATCCAGGTGAGCAACGAACGTTGATGAAGCGCATTTTAAAACAATTAAATATAGACCCTAAAAAGTGGAATGAACGTTCTATTTTAGGAACTATTTCAAACGCTAAAAATGATTTGCTTGATGAAAAGGGATACGAGGCACAGGCTGCTGATATGTATAGTCAAATCGTAGCGAGGTGTTACAAAGCTTATCAGGAAGAATTACGACGTAGCGAAGCACTTGACTTTGATGATTTAATCATGATGACGCTACGCCTGTTTGACGCTAATCCTGACGTGTTAGCTTATTACCAGCAGCGTTACCAATACATTCATGTGGATGAGTACCAAGATACCAACCATGCTCAATATCAGCTAATTAAATTACTAGCTTCTCGCTTTAAAAATATTTGCGTTGTTGGAGACGCTGATCAGTCTATCTATGGTTGGCGGGGAGCTGACATGCAAAATATTCTTGATTTTGAAAAAGATTACCCAGATGCTAAGGTAGTGCTTTTAGAAGAAAACTATCGCTCTACCAAGAAAATTCTGCAAGCAGCTAACGACGTGATTAACAATAACCGTAATCGCCGTCCTAAGAAACTTTGGACACAAAATGCGGATGGTGAACAACTGGTTTATTACCGGGCAAATGATGAGCGAGATGAGGCAGTATTTGTGGCCTCAACCATTAGCAATATGAGTCAAGAGCTTGGAAAAAACTTCAAAGATTTCGCTGTTTTATACCGTACCAATGCCCAATCTCGGACCATTGAAGAAGCACTCTTAAAATCCAATATTCCTTACACCATGGTTGGAGGCACCAAGTTTTACAGCCGTAAAGAAATTCGGGATTTGATTGCCTATTTAACCATTGTTGCTAACCCTGCTGATAATATTTCTTTTGAGCGGATTGTGAATGAGCCTAAACGAGGTGTTGGTCCAGGAACGCTTGATAAACTGCGTCAGTTTGCCTATGAGAGTGACCAGTCTTTATTAGAAGCAGCTTCAAATCTATTGATGTCCCCCTTGAAAGGTAAAGCAGCACAAGCTATCATGGACTTGGCCAATATTCTCGGTCAGCTACGTCAAGACCTAGATCAGATGAGTATCACCGACTTAGCAGAAGCTTTGTTAGAAAAAACAGGTTATTTAGATAGCTTACGCCTGCAAAATACATTGGAAAGCCAAGCCCGTATCGAAAATATCGAAGAATTCTTATCTGTTACCAAAAATTTTGACGAGTCAAGTGCCTCTCAAGAAGAAGACGAAACCGGTGTTGATCGCTTGGGACGTTTTTTAAACGATTTAGCACTGATTGCTGATACAGATGATTCCCAAGCAGAAGCTGCTGAAGTAACCTTAATGACCCTACATGCTGCCAAAGGCTTGGAGTTCCCTGTTGTTTTCTTAATTGGTATGGAAGAAGGTGTCTTCCCCTTATCACGTGCCTCTGAAGATCCAGATGAATTGGAAGAAGAAAGACGTTTAGCTTATGTCGGAATCACAAGAGCTGAAGAAGTTCTCTTTATGACCAATGCCAACACCAGAACCCTCTTTGGTAAAAGTAGTTATAACCGTCCAACACGCTTCTTGAAAGAAATTTCAGAGGAACTACTCTCTTATAAAGGATTGGCAAGACCAGCACAATCTTCATTTGGTGTGCGTTTTTCTACTGAAACACACACACAGTTTGGACAAGGGATGAGCCTATCAGAAGCCTTACAAGCTCGAAAGGCCCAGGCTCAAGTAAGACAATCAGCACAGCCAATGCAGGCACATACGATACCATCAGCTTCAACTAGCTCAGTTTTACCGTTTGGTTCTAATAGCTCTGTAGAAGAGGTCACTTGGCAGATTGGCGATATCGCTCACCATAAAAAATGGGGAGACGGGACTGTGCTTGAGGTTTCAGGCTCCGGAAAAACGATGGAATTGAAAATCAAATTTCCAGAAGTTGGTTTAAAGAAATTACTAGCAAGTGTTGCTCCTATTGAGAAAAAATAAGAAAAAAATGAGCTTCCTACTATATAAGTGAGTAGGAAGCTCATTTTTTTTAGATTTCTGTATCATATAAAAGTTAAAAAATTTTAAGTTTTAGGAGCATATCAGTTGCATTTTAAATTTAAAGGTGTATAATAACAATATAAATTAAATAACGAGTGGTCACTTTATAAAATATTATCAAAATAACATTTTATAGGATTTTGAAATATCGGTATTCAAACAAAAAATAAACTAACACTTTATTATTTAGTTTATATAGTCACTTTTTGAAAGTCGACTATTAAAAGACTATTGCTTGAAGAATGACAGCTGTTATTCTTCCTTGGACAAAAGGTACAGGAGTATCTAAAAAGGAGAATTATCATGGGACTTATTTGGACTTTAATCGTCGGTGCGCTTATTGGTGTGATTGCTGGAGCACTTACTAAAAAAGGTGGTTCAATGGGCTGGATTGCAAACATCGCTGCTGGTCTAGTTGGTTCTTCCGTTGGTCAAGCTTTACTTGGTTCATGGGGCCCTTCTTTAGCAGGAATGTCTTTGATCCCGTCAGTTATTGGTGCCGTTATCGTTGTTATGATCACTTCTTTTGTACTAAACAAAACTAACAACTAGTTTCCTCTTTATTTAGTAAGTACTTACAAATAGAGAATGTTAAGTAGAAAAGAGGTCTGTATGTCAAAATTGTTAAAGATTAGTTATTGTCTTGTCGGACTTGTTCTATTGTCTGTTTTTGGATGGGTAGTTGGAATAACCGGAGGCTATATATATTTACCTTATAGTTATCGTTGGCTAAGTTGGGGTATGGATAGTTTTCCCAATCTCTTAGATTCAGCTTTATCCTATTATTACTTCTGGACAGCCCTTGTATTATTTGTTATAACATTTCTTGCCTTATTAGTTATTATTTTATACCCAAGAATTTATACTGAGGTCCAGTTACGCCATAAAAATAAAAAAGGAACACTTTTATTAAAAAAATCGGCTATTGAAAGTTATGTTGCGACCGCTATTCAAACTGCAGGTTTGATGCCAAACCCAACAGTCACAGCTAAATTATATAAGCGGAAGTTTAACATTATCGTTAAAGGACGTTTAGCTTCTCGTGTAGCAGTGGCAGATCAAATTAGTGGCGTGAAAGAAGGGATCGAAAAAGGTTTAACCGAGTTCTTCGGAATTAATTATCCTGTTAATTTCAAAGTTTATGTTAAAGATATTGCTGATTCTGATCGTAAACATATTACCAGAAATCGTGTAGAATAGGAGATCTATCATGGAATTTTATGAAAAATTCAAGTACCCTATTATTGGTGGCTTGGTGGGGCTAATTATTGCCATATTGCTCATGGCTTTTGGTTTATTCAAAACGCTACTAGCAATTATTTTCATTATTTTAGGAATATATGGTGGCCTGTATGCCAAAAAAACAGGTATTATTGATCAATTTCTTAATCGTAAATAAAGGAGACTTATTATGACTGAAACTTATATTAAAAACACATCTAAAGACTTAACTTCAGCAATTCGTGGCCAATTAACATATGATGATAAAGTAATTGAAAAAATTGTTGGTTTAGCACTTGAAAATGTTGATGGGTTACTGGGTGTAAATGGTGGTTTTTTTGCTAACCTAAAAGATAAATTAGTAAACACCGAATCTGTACGTGATGGCGTGAACGTGGAAGTTGGAAAAAAACAAGTTGCCGTTGATCTTGATATTGTCGCTGAATATCAAAAGCATGTGCCGACTATTTATGACTCTATTAAATCGATCGTTGAAGAAGAAGTGAAGAGAATGACCGATCTGGATGTGATTGAAGTTAATGTTAAAGTAGTCGACATTAAAACAAAAGAACAATTTGAAGCTGAAAAAGTAAGTTTACAAGACAAAGTTTCAGACATGGCACGTTCAACATCTGAATTTACGAGTCATCAAGTTGAGAATGTTAAAGCTTCAGTGGATAACGGTGTTGAAAAACTTCAAGATCAAAAAGCTGAGCCACGTGTAAAATAATCATATGTCGTCAATTAGGTAAGCTAAAGGAGGGTTTATTGTGTCAGATGAAAAATATAATGCGAAATTAGATCAAGCTGGTGGCAAGTTAAAAGAAGGATTTGGTAAGATTTCTGGAGATAAATCTTTAGAAACTGAAGGTAAAGTAGATAAAGTTACTGGAAAAGTTAAAGAGGTTATTGCAGACGCCAAAGATACTGTAAAAGGATTAGCTAAAGGCTTAGATAATAAAGATAAATAAAGGGGACATGATGGAAAAAACTCAAATTAAAAGCACTCTTACTTATGACGATAAGGTCATCGAAAAAATTGTCGGTCATGCTTTGGAAAACGTTGGCGGATTACTAGCTGTAACAGGTGGATTTTTCTCAAATATCAAAAATAATTTGGTGAATTCTGAGTCTGTAACTGATGGTGTTTCAGTTGAAGTTGGTAGCAAGGAAGTAGCAGTTGATTTAGCAATCATTGTAGAATACGGTAAAGATATTCCTGCTATTGCAGAATCTATTAAAGCTATTGTTTCTCAAAACGTTGACAGTATGACACATTTGAAAGTTGTTGAAGTCAATGTGAACGTTGTTGATATTCGTACTAAGGAAGAACATGAAGCTGCTAGCGTTACTGTTCAAGATCGTGTCACTAGTGCAGCTTCAAGTACTTCACAATTTGTATCAGAACAAACAGAAAAATTAAAAGATACTATCTCTGATACTGTAAATAGTGATGAGGCAGCTAAATAAGCAATCGTCTAGGAAGTATTATTGACTGGTGGTGATAAGTTTGAGCTGGTATTTACCAGCTCTTTTTGTCACGGTTAAAAAGATACGGACTATTGTCATCTCTCTAAAAATATGATTTAATTAGATATAAATTTTTCAAATTGTTAGAAAGGAGTAAATTAAGTGATAAGTCCTAAAAAAGAGATAACAAGTTCAAAATATCAAAAAATTGCTATTTCAGTAGCTCAGCGTATCGCAAATGGCGAATATGAAGTGGGCGAAAAGTTAAAGTCAAGAACTACTATCGCCTCGACATTTAATGTATCACCAGAAACGGCTCGTAAAGGCCTGAATATTTTAGCTGACTTGAAAATTTTGACTTTAAAACATGGTAGTGGAGCTATTGTGCTGTCAAAAGAAAGAGCTATTGAGTTTATAAATCAATACGAATCAACCCATTCCATCGCTGTTTTAAAAGAAAAAATACGTGAGACTATTAATGATCAGGGAAAAGCAATGGAAAAAATGGCTGTTTTGGTTAATGATTTTTTAATGCAAAGTCAATCTGTTAGTAAGCAATACCCATTAGCACCTTATGAGATTATTTGTAATCAAGATTCGGAACATTTTGGCAAATCTATTGGTGTGTTAAATATCTGGCACCAGACAGGAGCAACTATCGTCGCTATTGAACATGCTGGTCAGTTTATCGTTTCACCAGGTCCTTATTCTGTTATTGAAAAAGGCGATCATATTTATTTCGTTGGTGATGAGTCAGTCATTTCACGAATGAAGACCTTTTTTAATTTACGAAAAGGATTATAAGTTTGAGGGCCCACCTCAAACTTTTTTTGTTGCTGTTGAGCATTATTAAAAGAGGCAGATCATCATGGTTTGTCTTTCCAAAATATCTGTTTAGACAGTTGTTTGGGATTGGGAGCATGATTTCAGACTCTTTTGATGTTTTTTAATTGTCTAGAGTAACTGCTTTGAGAATAATATCGGCAACCTCTTCAGTGGTTTCTTGATAGCCATTAGCAATCCAATAGCTGATAATGCTCTCAATACTGGCAAGGTAAACTTCTAAAGCATAGGGATAAGGAATATGGTATTGATTGGTCACAATGTCTTGGAAACCAGTAATAGTAGTCAAAAATTGGTAACAGAAATCCTTGATGAGTTGCGGAAATTTGAGGTAAGAAATAGTAGCGAGTGCGGTTATAAATTCTCTATGTTCTATAAGGTAGGACAAGGTTTGATTGAGGACTTGTCGAGTGTCTGTGTAGATTTCAGCCTGATTTAACAAACGGTACAAATCATCCAGAGTGTCATTTTTGAAGTGATTCATCATGTCAAATTTATCAGTGTAGTGGAGGTAGAAGGTTCCTCTATTGATACCAGCCTTTTTAGTAAGGTCAGAGACAGTAAGAGTTTCAAAAGATTGTTCAGTTAGTAAGGTGGTTAAGGCGGTCTTTACATAAGCTTTGGTTTCAGTATGTCTTTTGGTCATTCTCAGGTGCTCCTTAAATCAACAGTTGCGTCAGATTTGTTCTTGTTAAATACTTAGGGCCATTATATAATAAGGCTATAATTAAATCAACACTATGTTCAAATAATGGAGGGGCAGATGGCTTTTATTGAATTAAAACAGGTTTCAAAATCTTATCAGATAGGAGAGACGACTGTTTTTGCCAACCACGAAGTGTCTTTTGAGATTAATAAAGGAGAACTAGTGGTTATTTTGGGAGCATCCGGAGCTGGTAAATCGACAGTCCTCAATATTTTGGGGGGCATGGACACAGTAGATGCAGGTCAAGTAATTATTGATGGCAAAGACATTGCTCATTACACGTCTAAGGCCTTAACTCAGTATCGTCGGAATGCTATTGGTTTCGTTTTTCAATTTTATAATTTGGTTCCTAATTTGACAGCTAAAGAAAATGTTGAATTAGCAGTTGAAATTGTAGCAGATGCTTTAGATCCTGTGACCATTTTAAAGGAAGTAGGACTCAGTCATCGTCTGGATCATTTTCCTGCTCAGCTCTCAGGTGGTGAACAGCAACGGGTTTCGATAGCACGTGCCTTAGCTAAAAACCCTAAATTGCTTCTTTGTGATGAACCTACAGGTGCCCTTGACTACCAAACAGGAAAGCAAATTCTAACCCTCTTACAGGATATGGCACAAACTAAGGGGACCACGGTAGTTATTGTAACCCACAATGCTGCTATTGCTCCGATAGCTGATCGTGTCATTTTTATGCATGATGCACAGGTTACCAAGACAGTCATTAATAAGGAACCTGCAAGCATTGAGACAATTGATTATTAAGAGGAAGGTGTCGTATGATAAAGAAAACCTTATGGAAGGATATTTTGAGAGCTATCAAGAATAGTAAAGGGCGATTCATTTCCTTATTTTTCCTAATGGCCTTAGGCTCCTTTGCTTTAGTTGGACTTAAAGTCACCGGTCCAGATATGGAACGAACAGCCAGCCGTTACCTCGAAAGACACCAGGTGATGGACCTAACGGTACTGGCTTCTCATCAATTTTCCCAAGCCGATAAACAAGAGTTAGATACGTTAAAAGGGGCTCATTTAGAATATGGTCATTTACTTGATGTCAGTCTAACTAGCAACCAGAAATCTCTTAGGCTCTATAGCGTGCCAAAGAAAGTGTCTAAGCCAGTCTTGGTTAAAGGGAGTTGGCCAAAGCGAGAGACAGATTTGGTTTTATCCTCCTCACTTGCTAAAAACTATCAGATTGGAGATGAACTAGCAGTCACCTCACCTATGGAAGGTTTGCTGACGACAACCCATTTTCAAGTGGTTGGTTTTGCGAATTCTTCAGAAGTTTGGTCCAAGTCCAATTTAGGAAGTTCCTCAACCGGAGATGGAAGTCTCTACGCTTATGCTTTTGTTAATCCAAACGTTTTTAAAAGTGCCTTTAACCTGCTGCGCATCCGTTTTAGTCATCTTCGTCTGACAAACGCTTTTTCCAAAGACTATCAAAAAAGGGTAACCCAAAACCAAGCTCATTTGGATAATCTACTTAAAGATAATGGCCAGAAGCGTTATGATGACCTCCAAAATCAGTATGACCTTGCCTTAAAAAATGGCAGAGCAGCACTTGCAAAGGAAACAGTGAAACTAGCTGCGAGTGAGGAGAACTTAACTTTTTTAGAAGGCTCTGCTTTACAAGAAGCTAAGCATCAGATTGAACAAGGCAAACAAGCATTAGCCAAGGAGGAAAAGCAGTTAGAGCAGGTGCAGGCTACAAAAGATAAGCTAGAAAAACCCAGTTACCTGACTTATAATCGCTCGACCCTACCAGGAGGAGAAGGATATCATACTTATGCAACTTCAACGACCTCCATTTCAAATGTTGGAAATATTTTTCCTGTTGTTCTTTATCTCGTAGCTGCTCTAGTAGCCTTTACCACCATGACACGTTATGTTGATGAAGAAAGAACAAGCTCTGGTCTATTAAAAGCCATTGGTTATTCTAACAAGGATATCAGTTTAAAGTTTCTTATCTATGGGCTTTTAGCCAGTTTTTTAGGGACAACTTTAGGTATTATTGGGGGAACTTACCTCTTATCTACCTTGATTTCAGAGATCTTAACAGGAGCTTTGACTATTGGAAAGACTCACCTTTATAGTTATTGGTTTTATAATGGCATAGCTTACTTGCTGGCTATGTTATCTGCTGTTTTACCAGCCTACTTAATTGTCAAAAAGGAATTATTCCTCAATGCAGCTCAGTTATTGCTGCCCAAACCTCCTAGTAAGGGGGCAAAAATCTGGTTGGAACACCTTACTTTTGTCTGGAAAGCCCTGTCCTTTACTCACAAGGTGACCATACGTAATATTTTTCGCTATAAACAAAGAATGCTGATGACCATTGTAGGCGTTGCAGGCTCAGTAGCCCTTTTATTTGCAGGCTTAGGGATTCAGTCGTCATTAGCCAAAGTAGTTGAGCATCAATTTGGTGATTTAACGACTTATGATATTTTGGCTGTCGGTTCGGCCAAAGCGACAGCGACAGAGCAAACTGACTTAGCTAGCTATCTTAAACAAGAACCTATTACAGGGTACCAAAAGGTATCTTATGCCAGCTTAACCCTTCCTGTAAAGGGATTACCTGATAAGCAAAGTATTTCCATTTTATCAAGTTCAGCTACTTCTCTTAGTCCCTATTTTAATCTGCTGGATAGTCAGGAGCAAAAGAAGGTTCCCATTCCAACCTCTGGTGTTTTGATTTCTGAGAAATTAGCCTCCTATTACAAGGTAAAACCAGGTGATCAGTTGGTATTGACTGATCGGAAAGGACAGTCTTATAAAGTGACGATTAAACAGGTTATTGACATGACAGTTGGCCATTACCTGATAATGTCTGATACCTATTTTAAGAATCATTTTAAAGGATTGGAGGCTGCTCCTGCCTATCTGATTAAGGTAAAAGACAAAGATAGCAAGCACATAAAGGAGACAGCCAGTGACTTGTTAACCTTAAAAGCGATTAGAGCAGTTTCACAAAACGTCAATCATATTAAATCTGTTCAGCTAGTAGTCACCTCTCTTAATCAGGTCATGACCCTCCTTGTCTTCTTGTCTATTTTATTAGCAATCGTTATCCTTTATAACTTAACGACTATTAATATTGCTGAGCGTATTCGAGAATTATCCACTATTAAAGTTCTGGGATTTTACGATCAGGAGGTCACCTTATATATTTATCGAGAAACTATTTCGCTATCCCTAGTAGGCATTCTTTTAGGTATCTATTTAGGAAAAGGCCTGCATACTTATATCATGACAATGATTTCAACTGGGGATATTCAATTTGGTGTAAAGGTTGATGCTTATGTTTATCTAGTGCCAATTCTAGTAATCCTTAGCTTGTTAGCGGTATTAGGTATCTGGGTTAATCGCCATTTAAAAAAGGTTGATATGTTAGAAGCTTTGAAATCCATAGATTGATTGGTGAAAAGACAGATATAGACAGCACTTGAAAAGTTAATCATATTATGATAGTATCTAAATACTATAATTTAATAGAAAGATACTATGTATGGAAAATAGCATTGAGGCCTATCTAGCAGATAGCAGAGAAAAGGTAACATTAGGCACAGTTGTTGATTGTTTTAAAGGAAAAGCAGTCTCAAGTAAGGTTGTGCCAGGTGATGTGGGATTGATTAATTTATCTGACATGGGCACCTTAGGGATTCAATATCACCAATTAAGAACTTTCCAGATGGATCGTAGGCAGCTCTTGCGTTACCTTTTGGAAGACGGAGATGTCTTAATCGCCTCTAAGGGAACCCTAAAAAAAGTCTGTGTTTTTCATAAGCAAAATCGAGATGTGGTGGCATCATCAAATATCACTGTCTTACGCCCTCAAAAACTGTTAAGGGGCTACTATATCAAGTTCTTTTTGGACTCACCTATTGGTCAAGCGCTCTTGGATGTAGCGGACCATGGCAAAGATGTGATCAATCTCTCAACGAAAGAATTGTTGGATATTCCAATTCCCGTTATTCCTTTAGTGAAACAGGACTATTTGATTAATCACTACTTGAGAGGATTAACAGATTATCATCGTAAACTCAATCGAGCAGAACAGGAGTGGGAATATATTCAGAATGAAATTCAAAAAGGATTAGGTTAGGAGTCTTGTCATGGGTTCAGTTGAACGTACATTAAAAATGACCTTGGCTACCATTGTTGCCATTTTAATTGCTTACCAACTTCATCTGGATTATGCAATGTCAGCGGGGATCATTGCCCTGTTAAGTGTTTTAGACACCCGTAAGTCCAGTTTGGTGGTCGCTAGGAATCGCTTGCTATCTTTTTTCCTGGCTTTTGGGATTGCGATGATGTGCTTTAGCTTGTTTGGTTTTACGACAGTAGGTTTTATGTGTTATTTGTTAATTATTATTCCTTTGCTCTATCACTTTCAGATAGAGGCAGGACTGGTTCCTATAACAGTACTTGTGACACATTTGATTGCTAAAAAAAGTATTGCATTACCTATTTTATCGAATGAGTTTATGCTCTTTTTTGTAGGGACTAGTGTCGCTTTACTATTTAATGCTTATATGGGTCCACAAGATCAGCAAATTCGGTACTATCACCAAAAAGTTGAATCGGATCTGAAAGGTATCTTATACCGTTTTGAAAGCTTTCTACTGGAAGGAAAAGGTCAAAATGAAGGGCTCTTGATCAAAAACCTTGATAAAATATTAGATGAAGCTCTAAAACTAGTTTATCGAGAAAGGCATAATCAACTATTTCAGCAGACCAATTATCAAGTTCATTATTTTGAGATGCGACGACAACAAAATAGACTATTGGGACAAATGGCTATCAACGTAAACACGTTAATGAGACAAAGTAAGGAAAGTATTCTTTTGTCACATCTTTTTCACGAAACTGCTTGTCAGCTAAGCGAACAAAATCCGGCTTTAACCTTGATTGATGACATCGAACAATTGCTTGAAACCTTTCGTCATGGTGATCTTCCTCAAACTCGGGAGGAATTTGAGCGACGTGCGGTTTTATTTCAGCTCTTACAAGACTTAGAGCGCTTTATCTTATTAAAGGTAGAGTTTTATCAGGATTATCAAAATGACTAAATCTCTATTGCACACTTCTTATCTATGACAGCTTGGGACTTAACTTCCTGAGCTTTTTTGCTATAATAAAATGAAGAATCTCAGAATGGAGACAAGATGAACGAAATAAAATGCCCTCATTGTCATACCCTATTTACTATCAATGAGTCAGAGTATAGTCAATTATTGGAACAAGTCAGAGGGCAAGCCTTTGATGAAGAATTGAAAAAACGGCTAATCAATGAGATAGCCTTGCTGGAAGAAAAAGCGAAGCATCAATTGCATGAGGTTGTCGCAAAAAAAGAAACAGCTATTACCAGCTTGACAAACCAATTAGAGCAAATTGAAAAAGAACAAGCCTACCTCAGACAAGAAGAACTGGCTAAAAAAGACCAGCTTATTGCTTCTTTAGAAGCGAAACTTGATAAATTAGCCTCGCAAAATGCTTTGGAACTGGCCAATCAATTAGCTGAGAAGGACAAAGAAGTGGTTAGTTTGACCAATCAGCTGGACAAATTAGCACTTGAAAAAGATGCCACGTTCCAGTCAAAACTTGCTACAATCGAAAAAGAACGCGATGGAATCAAAAACCAATTGGCGCTTCAAGCTAAAGAAAGTGAATTGTCGTTGGCTTCGGTGCGCAGCGACTACGAAGCACAGTTAAAAGCGGCTAACGAGCAAGTTGAATTTTATAAAAATTTCAAAGCGCAGCAATCTACCAAAGCAATCGGAGAGAGTCTAGAACTCTATGCTGAAACAGAGTTTAACAAAGTAAGAAGCTATGCTTTCCCCAATGCTAGCTTTGTCAAAGATAACCAATTGTCTAGTCGTGGGTCAAAAGGGGACTATATTTACCGAGAGGTTGATGCCAATGGTGTAGAAATCCTCTCTATCATGTTTGAGATGAAGAACGAGGCAGACACCACCAAAACAAAACATAAAAATAGTGATTTTTTCAAGGAGTTAGATAAAGACCGTCGCGAAAAAGATTGTGAGTATGCTGTTTTGGTAAGCATGTTAGAAGCTGATAATGATTACTACAATACAGGGATTGTTGATGTCAGTCATGAGTATCAAAAGATGTATGTGGTTCGTCCTCAACTCTTTATTCAGTTGATAGGGATTCTGCGAAATGCGGCCCTGAATAGTTTACACTATAAGCAAGAGTTGGCCTTGGTTAAGGAACAAAATATTGACATCACTCACTTCGAAGAGGATTTGGACCAATTTAAGAATGCCTTTGCTAAGAACTATCAGTCTGCCAGCAACAACTTTAAAAAGGCTATTGACGAGATTGATAAATCGATTAAACGCATGGAGGAAGTGAAACGCTTTTTAACCACTAGTGAAAATCAGTTACGCTTAGCTAATAATAAATTAGAGGATGTTTCAGTTAAAAAACTGACCCGCCAAAACCCAACCATGCGAGAGAAATTTGAAGCCCTCAAGGACCAGTAAGCCTGAAAGTGAGTCTTTCCCTGCTAAAATTGGTTAAGCGTTTATTTTGGCAAAACTGATGATAAAGCGGTAGAATAGAATCAGTAACAATTACTAATTAGAGAGAAAAATAGACATGATAAATGGAATCATTAATTTAAAAAAAGAAGCCGGCATGACCTCTCATGACGCAGTTTTTAAATTACGGAAGTTATTACAAGAAAAAAAGATTGGACATGGGGGGACCTTAGATCCTGATGTGGTCGGTGTTCTACCAATTGCAGTTGGTAAGGCTACTCGTGTGATCGAATACATGACAGAAGCTGGTAAAGTTTATGAAGGACAAGTGACTCTCGGTTACTCAACAACGACTGAGGATGCTAGTGGAGAGGTAGTTGCGAGGTCCTCTTTGCCAGCTGTGCTAACAGAAGAACTCGTTGATCAAACGATGACGACTTTCCTTGGGAAAATCACACAGACCCCACCTATGTATTCAGCCGTAAAGGTTAATGGCCGTAAATTATACGAGTATGCGCGTGCTGGTGAAAGTGTGGAACGTCCTAGAAGAGAAGTGACTATTTCTCTGTTTGAACGCACCAGCCCTTTGAATTTTACTGAAGACGGTCTTTGCCGATTCTCTTTTAAAGTTGCTTGTAGCAAAGGGACTTATGTGCGGACCTTAGCAGTTGATTTAGGTCGAGCTCTAGGGGTAGAGAGTCATATGTCCTTCTTGCAGCGATCAGCTTCAGCAGGATTAACCCTCGAGACTGCCTATACTTTGGGAGAAATTGCTGATATGGTTTCTAAACAAGAGATGTCTTTTTTGTTACCGATCGAGTATGGCGTTGCTGATCTTCCTAAAATGGTTATTGATGATACTGAATTGACTGAAATTTCATTTGGTCGCCGTCTTAGTCTCCCTAGTCAAGAGCCACTGTTAGCTGCTTTTCATGGCGAAAAAGTAATTGCTATTTTAGAAAAAAGAGATCAAGAATACAAACCCAAAAAAGTTCTTATTTAAATAGTTTGAGTAAGTAGAATGGATAATTATGGAAATTGAATATATCAAAGATTATCGTGATATTAACCAAGAAGATGATACAGTCTTGATATTGGGATATTTTGATGGATTACACCGTGGTCATAAAGCCTTATTTGACAAAGCAAGAGAGGTTGCAAATAAAGAAGGGTTAAAAGTAGTCGTTTTTACGTTTACAGAGTCTCCGAAATTGGCTTTTTCGCGTTTTTCTCCTGAGTTATTGCTTCATATTACTTATCCAAAGAAGCGTTATGAAAAATTTGCCGATTACGGTGTAAATAAATTATATTTGGTTGATTTTACTTCTAAATTCTCTAAGGTCTCATCTGATCATTTTATAACTCATTATATTAAAAACCTGAAAGCAAAGCATATTGTTGTCGGTTTTGACTATAAGTTTGGGCATAATCGTACAGATAGTGATTATTTAACCAGAAATTTTGAAGGACAAGTTTATACCATTGAGGAAATAAAAGAAGATCATCGAAAAATTTCTGCTACATGGATAAGGAAGCTTATTCAAGAAGGTAATGTAGTTAAAGCAAACCACTTGTTAGGCTATGACTTATCGACAAGGGGAAGAGTCGTTCACGGGGATGCGCGTGGCCGTACTATTGGTTTCCCAACAGCCAATCTAGCTCCAATTGACAACACATACTTACCAGCTGATGGAGTCTATGTTACAAATGTTATTGTTGCTAATAAAATCTATCGCTCTATGACGAGTTTAGGTAAAAATGTGACATTTGGGGGGAAAGAGTTGCGTCTAGAAGTTAACATTTTTGACTTTGACGAAGAGATCTATGGAGAAATTATTGAGATTGTTTGGTTAGATAAGATTCGAGACATGGAAAAATTCGAGGGAATCGAAGATTTGACTGATAGATTGGAATATGATAAACGAACAGCATTAAATTGGAAAAAAGATAGCAAATTATCTTAAATTTTTGTATAATAAGGTAAGTAAATTTGATAGAGGAAAAATATGGTTACCTTATTTTTATCACCTAGCTGTACCAGTTGTCGTAAAGCAAGGGCATGGTTAGTAAAACACGAAGTTGACTTTCAAGAGCATAATATTATTACAAGTCCATTAAGCCGTGATGAATTAATGTCAATCCTCTCTTTTACAGAGAATGGAACGGAGGATATTATTTCAACACGTTCAAAGGTTTTTCAAAAACTTGATATTGATGTAGAAGAGCTTTCAATTTCAGATTTAATTGATTTAATTGCTAAAAATCCAAGTCTTCTTCGTCGCCCTATTATCATGGATCAAAAACGCATGCAAATTGGTTTTAATGAAGATGAAATTAGAGCGTTTTTATCGAGAGATTATCGCAAGCAAGAACTACGTCAAGCAACGATAAAAGCAGAAATTGAGGGGTGATATGTCAGGTAATTATTATTATCCACTTGACTTAAGTTGGAGCACTGAAGAAATATCCTCAGTGCTTCATTTTTTGAATAAAGTGGAATTAGCATATGAAAAAAAAGTAGATGCAAAACAACTCCTAGATAGTTATAAGACTTATAAAACCATTGTCAAAAGTAAAGCTCAGGAAAAGCAAATCGATCGTGATTTTCAAAAAGTTAGTGGTTATTCGACCTATCAAGTTGTTAAAAAAGCGAAGGCAATTGAGAAAGGATTCTTTTCCCTTGGAAACTAAATACGCATTTGCAAGGCAAATCATTAAAGAAGCAGGGCTTTTTATCAAGTCAAAAATGTCAGAGCAGCTAGATATTCAGGTGAAAACACAATTTGATGATCTGGTTACCAATGTTGATCAAGAAACTCAACAGTTACTGATGGATCGTATTCATCAGACCTATCCTTGTGATGCCATTTTAGCTGAAGAAAATGACGTTCGTCACCCCATTAATCAAGGAAATGTTTGGGTCATCGATCCCATTGATGGAACGGTTAACTTTATTGTGCAGGGATCACAGTTTGCAGTGATGATTGCCTATTATGAACAAGGAATTGGTCAATTTGGGCTTATTTATGATGTGATGGCAGATCAATTACTAGCTGGTGGTGGTGATTTTGAAGTTACTTTAAACGGTGATAAGCTTCCAGCTTACCAAGAAAAACCTTTAGAGCGTAGCTTAATTGGCTGCAATGCAGGCATGTTTGCCAGAAATGATCGTAACCTTGCTCATCTAATTGCAAAGACTTTAGGTGTAAGGGTTTATGGTGGTGCAGGTATCTGCATGGTTAAGGTCATGAAGCAGGAATTACTGGCCTATTTTTCATTTATCCAACCATGGGATTACGCAGCAGCAAAAGTACTAGGCGATAAACTGGGTTATGTTTTACTAACTATTGACGGATATGAGCCTGATTTTCAAACACGTCAAAAAATCATGTTTGTTCCTAAATGCCAACTCACTAGGATAGCGTCTTTTCTAACAAAGGACTCTGCCATCACACTTGAAGATCAATAGAAATGATGTCATTACCAAAAGAATTTATTAACACTTATCAAGCAATACTAGGCAAAGAATTAGAAGATTTCTTGGCAAGTTTTAACCAAGAGCCGGTCAATGCTTTTCGGATTAACCCCTTAAAGAATCAACTAAAAACCTTTGAACACCCCATTCCAAATACCTTATGGGGATATTATGGTAAACTATCTGGCAAGTCTCCAGAGCATGTGTCGGGGTTGGTTTATTCCCAAGAACCAGCGGCTCAAATGGTGGCACAAGTAGCGGCTCCTCAAAAGGGGAGTCGTGTTTTAGACTTGGCAGCTGCACCAGGAGGAAAATCAACTCATTTATTAGCTTATTTAGACAATACAGGTCTTTTAGTCAGCAATGAAATTTCTAAGAAGCGCAGCAAGGTTTTAGTTGAAAATATCGAACGTTTTGGCGCTAGAAATGTTGTGGTGACTAATGAATCCGCAGATCGTTTAGCCAAGGTATTTTCTCATTATTTTGATACTATCGTCTTTGATGGACCATGTTCTGGTGAAGGAATGTTTCGCAAGGACCCTGATGCTATTCAATATTGGCATCACGGGTATCCCGCAGAATGTGCCAAGTTGCAAAAATCTATTTTAGAAGACGCCTTAGCCATGTTAAAACCAGGAGGAGAATTGATATACTCCACCTGTACTTGGGCTCCTGAAGAAAATGAAGATGTTGTGCAGTGGCTCTTAGAGACTTATACCTTTTTAGAATTGGTCGATGTTCCAAAACTAAATGGAATGGTTAGTGGTATCGGACTTCCAGAGACTGCTAGAATGTACCCTCATCGTTATCAAGGGGAAGGGCAATTTGTGGCCAAGCTAAAAGATAAGCGTCAAGAAGGACAAAGCACTAAACTAAAAGCACCTAAATCCAACTTGATCAAAGACCAGTTACGTCTTTGGAAAATGTTTGAAAAAGACCATCTAAACCTTACCCTATCAGGAACACTACAAACCTTTGGTGATTACCTATACCTCTTGCCAGATGGTCTTCCTGCTTTAGATGGCCTTAAAATTGCTCGGAACGGTTTAGAATTAGGCGTCTTCAAGAAGAAACGCTTTGAACCCTCTTACGCCTTGGGATTAGCTTTAAAGCCTGATGAGGTCCGATCATCTATTGAGCTTAGAGAGGAAGACTTTAGACCTTATGTGTCAGGTAACGTCATTACTTTGCCCCAATCTTATCCAACAGGCTGGTACCAATTACTCATTAATGGCAATGGTCTAGGATTTGCCAAGGTCGTTGACAAGACCATCAAAAATAATTTCCCTAAAGGGTTAAGATTTTAGCGTAAAAAATAAGATTAAAAAGTTAAATATTTAAAGAAAAAATGCTTTCAAAGCATAGGTAGATATGTTACTATAAAGAATATGTGGCACTTAGTTTCTACATATATACCCTTTATTTTTACGAATAGGAAATAAATAATGAAAATGAAAAAAAAATTCTTTTTGTTAAGTCTTTTGGCCCTATCAACTTTCTTTTTATCCGCATGTTCTAGCTGGATTGATAAAGGTGAGTCAATAACCGCTGTAGGATCAACAGCACTACAACCCTTAGTAGAAGCAGTAGCTGATGAATTTGGAAGCAGTAATCTAGGCAAGACTGTCAATGTTCAAGGTGGTGGTTCAGGTACAGGGTTGTCTCAAGTTCAATCAGGAGCTGTCCAAATTGGAAATAGTGATGTCTTTGCGGAAGAAAAAGATGGTATTGATGCTTCTAAATTAGTTGATCATCAAGTAGCTGTTGCAGGACTTGCAGTTATTGCCAATCCTAAAGTCAAGGTTTCCAATCTCAGTAGTCAGCAGTTGCAAAAG
Organism: Streptococcus pyogenes; assembly: GCF_002055535.1. Classification (NCBI taxonomy): domain Bacteria; kingdom Bacillati; phylum Bacillota; class Bacilli; order Lactobacillales; family Streptococcaceae; genus Streptococcus; species Streptococcus pyogenes. The sequence goes on along the minus strand of NZ_LN831034.1, from coordinate 1,023,121 downwards.
ATTTTTTCAGGAGAATATACCAATTGGAAACAAGTTGGAGGAGAAGATCTTGCGATTTCAGTGATCAACCGAGCAGCAAGTTCTGGCTCACGAGCAACCTTTGACAGTGTTATCATGAAAGGGGTCAACGCTAAACAAAGTCAAGAGCAAGACTCCAATGGGATGGTTAAATCGATTGTTTCACAAACACCAGGTGCCATTTCTTACCTTTCCTTTGCCTACGTTGATTCATCTGTTAAATCTTTGCAATTAAATGGGTTTAAGGCAAATGCTAAGAACGTGGCTACAAATGATTGGCCAATCTGGTCCTACGAACACATGTATACCAAAGATAAACCAACAGGGTTGACCAAGGAATTTCTTGATTATATGTTTTCAGATGAAGTACAACAGAACATTGTTACACATATGGGATATATTTCGATAAATGATATGGAAGTGGTCAAATCTCATGATGGAAAAGTAACAAAAAGGTAATGGAGGAATTATGGAAAATCAGGAATTGGCTAAAAAATTAGCCTCACCATCAAAGAATTCAAGGCTTGAAACCTTTGGCCGCACCATTACGTTTTTGTGTCTGGCTTTGATTGTTTTTATCGTTGCGATGATTCTGATCTTCGTTGCTCAAAAAGGGTTGTCAACCTTCTTTGTTGACAAGGTTAATCTTTTTGATTTCTTGTTTGGAAAGGAGTGGCAACCAAGTGTAAAAAATGCGGCCGGCATTCCTTATCTTGGTGCTCTGCCAATGATTACAGGATCCTTTTTGGTTACCATTTTATCTGCTATTATTGCCACCCCATTTGCCATTGGCGCAGCCGTTTTTATGACTGAAATCTCACCTAAATATGGCGCTAAATTATTACAGCCTGCGGTTGAGCTTTTGGTTGGAATTCCTTCGGTTGTTTATGGGTTTATCGGTTTGCAAGTGATTGTTCCTTTTATGCGCTCTATCTTTGGTGGCACAGGTTTTGGAATCCTATCTGGGGTCTGTGTCTTGTTTGTTATGATTTTACCAACAGTGACTTTTATGACAACAGACAGTCTGCGGGCGGTGCCTCGTCATTACCGCGAAGCGTCTATGGCTATGGGAGCAACACGTTGGCAAACCATTTGGCGTGTTGTCCTTAATGCAGCTCGTCCAGGAATTTTTACCGCTGTTATTTTTGGAATGGCAAGAGCTTTTGGAGAAGCCTTGGCTATCCAAATGGTAGTCGGTAACTCTGCTGTAATGCCAAGTTCACTAACGACACCAGCCGCAACCTTAACGTCTGTCTTGACAATGGGTATTGGTAACACGGTTATGGGAACGGTCCAAAATAATGTGCTTTGGTCCCTTGCCCTAGTCTTATTATTAATGAGTCTGGCCTTCAATTCCCTTGTCAAATTAATCACGAAAGAAAGAAAGAGAAATTATGAACGCTAAAAAAGTCGATAAAGTAGCAACTGGTACTCTTTATACCATTGCTGGAATTATTGTAGCTATTTTAGCTTCCTTAATTCTATATATCCTTGTCCGTGGCTTGCCACACATCAGCTGGTCCTTTTTAACAGGAAAATCGTCTTCGTACGAAGCTGGTGGGGGAATTGGTATCCAGTTGTATAATTCCTTCTTCCTATTGATTGTTACTTTAATTATTTCCATTCCTTTATCAACTGGAGCGGGGATTTACTTGGCTGAATATGCCAAAAAAGGACCTGTTACCAACTTTATTAGAACCTGTATTGAGATTCTGTCTTCCCTACCATCTGTGGTTGTGGGGCTCTTTGGTTACTTGATTTTCGTTGTGCAGTTTGAATATGGCTTTTCTATTATTTCAGGGGCTCTTGCTTTGACGGTCTTTAATCTTCCTCAAATGACCCGTAATGTTGAAGATAGTTTACTGCATGTTCATCATACCCAAAGAGAAGCAGGATTAGCTTTAGGCCTGTCACGCTGGGAAACGGTTTTTTATGTGGTTATCCCAGAAGCTCTCCCGGGAATGGTAACAGGTATTGTCTTAGCTTCAGGTCGTATTTTTGGTGAAGCGGCAGCGCTTATCTATACTGCTGGTCAATCAGCACCAGCTCTGGATTGGTCAAATTGGAATCCACTTAGTGTTACTAGTCCAATCTCTATTTTCCGTCAATCTGAGACCCTTGCTGTTCATATTTGGAAAGTCAATAGCGAAGGGACAATTCCAGATGCTACTCTTGTATCCGCAGGAAGTGCAGCAGTGCTATTAATTTTTATCCTTATTTTCAACTTTTCAGCTCACTTTATTGGGAAGAAACTTCATTCTAAAATGACAGCAGCGAAATAAGATATTGGAGAAATCATGACAGAATACAATTGGAATGAACGTCATATCATCACTTTTCCTGAAGAAACGCTTGCTCTAGCTACCAAGGATTTACATGTTTACTATGGTGCGAAAGAAGCTATCAAAGGGATTGATATGCAGTTTGAAAAACATAAAATAACAGCCTTGATTGGTCCATCTGGTTGTGGCAAATCAACTTATCTTCGTAGTCTTAACCGCATGAACGATACCATTGATATTGCTCGGGTTACAGGTGAGATTCTTTATCAGGGCATTGATGTTAATCGAAAAGACATGAATGTTTACGAGATTCGCAAGCACTTAGGAATGGTTTTTCAAAGACCCAATCCTTTCGCTAAATCCATTTATAAAAACATTACCTTTGCCCATGAAAGAGCTGGTGTGAAAGACAAAAAAGTTTTAGATGAAATTGTTGAGACTTCACTGAAACAAGCCGCGCTTTGGGATCAAGTTAAAGATGACCTTCACAAATCAGCCTTCACCTTATCAGGGGGTCAGCAACAACGCTTGTGTATTGCTAGAGCCATTTCTGTCAAACCTGATATTCTATTAATGGATGAACCAGCCTCTGCCCTTGACCCGATTGCAACGATGCAGCTGGAAGAAACCATGTTTGAATTGAAGAAGAATTACACGATTATTATTGTGACCCACAATATGCAACAAGCAGCTCGTGCCAGTGATTACACTGCCTTCTTCTATTTAGGCAACCTCATTGAATATGATAAGACACGTAATATTTTCCAAAATGCGCAATGTCAGTCAACAAACGACTACGTTTCAGGGCACTTTGGTTAGAAAGGTAATATGATGACAGAACCTATTTTACAGATCAGAGACCTTTCTGTTTACTACAATCAAAAGAAAACGTTAAAAGATGTCTCTTTGGACCTTTATCCAAATGAAATAACAGCTTTAATTGGTCCTTCTGGATCTGGGAAATCAACGCTCTTGCGTTCTATCAACCGTATGAATGATTTGAATCCTGAAGTAACCATTACAGGCTCTATCGTCTATAACGGACACAATATTTATAGTCCAAGGACAGATACGGTTGATTTACGCAAAGAAATTGGTATGGTATTCCAACAACCCAACCCATTTCCGATGTCTATTTATGAGAACGTGGTTTACGGCCTTCGCTTAAAAGGTATCAGAGATAAATCAATCTTAGACCATGCTGTTGAAAGCTCTCTTAAAGGGGCTTCCATTTGGAATGAAGTCAAAGATCGTTTACATGATTCTGCGGTTGGCTTATCAGGCGGACAGCAACAGAGAGTTTGCATAGCTAGAGTTCTTGCTACCAGCCCCAGAATAATCCTTTTAGATGAACCTACCTCAGCTCTTGATCCTATCTCAGCTGGGAAAATTGAAGAAACATTATTGTTATTAAAAAAAGATTATACACTGGCTATTGTGACCCGCTCAATGCAGCAAGCCTCACGTTTATCAGATCGAACAGGTTTTTTCTTGGAGGGTGACTTACTTGAGTGTGGTCCTACAAAAGCCATGTTTATGAATCCTAAGCGCAAAGAAACCGAAGACTATATTTCTGGTAAATTTGGTTGAGAAAGATGTATATGGTTGACCCCTCTGTGTTTTTATTATAATGACTAGATTGTAGGAAGAAAAAATCATGTTAAGAACGAAATTTGAAGAAGAATTAGATAAATTGCATAACCAGTTTTATTCAATGGGAACGGAAGTATTGGCACAAATCAATAAAACTGTTCGTGCCTTTGTTAGTCATGATCGTGAATTGGCCAAAGAAGTTATCGAAGAAGATGACACTATTAATAATTTTGAGACAAAGCTTGAAAAGAAATCGCTGGAAATTATTGCCCTACAACAGCCAGTTTCGAATGATCTTAGAATGGTTATTACTGTTTTAAAGGCATCAAGTGATATTGAACGTATGGGTGACCATGCTGCTTCGATTGCCAAGGCCACTATTCGTATGAAAGGTGAGGAGCGTATTCCAGTGGTTGAAGAACAAATCAACCTTATGGGAAAAGCTGTGAAACAGATGGTAGAAGAAGCCCTTAATGCATATATCAATGCTGACGATACAAAAGCTTATGAAATCGCAGCTTCTGATGAGATTATCGATCAATATTTCCGTAATATCCAAACCTTAGCTGTTGAAGAAATCCGTAAGTCTCCAGATGCTGTTTTTGCAGGAAAAGAATATTTTCAAGTATTAATGTATTTGGAACGTATTGGTGACTATGCTCGCAACATTTGTGAATGGATTGTTTATCTTAAAACTGGAAAAATTATTGAATTATAAGAAATTATGCTATAATGAGACTGGGAAACAGCTTGCCAGTCCCTGGTTTTATACGAAATTGTGCAAGTTAGAAAATGAACTAACAAGAAAAGTTTTCTTTGCTGAATCTGATTTTGTTAGGTTAACAAATATATGTAGACAGAGATGATACTTAGGTATCATCTGTTGATCTATTATGATTTGTTATTAGAATTAAGGAGTTATATGAAGACAGTAGAACATCTCATCGAAACATTTGTGCCTGAAAATTATAACATCTTTTTAGATATTAATCGTCAGACTAAAACATTTACGGGGAATGTTGCGATTAATGGTGAAGCTTTAGATAATCATGTGGCTTTCCACCAAAAAGATTTGGACATTAAGTCTATTTTGCTCGATAATGAAGCTGTTATTTATCAAGTGGATAACGACAATGAAGTTGTGCGTGTTGAATTACCTGAAACAGGAATGATGACGCTTGTCATTGAATTTTCAGGTAGCATTACAGATAATATGACAGGTATTTACCCTTCATATTACACTAAAAATGGTGAGAAAAAAGAAGTCATTTCAACTCAGTTTGAAAGCCATTTTGCACGTGAAGCTTTCCCATGTATCGATGAACCACAAGCAAAAGCTACTTTTGATTTAAGCTTGACCTTTGATCAAGAAATTGGTGAGATAGCGTTATCGAATATGCCAGAAGTCAATATTGACCGTCGCGAGGAGACTGGTCTTTGGACATTTGATACGACACTAAGAATGTCATCTTACTTGCTAGCGTTTGCGCTAGGAGAACTTCATGGAAAGACTGTAGAAAGCAAAAAAGGAACAACTGTTGGTGTGTATGCGACAACAGCGCATCCTCTTAGCTCGCTTGATTTTTCATTGGATATTGCAGTTCGTGTTATCAACTTTTATGAAGACTATTTTGGAGTACATTACCCAATCCCGCAATCTCTTAATATTGCGCTTCCAGATTTTTCATCTGGTGCTATGGAAAATTGGGGTTTAATCACTTATCGTGAAATTTATTTATTAGTAGATGAAAATTCGACTGTTCAAAGCCGACAACAAGTTGCACTTGTAATCGCCCACGAGATAGCACACCAATGGTTTGGAAACTTGGTTACAATGAAATGGTGGGACGATCTGTGGTTAAATGAGAGTTTTGCCAACATGATGGAATATGTCTCTATCGAGGCTATTGAGCCGTCTTGGAAAATAATAGAAGATTTCCAAACAGGCGGTATTCCTCTTGCTTTAAAACGTGATGCTACTGATGGTGTTCAATCAGTGCATGTTGAAGTCAATCATCCAGATGAGATAAATACATTGTTTGATCCTGCTATTGTCTATGCAAAAGGTAGTCGTTTGATGCATATGTTACGCCGTTTTATTGGTGATCGTGATTTTGCCATTGGCTTACATCACTACTTTGAAAAATATCAATATCGAAATACTGTCGGGCGTGATTTATGGAATATTTTATCAGATACTTCAGGCAAAGACGTAGCTGCTTTTATGGATGCTTGGCTTGAACAACCAGGTTATCCAGTTTTAACAGCTCGCCTTGAAAACGATCAATTGATTTTGAGTCAAAAACAATTTTTTATTGGAAAAGGTGAAGAAAAAGGTCGCCTTTGGCCGATTCCTTTAAACACTAATTGGCATGGCCTTCCTGAAACTTTGACAGAGGCAGAAATGGTCATTCCAAACTTTAGTCAATTGGCAGCAGAAAATGAAGGAGCTCTACGTTTCAATATTGATAATACAGCTCATTACATTACAGACTACCAAGGATCATTATTAGATGCCTTAGTCACTGAACTTGCCCAACTTGATAATACTTCTGCTTTACAAGTTATTCAAGAACGTCGTTTATTGGCAGATAGTGGCTTGATTTCCTATGCTGAGTTGGTTGACTTAATTGCTCAATTGGACGATTCTAAGTCTTATATGGTAGCAGAAGCGGTTCAACAAGTGGTCTCTGGTTTGAAACGCTTCATTGATGAAGGAAGCTTAGCAGAAAAATCCTTTAATCGCTTGGTAACCACCATCTATCAAGAAGACTTTAATCAGCATGGTTTTGAGAAAAAAGCTGACGAATCAGATGAAGATGAGATGGTACGTCAGGTTGCCTTGGGCCGCTTGTGGCTAGCAGAAAATCAGACGATTATTGACGGATTGAGAACTATTTTTGAAGCATATCAAAACAATATTGCAAGTATTCCAGCAGCTGTTCGTCGCTTGGTTTTAGCCAACCAAATGAAATATTTTGAAACAGATAGCTTGGTTGATATTTATTTTGAGACTTATGTAGCAACTACTGATAATAATTTACGCAGTGATTTAACGGTTGCTTTTAGTCAAACAAAACAACCAACTACTATTAGACGTATTCTTGTTAGTTTAAAAGATAAAGATATTATTAAACCTCAGGATTTATCTTATTGGTACAATGCTTTGCTTGGACAAAGCTTTACTCAAGATATCATTTGGGAATGGGCTAGAGAAAATTGGGATTGGATTAAATCTGCACTTGGTGGAGATATGAGCTTTGATAAATTTGTTATTTATCCAGCAAGTAACTTTAAAACACCAAAACATCTAGCAGAATATAAATCTTTCTTTGAACCTAAGCTAGATGATATGGCTATTAGCCGTAATATTACCATGGGAATTAATGAAATTGAAGCACGTGTTGCTTTGATTACTAAAGAAAAAGAAGCAGTTATTGCAGCTCTCAGTCATTACTAGACCATAAGCAAAAGAGTTGGGGGACTTTCCAGCTCTTTTTTGTAGTGAGCTAGCTTCCTTTCTTAGTTCCGTCTATAACTAAATGATTATCCATAGTTTAATTCAAAAGGAGATTGCACTTTAAAGCGAAGGCTATTAGCCTCTTAAATACTTTTTTACCAGGTGGTGAATAAGAACAATTATAAATGATTTAATCATTATGCTTTAAATGCCTTAAAGGAGTATTAATATTTTAGTAAACCTTAAGCTTTTTGTAGTATAGTCTCGTTAGAAATTGTTATCAGAAATGAGACTAAGTTAAATGAAGTGATAGTTACTTTATTTAAGAACAATTGAGGTAGAGACATGATAAAAATATTATTAGTAGAAGATGACTTGAGCTTATCAAATTCCATTTTTGATTTTTTAGATGATTTTGCAGACGTCATGCAAGTTTTTGATGGCGATGAAGGTTTATACGAAGCAGAAAGTGGTATTTATGATTTGATTTTGTTAGACCTTATGTTGCCGGAGAAAAATGGCTTTCAAGTCTTAAAAGAATTGCGAGAAAAAGATATTAAAATTCCTGTATTGATCATGACAGCTAAAGAGGGTTTAGATGATAAAGGCCACGGATTTGAATTAGGTGCTGATGATTATCTGACAAAGCCGTTCTATTTAGAAGAGTTAAAAATGCGAATTCAAGCACTGTTAAAAAGAACAGGGAAATTTGCAGATAAAAATATTAGTTTTGGCAATTTAGTGGTTGACTTAGCTCGAAAAGAGGTGAAGGTTGAAGGGAAAGTAGTTGAATTACTTGGCAAAGAATTTGATTTGTTGGTGTATCTTTTGCAAAATCAAAACGTTATTTTACCAAAGACACAAATTTTTGATCGTTTATGGGGATTCGATAGTGATACTACGATTTCGGTTGTTGAAGTTTACATTTCTAAAATAAGGAAAAAATTAAAAGGTACCTGTTTTGTTAACAGGCTTCAAACTTTAAGAAGCGTAGGATATATTCTAAAAAACAATGAATAAATTAAAAAAAGAGATTTTATCAGATAACTATAACCACTTTTTTCATTTTTTTGCGGTTTTTACAGGTATTTTTGTCATTATGACTATTATTATCTTACAGATTATGCGGTTTGGCGTTTATTCGTCAGTTGACAGTAGTTTAGTTTCTGTTAGTAATAATGCAAGTAGCTATGCTAATCGTACGATGGCTAGAATATCTTCTTTTTACTTTGATACTGAAAATAACATTATTAAGGCGCTGCCTGATTCAGATAGTTCTAAGTTATTAGGAACGCCTGCAGCTAATACAGATATCATTTTGTTTAGTGCTAATGGAACAATTTTAAATGCTTTTGATGCGTTTTCTAACTATCAAAATTTTCATTTAGATAAACGCCGGTTGGGGAGTATTGAAACCACCAGTTTAATGAATTTTTATGGACAAGAAGAAAAATACCATACGATAACTGTAGGGGTTCATATCAAAAATTATCCTGCAGTTGCCTATATGATGGCAGTAGTAAATGTGGAACAATTAGACCGCGCTAATGAACGTTATGAGCGCATTATTATTATAGTTATGAGTGTTTTTTGGCTAATTTCTATTTTAGCAAGTATTTATTTAGCCAAGTGGAGCAGAAAACCTATTTTAGAAAGCTATGAAAAACAAAAAATGTTTGTTGAAAATGCTAGTCATGAATTAAGGACCCCTTTGGCGGTCTTACAGAATCGTCTGGAATCGCTTTTTCGTAAGCCCAACGAAACGATATTAGAAAATAGTGAGCATCTCGCTTCTAGTTTAGACGAGGTTCGCAACATGCGCATCTTAACAACTAATTTATTAAATTTAGCAAGACGAGATGATGGCATTAATCCACAGTGGACTCATTTAGATACAGATTTTTTTAATGCTATTTTTGAGAATTATGAACTAGTTGCTAAAGAATATGGAAAAATATTTTATTTTCAGAACCAAGTCAATAGATCGTTAAGAATGGATAAGGCTTTACTAAAACAATTAATAACGATTTTATTTGACAATGCTATTAAATATACAGATAAAAATGGTATTATTGAAATTATAGTGAAAACAACGGACAAAAATTTATTAATTTCTGTTATTGATAATGGTCCAGGGATAACAGATGAAGAAAAGAAAAAGATTTTTGATCGTTTTTATCGAGTTGACAAAGCTAGAACACGGCAAACAGGTGGATTTGGCTTGGGGTTGGCTTTAGCTCAGCAAATCGTGATGTCTTTAAAAGGAAATATTACAGTAAAGGATAATGATCCTAAAGGTAGTATTTTTGAAGTCAAACTATAAGCTAAAAAGGGCGACCAATAAGGTCAGCCCTTTTAAAGTTATTTTTAACTGTCAACGCTTTATTGTATTTTTTGAGTTTTTACCGTATAAAAAAACTCCAGCTGGAGTTTTCATTGGATATTTATTAGCCAAGTTTTGCAGCAAGGCGTGCTTTATCGCGGCTTGCTTTGTTTTTGTGAATCAAACCTTTTGATTCAGCTTTATCGATGCTTGAAGAAGCAGCGCGGAAAAGCTCTTCAGATGGGTTAGCTTCAAATGCTTTGATAGCAGTACGCATAGCTGATTTTTGTGCTGAGTTTTTTTCGTTTGCTTTAACGTTAAGTTCAGCGCGTTTAATAGCTGATTTAATATTTGCCAATGTTTTCACCTCCAAATTAATCTAACTACATTATTATATAGAAAATATATGCGTTTGGCAACCCTTTATCACTTTTTGAGGTAAATTTCATCAATTTTATGATCAGCACTTTTATGTAAAATTAATTCAGCACGGTTACGTGTAGGTTCAATGAATTTTTCAAGATTTTCTAAATTAACGGTTTTCCAAACGTTGCGCGCAAATGCTATAGCCTCAGATCGAGGTAATTGTGCATATTGGGCATAATAATTATGAGGGTCACGTTTTGCTAATTTTAAAATGCTTAGAAACCGTTCAATGTACCAGGTTTCGATGTGACTGCTGTCTGCATCAATATAAATAGAAAAATCAAAGTAATCACTCATATATAAACGATTGTTTTGTTGATTTTGAAAAACGTTAATACCTTCGACGATAAGGAAGTCAGGGTTATTAAATGATTGTTTTTGATTTGGGATAATATCGTAAATATCATGAGAATAGACGGGTGCAAAAGCAGTTTGACCATTTTTGATGGAATCTAGAAAATCTAAGAGAAGTTCCATGTTATAAGATTCTGGAAATCCTTTACGATTTAACAGTCCTTGTTCAATAAGAAACTGATTAGGATATAAAAAACCATCAGTCGTTACCAGTTCGACTTGACTATTGGGGTGCGTTCGTGATAATAAAAGTTGTAAAAGACGACTAGTTGTTGATTTACCAACAGCTACTGAACCAGAAATTCCAATAATAAAAGGCCTTAATTGAATGTCTTTTTTTAGAAAAAGGCTTTTAGAAAAAGAAAGATTTTCTTGCGCAATTTTGTAAACCTGGATCAGATTAATTAATGGAAGGTAGATATCAATGACATCGTTAATACTGATGTTATCATTTAAGCTAGTAATACTTTTAAGTTCCTCTTGTGTGAGGAGAGCTTTTGCCTTTTGATGTAATGTTTTCCAAGACTCTCTAGAAATTTTTTCAAAGTTAATAAATTCATTTGACATGGTAGCTCCTAATCATTTGACAGTGCTTACATTATACCATTTTAGTTAAAAAATAAATAATTTTTCGTTAGTATTTACACGAAAATTAATACAATTAACTCAAAAAAGCCACACATTCCTAGTACAATTATCCTGCTATATTCTAACAAATAGTTAAAGTTCGGTTTTTATTTGTAATATAGATAAAATTGTTAAAAAACAAGCGTCTTGTAAACCATTTCAAAGTATGATAGAATGAAAAAGTACCTTAAAAAGATAGGAAAAATGATGACAAAGATGTATTATGATGAAAATCCAGATAGCCTACACGATATTCATGAAGTAAAAGTAGAGCTGCTTAATCATCCCTTTACTTTTTTGACGGATTCAGGTGTCTTTTCAAAGAAAATGGTTGATTTCGGTAGCCAAGTATTATTAAAGACACTAAATTTCAAGGAGAACGAACGTGTACTGGACTTAGGTTGCGGCTATGGCCCTCTTGGGATTAGTCTAGCCAAGGTTCAAAGGGTAGACGCAACCTTAGTGGACATCAATAATCGTGCTCTTGATTTAGCTAGAAAAAATGCAACTAATAACCAAGTGGCAGTAACTATTTTTCAATCAAATATTTATGAAAATATTAGTGGCCATTTTGAGCATATTATTAGTAATCCTCCTATTAGAGCAGGAAAGAGAGTAGTTCATAGTATTATTGAAAAAAGCATAGATTTTTTAGTGGTTAATGGTGACTTAACGATTGTGATTCAAAAAAAACAAGGAGCTCCTAGCGCTAAAGCAAAAATGGCAACTATTTTTGGTAATGTTGAGATATTAAGGAAAGATAAAGGTTATTATGTATTAAGAAGTATAAAGCAAGCCTAATTTAAATAATCAACAATTGCTCATTTAAATTAGGTTTGCTTAAATAGTAAAGAGTTATTTTTAAATTATAGATAACTAATATTATACTAGGGTAGCCCCTCTACTCGAGTAACCTTTTTTAATGTATTTTAACTGAAAAAGGCTTTCATAATTTTAAAAAAATGTTAAAATAGGTGTATAACAACTGATTACCAAGAGATTATTATCATTATCTTCTAAGGTGTCATTGTTATGGTGACAATCAACCATACGCTACTAAAGATAGGTAGCGTTCGATCACAGGTTGATCAAGTGATTGAAAAGTCAATATTTATAATTTTACAAATATCTGTATCAATCCATGTTGAATAGTCTATGCTTCTAAGGTGTCGACGTTAATGTACTGACGGGACCGTTATAGTCTTTCTTTTTGGAGAAACGTCGGATGCCAGTGAACTAGTTGAAGTTAAAGATGTTAATTCAAACAGTGCTGAAGAGATTGATATCGTTTTGAACGGTCGTTTACTTCAAAGCAAAGAAATTACCAGTCTATCGGAGATGATATAAGTGCTAAAGTTAGATCACGTTAATTATCTATCAAGTCGGGTGCATATTTCGTTAAAGTATCTACAGGGGTTTCAATAGATGTAGCTATTATGAAAGGTGATGTTAAATGGGGACTACTGATTTAGTTAGTTGTGCTGTACAAGCTAGTGAGTATGCTTATGTCCCTTACTCTCATTTTCCAGTAGGAGCAGCTTTAAAAACAAAAGATGGAACGATCTATACTGGCTGTAATATTGAAAATGTTAGTTTTGGTCTGACAAATTGTGGAGAGCGAACAGCTATATTTAAAGCCATATCTGATGGTCATAAAGAATTGGTTGAAATTGCTATTTATGGAGAAACTATGCAACCTGTATCTCCTTGTGGGGCTTGTCGTCAGGTAATGGCAGAATTTTTTGATCCTTCTTCTTTAGTCACTTTAATTGCTAAAAATGGTCAAACTGTTGAAATGACTGTTGGAGATTTACTCCCCTATTCTTTTACAGATTTAATATAATCTGCTTTAATTTCTGTTATCTAGCCGTCTTGGCTTTATATTTACTTTCAGCAACTTATTTGCTAGAAATCTTTTTTAGGAGGGTTCATATTCATGAACAAGAAATTTATTGGTCTTGGTTTAGCGTCAGTGGCTGTGCTGAGTTTAGCTGCTTGTGGTAATCGTGGTGCTTCTAAAGGTGGGGCATCAGGAAAAACTGATTTAAAAGTTGCAATGGTTACCGATACTGGTGGTGTAGATGACAAATCATTCAACCAATCAGCATGGGAAGGCCTGCAATCTTGGGGTAAAGAAATGGGCCTTCAAAAAGGAACAGGTTTCGATTATTTTCAATCTACAAGTGAATCTGAGTATGCAACTAATCTCGATACAGCAGTTTCAGGAGGGTATCAACTGATTTATGGTATCGGCTTTGCATTGAAAGATGCTATTGCTAAAGCAGCTGGAGATAATGAAGGAGTTAAGTTTGTTATTATCGATGATATTATCGAAGGAAAAGATAATGTAGCCAGTGTTACCTTTGCCGACCATGAAGCTGCTTATCTTGCAGGAATTGCAGCTGCAAAAACAACAAAAACAAAAACAGTTGGTTTCGTGGGCGGTATGGAAGGAACTGTCATAACTCGATTTGAAAAAGGTTTTGAAGCAGGAGTTAAGTCTGTTGACGATACAATCCAAGTTAAAGTTGATTATGCTGGATCATTTGGTGACGCTGCAAAAGGAAAAACAATCGCAGCAGCTCAGTATGCAGCAGGTGCTGATGTTATTTACCAGGCAGCAGGAGGCACTGGAGCAGGTGTATTTAATGAAGCAAAAGCTATTAATGAAAAACGTAGTGAAGCTGATAAAGTTTGGGTTATTGGTGTTGACCGTGATCAAAAAGACGAAGGAAAATACACTTCTAAAGATGGCAAAGAAGCAAACTTTGTACTTGCATCATCAATCAAAGAAGTCGGTAAAGCTGTTCAGTTAATCAACAAGCAAGTAGCAGATAAAAAATTCCCTGGAGGAAAAACAACTGTCTATGGTCTAAAAGATGGCGGTGTTGAAATCGCAACTACAAATGTTTCAAAAGAAGCTGTTAAAGCTATTAAAGAAGCGAAAGCAAAAATTAAATCTGGTGACATTAAAGTTCCTGAAAAATAGTGTTTAAGAACAAGAAGCGCGACCTTTGTCGGTCGCTCTTTTTAAACTGAGATAATTTTTATCTCAGTAAAGTTTGTGATAGGTGATAGATCATAGGCTTTACTGAAATAAAAGATTGCATTGAAAGGAAATGATCCTATGACACAGCATGTCATTGAAATGAGAGAAATCACGAAAAAATTTGGTGATTTTGTTGCAAATGACCACATTAACTTAAATGTCAGAAAAGGTGAGATTCATGCCTTATTGGGTGAAAATGGGGCAGGTAAATCAACTTTGATGAATATGCTAGCTGGTCTCTTAGAGCCTACTAGTGGAGAAATTGTCATTAATGACAAGCCAGTTCAAATTGATTCGCCATCTAAATCAGCTAAGCTTGGTATCGGAATGGTACATCAACATTTCATGTTAGTAGAAGCCTTCACGGTTGCTGAGAATATTATTTTAGGAAATGAAGTAGTAAAAAATGGGTGCTTAGATCTTAACCAAGCATCGAAAGATATTAAGGTACTATCCGAAAAATATGGCCTTGCAATCAATCCATCAGCTAAAGTTTCTGATATTTCAGTAGGAGCACAACAACGTGTTGAGATTTTGAAAACCTTGTATCGTGGTGCAGATATTCTTATCTTTGATGAGCCAACTGCCGTTTTAACACCTGCAGAAATTAAAGAATTGATGACTATCATGAAGAATCTCGTGAAAGAAGGAAAATCAATTATTTTAATTACCCATAAACTGGACGAGATTCGTGCTGTCGCCGACCGTGTCACAGTTATTCGTCGTGGTAAGAGTATCGAAACAGTTGATGTGGCAGGAGCAACTTCACAAGATTTAGCTGAGATGATGGTGGGACGCTCGGTTTCCTTTACAACTAGCAAAAAAGCTGCTGAACCAAAAGATGTGGTCTTATCCATCAAAAATCTTGAAGTAGATGAAAATAGAGGGGTTCCAGCAGTTAAGGGGCTATCTCTAGATGTCCGAGCTGGTGAAATTGTAGGGATTGCTGGAATTGACGGAAATGGTCAATCTGAGTTAATTCAAGCTATTACAGGTTTACGTAAAGTCAAATCTGGAAGTATTATGATTAAAAACAATGAAGTCACTCATTTGTCTTCACGCAAAATTACTGAGTTATCAGTGGGTCACGTGCCAGAAGATCGTCATCGAGATGGTTTGATACTAGATCTTTCTTTAGCTGAAAATACAGCCTTACAAACCTATTACAAACAACCTCTAAGTCAAAATGGAATCTTAAATTATACTAAAATTAATGACTATGCTCGTCAATTAATGAAAGAATTTGATGTTCGCGGAGCCAATGAGCTAGTACCAGCTAGAGGATTTTCTGGTGGTAACCAACAAAAGGCCATTATTGCTCGTGAAGTGGACCGTGATCCAGATTTACTTATTGTTAGCCAACCAACACGTGGTCTTGATGTAGGAGCTATTGAATATATCCATAAGCGTTTGATTAAAGAACGTGATAAAGGTAAAGCTGTCCTCGTTGTTAGTTTTGAACTTGATGAAATATTGAATTTATCTGATCGAATTGCTGTTATTCATGATGGTAAAATTCAAGGTATCGTATCGCCAGAAAATACCAATAAACAAGAATTGGGTATTTTAATGGCAGGTGGTTCAATTCATAAGGAGGAAGGTCATGTCTAAAAATGCGCAAAAAATTGCTGTACCATTGATTTCTGTCTTGCTAGGATTTTTACTTGGCGCTATTATTATGGTTATCTTTGGTTATGATCCTATCTGGGGGTATGAAGGTTTATTCCAAATTGCCTTTGGTAGTGTTAAAAATATTGGAGAAATATTCCGTTCAATGGGGCCATTGATTTTAATAGCGCTTGGCTTTACTGTTGCTAGCCGTGCAGGCTTCTTTAACGTTGGTTTGTCTGGACAGGCTTTAGCTGGATGGATTTCAGCAGGTTGGTTTGCACTCTTAAATCCAGATATGCCTCGTCCATTATTGATTCTTATGACAGCTCTTATCGGAATGATTGCTGGTGGTATTGCTGGAGCTATTCCAGGGATACTTCGTGCTTATCTTGGTACAAGTGAAGTTATCGTTACGATTATGATGAACTACATCATTTTATATGTCGGAAATGCTATTGTTCAACGTGGTTATCCTGAGAGTGTCAAACAAAGTATTGATTCAACTATTCAAGTTAGTGATAATGCTAGTTATCAAACGCATTGGTTATCAGCCCTAACTAATAACTCTCGTATTAATATTGGTATTTTCTTTGCCATTATTGCCATTGCCCTAATCTGGTTCTTGCTTAACAAAACTACTTTAGGTTTTGAGATTCGTTCAGTTGGTCTCAACCCACATGCTTCAGAATACGCAGGGATGTCATCAAAACGTACT
The DNA here is from genome assembly GCF_002055535.1 of Streptococcus pyogenes. NCBI lineage: Bacteria > Bacillati > Bacillota > Bacilli > Lactobacillales > Streptococcaceae > Streptococcus > Streptococcus pyogenes. The sequence goes on along the minus strand of NZ_LN831034.1, from coordinate 1,006,663 downwards.
ATCATTTTATCAATGATTATCTCTGGAGCTCTTGCAGGTCTTGGAGGAGTAGTTGAAGGTCTAGGAACCTTTGAAAATGTTTTTGTACAAGGATCTTCTTTAGCAGTTGGTTTTGACGGTATGGCAGTTAGCTTATTAGCAGCAAATTCACCGCTTGGAATATTTTTCTCATCATTCCTATTTGGTGTCTTAAATATTGGTGCTCCAGGAATGAATATTGCAGGCATTCCACCAGAACTTGTTAAAGTAGTAACTGCATCAATCATTTTCTTTGTTGGTTCACATTACCTCATTGAACGTTACATTATTCGCCCTAAAAAATTAGTGAAAGGTGGTAAATAAGATGAGTTTAGTAACAATTTTTGCCTTATTGATGTCATCTATGCTTATTTATGCAACACCACTCATTTTCACAAGTATTGGAGGAACTTTCTCAGAGCGCTCAGGCGTTGTTAATGTTGGTTTAGAAGGTATCATGGTCATGGGAGCGTTCTCTGGGATTGTTTTCAACTTAGAGTTTGCTGAAACATTTGGAAAAGCAACGCCTTGGATAGCCGTTTTAGTCGGTGGTATTGTTGGTTTGATTTTTTCTTTGATTCACGCTGTAGCAACCATCAACTTTCGAGCTGACCACATTGTCAGTGGTACAGTGTTGAACTTGTTAGCACCTTCTTTTGCTGTCTTCTTGGTTAAAGCTATGTACGGTAAGGGACAAACAGACAACATTCAACAATCTTTTGGGAAGTTTGATTTCCCAGGTTTATCACAAATTCCTGTGATTGGTGATATTTTCTTTAAAAATACTAGCCTTATTGGTTACTTCGCCATTGCTTTTTCGTTCTTTGCTTGGTTTTTGCTTTATAAAACCAGGTTTGGTCTGCGTTTACGATCAGTTGGGGAACACCCTCAGGCAGCTGACACACTTGGTATTAACGTCTATTTGATGAAATACTATGGTGTGATGATCTCAGGTTTTCTTGGTGGAATAGGTGGAGCTGTTTATGCTCAGTCAATCTCCGTTAACTTTGCTGTAACAACTATCTTAGGTCCTGGATTTATTGCTTTGGCAGCTATGATCTTTGGTAAATGGAATCCAGTTGGCGCCATGCTATCTAGTCTTTTCTTTGGCTTATCGCAAAGTTTAGCCGTTATTGGTGCTCAATTACCATTACTAGAAAAGATTCCAACGGTTTACTTACAGATTGCACCTTATATGGTAACGATTATTATTTTAGCTGCTTTCTTTGGTCAAGCAGTTGCACCAAAAGCTGATGGAATCAACTATATTAAATCTAAATAACGTTATATTAGTAAGCCTCTTAGTGAGGTTTAACAGCACTCCTAAAGCAAGATAGTTAGGTCTAGCTTTAAGGGTGCTTTTTTGGGACTTACCGCAAGTTTGGATTGCCAGTCACCATCACAATAGAAGCAAGAATAGACTAAAAAGAACTAAGTCAGCGGCTTAGTTCTTTTTGCTTGTCTTTTGTTTTTACTGATAGCTCTTAAGTTGTTTTAGCCAACAAAGGTATTGATTTCTGTTTCAATGTTAGCAATTTTTTCTTGAGCGATGTCAAGAGTATCACCTATTGTGGCAATATAGAACTTGATTTTTGGTTCAGTTCCTGAAGGGCGAACTGCAATCCATGAATCATCAGCTAACGTGTACTTCAAAACATTACTTGGAGGAGTTGTTAAGTTAGATATTGTTCCATCATTTTTAGTAGCGGTTTGTTTTTGGAAATCTTCTAATAATACAATATCAGTATTGTTAAATTGTTTTGGACCATTTTCACGGAATTTGTCCATAATCTTCTTAATTTCAGCAGCTCCATCCACACCTGAAAGTGTTACTGAAATCGTTTTTTCAGCAAAATAGCCATATTCTTTGTAAATTTCATCAATACCATCTGCAAGTGTTAAACCACGCGAACGGTAATAAGCTGCGATCTCAGCAACCAAAAGAACTGCTTGAATAGCGTCTTTATCACGGACAAATGGTTTAATAAGATATCCGAAGCTTTCTTCAAAACCAAACATATAGGTGTGGTTATGTTTTTCTTCAAACTCTTGAATTTTCTCAGCGATGAATTTGAATCCAGTTAAAACGTTAAACATTGTAGCGCCATAACTTTCGGCAATTTTTGTTACTAATTCTGTTGATACGATTGATTTAGCGAGAGCAGCATTTTCTGGAAGTGTTCCTGCTGTTTTATGAGCTTCCAGGATGTATTTCGCAATAATCGCTCCAATTTGATTTCCAGAAAGGTTTTTATAAGAACCATCTGGTTGGCGAATTTCAACGCCTAGGCGGTCTGCATCAGGATCAGTAGCTACTAAGACATCTGCCTCAACTTCTCGTCCGAGTTCTTCAGCAAGAGCAAAGGCAGCTTGGCTTTCAGGGTTAGGCGATTTAACAGTAGAAAAGTCTGGATCTGCCTTAGCTTGTGATTCGACTACAACAACAGATTCAAAACCGGCTTGAGCAAGGGCACGGCGTGTCAACATCTCACCAGTTCCGTGGAGAGGAGTATAGACAATTTTCATGTCTTTTCCAAAGTTATTGATTAAATCTTGATTGATATTAACATCTTTAACCTCTCTAAGGTATTCCATATCAACATCTTCACCGATAACTTGAATAAGACCTGATGATTTGTTTTCATCTAAATCAGCAAGTTCAACTGCAAATGGATTTTCAATAGCGCGGATAAAGTCTGTTAGTGCATCAGCATCAGCTGGTGGTAGTTGACCTCCGTCTTGTCCATAGACTTTATAACCATTGAAAGGTGCTGGATTGTGGCTTGCAGTAACCATAATACCAGCATAGGCATTTAAATGGCGAACAGCAAAAGAGAGTTCTGGTGTTGGACGAAGAGCTTCAAATACGTAAGATTTAATTCCATGCTGTGCCAAGACCTGTGCAGACTCAAAAGCAAATTCTGGAGAGAAGTGGCGCGAATCATAAGCGATAGCTACACCACGTTTTTTAGCTTCCTCTCCCTTAGTTTCGATTAATTTTGCTAATCCTTCGGTTGCTTGACGGACAACATAAATATTAATACGATTTGTACCAGCACCAATATAACCACGCATACCAGCAGTACCAAATTCTAAGTTTGTGTAAAAAGCATCTTCTTTTGTTTTTTCATCCATTGATAGTAATTCTTGACGAAGATAGTCAGGAAGCTGCTCAAAATCTAACCATTTTTGAAAATTTTCTGTGTAAGTCATTGAAATACTCCTTCAATATTTATAAACGCTTTCATTATATCATTTTGAAGGGAAAAAAACACTAATTATTTGCAGCTGTTTACAAAACTTTTTCCATATTTTCAAGTAGCTAATGTAAGAAAGTTAAAATAACCAAGTTTTTAAAAGAGAAAAACTCGGTTATTGTGAAAGCTAATTACCTTTTTAGTCTTGATAGTGTTGGAATAAGTACAAAGGTAATAATAGCTGAGATGATCATCTCAACAATAGCGTTTGATGAGATGATGGCTGTTAGTAGTGCTTTAATATTTCCATCAAAAACTGTCGCGAAAAAAATAAATATCCCAGATAATACAAATATAGTATTTGTTAGAGAACCAATGATACCGGATACTATTAAACCAAACTGATTAGGAATCAATTTATAGCAATAATAAGGGGTAATACCAATCAGAATACGTGGGATAATAGCAATTATTAAAGAAGCGAAAGTTCCATGATCGACAAAAGGTGAAAAGAGATAATTTGTAGGCAGTAGAATGATGGTATTTGTAATGACACTTATAATCCCCATTAATCCTCCTAAAATAGCACCTATCCTTGGGCCATATAAGACAGAAGCAATAATAACTGGGATATGGACAAGCGTTGGTTTGATTGGAATAGGCCAAATATTAAAGACAAGACTGCTCACAAAATGAATGACTAACATGATGGCAAAAAAGATAGCAATACGAGAAATATCTGCTGATTTACGGTGATTCATTTTACTCTCCAAAAAATATAATACTTAATTCTAAAAAGGTGATCAGAAAAACGACTGTTAAAGTTTCCAAATCGTATCAATAGTAGCTAAGATAACATCAATATCAGCCAAAGCACCAGGTCCTTTATCTCCACAGGCTAATAAGCTAGATTTTGGAGGAATTTCTGTAAACCCTATTGTCGATAAGCGTTTAATATTTTCTTGAGTAATAGGGTTTTGATACATTTTGGTATTCATGGCTGGGGCTATTAATTTTGGTGTGGTAGCTGGTAGGGCAAGAGCAACACTTGTTACAAGATTATCAGCGAATCCATATGCTAGATGAGCAATAGTATTAGCAGAGGCAGGTGCAACAATAAATAAATCTGTGCGTTTTGCTAATTCGATATGGTTGATAACTTTTGGGTCATGCTCATCCATAACATCTAAATGAATAGCATTTTTTGATAACACTTGCAGGGTTAATGGTGTAATAAATTGTGTAGCAGCCTGAGTCATTATGATGTGAACATCATAGCCAATTTTAGTTAATTGACTCGTAAGATCTGCTGCTTTATAGGCAGATATACTACCAGAAACAGCTAAGGTAATATGTTTAGTCATGTTTGGTCATCCTTTCATATAATAAGTCAGCAATTGCCTCTTTGGTATCTGCAGATGCAACTTCGTTATTGGATATCAAAAGAGCCTTGTGCATACCTGTTTGGATATCAACTAAATCATTGGCGAGAATATAATCAGCATGATTTTTAGCTAGACTTGCTCTGGCTACTTTAATTAACTCTTCTTGAGGCACATTAACTAGAAGTTTAAAGCCGACTAGTTTAATATTAGGATTCCACTGTTTAACATAAGAGATAACTTTGGGTGTTTTTTTCAAAAAAAGAACCTGATAATCAGATGCAGATGAGATTTTCGGCTCACTGTTATGTTCACATAGAAAACAATTAAGGTTATCAGCTTGAGAGACTTGTTCCAAATCAGTCATGTAGACTGGAGTATAGTCAGAAACAGCCATACTATGAATTAGAATGTCATGGTGAGGAACCTGATCTTTGAGTGCAGCCATTAAGTCGTTAACTGTTTCCACTTCAATAATCCTTAGGCGCTTATTTGGCAGGGGTTTAGTGGCTGTTTTAGTAGTGACTAGGGTAACGTCATGATGATATTGTAAAAATCGCTCTGTGATTAATTTTCCAAGTTGCCCAGTTGAGTGATTAGTGATACCTCGTACTGCATCTATAGGTTCAGTTGTTCCACCTGATGTTATTATTAATTTCATAGTCATATTTTATCAAAAAAGGAGCTGATAGTAAACGGAAGATAATGACGCCAGACATTGTCTTGCGTTTGTATTAATATGGAATAGTAATAGATTTCTAGTAATTAAAACGAAGTTCTGGAAAGCAAGACACTATAGTAGCTAAAATCTAAATTTTAAGGTAAAATAGAGCAAGCGGTTTCAAGTGTGAAAGGAAGAATTGTGATAACTATTAGAGATTTAGCGTCACTGCCGATTTTTGTTTACGGTGATGGAAATAAAAAAGTTCCAGGAGCTTTGAGTCCTTTTGTGTGGACAGAGGTGTTTTTAAAAACTATCAATCAAGAACCTAATCAACTGATCTTACATATTTGGCCGATGACAAGAACAGTTATATTAGGAATGTTAGATAGACAGCTTCCCTACTTTGAGCTGGCTAAAACAGAGATTGGCAATAATGGTTATGTTCCTGTTACTCGTAATATTGGCGGTTTGGCTGTTGTCGCTGATGATGGGATTTTGAATTTTTCGCTTGTTATTCCAGACCATTTTTCGGAATCTATCAGTATTAGTAATGCTTATTTAATAATGGTTGATGTCATTAGAGAGAGTTTTTCGGATTATTATCAGCGTATTGAATATCACGAAATTAAAAATTCTTATTGCCCTGGTAATTTTGATCTTAGTATTGCAGGCCGCAAGTTTGCAGGTATCGCCCAGCGTCGTATCAAAAAGGGAATTGTTGTGTCTATTTACTTGAGCGTTTGTGGGGATCAAGCAGCGCGTGGTCAACTCATCAAGGATTTTTATGAGGCCGGAACACAAGGAGAAGTTACCAAGGTTAATTACCCTCAAATTGATCCAGAATGCATGGCAACTCTTTCAGAACTCCTTGAGACGCCTTTTACAGTGGCAGAAGTCCTTGAACGTCTTCGATTGACCTTGCGACAGCTTGGCTTTTCCCTCACGGAAAAAAGTCCAGATCAAGCCTTACTGACTAATTTTGATGCTGTCTATGAACGGATGCAGCTAGAAGTCGTCAGAAAGGAAGGCAAATGAAAGAAAGATTTAGTCCTTTATTTGAGCCTTTGACTTTGCCAAATGGGAGTCAATTGGATAATCGCTTTGTTTTGTCTCCTATGGTGACCAACTCATCTACAAAAGACGGTTATGTCACCCAAGATGATGTATCCTATGCTTTGAGACGAGCAGCTTCTGCCCCTCTACAAATTACAGGAGCGGCCTATGTGGATCCTTATGGTCAATTGTTTGAATATGGTTTTAGTGTTACAAAAGATGCCGATATTTCTGGCTTGAAAGAGCTAGCTCAAGCGATGAAGGCAAAGGGAGCTAAAGCTGTCTTACAACTGACCCACGCTGGCCGGTTTGCTAGCCATGCCTTGACTAAATATGGCTTTGTCTATGGGCCTAGTTACATGCAGTTGAGATCTCCCCAACCTCATGAAGTCAAACCTTTAACAGGTCAGCAAATAGAGGAATTGATTGCAGCTTACGCTCAGGCCACTCGGCGGGCAATTCAAGCAGGCTTTGATGGCGTGGAAGTATCTTCGGCGCAGCGCTTATTGATTCAAACGTTCTTTTCGACTTTTTCGAACAAGAGGACAGATAGTTATGGTTGTCAAACACTTTTTAATCGCTCTAAGTTAACTCTAGCTGTTTTGCAAGCTGTTCAACAGGTGATTAAACAAGAAGCTCCTGATGGGTTTATTTTTGGATTTCGTGCTACACCAGAAGAAACTAGGGGAAATGATATTGGTTATAGTATTGACGAGTTTTTGCAGTTGATGGATTGGGTACTTAATGTTGCAAAACTTGATTATTTAGCGATAGCAAGTTGGGGCCGTCATGTATTTCGAAATACTGTTCGTTCTCCTGGCCCTTATTATGGAAGGCGAGTTAATCAGGTAGTTAGAGATTATTTAAGAAATAAGCTACCTGTTATGGCTACAGGGGGAATGAACACACCTGACAAAGCTATTGAAGCACTAGCTCATGCTGATTTTATTGGAGTATCTACACCTTTTGTCGTGGATCCAGAATTTGCTCATAAAATCAAAGAAGGGTGTGAAGAGAGTATTCATTTAAGGATTCGACCTGCTGATTTGAAAAGTTTAGCGATTCCTCAGGCTTCTTTCAAAGATATTGTACCTTTGATGGACTACGGGGAATCATTGCCTAAAGAATCAAGAACTTTATTTCGTAGTCTTACTCACAATTATAAGGAGATTAAATGAAAGTCAGTATTCTTGATTATGGGGTGATTGATAAAGAAAAAACACCCCAAGAAGCTTTATTAGAAACGCGCTGCTTAGCACAAGTAGCCGACAAACTTGGTTTTCATCGTTTTTGGGTAGCAGAGCATCATAATATTTATGCCTTTGCAATAAGCAGTCCAGAGCTGTTGATGATGCATTTAGCAGATCATACCAAACAGATTCGGATAGGTTCAGGAGGTATTATGCCTCTACATTATAGTAGCTTTAAGATTGCAGAATGGATAATGACTTTAGAGGCCTTGCACCCTAATCGGATTGATTTAGGTATTGGCAACTCTTTAGGAACTACGTTAGTTCAAAGAGCTCTATCAAGTATCCATTGCAAAGACAGCTATAGTCAGGTTGTCACAGAATTATACCAGTATCTTAATCCTGATCATTTGTCACCACTACCGATTTTTGTTAACCCTAGGGGTAATACTTACCCTCAGATTTGGACGCTAAGCAATAGTTTGGAGACAGCAGAACTGGCTGGTCAATTAGGTTTAGGCTATACCTTTGGTATTTTCCCCTATATACCAAAAGATCCTATAACAGAAGCTAAAAGAGTATCGGCACATTATAGAAAGGCTTTTAGGCCTTCAAAGCTATTAAAAATCCCCAAGTTAATATTAGCAGTTTTTATTGTCCTTTCTGATACCGACGAGAAAGCAGAAGCTTTGGCTAAACCGTTGGACATTTGGATGCTTGGTCAGCAAGATTTTAATGAATTTAAGACCTACCCTGATGTTGAGGAGGCTAGAAACTATCACTTAACAGAGAAACAAAGAGAAGCCATTGCAGCAAATCGTAGTCGCATGGTTATTGGATCACCTCACACAGTCAAGAAACAATTGGATAGGCTGATAGAAGCTTGTCAAGCTGACGAATTATTAGCCATCCCCTTAGTTCCTGAATTTGCCAATAGACAACGAACCTTAGAGCTGCTAGCAGACTTATACGTGACCATTTAACCTTACCAAAAACAATTCCCTAAACTGAAAGGAAAGAAACAATGAAAAAAATTGCAAATTACTTATTAATTGAGAAAACAGATGACCGCTATACCATTAGCATGACACCAGAATTACAAGACGATATTGGTACTATTGGTTACGCTGAATTTACGGATAACGACCACCTTGCCGTTGATGACATTATCTTAAATCTAGAGGCTTCTAAGACTGTCATGTCTGTCTTGTCACCATTGGCTGGGGCAGTTGTTGAGCGCAATGAGGCAGCCACACTAACACCAACCCTTTTGAATTCAGAAAAAGCTGAGGAAAATTGGATTGTTGTGCTAACAGATGTTGATCAAGCAGCTTTTGATGCCCTAGAAGATGCCTAGTTCATTTGATTTATTAGGGGAAATGATTGGTCTGTTGCAAACAGAGCAGCTTACTAGTTCTTGGGCCTGTCCCTTGCCTAATGCTTTAACAAAGCGACAAGACTTGTGGCGGGCGCTCATTAACCAGCGCCCTGCTTTGCCCTTATCAAAAGATTACTTGAATCTGGAAGATGCTTATCTAGATGATTGGCGTGCTTCTTTTGTTCCTGTATCAGTCAAGGATTGCCAAAAAACTAATTATACCAGTCTTTTTCTTTACCATGGGGATATTAGGTATCTTGCTGTGGATGCTATTGTCAACGCTGCTAATAGTGAGTTATTGGGATGTTTTAGTCCTAACCATGGCTGTATTGATAATGCGATTCATACGTTTGCCGGAAGTCGTTTACGCTTAGCTTGTCAGGCAATCATGACTGAACAAGGCCGTAAGGAAGCCATTGGACAAGCAAAGCTTACCAGTGCTTATCATCTACCAGCCTCTTATATTATTCATACCGTAGGGCCAAGAATTACCAAAGGACACCACGTTTCTCCGATTCGAGCTGATTTGTTAGCACGTTGTTATCGTTCTAGTCTTGATTTGGCGGTTAAAGCAGGATTGACTAGCCTAGCTTTTTGCTCTATTTCAACAGGAGAATTTGGCTTTCCTAAAAAAGAAGCCGCTCAGATTGCTATTAAGACAGTTTTAAAATGGCAAGCAGAACATCCAGAATCTAAGACCTTAACTACCATTTTTAATACCTTTACATCAGAAGACAAGGCCTTATACGACACTTATTTGCAAAAGGAGAATAACTGTGAGTAATTGGACAACCTATCCTCAGAAAAACCTCACCCAGGCAGAACAACTGGCCCAATTAATCAAAGAAGCAGATGCACTTGTAGTTGGTATTGGAGCTGGCATGTCTGCAGCTGATGGTTTTACTTATATCGGGTCGCGTTTTGAGACGGCATTCCCAGATTTTATTGCTAAGTATCAGTTTTTGGATATGCTGCAAGCTAGCCTTTTTGATTTTGAAGATTGGCAAGAATATTGGGCTTTTCAAAGTCGCTTTGTCGCTTTGAATTATCTTGATCAGCCCGTAGGCCAGTCTTATCTTGATTTAAAAGAGATTTTGGGAACCAAAGACTATCATATTATTACTACTAATGCTGATAATGCTTTTTGGGTGGCTGGTTATGATCCTCATAACATTTTTCACATTCAAGGAGAATATGGTTTGTGGCAATGTAGCCAGCACTGCCATCAGCAAACTTATAAGGACGATACGGTCATCCGTCAAATGATCGCAGAGCAAAAAAACATGAAAGTCCCAGGTCAACTGATTCCTCATTGCCCTGAATGTGAGGCGCCTTTTGAAATCAATAAGCGTAATGAAGAAAAAGGAATGGTTGAAGATGCTGACTTTCATGCCCAAAAAGCACGTTATGAGGCTTTTTTATCAGAACATAAAGAGGGTAAAGTGCTTTATCTAGAAATTGGTGTGGGACATACGACGCCTCAGTTTATCAAACACCCCTTTTGGAAACGTGTCTCAGAAAATCCTAATGCCTTATTCGTTACCTTGAATCACAAACATTACCGCATCCCTCTGTCAATAAGGCGACAAAGCCTAGAACTGACAGAACACATTGCACAATTGATTAGCGCCACAAAAACCATTTACCAAAAATCGTAACCAAAGCCAATAGACGGTTAATTAAGAGATAGAGAAGGAGACTAACATGTACCTTATTGAACCGATTCGTAACGGTAAACGTATCACCGATGGAGCTGTTGCTCTAGCCATGCAAGTTTATGTTCAAGAAAATCTATTTTTAGATGATGATATTTTATTTCCCTACTATTGTGATCCCAAAGTTGAAATTGGAAAATTCCAGAATGCAGTTGTAGAAACTAATCAAGAGTATTTAAAAGAGCATCATATCCCTGTTGTTCGCAGAGATACTGGCGGTGGTGCCGTTTATGTAGATTCTGGTGCTGTTAATATTTGCTACTTGATTAATGATAATGGTATTTTTGGTGATTTTAAAAGAACCTATCAGCCCGCTATTGAAGCCCTTCATCATTTGGGAGCAACAGAGGTTGAAATGTCTGGACGGAATGACTTGGTTATTGATGGGAAAAAGGTATCTGGCGCTGCGATGACTATTGCTAATGGCCGTGTTTATGGGGGATATTCCCTTTTGCTAGATGTGGACTTTGAAGCCATGGAAAAAGCATTAAAACCTAATCGCAAAAAAATTGAATCAAAAGGCATCAGGTCAGTTCGTAGTCGCGTTGGAAACATCAGAGAACATTTAGCACCACAATACCAAGGTATTACGATTGAAGAGTTCAAAGATTTAATGGTTTGCCAATTGTTACAGATTGAGACGATTAGCCAAGCTAAGCGTTATGATTTAACGGAAAAAGACTGGCAACAAATTGATGCTTTAACAGAGCGCAAATATCACAATTGGGAATGGAATTATGGCAACGCGCCTCAATACCGTTACCATAGAGATGGCCGTTTTACCGGTGGAACAGTAGATATTCATTTAGATATTAAAAAAGGCTATATTGCAGCTTGTCGCATTTACGGAGATTTTTTTGGCAAGGCAGACATTGCAGAACTTGAAGGTCACTTGATAGGAACACGAATGGAAAAAGAGGATGTCTTAGCTACCCTCAATGCAATTGATTTAGCCCCTTATTTAGGTGCGATTACAGCAGAAGAATTAGGAGATTTGATATTTTCTTGATAAAAAAGATACCTCAGACCGGTAAAGTGTGATTAAAAACGAACAATAATTGTTTTAATTCAAATAAATGTACGTATGATATGAATTGTGATATAATGACGTCATTACGTAAAATTGAGGAGTCATCATGAAATCAGATATCGAAATTGCCCAAAGTGTCGCCTTACAACCAATCACTGACATTGTTAAAAAGGTTGGAATAGACGGCGATGACATTGAGCTTTATGGCAAATATAAGGCTAAATTGTCTTTTGAGAAAATGAAAGCTGTCGAAGCTAATGAGCCTGGAAAATTAATCTTGGTAACTGCTATTAACCCTACTCCAGCAGGAGAAGGAAAATCAACCATGTCTATTGGACTGGCAGATGCCTTAAATCAAATGGGAAAAAAAACCATGCTTGCCTTACGTGAACCCTCCCTTGGTCCTGTTATGGGGATTAAAGGCGGGGCAGCAGGTGGTGGTTATGCCCAAGTATTGCCTATGGAAGACATTAATCTTCACTTTACTGGTGACATGCATGCCATTACAACCGCTAATAATGCATTATCTGCTTTGATTGACAATCATTTGCAGCAAGGAAACGATTTAGGAATTGATCCTCGCCGCATTATTTGGAAGCGCGTGTTGGACCTTAATGATCGTGCTCTTCGTCAGGTAATTGTTGGCTTAGGTAGTCCAGTGAATGGTGTGCCACGCGAAGATGGGTTCGATATCACAGTAGCTTCTGAAATCATGGCAATTTTATGTTTGGCAACTGACTTAAAAGATCTAAAGAAACGTCTTGCTGATATCGTTGTGGCTTATACCTATGATCGTAAGCCTGTCTATGTGCGTGACTTGAAGGTTGAAGGAGCCTTGACATTAATTCTAAAAGATGCTATCAAGCCAAACTTGGTGCAGACTATTTATGGAACACCAGCTCTTATTCATGGGGGGCCATTTGCTAATATTGCTCATGGTTGTAATTCTGTCCTTGCTACCTCAACAGCTTTGCGATTAGCAGATTACACTGTTACCGAAGCAGGATTCGGGGCCGACCTAGGAGCTGAAAAATTCCTAAATATCAAAGTACCTAATCTTCCTAAAGCACCAGATGCTATCGTTATTGTTGCAACCTTGCGCGCCCTTAAAATGCATGGAGGTGTCGCCAAATCAGATTTAGCCGCTGAAAATTGTGAGGCTGTTCGCTTAGGATTTGCCAACTTAAAACGTCACGTGGAAAACATGCGCCAATTCAAAGTTCCAGTTGTGGTGGCTATCAATGAATTTGTAGCAGATACCGAGGCTGAAATTGCTACCTTAAAAGCGCTTTGTGAAGAGATTAAGGTTCCAGTAGAATTAGCCAGTGTTTGGGCAAATGGAGCTGAGGGAGGCTTAGCATTAGCTAAAACAGTGGTTCGTGTGATTGATCAAGAAGCTGCTGACTACAAACGTCTCTATTCAGATGAGGATACTTTGGAAGAAAAAGTGATCAATATCGTTACCCAGATTTATGGTGGCAAAGCTGTTCAATTTGGCCCCAAGGCCAAAACACAATTGAAGCAGTTCGCAGAATTCGGTTGGGATAAATTGCCTGTTTGTATGGCTAAGACCCAATACAGTTTTTCAGATAACCCATCCTTGCTTGGAGCGCCAACCGATTTTGACATTACCATTCGTGAATTTGTTCCTAAAACAGGAGCAGGTTTTATTGTTGGTTTAACAGGTGATGTGATGACCATGCCTGGTTTGCCTAAAGTTCCAGCTGCCATGGCAATGGATGTAGCAGAAAATGGCACAGCCCTCGGTCTCTTTTAGGAAAAATTGCTCGAATAATTCGAGCAAGCGCTCCTTTCTTCCCGCTTTACTGTGATATAATAAGGTAAATGAGATTTTGGAGGGATGATTATCAAAAAGAAAGCAAAAGTAAAATATTTGCTCCATAAAGGGAAACATGGATTTTTAAGAGGAATTTTTAGTAGAACAACAATCATTGTATTATTAATTATTTTGCAATTAGTTTTCTTATTTCAATCTTATGCCTGGATGGAGCAGTACCGTGTTTGGATAACGATTCTTGAAAGTGTCTTTGCTATTACTATTGTTTTATATTTAGTTAATAGTGATATGGATGCTATTTCAAGAATGACGTGGTTAATTTTGATTATGATTGCTCCATTACTAGGGTCACTGTTTTTAATTTATACAAAATTGGATTGGGGTTACAGAGGGCTAAAACAAAGAATAAATCATCTTGTAGATCTGTCTGCACCTTACCTTAGCGATGATGACGCTATATTAGAGGTATTAAAGGATAGCACATCAACCACATATCATTTAGTACAGTACTTAGAAAGAAGTCGTGGCAACTTTCCGATTTATAATAATACAAGGGTAACTTACTTCCCAACAGGTGAAACTTTTTTTGATAGTTTAAAAGAACAGTTATTCTTAGCTAAAAAGTACATTTTTCTTGAATTTTTTATTATTGCAGAAGGCCAAATGTGGGGAGAAATCCTTAGTATTCTAGAAAAAAAAGTCAGTGAAGGTGTAGAAGTTAGGGTGTTGTTTGATGGCATGAACGAACTATCAACGCTATCATCAGATTACGCCAAGAGATTAGAACAAATAGGGATTAAAGCTAAATCATTTTTACCGATTTCACCCTTTATCTCTACCTATTACAATTATCGAGATCACCGAAAAATTGTCGTTATTGATGGGGAGGTATCATTCACTGGAGGTATTAATCTAGCAGATGAGTACATTAATGAAGTAGAGCGTTTTGGCCACTGGAAAGATGCTGGTTTAATGCTTGAGGGTGAAGCAACAGACAGCTTTTTAATTTTGTTTTTACAAATGTGGTCTATCACAGAAAAAGAACTGATTATTGATCCTTATCTTTCAGATCATTCTTTAAAACTTCCTTCAGATGGCTATGTTATTCCCTACGGTGATTCCCCGCTTGATACTGATAAAATAGGTAAAAATGTTTATATAGACATTTTAAATCATGCTAAAGAGTACGTTTATATCATGACACCTTACCTTATTTTAGATAGCGAGATGGAACACGCTTTACGGTTTGCATCAGAACGTGGAGTAGATATCCGAATTATTATGCCAGGAGTGCCAGATAAGGGGGTACCATATGCCTTAGCTAAAACCTATTATAAAGCTTTGATGTCTTCTGGAGTAAAAATTTATGAGTATCAACCAGGGTTCGTTCATTCAAAGGTATTTATCTCTGATAATACAAAAGCAGTTGTCGGAACAATTAACTTAGACTATCGTAGCCTTTATCATCATTTTGAATGCGCGACTTATTTATATCGTGTGTCAGTTATTGCTGATATTGTGAATGACTTTAATGAAGCTCAAAAGCAATCACTATTGATGACATCAGATCATTTGACGCAACGTCCTTGGTATCAAAAATTGATAGGATTATTAGTACGAACAATTGCCCCTCTCTTGTAATTTTCGTAAAATATGTTATAATATCTGTATGCGATGAGTCGATTGTGACTGCAAAGTCACTTTTGCGCAGGGGAGGTCATTAAGGCGGGAAGCCGACTTTGATAATCTGTGTGAACCATTTTATCACAATCTTATTTATTAAGAATGCCCCTTGGATTGAGATATTCTCAATCCTTTTTTTAATTTTATTATCTTAGTTAAAATTCAGAATGTATCAGTGATTACTGTGTTTCAAAATAAGAAAGTAGTTTTTCGGGTATGAGTGCTATGACTTGACAAATGCTAATAACATTTGCATAATGTAGGTAGAGATGAAAACTTATGAAAAGAGATGATCTTATGCAAATTATTAAGCGTGATGGCCACGTTGCTGATTTTGATCCAGATAAAATTTATCAAGCAATTATTAAAGCAGCAAGGACGGTCTATGTTATTGATGACACGTGGCGACAAAACTTAACACATGTCACTAAAAAAGTAGTTATTGATTTAGAAGAAGCACATGTAGAACGTCCTACTATCAATATGGTCCAATCCCTTGTGGAGAATCGTTTGATGGATGCTGGATATATTACCATTGCAGAACATTACATTTCTTATCGTCTTCAGCGAGATTTAGAGCGCAATGGCTATGGTGATAAGATTGTGGTTCACTTGCGTTTTGAACAAATAAAATAAAAACGCTTCTAATGGCATTTTAGTGTCTTTGAGGGGATAAGGTTTAAATACCTAACAGATAAAAATCTGTTAGGTATTTTTTTGCTACTATTAGGTGTATTCTATATTACATAGAACTTAAGCATTCAAGCTTTAGTTTAACTTTCTGTTTATTTTTTGCTACATTTTGGGAAACTCCCCTCCTTTCTTAGTTGAGGTGAATAAACTTTTATTTGATAAATTATATCCTTAGTCTTAATGAAACAGTCTAGGATAATACTACTTCGAAGTGACAGCTAGTAGTTTCCAATTTTTAAGTAGTCTAAAATTATGTTTTTTTAATTTCAAAACCATGCTTTTTAGAGATTTTATAATACTTATTTATCCCCATTTTTTATATTAATGGTACGAAGAAAAGTTAGTTGCTCTTTCCACAAGTATTTTTGATTAGTGAGTTTAATTTGCTTTGTATTTGTTGATTGATAGTAATAGAGAGATAGCGTTTTTTTCCAGTTATTATTATTCTATCAGATTTATCTAATGTAAAGTTTCTATAAGAGTCTGATGTCGTGTAATCAATCACTAAATGAGTAGGGGTTAGTTGATAGTGAATATCAGGGCAATTTTGTTTTAAAAAGAGAGCCAATTGACGTTCCCGCTGTTTTAGATAACGCTTAATAAAGCGAAGATTTTTTTGAAACATCCCATTTTCTAAATAAAGAGCTAATGCTTTTTGCATTAGTAAGTTCGTGTCTAAATCAATCAATGATTTTTGGGTTAAAAAATGAGGTTTTAAACCTGACGGTAAAACTAGAGCTCCGATACGGAGTGCAGGAAAAACACTCATTGAAAAAGATTTTAGGTAGATGATTCGGTGATGAGTGTCATAATAATGAATTGGTGGCTCTTTAAGTTTCACAAAATCTCCTAAATAATCATCTTCTAAAATATAAACCTGGTATCGTTGTGCTAGACGAACAATAGCTTCCTTTTCCTTAGTGCTATAAGAAAGTCCCAGAGGATGTGAAAATCGTGAAATCGTGTAAAAAAATTTAATATCGCCAGTTTGAAATAAAGATTCTAAGAGTTCTAAATCAAGGCCATTAAAGTGTCTAGAGATAGTTTGATAGGGTAATCCTAACTGAGCAACAATAGCTTCCATCCGATGATAAGTAGGCTTTTCAAGGAGAATTGTTTTGCCCGTATTAGGAAAAGGCATTTGTGATAAAATATAAAGCGCTTGTTGCGTCCCAGAGGTGATTAATAGTTGGTCTTTGTTACTGTAAACACTATTTTCAGCTAAGTAAAGAAGCAAAGCTTCCCTTAGTTCTTCTAGTCCTTCGGTTTTGTGATAATAATGAAAGAGGTATTTGTCTTTAGCACTTAAGGCCTCATTTAAGCAGAGTCGGAAATCTTCATAAGCCATATTATTATAATCTTCAAGACTTAGATTAAGAACATTATCGGGCATGCTTACGTTACCCAAAACATAATAACCACTTTTAGGAACAGCATAAATTAAGTGACGATATTTTAATTCTAAAAGAGCCCGCTGAACAGTATCTTTGCTACAATAATAAACCTTACTTAGTACCCTAATTGAAGGTAGCTTGTCCCCTTTTTTTAGTCGCTGTTTCTGGATATCTTGTTCGATATTGGAAATGATTGTTTGATATTTTGTTGTCATAAATTGTCCCCATACAGTTAAGTGTTATAACTATTGTATCTTATGCCTCTTTTTCTTACAATAGTTATTATAGAAAAGAGGTAATAGCTATGAAACGGATTGTTGTGGCAAATGATCTGGTTGGTGTTGGTAAGGTAGCCTTGTCTGCTAGTATTCCTTTAATGGCTTCTTGTTTGTTAGAGCAAGTTTTATTACCAACTTGCCTTTTATCAAGCCATACTGGCGGAGGACAGAACCCTGTGAAGCATACTACATCAAGTATATTAGACGTTTTTTTAACAGATTGGGACAACAAAAGAATTAAGTTTGACGGCATTTTTATAGGTTATTTTACGACAACAAGAGATGGGCAAAAGCTGCTAGAATGGCTTTCAAGAAAGCAACTTCCCTTAATTTTAGATCCAATTATGGCAGATAATGGAAAACTTTATCAAGGCTTCAGTCAAAAACATATAGAGATTATGATAAAACTTACTCAAAAAGCTGAGCTTGTTTTACCTAATATTAGTGAGGCTTGTCTATTAACACAAACAGCTTATTTAGCAAAAAATTATGATGAAGAAGATATTAGACAGGTGGCTAGAAAATTAGCTAAGCTTGGACCTAAACAGGTTGTCATTAGCGGAATCTCTTTTGAGGAGGGCAGCATTGGTTTTGCTTACTATCAGTCAGATTCAGATCAATTAACATTCCATTTTGGGAAGCAATTCCCTTACCATTTCTATGGTACAGGAGATATAGCATCAGCTATTATAACAGCAGGATTCTATTATCAGCTACCACTAACACAAATTCTAGATCTTGTTGTTTCATTTCTTGAAAAAGTATTGCAAAATACCCTTACATTAAAAAGAGATTTAATCTTAGGTGTTGCTTATGAATCTCATTTAAATTACTTAACTAAATCGTTTAAAAAGTTGTTGGAGGAAAAAAATGTCATCTCAAAAATTAGCTAATTATATTGAATTGAGTATGTATGCCGCTTTAATTTTTATTTCAGTACAAGTGTTGCGTGTCCCTGTCGGTATGCAGTTTATTCATCTTGGCAATGCATTAGTTGTTATTGCAGTCTTAATCTATGGTAGTAAAAAAGGAGCTCTAGTTGCTAGTCTTGGTTTAGGGATCTTTGATGTTTTGAACGGCTATGCTTCAGTCGTTTGGATAACTATCTTAGAATCCTTGGCTATTTGTTTAATTTTGCATTTGGTATATGAAAGAGCTATGCAATCTAGTAAAAAACCAAAAGCCATTATAACAATAACAGTTATTGCTGCATTGTCAAAATTAACTATTAACCTTATAAAATACTTACTGTTAGCTTATATAGGTACTCAGCTACCACTTTCGGTATCTTTTTGGGTAGCTCTTGGAAAAATTGGTGGTAGTTTCGGAACATCTTTTGTGACTTTAGTTGCTGTTCCTCTTTTGTATCCTGTTATCAAAAACTTAAAAGAAAAGGTTACAATCGGACAAGCAAAAAGAGGTTTTTGATACAAGTACCTTATCGATAAAAAAGCAAGGTACACTTTTAGTCAAATATTGACAAAAGGTTACAATTTTGCCATAATGAAATAACTATAAAGCCGTTTTGACGGCTTTTTTGATGACAGTTAAGGAAGAAACGATGAGTATTTTAGAAGTTAAGCAGTTGAGTCACGGTTTTGGGGATCGGGCTATTTTTGAAAATGTGTCATTTCGCCTCTTAAAAGGCGAACATATTGGACTAGTTGGGGCAAATGGTGAAGGAAAATCAACCTTTATGAGTATAGTCACAGGACATTTACAGCCTGACGAAGGAAAAGTAGAGTGGTCGAAGTATGTCACTGCAGGTTACCTGGATCAACATACAGTGTTGGAATCAGGACAAACCGTTCGTGATGTCTTGCGAACTGCTTTTGATGAGTTATTTAAGACCGAGAATCGTATTAATGAGATTTACGCGTCAATGGCAGATGATAAAGCTGATATTGCTGTTTTGATGGAAGAAGTAGGTGAGCTTCAAGATCGTTTAGAAAGTCGTGATTTCTATACTTTGGATGCTAAGATTGATGAAGTAGCGCGTGCGCTTGGTGTTATGGATTTTGGAATGGAGTCAGATGTTACATCCTTATCAGGTGGGCAACGAACAAAGGTTTTATTAGCCAAATTACTATTAGAAAAACCTGATATTCTGCTATTAGATGAACCAACTAACCATTTGGATGCTGAGCATATTGAATGGTTAAAACGCTATTTACAACATTATGAAAATGCTTTTGTGTTGATTTCGCATGATATTTCTTTCTTAAATGATGTGATTAATATTGTTTATCATGTTGAAAATCAAAGTTTAGTTCGCTATACTGGGGATTATTACCAATTTCAAGCTGTTTATGAGATGAAACAATCTCAACTTGAAGCAGCCTATGAACGTCAACAAAAAGAGATTGCTAACTTGCAGGATTTTGTCAACCGAAATAAGGCTCGGGTAGCGACACGTAACATGGCAATGTCTCGCCAAAAAAAACTTGATAAGATGGATATAATTGAACTTCAAGCTGAGAAACCAAAACCAAATTTTGAATTTAAGCAAGCTAGAACTCCCAGTCGATTCATTTTTCAAACAAAAAATCTTGTGATTGGTTATGATTACCCATTGACCAAAGAACCCTTAAATATAACGTTTGAAAGAAATCAAAAAATTGCTATTGTTGGGGCCAACGGTATTGGAAAATCTACTTTGCTAAAAAGTTTATTAGGTGTTATTGAGCCTTTAGAAGGTCATATTGTCACAGGGGATTTTTTAGAAGTTGGCTACTTTGAACAAGAAGTGACAGGTGTTAACCGACAAACTCCGCTAGAAGTAGTTTGGGATGCTTTTCCTGCCTTAAATCAGGCAGAAGTTCGAGCGGCACTAGCTCGTTGCGGACTAACATCAAAACATATCGAAAGTCAAATTCAAGTACTTTCGGGTGGTGAACAAGCAAAAGTTCGTTTTTGTTTGTTGATGAATCGTGAAAATAACGTGCTTATTTTAGACGAACCAACAAATCATCTTGATATTGATGCTAAAAATGAGCTCAAACGTGCTTTAAAAGCATATAAGGGTTCTATTTTAATGGTTTGTCATGAACCTGATTTCTACAATGGGTGGGTAACCGATACTTGGGATTTTAGTAAGTTAACCTAAACTATTCCTTAATTTTTTACACAGAAATTACTAAAATCAGTAAAGATATAGAATAAATACTGCTAGATATGTGATGGTTTAGGTAACTGATCACCAACCAAAAAAGATGTGACTACATCTTTTTTTTATCTAATGGAATGGTGTAAAGTCGTTTAATAATAGCTTATTTTTTGATGATCAGTTGTTCATGAAATTGTTGGTGATTAACAAGTCATTTAAGATACAAACGTTATTACTAAAAAGTGATTCAAATAGTTTCCCTATTTTTATGTTTTTTTAAAATTTATTACGAATAAATAGATAAAGACAGTGAAGATGATTAGTAAGTACATCTGCTAAGATTACGAATAGATGGGGACAATAAATGACGAATTTAACGTTTTATGCAAAAATCGGTATTTCAGAAGAAGAGCATGACTCTTTTGTTAAAGAACATCAGCAAATTAGCGTTTTACAAGGTAGTGATTGGGCAAAAATCAAAAATCAATGGCAGAATGAGCGAATTGGTATCTATAAAGAGGAAAAGCAGGTTGCCTCTTTATCACTTTTGATTAAGCTATTGCCACTTGGAAGAAGCATTATTTATATTCCAAGAGGGCCAGTCATGGATTATCTTGACCGTGATTTGGTGGCATTTACCATGAAAACACTAAAGGATTATGGTAAAACTAAAAAGGCCCTCTTTATCAAATATGATCCAGCTATCCTGTTAAAACAATACGCACTGGGACAGGAAGAAGAAGAAAAACCTTTAGCTTTAGCAGCTATTAAGAGTCTCCAAGAAGCTGGTGTTCATTGGACTGGTTTAACAATGGAGATTGCAGATAGTATCCAACCTCGTTTCCAAGCTAATATTTACACTCAAGAAAACCTTGAGATGCAATTTCCTAAGCATACCAGACGTTTAATAAAAGATGCTAAGCAGCGTGGTGTAAAAACATATCGTGTCAGTCAATCAGAACTTCACAAATTTTCCAAGATTGTCTCCTTAACAGAAAAACGTAAAAATATTTCTTTGCGTAACGAAGCTTACTTTCAAAAGTTGATGACTACTTATGGGGATAAGGCCTACTTACATCTAGCAAAAGTGAATATTCCTCAAAAACTAGATCAATACCGCCAGCAATTAATTCTTATTAACCAAGATATTACTCGCACCCAAGCTCATCAAAAGAAGCGTTTAAAAAAATTAGAAGATCAAAAAGCTTCTTTAGAACGTTATATAACTGAATTTGAAGGCTTTACAGACCAATATCCTGAGGAAGTTGTTGTAGCAGGTATATTATCTATTTCTTATGGAAATGTTATGGAAATGCTTTATGCTGGGATGAATGATGATTTTAAGAAGTTTTATCCTCAGTATCTGCTGTATCCTAATGTTTTTCAGGATGCTTATCAAGATGGTATTATTTGGGCTAACATGGGAGGAGTAGAAGGCTCGCTTGATGATGGACTTACCAAATTTAAGGCCAACTTTGCTCCGACAATAGAAGAATTTATAGGAGAATTTAATCTCCCTGTCAGCCCACTTTATCATATTGCTAATACCATGTACAAAATACGAAAACAGTTAAAGAATAAACATTAAAAGACTCGCTCATTTTGGCGAGTCTTTTAATGTTTATTCTGTTATTCCCATTCAACTGTTGCGGGTGGTTTACTTGTGATGTCGTAGACGATACGGTTAACGTGGTCAACTTCATTTACGATACGTGTTGAGATTTTTTTCAAGACATCCCAAGGAAGTTGAGCAAAGTCAGCTGTCATACCATCAATAGACGTAATAGCACGAATGGCGATGGTATAATCATAAGTACGACCATCTCCCATGACGCCTACAGAACGGACACCTGTGTTAACTGTAAAGTATTGCCACACGTCACGATCAAGTCCAGCCTTAGCAATTTCTTCACGAAGGATAGCGTCTGATTCGCGAACGGTTTCAAGTTTTTCTTCAGTAATTGCTCCCATGACACGGATAGCAAGTCCAGGACCTGGAAATGGTTGGCGCCAAACAATTTCTTCAGGCATTCCAAGAGCGATTCCAAGCGCTCGAACTTCATCTTTGAAAAGAGTGTTTAAGGGCTCAATCAATTCAAACTGCATGTCTTCGGGGAGACCACCCACATTGTGATGTGATTTGATGGTTTGAGCAGTTTCTGTTCCTGACTCAATGATATCAGTATAAAGTGTTCCTTGGGCAAGGAAGTCAACACCTTTTAATTTGCTGGCTTCATCATCAAAAACATAGACAAATTCATTACCAATAATTTTACGTTTTTTCTCAGGATCTTCAACGTCTGCAAGAAGGTCTAAGAAACGTTTTGAAGCATCCACACGGATAATATTTAGGCCAAATTTGCCCCCAAGCATTCCCATAACTTGATCGCCCTCGTCTTTACGAAGAAGACCGTGATCAACGAAAATACAAGTTAATTGGTCACCGATAGCTTTTTGAAGTAGAACACCAACAACTGAAGAATCAACTCCACCAGAAAGACCTAGAAGAACTTTACGATCGCCTACAGTTTCACGAATTTTAGCAATTTCCATGTCAATAAAATTATCCATTGACCAATCACCACGCGCGCCACAAATTGATATAGCAAAGTTTTTAAGAATGTCATTTCCATAAACAGAGTGTCTCACTTCTGGGTGGAACTGAATACCGTAAAGGTTTTTCTCAGTATTTTCAATAGCTGCATAGGGACAGTCATTTGAGTCTCCAACAAGGTGGAAACCTTCTGGAATTTCAGTAACAGCATCACCATGGCTCATCAAAACGAGTTGTTCTTGAGGTGTGCCTGAAAATAATTTTGACGTTTCACGAAGATGAAGGGTTGACTGACCGTATTCACGATTACCAGCTTGTCCAGCAGGAACAACTTTACCACCTAATTTATGGGTGATTAATTGCATACCGTAACAGATACCAAGAATCGGAATCCCTAGTTCAAAGATTTCAGGGTCAATGCCAAAGGCGTTATCAGCGTAAACAGAGTTAGGCCCTCCTGATAAAACGATACCTATGGGATTGATCTCACGAAGTTCTTGAGCGGTGATTTTATGGCTTTTTAGTTCGGAGAAAACACCAAACTCTCGAATACGTCTAGCAATAAGCTGATTGTACTGGCTACCATAATCAAGAACGATAATTTTTTGAACATCATTCAAAATTGAAATTTCAGTCATTATAATCCTTTCATTCTATACCAACCGTCAGGTTGATAGTTGTCAACTTATTGTAGCATATTTTCATCGAAAAGACATTACAATTTCTCTAGCTCGTTGGAAAAAAACGTAATCGTTATGTTACAATAGAGGCTATGAAAGGGAATTAAGACAACAGGGAGGGCCTATGCTAAGAAAAAAGAGAATTTTGGGTTTATTTCGACTTGTTGAATTAATTTTCCTAGGATTATTGTTGAGTTTAGTTGTTTCGTACCTTGCGTGGACCAATAGTTTTGCAACACTTCATAATATATTAGCAACTGTCGGAATAGTGGAACGAAGCAAAGATCAACAGCCTCGCTATCACATTGGACAAGCTATTCAAGTACAAAAAAGTGGTCCATATCATCAATGGATTGGAACTATTAATAAACAGGTAGAAGATATAGCCGAAAATTACCGAGTGAGTTATCATTATGAAGTGGTATTTCCAATAGGAAAAGTCACTGTTTCTTTGCCAGAACATAACCTGAAAGAGCCTGATAAACCGAGGTTTAAAAAAGGAGATATCGTTAAATTATCTTCATTAACTAAAAAGCCACATATAAAAGTATATCAAGGTCAATTAGCGACTATTAAACAAGTTAAAAAATGCTATGACTATTCGTTAGGAGGATATCAGTACGATATTAATCTGAAAGATAATCTAAGATTAGATGGAATTTCAGAGCAAGATTTTGTTAAACCTTATTATATTAGGTTCAATAAAGGAAATTCCCCTGAGCAAAACAATCGTCTTTTGCGAAAAGCTTTCGCTTATGCAAAGCAGCATCCAAATAGCGTTATATCTTTTCCAAAGGGGCAATTTCACATTGGCTCTTTGCCTTCACAAAAAGATTATTTTGAGCTTCCATCTGATACAGCTATTATTGGTCATCAGACAGAGTTCATTATTCACGGTAAAATGTTGTGGTTTGGATTCCCTACAGGACCAAAGGCTGAACAAGGTGTTCGTAATCTCGTGTTGACTGGAGTGCATTTCAAAGCAAATGATTTGAAAAAAGGAGACCACTTTATGATTATGGCTGATCATGGTACTGATTGGCATATTTACGATAACAAATTTACTATGGTTCATAAGCGTAATAGTCATATTTTTGATTTAGGATCTCTACAAAATTCATTGTTTGAGAAAAACCAATTTATTGGCTATGCGCCAGAATTAGTACAAGACCAACAGCTGCTATCAAAGGCTCAAGGGCATGATTTTTTTTCAGAAGTCATTCAGTTTGATGCTGCTGTTCATCATTTTGCATGGGATGGAGGTCTACTTAGTAATATTGCTCCAAACTATGAAGCATTTAACCAAACTCGACATCTATGTCACAATATTACTGTAAGCCAAAATCAATTTTTACCTTATATAGATCCGACTGGTTGCCTGAGAGCCTATAGTGGTTCTATTGGTCAGCATTCCTCAAAAGTAGGAGTTATTAGGGTTTTAAATAATGTTTTTACCTCATCCATTGTTACTAAAGCGAAGCTCACTAGTTGGTTTATGGAACCTATTCATTTTCCACCAAATTCACCGGTTATTGTCGCAGGTAATATCATTAATTGATGCCAAATACCTCAATATTTACAATTCAATTTTCATCAAAAATATGATAAAATAGATGAATAACCGACTTGAGGAGTGTGGCATGTTACCAGCTTATATAAAAATTCATGATGCAATTAAAAAAGACATTGATCTGGGCATCTGGCCAATTGGTAGTCGCTTACCAAGTGAACGACATTTAGCGGAACATTTCACCGTTAGTCGAATGACTCTACGGCAGGCTATTACATTACTAGTAGAAGAAGGGATTCTTGAAAGGCGGATAGGAAGTGGTACTTATGTTGCCAGTCATCGTGTTCAAGAAAAAATGCGAGGAACAACAAGTTTCACAGAAATTATACGCTCCCAAGGACGACAACCCTCCTCTAAATTATTATCCTATCAAAAGCAATTAGCTAGTGATACCGAAGTTAAAGAATTGAACTTAGACAAAACAGACTTGGTCATTCGAATGGAACGTATCCGCTATGCAGACAGTGTCCCTTTGGTGTACGAAATTGCTTCAATCCCAGAAAAATTTATAAAAACGGTTAAACGAGCTGATATTACAGAACACTTTTTTCACTCATTGATAGCAAATGGTTACGAGATTGGTAAAAGTAAACAGACAATCTACGCTAAGCTAGCAAGTGAGCGTGTAGCCTCCTACTTGGAAGTTGCTAAAGGACATGCCATTTTGGCTCTAACTCAGGTGTCTTACTTTACAGACGGCAAACCTTTTGAGTATGTCCGCAGTCAGTATATCGGTGACCGTTTTGAATTTTACTTAGAAAATAATTAGTAAAGAAGTCATTTATGACTTCCTTTTTTACACGAACAGCACAAGGCAATTAATTTGCTACTGTTAAAAACAATCATAGTATGATAAAATGAACATTATGGAAATTGAAAAAACAAACAGGATGAATGCCCTTTTTGAATTTTATGCAGCTTTGCTAACAGATAAACAAATGAATTATATTGAACTGTATTATGCCGATGATTATAGCTTAGCTGAGATTGCTGATGAATTTGGTGTCAGTCGTCAGGCTGTCTATGATAATATTAAGCGTACGGAAAAAATTTTAGAGACTTATGAGATGAAACTTCATATGTATTCGGATTATGTTGTTCGAAGTGAAATCTTTGACGACATGATTGCTCACTACCCTCATGATGAGTATTTGCAAGAAAAAATTTCCATTCTAACCAGTATTGACAATAGAGAGTAAGAGGAGTTTTGACTATGGCTTTTGAAAGCTTAACCCAACGTTTGCAAGATGTGTTTAAACACATTCGCGGTAAAAAGAAATTATCAGAATCAGATGTTCAAGAAGTGACAAAAGAGATTCGTCTAGCTCTTTTAGAAGCCGATGTCGCTTTACCAGTTGTTAAAACCTTTATTAAGCGCGTACGTGAGCGCGCTATTGGCCATGAGATTATTGATACTCTTGATCCAACACAACAAATTCTTAAGATTGTTAATGAAGAATTAACGAGTATTTTAGGCTCAGAAACTGCAGAGATTGATAAATCTCCAAAAATTCCAACTATTATCATGATGGTCGGTTTGCAAGGGGCTGGTAAAACAACTTTTGCAGGAAAACTCGCTAATAAATTAATTAAAGAAGAAAACGCGCGACCACTGATGATTGCTGCCGATATTTACCGTCCAGCGGCCATTGATCAGTTAAAAACACTGGGGCAACAAATCAATGTACCTGTTTTTGATATGGGGACAGACCACTCAGCAGTCGATATTGTCAGAAAAGGTTTGGAACAAGCTCGTGAAAACCACAATGACTATGTCTTGATTGATACTGCGGGTCGCTTGCAAATTGATGAAAAACTGATGGGAGAGCTGCGCGATGTCAAGGCTTTAGCACAACCAAATGAAATTCTTTTGGTTGTAGATAGCATGATTGGTCAAGAAGCTGCCAATGTAGCCTACGAGTTTAATCATCAGTTGAGCATCACAGGGGTTGTGTTAACAAAGATTGATGGTGATACACGTGGAGGTGCGGCGCTATCTGTCCGTGAAATCACTGGGAAACCAATTAAATTTACAGGTATTGGTGAAAAAATCACAGATATTGAAACATTTCACCCAGACCGCATGTCCAGTCGGATTTTGGGAATGGGGGATTTGCTTACCCTCATTGAAAAAGCTAGCCAGGAATATGATGAGAAAAAATCCTTAGAGTTAGCTGAAAAAATGCGTGAAAACACCTTTGATTTCAATGATTTTATTGAACAGTTAGATCAAGTGCAAAATATGGGGCCTATGGAAGACCTCTTGAAAATGATTCCAGGAATGGCTGGTAACCCAGCTTTGGCCAATATCAAAGTTGACGAAAACCAAATTGCTCGCAAACGTGCTATTGTCTCTTCAATGACACCCGCTGAACGTGAAAATCCTGACTTACTAAACCCGAGTCGTCGCCGTCGTATTGCAGCTGGTTCCGGGAACAGCTTTGTAGAAGTTAATAAATTTATCAAAGACTTTAACCAAGCCAAAAGCATGATGCAAGGGGTTATGTCGGGCGATATGTCTAAAATGATGAAAGATATGGGTATTAATCCCAATAATCTTCCTAAAAACATGCCTGCTGGTATGCCAGATATGTCTTCCTTAGAAGGAATGATGGGACAAGGTGGTATGCCTGATTTATCTGGCCTTGGTGGTGATATGGATATGAGTCAACTATTTGGTAAAGGGTTTAAAGGAAAAATTGGCCAATTTGCCATGAAACAGGCCATGAAACGGCAGGCTAACAAACTAAAAAAAGCAAAGAAAAAACGAAAATAAAAGAGACGAAAATTTTCGTCTCTTTTTGATGTGAAATTCATTTATCTTGTATACAAGATTATTAAAATTACGGAAGACCGTGTTACATACCATGATGAGTTCATTATCAATCTAACTTAAATTTCTAAGGGCCTAAAATTAGCGATAATTTTGCCAATAATGCGAGGTTCTTCGCTATAGGGAGCAAACTTATCAGAATATTTTTTATTTAAGGACACTAGACGTAATCCCTCATCTTCACGAAATACCTTTTTGATATATGTTTGCCCATCCCATTCGACTGCATAAATTGCTCCATCGTAATCAAAACTATTTTGTTTTATAAGAACAACTTCACCATTTAAATAAGTTGGCTCCATAGAATCTCCAAAAACCCAAGACGCAAAATCGTATTCTAATTGTTCATCGTAAAAGACAACATCAAAGTTACCATCACCAAAATAGGAGTAACCAGTACCAGCAGATAAACTTTCATAGACCCGATAAGCATATAATTGTGATGGTTTATCTATGAGATCTTTAGATTTTTTGTCTATTTGATGATTTAACAATCGCTCTGAATAGCCAATTACTTTTTCTTTATTAGATATTGTCATTTTATTGACATGCAACAATCTTCCCAATTCTGATTGAGTTATTCCCTTTGATAATCGTGCTGTTTTTAGTTGATGTCCAGAAAACATTTGGTAGCTCCTTTAGTAAAGTTATAACTTTACTAATAGTATCAAAAAAATAAAACGAAAGCAAGTGTAACATTTTCTACAATTAATTCATGTGATAGTAACACTGTCAAAAAGGGGGAACACCTAAAACATAGCGACTAGATTCGTGTACTAGCAGGTCTATATCTGATAAAGAGTTAATTACTTTAAAGATAAAATTATCATTTAGTTCTGAGCTAAACAAATTCTGTGCCTGAAGTTACTAAAATAATGATAGTAAATTATTACTGAATCTAAAAGAAGTGATGTTAGTATCTGTAAAAAAGAGATCTGTCTCGTAACATCTTTCCGAAAAACTGTAATTTTCTTGAAAAATATTTATAGGTGTGATATACTGCTCTTGTAGAGAATGAATGTCATAAAATACATGAGACAATTTACGAAAATTCATTTTTGAAAAAATTGTTATTGTTAAGGAATTATGATGATATGAGACGCGAATTATTACTAGAAAAAATTGAAACCTACAAGGCTATCATGCCCTGGTATGTTTTAGATTATTACCAATCCAAATTAGCTGTTCCATACAGCTTTACCACCTTATATGAGTATTTAAAAGAATACAAACGCTTTTTTGATTGGCTGATGGATGCTGATTTAACGCAGGCGCCAAAGATTGCTGATATTGACTTGAGCACGCTTGAGCACCTTACCAAGAAGGATTTAGAGGCCTTTGTGCTTTATTTGCGGGAACGACCTTCTCTCAACACCTATTCCACCAAAGAGGGGCTTTCTCAAACCACTATTAATCGGACCTTGTCTGCCTTATCAAGCCTTTACAAGTACTTGACTGAAGAGGTTGAAAATGACCAAGGGGAGCCTTATTTTTATCGGAATGTTATGAAAAAAGTGTCAACAAAAAAGAAAAAAGAAACCCTGGCTTCCAGAGCGGAAAATATTAAGCAGAAACTGTTTTTAGGTGATGAAACTCTAGCTTTCTTGGATTATGTGGATAAGGAATATGAGCAAAAATTGTCTAATCGTGCCAAATCTTCTTTCCGTAAAAATAAGGAGAGGGATTTGGCTATTATTGCTCTACTACTTGCTTCTGGTGTTCGTTTGTCTGAAGCAGTGAATCTTGATTTAAAAGATGTCAATCTAAATATGATGATTATCGAAGTTATTCGCAAAGGCGGAAAACGTGATTCAGTCAATGTAGCAGGTTTTGCGAAAGGTTATTTGGAGTCTTATTTAGCTGTTCGTCAGAGACGTTACAAGGCTGAAAAACAGGATCTTGCTTTCTTTTTAACAGAATACCGTGGCGTTCCAAATCGAATGGATGCTTCTAGTATAGAAAAGATGGTTGGCAAGTACTCTGAGGATTTTAAAATTCGTGTGACTCCTCACAAATTGCGTCATACGCTAGCGACAAGACTATATGATGCTACTAAATCTCAGGTGTTAGTTAGTCATCAATTAGGCCATTCCTCTACTCAAGTCACGGATCTTTATACCCATATTGTCAATGATGAGCAAAAAAATGCTTTAGATAACCTTTAATGTTACATAATTGTTTTTATGTAACATTAAAGATAAAAATAGCTTCAAAATTAACTTTAATAGATGGCTACTATTAACCGTGACAGTTTGGTGTCAGGCCGTTTTCCAAACTACTCAAGCCACTTAGAAAAAGGAATATTACTGCTAACTTTGTCCCTTCTTTGAATGACTTTTTTGTGATGTTTATAGATTAAATCTAGTAGGGTTCTCATCAAAAAGATGAGATAAGCCTGTTTTTAGTATGTCAGTACTTTTATTTAGTATGATAATACGTTATTTTGTAAAGTAGCTTTTAGGATTATTCTTGTTAAACTACTTAATGTCATTACTGATAACTTAGAGTAATATAAAGCTAAAATTGAAGGAATATTAGAGAATCATGAAGACAGCTTCTTTAACATCAATTGGTTGAAAACAAGAATCAGATAACATTATCGTTAGATAGACTAAAGAATCAAAAACACAGTTTGTTACATAAATAAATTCTTGTCAAAACTTGTATTTTCTATTTGAACTGATACGATTGACAAAGGCTAAACTAAAATAGCTTGACTTTTTTAGAATCTTTGTGTTTTTTTGTCGGATCCCCTCCTATTTTTTCCTTGAATTGATCTATTTAACCTTTTAGAACAAGGTTTATCGCATACTATTTTTAGACATTTTGTTATAATAAAAAGAAACGACTTGAGGAGATAAAAGATGCCAAAGAGAATAAGAAAAGCTCTAGGAGTAGTTGGGAAACTGATGTCAATTGTTCCTGACACTACTGAAATTATTGGAAAAACGATTGATAACAGTCGACCAATTATCGAAAAACGTATGGAACAAAAACATGAAAAAGAGATGCAATTACGCACGATAAATGATGTGATTAATCTTCCTGTTGATCAGGCACAAGCTCATTTGGAACAACTTGGCTTTGTAGTAGCCACTATACCTGCTAAGCCTCATAAAAAATGGCTTCATAGTAATCTCAATGAAGTGGTTGCTATGTCTCCAAAATCTGGTAAATATAAGATAGGAAGCCTGATCAAACTCTACTACATTACTGTTGATGTTTTGGAAAAAAGTCAAGACTTATTAGACCAAGAAAACTTGCGGACTGTGGAACGCAATCAAAAAATCGCTGATACTTTTGAGTCTGTCAAACACATTCGATTTCCTTTTAAAAAATGGCGTTGATAAAAAACAGAGTTGCCTTTAGATAGATCAGCCTGTTTTGGTACTAAGTTATGTTATGATTCAATAAAATTAAAGATAAGGAGAAGAAATGCCTTACTACACTATTTCAAAAGTCTTTCCTTCAGATAAAACGACAATGGCTAGTGTAAAGAACCTGCTTCATCAAGAAGGTATTCGTTTGGATGCTCATTTAGATTATACTTGTGCCATCATGAATGCGCAAAATGATGTGATTGCTACCGGTTCTTACTTTGGAAATAGCTTGCGCTGTCTTTGCGTATCCAGTGCCTATCAAGGTGAAGGACTTCTTAATAGGATTGTGAGTCATCTCATTGATGAAGAATATGCCCTTGGCAACTATCATCTTTTTGTTTATACGAAGACCTCTTCTGCTGCTTTTTTCAAAGATCTTGGTTTTACTGAAATTGTCCATATCGACAATCACATCAGTTTCTTGGAAAATAAAAAAACTGGTTTTCAAGATTATCTGATGACACTTAATAAGCCTGAGCAAACACCTGGTAAAGTCGCTGCTATTGTTATCAACGCTAACCCCTTTACCTTAGGGCATCAATTTTTAGTAGAGAAAGCTGCAAGAGAAAATGATTGGGTTCATCTGTTTATGGTCAGTGAAGACCGCAGTCTAATTCCTTTTTCGGTGAGAAAGAGGTTGATTCAAGAAGGTCTAGCTCATCTTGATAATGTCATATATCATGAAACAGGTCCTTATTTGATTAGCCAAGCGACTTTCCCAGCCTATTTCCAAAAAGAAGACAATGACGTGATTAAGAGCCAAGCTTTGCTGGATACTGCTATTTTTCTAAAGATTGCTCAAACCTTACAGATTACAAAAAGATACGTTGGAGAAGAGCCAACCAGCCGAGTAACTGCTATTTACAATGAAATTATGGCAGAGCAGTTGCAGCAAGCTGGTATCCTCCTAGATATTTTGCCAAGGAAAGCTATCAATCAGCAGCAAGATCCTATCAGTGCCTCAACGGCTAGGCAGGCATTGAAAGATAATGATTGGGACCTTCTGGCAAAACTCCTTCCCAAAACGTCTTTAGATTATTTTTGTTCGCTAGAAGCCCAACCCATTATTAAAAAGATACAAGCCACTTCATCTGTCAAACATTACTAAGATAAAAAACCTATCTGATTATCAAAATCAGGTAGGTTTTTGGTATTGTTCTTACAGCAAATGCGTTTCACCAAGGAGATTAATGGTTAAGAGGATTAGTCATTCTCTGTTAGTCTTGAATGTCCAGTTGTACAGTAACTTCTTGAACCGGAACATCATAGAAAGGATCTTCACGGCGTCCCAAGAAATCTCTAGCTTGTTGCGGGAAGCTTGCATAGCTTAACACGTCTTCTTCTGAATGAGCGTATGGAGCAATCTCGTCACGTAGATAAATCATTTGAGGCTCGATTAGGTCGGCTGGTCTGCAAGTAATAACTGCTTCGTCACCAATGATTTTCTCTTTGATACCTTCTGCTAATGGCGCTGGTGATTGACCGTATAGCCCTCGAACATAGTCTTTGATTTCATTTGGAACTACCTTGTAACGTTCCCCTGAGATGATATTCATCAAGGCCTGTGTGCCAACCATTTGTGATAATGGCGTTACGAGTGGCGGATACCCAAGATCAGCCCTTACTTTAGGTACTTCTGCTAAGACTTCTTCGTATTTATCAGTTAGGCCTTGCTCGGTTAATTGGCTCAATAGGTTTGATAGCATGCCACCTGGAACTTGGTAAATCAATGTTTTTGGCTCAGTATCTTTGACTTTAGGATTTAAAATCCCTATTTCTCGATAGTGGTCA
The DNA here is from genome assembly GCF_002055535.1 of Streptococcus pyogenes. Taxonomy (NCBI): domain Bacteria; kingdom Bacillati; phylum Bacillota; class Bacilli; order Lactobacillales; family Streptococcaceae; genus Streptococcus; species Streptococcus pyogenes. The sequence continues at coordinate 973,276 of NZ_LN831034.1, read as the reverse complement.
CGAATAGTGTTGAAATATTCTGCAACTTTGGCCACCTCTTGCATATCCAAGCCTGTGTCAAAGCCTAAATCCGTCAAGGCAATCGCCATTGACTCTGTGGCAGGCTGACTGGTTCCCCCTGAAAAAGAGGAAATCGCCGTATCAATAATATCAGCTCCTGCTTCTGCTACTTTTAAGTAAGTCATTTCTGAAATACCACTGGTAGCATGGGTATGAACCTCAAGAGGGATAGTTGTATTCTCCTTGATACATTTGACCAATTGGTAACCTATTTCAGGAGTTAAGACACCAGCCATGTCTTTGATACAAATGGAGTCCGCTCCGATAGCTTGGTAAGCTTTCGCCAATTCAACAAAGTAGTCAATGGTATGTACCGGACTTGTCGTGTAAGAAATGGCAACTTGAGCATGCCCTCCAAATTTTTTAGTCGCTGAAACAGCTGTTTGCAAGTTGCGTGGGTCGTTTAAAGCATCGAAAATACGGACAATATCAATCCCATTTTCAATGGATTTTTGAATAAAGGATCTGACCACATCGTCAGCATAATTGCGATATCCAAGAAGGTTTTGTCCGCGTAAGAGCATCTGAAGTTTAGTCTTTTTCACTGCTTTACGGATGGCTCTTAGCCGTTCCCAAGGGTCTTCATTTAAAAAGCGTAGGCAGGAATCAAAGGTTGCTCCTCCCCACATTTCAAGGGCATGATAACCAGCATTGTCTAGCGTTTCGAGAATAGGAATCATTTCCTTGGTTGTCATACGTGTGGCAATCTGACTTTGTTGACCATCACGTAAAACTGTTTCCGTTATACGGATTTTCGTCATAATTGTTCTCCTCATCAACCTGTCTTATCTGATGACGATGATTGGTTGTCTTTATTGAAAAATGAATGGAGTAATTTTGAAATAGCAGTCTGCATCTCCTCGACACTGTGCTTACGTAGGCGACCGCAGACTTTGGCCTCTTTAGAACAGATAAAACATTGCCTAGGGGAGCCTCCTAATACGGTTCTGCTAATTGAATGAGGCAGATCATTTTGCAAGACCAAGACATCTAAATCCATGAGACGACCTATTGGCAACTCTGTCTCTAAGGCTATCATTTTTAACTTCAGGTCGCGGCTAGGTAGACTTGTGATGAGGTAATACTCATAACCCGTTGTAGGCAGTAATCGCAACTGGTAACAAATCTTATCGTCAGCTAAGGCAGTTTGAATGGCCTTAATCACTATATCAAAAGCTTCAAGAAGTTTAGGAGAGGTTTTAATTGGTCCAGGGATATTCATGGTGACCGATAATAAGCTACCTTCTGGGTACTCCTTTAATAAATGCAGCTGACGCAGAGCTCTTTCTTCGCGGGCTCTTAACATATCACTAAGTTGGATAGCTTCGCCTGAAAAATAAGTGTCTTTACACATTGTAAACCACATCCATGAGGCTACCGTCACGGTATTCAATAAGAGCAACAACCTTATCACCATATTGAATACGCTCAGGTGTGCCAACGATGGCGTAAGCCTTCTCTTTTAGCTCCTCAATACTAAATTGTGGCACATTGAGGGATTTGAAATGGTCTACTAAGTCTTGACGATTTGGGTTAATGGCAATTCCCACTTCTGTGACGATCACATCGACACTTGTTCCTGGTGTAATGACCGTATTAACCTCATCTACAAAAGTTGGGATGCGTCCGCGGATAAGTGGTGAAATAACCAAACTCATCTTAGCCGCAAAGGCAGTGTCGCAGTGTCCTCCAGAAGCGCCACGAATCACGCCGTCAGATCCTGTCATCACATTAACATTGAAGTTAGTATCAACTTCAAGGGCTGATAAAATACAAGTGTCTAATTGATTGATAACAGCACCCTTGCTCAAAGGTGAGGCATACATGTTGGCATCAATTTCATAATGTTCAGCATGCTTACCAAGAGAAACAGCTGATGGGTGATCAAAGTCTTGGACATCAAGAATTTTTTCAACCAGTTCTTCTTCGAGCAACTCCACCATAGCATTGGTAATACCACCAAGAGCAAAGCTAGCTTTGATATTTTCTTTAATCATAGCTTCACGCATGAAACGGGTTACTGCCAAAGAAGCGCCACCTGTTCCAGTTTGGAAAGAGAATCCTTCTTTAAAATAAGGAGAGTTGGTGATTACTTTAGCGGCGTATTCTGCAATTAAGAGTTCTTTAGGATTTTTCGTAAAACGAGTTGCCCCTTTGGCGATTCCTTGAGGATCTCCGATAGCATCCACTGTTACCACATAGTCAACATCTGTTTGAGGAATGCTGATTGGGGTATTAGGATAAGGAACCAAATTATCTGTCAAGATAACCACCTGATCCGCATATTTGGCATCAATCATGGCATAGCCCAAAGAACCACAGGTTGCTTTCCCTTTTGTCCCATTAACATTTCCGTAAGCATCTGAACTTGGGGCGCCCAGAAAGGCAACATCAATATGGATATCCCCACTAGCAATGGCACGAGCGCGACCACCATGGGAGCGAATAACCACAGGATTTTCCATTAGTCCTTCTGAGATGGCTGCCCCTACTTTGTCACGAAGACCAGATGAAGTGATGTTAGTGACCACACCATTTTTGATGTGATCAATCAAAGGCTCATGTACATTAGCGATGGAACTTGGGGCAATAGACAGGTTTTTAATGCCCATTTTGGCAATTTCCTCCAAGACCATATTCATAATGAAATCCCCTTCACGGAAATGGTGGTGGAAAGAAATGGTCATGCCATCTGTTAAACCTGTTTTTTCAATCGCTTCACGAACAGATCCTAGTAATTTAGAATCTCCAGGCTTAACTGGTTTAATACGGCGACTTGATTCGTCATACTGTTTGATATTTGCGAGTTCTCCTTCAAAGACACCGTATTGGTCGGCGTATGGTTGAGGAATATCTCTACCGAGTTTATTTGTTACCATCTTTAAATATCCTCCTCAGATAAAACACCTGCTGCTGTTGCTAGGGCAATCACACGTTCTGCACGTTCAACGATTGGTTTATCAACCATTTTTCCATTTAAGGAAATAACGCCAGAGCCTTTGCTTTCAGCTTCACGAATTGCCCAGATGACTTGTTTGGCATGGTCAATTTCTTTTTTTGTTGGGGTATAAATCTCATTGACCAGAGGAATTTGGCGAGGGTTGATGACCGATTTACCATCAAATCCTAACTGTTTGATCATGCGAACTTCGTTTTGGAACCCTTCGGTATTATTGACATCAGAATAAACAGTATCAATGGCAGCAATTCCAGCAGCACGAGCAGCGTGTAAAATCATGCTACGAGCAAAGAATAATTCTTGACCATCTGGGTAACGACGCGTTTTCATATTCGTGACATAGTCTTCTGCTCCAAGAGCAATACCAATCAAGCGCTTAGAAGCTTTGGCAATCTCACGAGCATTTAGGACACCTTCGGCTGATTCAATGGCTGCCATCATACGTGTGCGACCAACTTCAATGCTGTTCTCGCGTTCGACACGTTCAATAACAGCCTCCACATCAATAATATCTTGAGCAGTCTCTGTTTTTGGAAGACGAATCACGTTGACACCTGCCAAAACAACAGCTTCGATGTCTAAAGCCCCACAAGAATCAAGACCATTCACACGAACAACCGTTTCAACGCTTGAATAATCAAAAGTTTTAAGCGCAAAATGAACGAGAGCTCTAGAGGTGTCTTTTTCTTTGAGTGAAACAGAATCTTCCAAGTCAAACATGATTGAATCAGCGCCAAATAAAGGAGCATCTCGAAGCATGGCTGCATTGGCACCAGGCACAAACATCATTGTTCTTCTTAAACGTTCCATGAGTCAATCTCCTTCCAATCGTATTGGTCAATACCAGCAGCGCGATGAACAGCTGCGATGGTTCTCGCTTGAATGGTGCAATCTAATGCACCTTTATCAACAGCCTCTACTTTAGCAGCCGTCACCTTCAAATTCACTAGGGTTTGATGAATGAGTTGACGAATGTGATTGCCAAATTGTTTTTCAACACTACTGTCTAGGGTTATTGTAATGGTTTGCTCGTCATTAGGGGATACTGTAATCATTAGGTCACTTGATTCAAGTGAACCAGCAACGGCAGTTTGTTTAATATCCATTGCGTTTACCTCCTTGATTTTCTTAAATGATATTGTTATTTACTAACTGGGAAAAGTTTGATCAGGATCTCTGCGACAAGATAGAGAATGCCTAACACGATAAAGACACCTGCCATACCAAGCGCCATTAGCTCAAAGGAACTAATCAAATGGTCCATATTAATTGTCATAAGGTTTCCTTCCTTTCTTAGCTAAAGTAAGCTAGCAACAAACCACCTGCGATAACAGAGGCGATTTGGCCAGAGACATTGGCACCTACAGCATACATGAGGATAAAGTTTTGCGGGTCTTCATCTGTTGCCATTTTTTGAATGACACGACTTGACATTGGAAAAGCTGAAATACCCGCAGCGCCAATCATTGGATTAATCTTCTCTTTTCGGAAGAGATTGAGAAATTTGGCAAACATGACCCCACCGATAGAATCCATGATAAAAGCAAGTAAACCAAAGACGATGATTAAGAGTGTCTGTACATTTAAGAACAGGTCTGCCTGCATTTTAATAGAGATGGTCAATCCAAGCAAGATACTAATAATGTTTACCAATTCATTTTGAGCAGTTTGTGACAGGCGATCGAGCACACCACACTCCCGTAATAAGTTACCGAACATCAAAAAGCCAACTAAAGGTAGAGAAATTGGGGCGATGAACCCTGCTACTAAGGTAATGATGATTGGGAATAAGATTTTAGTCATTTGAGATACATTCTCAGCTTTGTAAGTCATACGGATACGGCGCTCTTTTTTCGTTGTCACTAATTTAATGGCAAATGGTTGGATAATAGGAACCAGAGCCATGTAAGAATAGGCTGCAACCGTAATTGGACCCAGTAAATCCTTGGCCAGTTGGTTGGCAACAAAGATAGAAGTCGGTCCGTCTGCTGCTCCGATAATGCCGATTGAAGCTGCTTCTTTAATGTCAAAGCCAGCCAGTACGGCAACAACCACAACAAAGAAAATTCCGAATTGAGCTGCAGCACCAAACAAGAGCATGAATGGGTTTTGAAGCAAGGGGCCAAAGTCAATCATGGCTCCTATACCAATGAAAATCAACAGTGGGAAAAGTTCTGTTCCAATCCCAAAATTGAAGAGAGCCTCAAAAACCCCTTCTTGCTCGACTCCGTTAACCACTTGTGTTAAAACTCCTGAACCAGGGAAGTTAACGAGAATGGTTCCAAGTCCCATGGGGACAAGTAAGGTTGGTTCGTATTCTTTTTTAATTCCTAGATACATTAAGAGGGCACCAATGACCATCATAACAATTTGAGGAATGGTGATGGAGGTTATTCCTGCGATTAAAGTGTCCACAAATTCACTTCCTTTTCTGTCTATTTATTCTAGTTATAGTACTATTAACCAATTGTAATGAGACCATCACCAGGATTGACCACTTGACCTGGACCGACGTGGATAGCTGTAATGGTTCCTGCTGATGAGGCCACAATCTCATTTTCCATCTTCATGGCTTCTAAAATCAATAGTGGCTGATTTTCAGTTACTTGGTCTCCCACTGCTACTAAGACTTTTAAGATGGTTCCAGGCATTGGTGATGGAATGGCATCCGCTCCCGCTGCAGCTACTGGCTGTGGTGCTTGCGCTTCCTCCACTTGTGGGCTTGCTTCAGTAGGGACAGGTACTGGAGTGGATATTGGTTGAGCGGGGGCAGCTGCTTGGGCAGGAGCACCGATTTCTTCCATTTCTACAAGATACTCTTTACCGTCAATGGTAATTTTAAATTTTCGTAACATCATTTTTCTCCTATATGTTATTGTGTCATGAGTTCGTCTAAAGTATCGTTCACCGACTACCTTTTGCAATAGATGGATGTCACCCGAAACTGACTTTCTGGGTAAACACCTGCAGCGATACTTGAAGCAATTAAAGAAACAGTGATTGCCTCAGGATTGCGCTTGAGAATGCGTTTAACCTTGAATTGACTATTAGGTCTATCGCCAGCAGCAATAACACTGGTAATTAAAGTAACCTTTTTGTAATCACTTTTGTCTGCAGGAATATAAGCGGGAATCTTTGCCCAGTTTTCAGAAGGTTCTATTTCTGTACTAAGGGACGAGGATTCTTTCAACTTCTCTTTTTTAGAGTGTTTAAACCATTTTTGTAAAAACTGCATGAGCTACCTCTTTTTCACATTTACCTATTTAAGGAACTAGTAAGTTTATTATATACTACCAATCTTTTTTGAGATGGCTTTTTTGTGTTCTTTCTAAGAGCGCTTTCAATGTTTCATAAAGTTTTTCAACAGTTACCTTTTATTTTATTTTTAGGTAACTGTTGAAAAACTGAGATCAAGATACTGATAGCAAGAAAAGCTTGATCTAACTAGGTTCATCATTATTATAGAAAATTTAAAGTCACCTGATGTAATAAAAATGGTTTTCAAAATTAATTTTCAAATTGTTTTTTTTGTGTCTTTCTGCACAAAGAAGTATTTATTTTATAAGCGCTTTCATCTATACTGAAATCATAACTTGAAAAAGGAGATAACAATGATGTTATTAACAATGCTGGCTTATGCCATGATTATTGTCTTTATGTACGTGGTAATGAAGAAAAAAATGACCCCTTTTACTGCTTTGGTCATGATTCCATTAATCATGACGATTGCTGTTATACTGACTGGTTCAGCTGACTTCAATGCAGATGCCAAATTTGTTGCCTTTGTTGGTGACGGTGGAATTGCTAAAGACCTAACAGCTATCGGACCAATGGTTATGTATGGTATCAACAATACTGCTAAAACAGGTATCATGTTGCTATTTGCCATTTTGTTCTTCTCTGTCATGTTAGATGCAGGATTGTTTGATCCGATTACTGAAAAGATGATTCGCTTTGCTAAAGGTGATCCAATGAAGGTGCTTATCGCAACAGCTGTCGTTGCTGCTGCAGTATCTCTTAATGGTGATGGAACAACCACTACTTTAATTTGTTGCTCTGCTTTCTTACCTATCTATAAAAAATTGGACATGAAAATCATGAACCTAGGTGTCTTGATTATTCTTCAAAATACTATTATGAACTTACTGCCATGGGGTGGCCCTACTGCTCGTGCGATGTCTGTTCTTGGTGTCGGTCCTGAAATTCTTGGCTATCTTGCACCGGGTATGATTTTATCTCTTCTTTATGTGATTTGTTGGGTTGCTCCAAGCATGGGGCGTAAAGAACGTGCAAGACTTGGTGTTATTGACTTGTCTGAAGAAGACATGCGTCAACTCACAGACATTACTGACCCAGATACCCTTTTTATTCGTCGTCCTAAAAACTTTGTTTTCAATGCTATCTTAACCATTGGATTAATCACTTGGTTAGTTGCTGGCTCTTTCAACAAATCTATTGCTATGGCACCGCTTCTTCTTTTTGCGGTGGGAACTTGTATCGCCTTGATGGTCAATTACCCAGTGCTTAAAGATCAATCAAAACGCATTGGTGACAATGCTGGTGATGCGGTTCAAGTGGTTATTCTCGTCTTTGCTGCTGGTATCTTTATGGGTCTTTTTCAAGGTTCTGGTATGGCTAGCGCTCTTGCACAAAGTTTTGCAACCATTATTCCAAAACAACTGGCAGGTTTCTGGGGTCTCGTTATTGCCTTAGTTTCTGCACCTGGTACCTTCTTTATCTCCAATGATGGTTTTTACTATGGTATCTTGCCTGTTCTTGCAGAAGCTGGTGCTGAATATGGTTTCAGTAACATGGCTATGGCACTTGCTTCCCTCATGGGACAAGCCTTCCACTTACTTAGTCCATTAGTTGCCTTCATTTATCTTCTTCTTCGCTTGACAGGTCTTGACATGGGGGAATGGCAAAAAGAGGCTGCTAAATATGCCCTTATCATCTTTGTTATCTTTGTGGTAACCATTATTGCCATGGGACAAATGCCACTTTACATTCCACAATAAACCAACGATAACACTACTACCTTATTCCTTATGAGATGATTAAAGTCATGTCCTTTTGTGAGCATGGCTTTAATTTTTCAGAACTCATCTAGTCCTATTGGAATGTTTCACAAATTTAAGTATAATAAAGTGAGGACACTAGCATTAAGGAGATGACATGAATCCTATTATCGAAGCCGTTAAACAAAATCTTGACCTATCAAGAAATATCCCTTTGAAAATAGCCTTTTATAACGCTCTTAAAAAGACCATTATTTTGCGACAAATTCCTGTTGGAAGCCGCATTAATGAAAAAGAGTTTTCCATTGCGCTTAATATTAGCAGGACACCTATTCGCTACGCTTTGGGATTATTGTCTGAAGAACACCTTGTAGAGCACATTCCTAAAAAAGGCATTATTGTCAAAGGAGTTAGTATCAAGGATGCCTGTGAAATTTTTGAAATTCGAAAAGCTCTAGAGACTCTCGCAACAGTGCAAGCGATGCATTTAATGACAGAAGAAGATTTTAAAGTCATGCATAACTTGTTGGAAGACTGTGAAACCTTTATCGCAGAGGATGACACCAATCGTATTTTGGATAATTTTAATGCCTTTAACAATTTGATTTACAGCTATAGCCAAATGGTCCGCTTAAAAGAAATTGTGACAGAATTGCAAGCTTATTTGGTCTACTTTAGAAAAATTTCGATTTCTTCAGTTGAACGCCGTAAACGAGCTCTATCTGAACACTGGATGATTTACCGAGGTATGAAGAACAAAGATCATGAGCAAATTACGTTGATTACACATGAACACTTGAATAGCTCACTTGAATTTATCTTAAAAGAAATGAGGCCTGAGCAAAATGACTAAGGCAGTTCTAACAAGTATTAGTCAACTGGCCTTAAAAGCTTTGCTTTATGAAGTCTCACTATCTCCAAAACCTGGTTTAGTTGATCGATTTGATAACGGTGCCCATGATGACATGTCCTTTATAACCTTTATCGACAGTATGATAGCACTCTCTCCTTTTTTTCAGGCTTATATCGAAACAGGTTTTGCTTATGCAAAAGAAGAGCCACTTCTTCTGTTTAACCGTCTTAGACAACTAGGTCAAAAGGCCGAGGAAACCATGTTTTGTGCTACTCAGGGAATTAACACTCATAAAGGCCTGAATTTTTCCATGGCTTTACTTCTTGGTGCAACTGGGGCCTATCTAGCAAGAACACCTCACTTAATGACTGATTTAGGGCGTTTTAGCAAGGAAGATACTCTAGCTATCTGTCGTTTAGTAAAACCTATGACGGCACATTTGATTCAAACAGACCTTGGTCATTTGAACACTAAAAAAGAGTTCACTTATGGGGAGCAACTCTTTGTAACTTATGGCATCAAAGGACCTCGGGGTGAGGCAAGCGAGGGATTCACGACCTTAACAGACCATGCCTTGCCCTACTTTCGTCAGATGATAAGTCAAAATGACCCCGAAACCAGTCAGCTTCGTCTTCTTGTTTATTTGATGTCTATTGTTGAAGATGGAAATCTGATTCATCGTGGAGGGATTGAAGCATGGAAAGGCGTTAAGGCAGATATGCGACTACTCCTGCAACAAGATTTATCAACAACTGACCTAAGATTGGCTTTGTCCTCCTACAATCAATGCCTCATTAATCAGCATTTAAGCCCTGGGGGCGCGGCAGATTTATTGGCTCTGACCTTTTATTTTGCTTTTTTAGAAAAACTACTTTAAAACGAGTGTCTTAGTTTTGCACTGCTATTTCAGCTAGACTATAAAAGTCAACTGATATAGTCCGTACAATCAGGACAGTCTTTTTTATAATTATTTTGGAATAGTTTATCACTCGAGCTTTCTACTAAAAAAGGAGCTAGATTGCTTCCAACTCCTGATAATGATTTATTAAGATTAATTTACTAATCCTTTTTCACAATTAGCCAAAGAAGGCCAGCAAGGCACCTGAGGCAATGGCTGAGCCAATAACGCCAGCTACATTGGGCCCCATGGCGTGCATGAGTAAGAAATTACTTGGATCTTCTTCTTGTCCGATCTTTTGGACCACTCGTGCTGCCATCGGAACAGCTGAAACACCTGCTGCTCCTATCATAGGGTTCACTTTGTTACCAGATAAATAGTACATGACCTTCCCCATCAAGACACCCCCTGCTGTCCCAGCAGCAAAGGCGATTAGCCCAAGGGCAATAATTTTCAAGGTTGTGGCTGATAAAAAGAGATCTCCATTGGCCTTAGCACCAACGGTTAACCCTAAAATGATAGTAATGCAAAACATAACCACTTGTTGGAGATTCTCTACAATTTTAGGAACAATTTTAATTTCTCTGACCAGATTTCCCAGCATCAAACAGCCAACCAAGGTTGTAGCACTTGGAACCAAAAGGCTGACAAAGATTGTTACCATAATCGGGAAAATGATTTTTTCTTTTTGTGAAACAGTTCTTGCTTGAGTCATTTTCACTTGGCGTTCCGCCTTGGTAGTCAAGAGTTTAATGATGGGAGGTTGAATAATAGGTACCAGAGCCATGTAAGAATAAGCTGCTAGGGCGATAGTAGAGAGTAAATCAGGCGCCAACTTTGTCGTCACATAAATAGCTGTTGGTCCATCGGCACCACCAATAATCCCGACAGAAGCCGCTTCTTGAGGTGTCATGCCTAACATAATAGCAAGGAAAAAGGCTAAGAAAATCCCAACTTGTGCTGCGCCTCCTAGTAAAATGGTTTTAGGATTGGCAATCAAGGGACCAAAGTCAGTTGATGCCCCCAAACAAAGAAAAATTAAAGGTGGGTAAATCCCTAGGCTAGTTCCCTTATATAGGTAATAAAGAAGGCCACCAGGATTACCATTGGCAGGGTGGTCCATCAATCCCGCCATAGGCAAATTAACGAGTAAAATCCCAAAGGCGATTGGTACCATAAGGTAAGGCTCATATTCCTTTTTGATACCAAGGTATAAAAAGAAACTGGCCAAGCAAATCATGATAAGATTATTAACAGTTAGATGAGCCAATCCTGACGATTGGACCATTTGATTGAGTACGTCTAGCATGGTTTCCTCCTAGAATGAAATCAAAACTTGTTCAGACTCGACCGTTTGGTTAGCCACAACATGAATTTTTGAAACCAGACCATCTGCAGGTGCTAGAATTTCATTCTCCATTTTCATGGCCTCTAAGACCAGAACAGCTTCTCCTTTTTTAACAGCTTTTCCTTCTGTAGCAAAGATAGACAAGACTGTTCCAGACATTGGAGCCTTTACCTGAATGCCACCGCCAGCAGCGTTGGCATTCATTTCTTTCTCAGTAGCGGGTGCTGCTGGCTGGCTAACTTCAACAGTTTCTCCATCAACTAGTTCACGTAAACTCACTTCATAAACCTGTCCATTGACAGTCACTTCATATCTTTTCATTAGGATTTCCTTTCCACGGCAATAACTTCAAACCGTTTTCCTGACTCTTCTTGGCTAGCATAAGCAAGACTAGTCATAACAGCAATTCTAGCCAATTCGTCTTTGGCTAAAAGAGTTTCGAGAGCTTCTCCACTCAACTTGTCAGCTTCTTGCTCTTGAGGAATGCTGGAAGCTTGTTGAGAGAGAGTTTTTTTTTCTTGTGACAATAATTTACCACTTAGCATCATTAATCCCATAATCCCTGTTAAACAGGTTAACACTAAGAACAAGGATACTAAGGTAACTTGTAAGATATCAATAAAGGAATAGGTCATTTGATCTCCATATTTTTGTTTCTATCTGATTAAGATAGCCTATTATGCTTTGATAAAGGCAGTCACTTTAATGACGTCATCAGTTTGGTATTTGGTTGTTAAAAACGGTTTTGCTACGCTTGGGAAGAGGGCATAAGTCAGCACATCTTCGTCCGTTTGGGCTAAATCTGCTACTTCTGCTTTTAACACCTCGAATTCAGGACTTAGTTGATCTGCAGGACGATTTGTGGTGACAGGAGCTGAGCCAATTTGACTTCGTTTTAAGTCTTCGTTGACTGGTGCTGGTGTTTTGCCATAGTCGCCTGCCAAGTATTGTTTAATTTCCTTAGACACCATCTGGTAAGGTTTTCCTAAAATCACATTCATAGCAGCTTGAGTCCCGACCATTTGGCTAAGCGGTGTTACTAAGGGAGGATAACCCAAGTCTTTTCTTACCCGAGGAACTTCTGCTAAAACTTCTTCTAATTTTGATTCGGCATTGGCTTGTTTCAGCTGAGATAGCATATTAGACAACATGCCTCCAGGAACTTGGTATTGTAGTGTCCTTGGGTCTGGAAAGAGAAGACTGGGATCCAGAATGCCATCTGCTAAGTACTTTTGACGGGCTTGTCGAAGGTGATTAGCAGCCTGTTCCAGTAGCGTTTCATCTAATGTGATATCATAACTTGCTTCTTTTAAGGCTAAATACATGGATTCTGTAGCAGGTTGTGAAGTGCCTTCGCTAAAAGGTGACAAAGCCGTATCAATTCTATCAGCACCAGCTTCTACTGCTGCTAGATAGGTCATCTGAGAAATGCCACTAGTTGCATGGGTATGCACAATAAGAGGTAAGTTAGTCATGGCTTTGATACCAGATACCAACTCTTTAGCCGCTTTGGGAGTTAGAATACCAGCCATATCTTTGATGCAGATAGAATCAGCTCCCATCTCAACCAATTCTTTCACTAAAGAAAGGTAATAGTTAAGCGTGTGCACTGGGCTAGTTGTATAGGCAATACACAGTTGAGCCTCTTTACCCGTCTTTTTCACAGCTCTTAAGGCTTGCTGGATATTTCGTGGGTCATTTAGGGCATCAAAAATGCGGAAAACATCAATCCCATTTTGAGCTGATAAACTAATGAATTTGTCAACGATGTCATCTGCATAATGACGGTAGCCTAAAAGGTTTTGGCCTCTTAATAACATTTGTAAACGGGTATTAGGTAAGCCTTTTTTTAACGTGCGCAGCCTTTCCCAAGGGTCTTCGTTCAAAAAACGAATACAGGCATCAAAGGTTGCTCCTCCCCAACACTCTAGGGAATAATAACCAATCTTGTCTAAGATGGTAAGGACAGGAAGCATATCTTCAATAGATAAACGCGTTGCCATCAAACTTTGATGACCGTCCCGTAAAACTGTTTCTGTTATTGCGACTTGCTGCTGCATGCTAAAACCTCCAAACTGAATCAACTAATGAGTACTATTCATTATATAATATTGCTTCTAGTGACCATAGTCTATTCATGTATTTTTTGTGCATTCTTTTGCATAGCTAGCGCTCAAATCAGCAAGTAAAAAAGTCCTCTTCAGCAACTCAACTGAAAAGGAACTCTTTTTTAGTGTTAAAGCGACGCTAAGCAGGTGTCTAAATCTGCCAAAGCACGACTAGCAATAGCTTCATAACGTTCTTTTTTGTCACGAATGCGTGGGCCTTCTAACTCTTTGATGATGCCAAAGTTGACGTTCATTGGTTGGAAATGCTTACTGTCGGCATGAGTCACATAATGAGGCAAACTCCCAATAGCTGTTGTCTGAGGAAAAATAAGTGCTTCTTCTCTTTTGAACAAACGAGCAGCATTGATTCCTGCTACTAAACCTGAAGCAGCTGATTCGACATAACCTTCAACTCCAGTCATCTGACCTGCAAAGAAAAGGTTTGGATTGCTCCGAGATTGGAAGGTTTCGGTTAAAAGATTTGGTGAATCCATATAGGAATTGCGATGCATGACGCCGTAGCGGACAAACTCAGCATTTTCAAGCCCTGGAATCATTTGGAAAACGCGTTTTTGCTCACCCCATTTGAGATGGGTTTGGAAACCAACGATATTATAAAGGCTTCCAGCTGCATTATCTTGACGCAATTGCACGACGGCATATGGCGTTTTAAATTCTCCATCGCGAGGACCTGTATAGTCATCTGGATATTCCAATCCAACGGGTTTCATAGGTCCATAAAGCATGGTTTTAATGCCACGTTTAGCCATAACTTCAATCGGCATACAGCCTTCAAAATACTTTTCTTTTTCAAAGGCATTCAGCGGGGCTTCTTCTGCGGTTGTCAGAGCTTCATGGAAAGCCATGAATTCTTCTTTGGTCATAGGGCAGTTGAGGTAAGCAGCTTCGCCTTTATCGTAGCGAGATTTAAGGTAAACCTTGCTCATATCAATGGTAGATTTATCAATGATAGGCGCTGCTGCATCGTAAAAATAGAATCCGTCGCCACCATTTAGCGCGTGAATTTTTTCTGCCAGGGCATCCGAAGTCAGCGGTCCCGTCGCGATAACCGTGATAGCATCGTCAGGGATTTCTGTAATTTCACCACGAATGACCTCAATGAGAGGATGATTTTCCAACTCTGCAGTGACACTCTCTGCATACCCCTCACGGTCAACAGCCATTGCTCCCCCAGCAGGTACGCGGTTAGCTTCACCATTACGCATAATAATGGAGTCTAATCGCCGCATTTCTTCTTTGAGAAGACCGACTGCATTGGTTAAGCTATCACCACGAAATGAGTTGGAACAGACCAATTCGGCAAAATTAGTGGTTTTATGTTGCGGTGTTGCTTTGACACCACGCATTTCATACAATTTAACGGGGATACCGCGCTTAGCAATCTGATAGGCAGCTTCAGAACCAGCTAGCCCAGCTCCAATAACATTAATATAAGTTGCAGTTGATTGAGACAAGTCACTAATACCTCTTCGGGAATGACATCTCTTAGATGACAGACCCACAAATCTTTCTAATGTAGTTACCTGACTTATTATAACAGAAATAAGAAGAAAGAAAAAGAAAGAGACTAAGCGTTAGTCTCTTTCTACGGGAACCCTTTTCAACTAGAAGAAACAAATCCATGCTGCGATAAAAACACTGAGAATACTAAATAAAGAACCAATTAGGTAGTATTCTGCAAAAGCTGGACTTTCCGAAATTTTATTATAGCGAGCAATAGATTTAGCGGTAAAGACCAGACCTATTGAAGCAAATTGCCCCATGATCATACACACCCCAATAACAATTC
This sequence comes from Streptococcus pyogenes, assembly GCF_002055535.1. Classification (NCBI taxonomy): domain Bacteria; kingdom Bacillati; phylum Bacillota; class Bacilli; order Lactobacillales; family Streptococcaceae; genus Streptococcus; species Streptococcus pyogenes. The sequence goes on along the minus strand of NZ_LN831034.1, from coordinate 958,222 downwards.
TCTCTAGAATTCCTATGGTAGCCCCCGCTCCTATGATCGTGTCCATTTTTTCTCCTTGGTCAGGCTGGTATTTGCTGAAAAAGAGTTTAAAGACAATATTAGTTGGTTTGGTAATGAGTAGGATAAATAAAACGGTCATCAAAATAGATATCGGAAGCCAATTAGGCAAGGTCACCCCTGCTAACCTTAGCCCAGCAAATGAACTAATAGCGATATGTAAGCATTGATCCAGCAGAAAAATCCACTCTCTTTTCCATTTTAGAGAGTTAGCCATCTTTGGCTTTAGCCAGTCAATAAGCGCGTGACTTATCATAACCAATAGGCTCATCAACCATGCTTGTGGGATAATGAGGGTTAAACAAATTAGGGGAATGCTAACTCCAATCAAGTGGTAACCTAAATAAGTCAAATGTTTTTCTTTTAAATCAGCTACTTGCTGACTTTGTAACTGGTAGTCTGATAACACATGACAAATGAGAAACAGGGTAAGTGTAGGGGTTTGAGCTAGGTAGTGAGAGACACCATTAATCATCAGTTTCCTCCTTGATTTGTTTGAGACAGTTTAGCGCACTCTGCCGTGTTCTCAGATAAATTTTAACATGACTACTTTTTAGACGTTTTGACAAAGCGCTAGAGCTAAGAGATAATTGCTTTCCTAGTCGTTGTTGATCAAAGTATTCCTCATAAATGCCCAAATCTAAAAGCGTGTCAAAAATTTCCCATTGACTAGCTCGCCAGTTGGCTTTAATAGCATCTCCAGCTGCTAGTAAACTGTTTAATACATCATCCTGGTTGTGATGACCAGTCCGAAGAGCTAATGTAGTATTACCATAATCATTTTTTTGATGAATATAACGAATAGCCTCACGAGCATGCCAATAAGCAGGTCCATCAGCCCCAATACTAATATCAGGATTGATGTCTGTTAGAATAGAACCTACTCCTACTCCAAATCGAATAGGGATATCCATGTGATGATTAATCAAATCAATCAGATGGAAAATAGGAGTATCCACCTGAAAAAGTCCTTGAAATTCATCTCCCAACGTTAGGGATAATTTAGAAATAATATAAGGAGCAAAGGTTTTGTTGAGGTCGTCTAAATAAGCTGCTAAAGTTTTTTGAACTTTGGAACGATCCGTCAATTGTTTGGACTGGATAATATCTCCAATAAGCGCTATATATGTCATAAGAGCCCCCTTTCTTACAGTCTATTATAACGGACTAATACAAAAAAGTCCATTATAAAGGAATTTTTAGAATTATTCCTTTATAATGGACGTCAAATCAGTTGTTAGTTAACACGAGTTGTCGTTGTCCCAGTTTTGATAATCTCTACTGTAGCATTAAGGGCACCTTCAACTAGGTTTTTAACGGCTTCATCAGTATAATAAGCTGCATGAGGTGTATAAATAACCTTAGGATGGTTAATCAAAGCTTTAAATAGTGAATCTGTAATTTCTTGACCTTCAAAATTCTTAGGTATATAAGGTCCTTCAAATTCGTAAGTGTCAATACCAGCTCCGCTCAGTAAGCCTGCATCCAAAGCATCCAGTAAATCTTGCGTCTCAATGACGGCACCACGCGCCATATTCATCAAAATAGCCCCTTTTTTGAATGATTTAAATAAATCAGAATTGAAAAGGTGTGTGTTCTCTGCAGTTGGTGGCATGTGTAAGGAAACAAGATCAGCATCTTTAATCGCTTCTTCTACAGATTCCTTATAGTCCAAGACAGCTTTGGCAGCATCGCTTTGGTAAATATCATATCCAACGACCTTGCAGCCAAAACCTTTAAAGATTTTAGCAGTAGCTAGACCAATACGTCCAGTTCCGATAATCGCAACTGTCATATCACCTAAAACACGGCCGCGGATAGGGAGTCCCCAAGTGAAATTTTGTTTTTTAACATTTTCACGAATCAACTCCACATGACGAATTAAATTAAGGACAATAGTAACCGTAAATTCTGCAATGGATTCTGGAGAATAGCTAGGAACATTTGTGATAATAATGTCATTTTCGGTGGCCAAATCAAGGTTATACATATCGACACTAGCACTGTGCTGAGCGATTTGTTTAATCCCCATTTCCTTTAAGAGAGGATAAATCGCATCATCTAAAGGACCAATTTGGGCATTGGCAATCCCGTCAAAGCCTTCAGCTTCTTTAACCGTTTCAGGAGTTAAGGGAGACTCCGTCAAGGAAATCTCAATCCCATTGTCATCAGCCCATTTTTTTGCTAAGACTGCTTCTTCGCCTCTAACATTATATAATTTTAATTTCATCAAAAGTTCCTTTCTTAGATATCAAGTTTGTAATCCATTGGATCAATCACTTTAAGCACCTTGATAAAAAGGTAGTTAAAGATCATATTGAGAACAATTGGTGCCCCTACAAAAATGATAATGATAAGTAGAATATTTACTGGACACCATCCGCCTTTAGCTAAATTAAGGGCATTGATAGGTCCGATCAAACCACTAATTCCAAAGCCTGCACTAGCAGGTGTTCCTTGAATATTAAAGATAGCACCAATAACACCAAGTACAGCTGCAGAACATAACATTGGCAACATGATTTTTGGTTTTGATAAAACGTTGGCCATTGAAATTTTCGGTGATCTCAAGACGTGAGCAAGTGAAGTTCCTTTTGAATTAACAGCCCAACCTGCTAAGCAAAGTCCAAAGCTTGCGGCACCTGAACCAATACCAGATAAGTTAATCGCAAGAGCAATTCCTACCGTTGTAATTGGAGAAACAATAAGGAAGCAGAAAATCATGGCAATAAGGAGAGACATCAAAATAGGTTGTAAACCAAGTAGAGACGCTATTCCTTGACCAATCATGAAGGATCTACTATGGATATTAGACAATTAACCTATTTTATTGCAGTTGCTGAAACAAAAAATCATTCCCACGCTGCTAAAAGTTTGTTTGTAACGCAACCTACTCTTTCTCAATCAATTAAAAGGCTAGAGTCCTAGTTTGAACACGACGCTTTTTACACAAAGTGATTGACAGCTACTACTAACCGAAGCTGGAGATATTTTATCACAAAGGCAAAGACCTTGTGGATGACTTTAATCAAATTGTTGCGGATATTCAGCAATTAAATCAAGAAAAAAAGAGATGATTCGTGTTGAATTAACATCACTGTTTGCTATACAATTCATGAAACAAATTTCAATCTTTATGGCTACTCACTCAAATGTTGAATTATCGCTTATACAGGATGGTTCTCGCAAATTATAAGAATTATTGTCCCAAGGAAAAATCGATATTGGTCTCCTCTCCTTTCTAAGTATTCGAAAGGATATTACCATTGAGCTATTACAAACGTCCACAAAAGGCTATAAGGTCAGTATCGTTCTCCTCAAACAGCACCCTTTGGCGCAACATCCTCAGTTAAAACTTAAAGATTTAAAAGGCTATAAGATTGCTTCTTTAAACGATCACTACATGTTAGGCGAAATGCTTCCTAGAAAATGCCGAGCTCTCGGTTTTGAACCAGATATTGTCTTTAAACACAATGATTGGGAAGTTCTTATTCATAGTTTGCACGATTTAAATACCTTGACTATCCTCCCGAGTGATTTTGAGAGTCTTAATCAGGTAGATAACTTAGTTTGGATTCCTTTGCAAGATAAAAATAATTTTTACCCTATTGGGATTGCTTACCGAGATGATGCGAGTTTCAGTCCAGTTATTGAGGAATTTTTAAGCCTTTTAAAAACGAACTAGCGATTTTTGTAGTTAAAAATACCTTTGTAAATAAAAAAAGAATTGGAACAAGACAAGGAGTTCCAATTCTTTTTTTATTTAATTTTTTCTTCCTTGTAATCACAGGTCTCATTGCTACACATTACTTGTTTGCCACCACGAACTTTTTTCTCAATAAGATAGTCACCTGACTTAGGGCAAGCACGTCCAATAGGTAAATCCCACGAGATAAACTCACAATCTGGATACTGATCACAACCATAAAATATCCTATTTTTTTTGGTTTTACGCTCGATAACTTGTCCTTTATGACAAACCGGACAAGTAACACCAATTTCTTTAGTGATGGCTTTTGTATTACGGCACTCTGGGAAGTTGCTACACGCGTAAAATTTCCCAAAACGTCCTAACTTAATGACCATTGGGTGACCACAAACATCACAGTCGAAGCCAGCTGGTTCATCTTTGATTTGAATCTTTTCAATTTCAGACTCAGCCTTATTCAATTCTTTGACAAAGGGTTGATAGAATTGATCGATAACATGTTGCCATTGTTCTTCTCCGATTTCAACTTGATCTAGCTTACCTTCCATCTCGGCAGTAAAGGCAACATCGACAATATCTGGGAAAAATTCGACAATAAGCTTGTTGACAATTTCCCCAAGCTCAGTTGGCTCAAAGCGCTTAGCAGACAATTTAACATAGTATCTGCGTTGAATGACTTCTAAGGTTGGAGCGTAAGTTGATGGACGTCCAACACCATTTTCTTCTAGCGTTTTAATTAGAGTTGCTTCAGAATAACGAGCTGGTGGCTGCGTAAAGTGCTGTTCTGGAGAGGTCGATATTTTTTTAACCGTTTCTCCTTCTGCCATCTCAGGTAACATTTTGTTTTTATCGGAATCATTGTAAACAGCCATGTAACCATCAAACTTCATTTGGCTACCATTGGCAACAAAAATCACGCCATTTTGCTCCAAGTTCACCTTTACGGTATCAAAAACAGCTGCTGTCATTTGGCTAGCCACAAAACGATTCCAAATAAGCGTATAAAGTTTTAACTGATCCTTGTTAAGGTATTTGGCAATAGAGTCTGGCGTATGATTAACACTAGATGGACGAATCGCCTCGTGAGCATCTTGGACACCACTGGTATTTTTGACACGATTACCATGTTTTGAATAATTAGCTCCAAAGCGATTGATAATAAATTGAGCAGCATCGTTTTGTGCTACTGGACTGATACGAGTAGAATCCGTACGCATATAGGTAATTAAACCTTGAGTTCCATTTTCTCCTAAATGAATCCCCTCATACAGTTGTTGGGCTACCATCATGGTTTTACGCGTTCTGAAATTGATTTTATTAGCAGCATCTTGTTGAAGAGATGATGTTGTGTAAGGTAAGGGAGCATTACGACGTCGCTCTTTCTTGTCAACCTTGCTGACAAGAAAATCTTCATTTGTTAGCTTTGCTAATACCTCTTTGACATCGTTGTTATTGTCAAGCTTTGTTTTTTTGCCATTAATACCGTAAAAAGTCGCTTGAAACTTTTTAGTTCCTTTTTTAAAAAGACCATCAATAGACCAGTATTCCTTTGGAACAAATGCTTTGATGTCATTTTCACGGTCAATGATGAGTTTTAAAGCAACCGACTGGACACGTCCTGCTGAAAGTCCTTTTTTGACCTTTTTCCAAAGAATTGGTGAAATGGAATATCCCACAATACGGTCCAAAACACGACGTGCTTGTTGAGAATCTACCAAGTCCATATCAATCTGACGAGGCTCCACAAAGGCATGTTTAACTGCATCTTTCGTAATTTCATTAAAAACCACTCGGTTATTATCTTGAGGATCAAGTCCTAAGATATGTGACAAATGCCAAGAAATAGCCTCTCCCTCACGATCCGGGTCACTAGCTAAATAAACTTTTTTAGCAGCTTTGGCTTCTTTTTTTAAAGAATTGATAAGGGGTCCCTTACCACGGATATTAATGTATTGTGGCTCATAATTATTATCAAAATCAATAGACATAGACGATTTTTTTAAGTCACGAATATGTCCTACCGAAGCAACAACTTTATAACTGCGTCCAAGATATTTTTCAATAGTCTTAGCTTTGGCAGGTGATTCAACAATAACGAGATTTTTTTTCGCTGTTGATTTCTTTTTAGTGGTGGACTTTTTAGTACCCGTTTTTGGCTTAGTTGTAGTTTTTGTTCCCAATTCGACACACTTCCTATAACAGTTTGTTTAAAGCTTATAGCATAATATCCCATTTTTAAGAAACTGTCAATAAAAAAATGCTATATAGGAAGAAACTTTAACTTTTTTAGTACTCTGAAAGGATATCCATGCCCGATGTGACGCATGTTGCTCCCTCTTTAATTAACTGAAGGCAACCTTCGGATTTCCCGTCCAAAATGTTTCCTGGGACAGCAAAAATGTCTCGGCCTTCTTCTATCCCAATTTGACAAGTAATCAAGGAACCTGAACGATTTTTTGCTTCAACGACAAGAATACCTCGGCTAAGGCCTGCGATAATACGATTCCGTTCTGGAAAGTGATAAGATAAAGCTTCTTCTCCTGGACCGTATTCTGTTAGCACAAGATGATTTTTCCCTAAGAAAGTTTGCAACTCCCTATTTTCTTTAGGGTAAAAGCGATCCAATCCTGTTCCAATAATAGCGATAGTTTGTCCCCCATTTTTAAGGCAGGCTAAATGAGCACTAGTGTCGATACCTCGAGCAAGTCCGCTAACAATCACAAAACGGTTCCCGAGTTCTTTAAGAATTTTACGGACAGACTTTACTCCGGTATCGCTTGAGCGTCTGGAGCCGACAATGGCTAATTTAGGTTTCTCAAGAAGGTCTAAATTTCCCTGAAAAAACAAGAGGACAGGTGGATTGTATATTTCTTTCAATGCCATTGGGTAATGCTTATCTAAGATAGAAATACTAGGAAATTGTTTAAATTCCATTTTTAAATTTTGAATATCTAACTGCTTATAGGCTTCTATAAAGTGAGACGGATGCTTACAACCAGAAACAACGGCCATATCTCGAAGTGACAACGATTTTTCCTGGTGTTTTTGGTAGTCAAGAATATTGAGAATGTTTTTATTAGTCAGTCCAGCTTTCTTTAGCTTATAAAGTTCAAAATGATTCACTAAGTTACCTCCTTACTTCATTTATTCGTAAAAAAGAAAAAAATTCTGCTAAAAACAGAACTTTTTAAGGATTAGTTGAATCGCAGCACATGGATTTAACAGGTTCAAAACTTTTACGATGGATAGGCGTTATGCCGTAAGCTTTTAATCCCTGTAAATGTTCTTTGGTGCCATAGCCTGCATTTTTAGCAAAGCCATAACCAGGAAAAATGCGATCATAGTTAGCCATCATCTGATCTCTGGTGACCTTAGCTACAATTGATGCTGCTGCAATAGACAAGGAATTGGCATCGCCTTTAAGAATAGACTGCTGCGAAATAGCAATATCCAATGTCATGGCATCAATCAAGAGATAATCTGGTTGTGTGAGTTGGCCCTCCAACTGTTTAATGGCTTCTAGCATGGCCAGTTTGGTTGCTTCATAAATATTGACCTCATCAATAAGCTGATTGTCAATAATACCGATACCGATAGCCAAAGCCTTTTCTTTCACTGCCTGATAAATGGTCTCATGCTTAGCTTTAGGGATTTTTTTAGAATCATTAAGGCCTTTAATTTTACAATACTTAGGTAAAATCACACAAGCTGCCACAACGGGACCTGCTAAGGGACCACGTCCCACCTCATCAATACCTGCAATGGCTTTATAACCTTTTTTATAAAGAGCTTTTTCATAAGAAAGCATGGCTTCTAATCGTTCTTCTTCTGCTAACTCGGCCTGAATAACCTTTTGTCGGCTTTTTAGAGCTTTTTGGACGCCTGACCTAGTGTCGGTTGCCAATTCTTGAAAGAGGGGGTCCAAGAGGCTAGTAACGGCCTCTAAGCTTTCTTTAATAGCTTTAATACTAGTCGGCATCCATATCTCCCACCTGATCTAAGGTGTATTGACCTAATTTACCATCACGAACTTCCTTAACGAATAAAGTGTAAAAACGGTCATAATCGTCTTTAAATCCAAGTTGGCGTGTCAAGGTCATAATGATTTCAGGAGCTTCTTCCTCAAGAGGAATATTCTTAAAACGTTTGGTTAAACGATTAGGGTAGTATTCCCTAAAGTAATTCAAGCCAAAGATAGTCACTTCATCCATTGGTAGTAATTGGTCCTTGATAGCACCTGTTAAAGCTAATTTTAAGCCCACCAATTCGTCCTCAAATTTTGGCCATAAAATACCAGGAGTGTCTAGAATTTCCAATTCCTTATTGGACTTCAACCATTGTTGTCCTTTAGTCACACCAGGTTTATTGCCAACTACAGCAATTTTCTTACCAGCCAAGCGATTCATCAAGGTAGATTTACCAGCATTTGGAATGCCAATAATCATGGTTCGCAAGGTTTCTTTTTGAATGCCGCGCTCTCGCAAGCGTTGAATTTTATCAGCCATGAGTTCCTTGGCTGCTTCTGTTACTTTTTTAACCGTTGATTGTTCTTTGGAATTGATGGCTAATGTTTTAATACCTTGACTTTCATAATAAGCCTTCCACTCTTTCGTACGAGTGGCATCGGCCAAGTCAGCTTTATTTAAAATCATTAATTTAGGTTTATCACCAACAATTTTTGTAAGCATGGGATTTTGACTAGAAAGTGGTAAGCGTGCATCCACTAAAATAGTTACAAAGTCAACATGCTTTACATTTTCCTGAACCTGTCTTCTGGCTTTGGACATGTGCCCAGGAAACCATTGAATCATTGCCATGAGTGTATCATTCCTTTCGTAGCATCATCTTCTTCGTGATAAAATAGTCTGATTGCGACAGAAGGCATCTATCCCAATCAATTCTTTAACATTATAGCATGATTAGCTTCACTTCGCCATTTCTACTTTCCTCTTTTAAGTCTTTACAGTTTTTGCTTGCAATAAGTTTTCATTAATCATATAATCTAGTTATCAAAACTAGATAGAGAGACGAAACTATGATTTTTCCATCATTACCTTATTGGAAGGACCTCCCTGATTTAGACTTATATTTGGATCAAGTGTTACTTTATGTCAACCAGTGCACTGATTTTTCAGAAGTGTCAGATAATAAATCACTAACGGCATCTATGATTAATAATTACGTCAAGCATGGGTATGTGACTAAACCTATCAAGAAAAAATACCAAAAGCAACAACTAGCGCGCTTAATTGCCATCAGTTTGTTTAAAACGGTATTTCCTATTCAAGATATTAGTCGCGTATTGGAGGAACTTCAGGCACAGGCTGATTCTGAAAGTCTTTACAATACTTTTGTAACCTGTTGGAATCAGAAGGCTCCCATTGAGGAGGACATTCCACCGATTGTGCAGGTTGCCTGTCAAACGGTCAAAGATTACCACAAAACTATTTATTTATTACAGGAGGTGACCCAATGAACCAAACCTTTAAACAAAGTTTACCCTTATCTTTTAGTGAGGAAGTAGCAAACAGCGTGACACACGCTATCGGAGCATTTGCTATGCTCATTCTACTTCCTATTTCAGCCAGCTATGCTTATCAAACTTATGACCTTAAAGCCGCTATTGGTATCTCCATCTTTGTCATCAGTCTCTTTTTGATGTTTTTGTCCTCTACGATTTACCACTCCATGGCTTATGGTTCGGTTCACAAATACATTCTACGCATTATTGATCACAGTATGATTTATATTGCTATCGCAGGAAGTTATACACCTGTTGCCTTATCCCTTGTTTCTGGTTGGCTAGGCTATATCATTATTGTTTTGCAGTGGGGCATTACGCTTTTTGGGATTTTATACAAAATTTTTGCCAAACGTATCAATGAAAAATTCAGTTTGATGCTTTATATCGTTATGGGCTGGCTCGTTGTGTTTATCTTGCCAGTCATCATTCAAAAAACTAGTCTTGCTTTTGGTCTTCTCATGTTATTTGGTGGCTTGTCTTATACCATTGGAGCGGTATTTTATGCCAAAAAAAGACCCTACTTCCACATGATTTGGCATCTCTTTATTTTATTGGCCTCTGCCCTCCAATTTATCGCTATCACTTTCTTTATGCTTTAAGACAAATAGATGCTCAGACTGATTGAGAGGCTTAATGTGATGATTTGATGTAAGACATCAATTCTTAGAAGTGGTATAATGGATAGCAAGTAATAAGCTGTCAAAGGAGAGACCTGATGAAAACCGTTCGGATTTTTTACAATCCTAATTCTGGAAAGAAAGAAAGCCAACTTGCTAGGCAAGTCAAAGACTATTTTTGCCAACATGGTTTTTCCGAAGATTCTGTAAAAGTTATTACCCCTAAAGATGCTGACCAGGCTTTTCAATTAGCAAAACAAGCTGCTAAGGACAAGATTGACTTGGTTATCCCTCTTGGTGGCGATGGGACACTAAATAAAATCATCGGTGGCATCTATGAAGGAGGAGCTCATTGTTTAATAGGCTTAGTGCCCTCAGGGACAGTCAATAATTTTGCCAAGGCTATGCATATCCCTTTACAAATTACTGAGGCGTTGGATACTATCTTGACTGGACAAATCAAGCAAGTTGATATTTGCAAAGCTAACCAGCAATACATGATTTCCAGTTTAACTTTAGGATTACTGGCTGATATTGCTGCCGACGTAACGGCTGAGGAAAAACGACGCTTTGGTCCTCTAGCATTTTTAAAAGATAGTATTCGAATACTGAAACGAAATCGCAGCTATGCCATCTCTTTAATTAGCCACAACCATCGTATTCACCTGAAAACGAAGTTTCTCTTAATCACGATGACAAATACCATTGCTGGTTTTCCTTCTTTTTCTCCTGGTGCTCAAGCTGACGATGGCTATTTCCAAGTTTATACCATGAAAAAAGTCTCTTTCTTTAAATTTTTATGGCATATTAATGATTTTAAACAGGGTGATTTTTCCAAAGCAGAGGAAATCAGTCATTTTCAAGCCAATACGCTTAGCTTACTACCACAAGCTAAAAAACAAGCGATATTACCACGTACCAGGATTGATGGGGATAAAAGTGACTATCTGCCCATTCAATTAGATATCATTCCAAAAGCCGTTTCGATTATTGTTCCAACAGAAGATTAAAAAAGTGCCTAATGGCACTTTTTGTCTTATCTTAAAGGTATTTTAAAACCTATTTTTCATCATCAGCATCTGTCTTATCGCTAGTGAGTTTTTCCATTTTAGATTGGATAGTTTGGCTAGTAGCTTCGCCAATTCCTTCTACCTTTTCTTTAGCCTGTCCCAAAGATTCTTCAACTGTTTCTGCGGCGATACCACCGTAAACTTCAACAGCATCTTTGGATTCTTGGACTTTTTCCGATACTGCATCCAGAACTTGCTTACTTTTATCTTGCAAGTAAGCGTTGAGATCATCTATTTTTTTAGCACTATCTTTCAAGAGTTGATCTTTTTTGGAAGACGATAAACTTAAGTAAGCAATGCTAGCTGCTGCTGATCCAAGCAACAACCCCCAAAAAACGCCATGATTTTTTTTAGTCATTGTAGACCTACTTTCTTTTAGACGGTGTTTTACTATCGTTAAACATTTTTTTAGCAAGTTTTACAGCAGGAACCACTAATAAAACCAATTGTAACATTTCTGTAAGTTTAAAATTTCTTTTTTTCATAATAGACTTCACTCCTTTTTTGGTCTTTAAGCCTGAGTTAATTTAACATGATTGTTTCCTCTAACATCAACAACACATCCTTTCAACTGAAGAGCCACAAAATTGTCTTATCTAAAAGGACCAATAAATGGTTGTCAAAGTGACCACATCACTTATTTTAGTATTTTCAATCAAAAATTGAAGTAAAATTATCTATCGCAATAGATAAAAAAACATTAATACGAAAACATTTCAACAAAGTGACAACACAGTTATTAACTTATATTGTCATTATAACACTGTAAGAGTTTATCGTCAAATATTTTGCTTTTCCTATAGTTATTCTATTAAAAAACTTCGACAAGATTACTCCAAAAATTGCTCTTCACTTTGAAAGTTAACCAAATCATTTAACGATCAAAAGAGATTAATCAAGCAAATGAAGATACAACAAATAACTATTTTTAACGAGTTTTATAGCACGATCCAGTCGTTAACCTAATAAGTCTATTCATGTAATTCTAAAGGCAAACCATCCGGATCAAAAAAGAAAGTCATTTTCTCACCTGTGTAATCATCATGCCTGATAGGCTCCACTGGAATTCCTAAGCTCTTTAGATCATCTACATAACTCTCAATGTTGGTAACACGAAATGCAAGGTGCCTCAAACCACAGGCCTCACTTTTAAATTCTGGTTCACTTACACGTTTAGGAGGAGCTTGATAGTTGGGGTCACTTGTCACCTTACCAAAAATCTCCAATTCAATACGACCACAAGATAAATCTAATTTGTAATCATGCTTGTCAGGACGATAATTTTCTCTGATAATTTCAAATCCGAGTTTATTCACATAAAAATCTTTTGACAGATGATAATCAGATACAATAATAGCAACGTGATGAATGGCATTTAGTTTCATCATATTTCTCCTTTCAAAAAAAGTAGGATGAGATAAATTTTCTCTATGGTCCTACTTTTTAAATATTATATTTAAGATATATCTAGGTAGATACTTGGTTATAAGAATGATTAAAAGCTTTCAATACATCGGCGGGCGCTTTATCAAAATCGTATTCTGTTTTTAGTTCTCCTTTGACAATAATACGTTCTGTTGCTTCGATATCTGTACAAGTCACTAAAGTCACTTCTTTGAGACCAGCTGTATCATCGATAACATCAACGCGTTCAGGAGCTACCGTGAAAACATCTTTTATGATGTATTCGTAAATTTTTTCTTTATCTGTTAAATAGATGGACATCCCATTTTGTGCTCTTTCAAGCGGCGAAAAGAGCATTTGAGATGAACCTGTAATTCCAAAAATATGATGACTGGCAAGAGAATAATTATTTTCTCCTCCCATAACTTGTTCTTCTTTCATCGTTCCTGCGCCATAAATAAGCTCAGTATTTCCTAAACCTTTAAAAATTGGTAAATTAATGCCAAGCTCTGGTATGGCAATGCCCCCTATAACAGGAAGTTGCTGAGCCGCCATTTGTGCTTGCAAGACACTCTCTGTACTAACTGGCTCTACGGCTTGGAAATCAAATGTTGACTTAGCCTCTTTATTCTTTTTGATTTGTTTTTTCGAAACTTTCGTTACTTGATATTTATTAGAGTTTCGAGCAATTAATGTATTTCGGATAGGTTTGTTAAAAAGCAATGCTAAACCTAGAATTAAAAGTACAGCTATTAGTAGTTTTCTTGCCCAAGACATGGATTTTATTTTTCGACGCTTTTGTTTTTTTACCATTTTTTACTCCTTATTATGATTAATTATCTTTATTTTTTGAAATACTATTTTCACGATCAGTATTGATTTCAGCGATACTACTGTCTTCAGGCTGAACCAAGGTAAATGTTACAATCTTAGCATCAGCATCTAGTTTCATAATTTTAACACCCAAAGTAGCACGACCTGTTTGCGAAATATTTGCAACATTTGTGCGAATAATGACACCTTTATTTGTAATCACCATGATATCTTCTGTACCATCTACGGTAACCAATCCAGCCAATTGACCATTTTTAGGGGTAATATTAGCTGTTTTTATTCCTTTTCCCCCCCTACCTTTTGTAGGATAGTCTGTAGCACTTGTTCTCTTACCAAAGCCATTTTCGGTAATTACAAGAACTTCTTGGTTATCTTGAATACGTGACGCGCCAACAACGCGATCATCTTCACGAAGCTTAACCCCGCGAACACCCGTAGCTGATCGGCCCATGTTGCGGATGCTTGCTTCATTAAAACGAACAGAATATCCGGAATGAGTTCCAATGATAATGTCATCCTGACCGCTTGTCAAAAGGACGTTAATCAGCTGATCTCCCTCTTTCAACTTAAGAGCACGGAGACCGTTTTGACGGATATTATTAAATTCTGAAACTTCTGTACGTTTGACAATGCCTTGTTTCGTTGTAAAGAAGAAGGATTTACCTGCTGTTTCTTCCTTACGTGCGTTGATAATAGTTTGAATGGTTTCACCATCTTCTAATTTCAATAGATTAACAATTGGAAGACCTTTTGCTGTACGACCATATTCTGGAATTTCGTAAGCTTTCAACCGATAGACACGCCCAAAATTCGTAAAGAAGAGCAAAGTATCATGGGTACTTGTTGATATCAATTCACGTACAAAGTCGTCATTGTTGACTCCAGTTCCTTGGACGCCACGTCCACCACGCTTCTGGGCACGAAATTCATCTTGAGCAAGACGCTTGATATAACCTTTATTTGACAAGGTAATCAAAACATCTTCTTCTTCAATTAGATCTTCATCTTCTAGAGAAAGGACTTCACCGACCATTAATTCTGTACGGCGCGGGTTAGCGTATTTACGCTTGATCTCATCCATTTCTTCTTTGATGATAGTGATAATACGTTCTGGTTTGGCTAAAATATCAGATAAGTCAGCAATCAAGGCCAACAAATCATCATATTCTGATTGAATCTTATCACGTTCCAAACCAGTCAAACGACGCAAACGCATATCCAAAATAGCTTGGCTTTGGCGTTCAGACAAGTCGAAACGTGACATCAATTCTGTCTGAGCAATGACATCTGTCTCGCTGTTACGAATAATAGCAATCACTTCGTCTAAATGATCAAGGGCAATCAGTAAGCCTTCTAAAATATGAGCTCTGGCTTCAGCTTTATCTTTATCAAATCGGGTGCGACGTATAATAACTTCTTTTTGATGACTAATGTAATTATCAATGATTTGTCTGAGTGACAATATTTTAGGCACACCATTTTCAATAGCCAACATATTAAAACTGAAATTCGTCTGAAGACTTGTTAATTTAAAGAGGTTATTTAAGATAACTGTCGCGGATGCCTCTCGACGAATCTCGATAACAAAACGCACTCCTTCACGGCTAGATTCGTCACGAACTGCTGTAATACCTTCTAGTCTTTTTTCTTGTGCTAAACGAACAATGTGTTCATGCACTTTCGTTTTATTGACGCCATAGGGAAATTCAGTAACCACAATACGTTCCCGACCTGTTTGAGTTGTTTCAATTTCTGTTCGAGAGCGTAAAACGATAGAACCTTTACCAGTATCATAAGCCCTATGAATACCTGAGCGCCCCATAACAAGGGCACCAGTCGGAAAGTCAGGTCCAGGGATCACTTCCATCAACTCTCTTGTTGTACAGTCTGGATGTTCCATTACCATCTTGACAGCATCAATAGACTCTGCCAAATTATGAGGCGGAATGTTAGTTGCCATCCCAACGGCAATCCCTGTCGCTCCATTGACTAATAAATTAGGAAAGCGAGCTGGTAATACTACTGGTTCTCTTTCGCTTCCATCGTAGTTATCTTGAAAATTAACGGTATTTTTATTGATATCCCTTAATAATTCAAGCGCAATTTTACTCATGCGCGCTTCAGTATAACGTTGAGCGGCAGCACCATCACCATCCATAGAACCAAAATTGCCATGCCCATCAACAAGCATATGGCGATAACTCCACCACTGAGCCATACGAACCATAGCTTCATAAATAGAAGAATCCCCATGCGGGTGATATTTACCCATGACATCACCCGTAATACGAGCAGATTTTTTATGCGGTTTATCAGGTGTCACACCGAGTTCATTCATCCCATAGAGAATACGACGATGCACAGGTTTCAGACCATCACGCACATCTGGCAAAGCTCTTGCCACAATGACACTCATGGCATAGTCAATGAAACTCGTTTTCATTTCACTTGTCAGATTGACGTCAATTAAATTTCGATCTTGCATTTAAGGAATGCTCCTTTTCTAGTCAATACTAGATTTCATTATACCATAAATTCCTTATTTTTTCTTATTGGAAGCGTTATCAGTAAACTATTTTCATTATTTTTCTGAATTCAATGACAAACAATTATCAATATGTTAAAATAAGACCGTATGAGCTTTTGCTCTAATAAAATTAAGGAGATGTTTAGAAATGACTGCAACTAAACAACACAAAAAAGTAATCTTGGTCGGTGATGGTGCCGTCGGTTCATCATACGCTTTTGCATTGGTAACACAAAATATTGCTCAAGAACTTGGTATTATTGATATTTTTAAAGAAAAAACTCAAGGAGATGCAGAAGATTTAAGCCACGCTCTAGCTTTTACATCACCTAAAAAAATCTATGCAGCTGACTACTCAGACTGTCATGATGCTGATCTTGTTGTCTTAACAGCTGGTGCTCCTCAAAAACCAGGTGAAACACGCCTTGACCTTGTTGAAAAAAACCTTCGTATCAATAAAGAGGTTGTTACACAAATCGTTGCATCTGGTTTCAAAGGAATCTTTCTTGTTGCTGCTAACCCAGTTGACGTTTTGACTTACTCAACATGGAAATTCTCAGGTTTCCCTAAAGAGCGTGTCATTGGTTCAGGTACATCTCTAGATTCAGCCCGTTTCCGTCAAGCTCTGGCTGCTAAAATCGGTGTTGATGCGCGTTCGGTTCACGCTTACATCATGGGAGAACACGGTGACTCTGAATTTGCTGTTTGGTCACACGCTAACGTTGCTGGTGTAGGTCTTTACGACTGGCTCCAAGCTAATCGTGACATTGATGAGCAAGGCCTAGTTGATCTTTTCATTTCTGTACGTGATGCTGCTTACTCAATCATCAATAAAAAAGGTGCTACTTTCTACGGTATTGCAGTTGCCCTAGCTCGTATTACAAAAGCTATTCTTGATGATGAAAATGCTGTTCTTCCGCTTTCTGTTTTCCAAGAAGGTCAATACGAAGGTGTTGAAGATTGCTATATTGGTCAACCAGCTATCGTTGGAGCGTATGGAATTGTTCGTCCAGTAAACATTCCACTTAACGATGCTGAATTACAAAAAATGCAAGCCTCTGCAAATCAATTGAAAGCTATCATTGATGAAGCCTTTGCTAAGGAAGAATTTGCTTCTGCTGCTAAAAACTAATCACAAAAGAGACTTCGGTCTCTTTTTGTTTTGCCTGATATTCCTTTTCCAACGTGCTATAAGAGGATAATCATAAGTTTAGAACTTTTCAGGTTGCAACAATTAAAAAGCAAAAAAGCCAGTGCTGCTGAACTGCTCTGGCTTTTTCCTATCAGATACTAGTCTTTGGCACCAAGTGCTGCCATTGTGATGTAGTTGTAAGGTTTGTTGAAATGTGGTAAGAAGAAAATATCAGTTAATGCCAACTTTTCAATGGTTACGCCTTCTTGGATAGCAAGTGAGAACATGTGAATTCCCATTGACACATCTTCACGGGCTGCCATTTGAGCACCCAAGATACGACGTGAGTCTTTATCGTAAACAATCTTAATGGTTACTGGGAAGTTACCGTGTTCGATAAATTCAGGTTTTTGGTTATCAGTATACTCAGTCACTGCAGCATCAAAACCAAGACGTTTTGCTTTTTCAAGTGTCAAACCAGTTGAAACCATGTGCAATCCGTAAATGGAAATACCGTTTGAGCCTTGAACGCCAATACCTTCAAGGTCTGTACCACAAGCGTTATGTGCTGCTACAATTCCTGTACGGACGGCATTTGAAGCTAAAGCAATGTAGTTTGTATCGCGAGTAGCATTATCGTAGATAGTTGCACAGTCACCGATAGCATAAACACCTGGAATAGAAGTTTCTTGGCGTTTATTGACAAGGAAAGCACCATTACGGAAAAGATCAATCTTACCATTTCCAAGAGTTGTGTTTGGACGGAAACCAACGGCGAGGATAACCATATCCACATCGTACTCATTTTTGTCAGTAATGATCTTTTCAACCTTACCATTACCAGCTACTTCTTTAACTGTTTCACCAAAGGCTAGTTGAATACCATGTTCTTCCATGTTTTTAGCCATTAAGTCAGTCAAATCACGGTCGTAATAACCTGCCAAGCAAGTGTCCACGACATCAATCAGAACCACTTCTTTGCCTTTGCGTTGGAAAGCTTCAGCTAACTCAACACCAATGTAACCAGCACCAACTACGGCTACACGTTTAATGTCTTTGTTTTCAAGCTTTGCAATCACATCAGCTGAGTTTTGGTATAACTTCACAAATTGAAGATTTTCAAGAGTTGCTTCAAATTCAAGTGATCCTTCTTTGATTTCGGCACCTTTAATCGGTGGTAAGATAGGTTGTGAGCCAGTTGCAAAAATCAACTTGTCGTAAGTTTCCACGTGGTTTTTACCATCAACAAGCGCTGTCACTGTTTTGGCATCGTAGTCGATTGATTGAACAGGTGATTCCATGTAAACTTTAGCCCCTAAAGACTCTAATTCTTCTTTATCTGAATAGAAAAGTCCTTCTGGTCCAGCAATTTGCTCACCAATCCAAAGTGCCATACCACAGCCTAAAAATGAAATATTTGAGTTTTGGTCAAATACAACAATCTCATTAGCATCACCGTAGTTTGTTAACATAGTCTTGATACAGGCCGTACCAGCATGGTTTGCACCAACAACAACGATTTTACTCATATATTTTGTTCCTCATTTCACAATATTATATAGGGCTCTATTATACCACAGTCAAAAAACGCTTCCAAATATATTGCTCACTTTTTTGAGTTATTTCTTCTTTAGTCAACTGTTTTTTCTCACTTATAAAAAAAGATCGTCCGCTTTTTCGCTGTTATTTTTTTATATAACAGCTTAAAGTTTGTTAATTAACTAACTTTAGGAAGGCTTAAAAAGTTAACCTTTGTTAAAAGACGAACTTTATTCTATCTTTTGTAATCTAGCATAACAGCCGTTTTTTGACATTAAGCTGGCATGTGTTCCCCACTCAACCAATCGACCTTGATCCATAACAAGAATCAAATCAGCTGATTGAATCGTTGATAAACGATGGGCAATGATAAAGCTGGTCCTTCCTCTCATGAGTTCTTTTAGTGCCTCTTGAATAACAGCTTCTGTTCTAATATCAATAGAGGAGGTGGCTTCATCTAGAACCAAGACTTTTGGTTTTTTCAAAAACATTCTGGCAATAGCTAATAACTGGAGCTGCCCTTGGGACAAAGCATCATCAGAAGCACTTAAGTAAGTATCATAAGTCTTAGGAAGTTGCATAATAAAGAAGTGTGCATGAGCTGCTTTGGCTGCTGCCACTACTTCATCACGGCTAGCCTCTTCACTGCCGTAAGCAATCAACTCATGAACAGTCGCATCTTTCAACCAGGTTTCTTGCAATACTATGCCAGTAATGGACCTAAGTTCTTCCTTAGCATAACACTTAATAGGAACTTTATCTAACTTGATGCTACCAGCATCAAGTTCATAAAAGCGCATGAGTAAATTGATTAAAGTTGATTTACCTGCACCTGTAGGCCCTACAATCGCTACCTTGGAACCCGCAGGAACAGAAAAATTAATATCTTTCAGTAAGGGCCTGTCTTTTTGATAAGAAAAACTTACTTCTTCAAAGTCAATTTGCCCCTTAACCGCTGATGCCTTAAATGTTAGAAAGTGCTCTTGCTCTTTTATTTCAATATCTAAAAGGTCATAAAGCCTTTGCGCACAAGCTAAAGAACTCTGTATCTCTGCCAAGACAGATGAAATATCGTTGAAAGGTTTGGTATATTGGACAACAACATTTAAAAAAGTGGTTAGCTGACCTACTGAAAAAAGTCCAGCCATGATACGAACAGCCCCTAAACCTGCCAGTAAAGCATAAATGACACTATTAATAAAGCGAGTGGCTGGATTGACTGTTGAGGCGTAAAAAATGGCTTTTTGTGAAGCCTCGCAATAGGTTTTATTTAAAACATGATAATCACAGATAGACTGCTCTTGAGCATTAAACAGTTGAACCAAACCTTCTTGACGAAGGATTTCTTCAGTAAACTGAGCTAAATTTCCTCTGCTTTTGGTCTGTGCTTGTGCATAATGAAAACTCTTTTGAGCAATAAAACGAGCTAAAAAGAGGGAGCTTGGTGTTAACACCAAAACCAAGATTAACATGAGCCAGTCAATCTGTGCCATAGCTATAATGGTACACAGAATCGTCAATAGTCCAAGTATAAACTGGTTAAAAACCATTTGTAGACCATTGATCAGTTGCTCAGTGTCGGTTATCACTCGACTAACCAAATCTCCAATGGTTTGACGATCTAGATATGCAAAAGGAAGACGATGAATTTTTTCCAAAAGCTTATCTTTCAATTGCTGGCTATATTGATATAGCAAACGACTATAGACAAGAGGCATCACCCATTGAATCAATGTGTTGACCACAATAATAACTAACATTTGCCCCAACAGCCATTTTAAAGTTTGCCAAGAATTGACTGACAAACTCATATCAACGGCTTTACCGATAAGAACAGGCAAGTAAACACTTAAACCAACTTGTACAAAACTAGCGATCACGAGAATACAAACAGGTAGAGGTTTTTTTAACAAATCCTGAAGCACTCGCTTTAGGAGGTGATGATCTGTTTTAATCATTTTTGCTCCCCCTTCACGTAAAGCGCTAGCATTTCTTGATAAAGTGCATTGCTTACTTTTAACTGGTCATGACTGGCAAAATCCAATTGATGGCCCTGTTCCAACACTAAAATCTTATCAGCAAACTGCAAATTCTTAATAGATTGCGTGACTAGAATCACTAAAACATCTGATAACTCTTCTTTTAGAGCTTTAAAAAGTCGTCCTCGAGTCTCATTGTCTAAGGCGGAACTGGCATCATCCAAAATCAAAATGGGTTTTGGCTTCAGAAGTGCTCTGGCAATAGCTAGACGTTGCCGTTGCCCTCCTGAAAAATGACGGCCGAAGGCTTCAACAGGTGCCTCTAATTGTTCTGGTAAGGCAGCGACAAACTCTTTTGCTTGAGCCAATTCAAGAGCCCGCCACAGTTCCTCATCACTAATAGGCATTGATTGTCCCAGTAGGAGGTTACTTCTAATCGTTCCTTTAAATAATTGAGCTTTTTGAGGAACAAGAGCAATCACATTTCGCCACTCGGTTAGTGTTTTTGGCACTTCTCCTTGCCAATTAAGACTAATCTCACCACTATATTGTGAATAAGTTTGGCAGATCAAGTCAATCAAAGTCGTTTTGCCTGCTCCAGTACCACCAATGATGCCAATCCATTCTCCCTGATCAGCACTTAACTGAATATCATACAGACTTGGCTCTGCTGCTCCTGGATAAGTAAAGGTCAAGTGCCGGATGGTCAACAGATGAGTTGAAATAGGACCATCTTTAAGTAAGGGCAAAGGCGCTTCATCAGCTAAAACAAACACCTGATTAATCCGTTTTGCGGCTGTTACACTTTGATTGATGGTTCCCATCAACATGGTCATTTTCAAAAGTTCTGCCAAAATCTGCAAGAGGTAATTAATTAAAGCAACCAACATGCCCTGACTAAGCGATCTATGAGCTACTTGCCAACTTCCTTGCCAAATCAAGATTAACAGGGTAAGATTGACCACTAAAAAAGTCATAGGATTCAAGACATTGGCTAGGGTAGCAGCTTGATATTGGTGGCGACTTAAGAGCATATTTTGCTGCTTAAATGCTTGGAGTTCTTTTTGGGTTTGATTAAAAGCCTTAATTACTCGGATTCCTTGTAACTGTTGGCTAGTCAAACGAACCAAGTGATCTGTTTCTCGGCGGATTAAGAGATAAAGGGGACCTAATAAATGTGACATAACAAAAACAAGTGTTAGTAAGACAATCACCATCATCACAAACCATAGGGTTAGACTTGGACTAATCCAATAAGCCATTACCATAGCACCACATACGATAATAGGGGCCCTTAGAAAAAGACGCAAAAATTGATTGATACCAGTTTGAATTTGAAAACTATCACTGGTCAATCGTGATAACAGACTAGCATAACCAAGATGGTCTTGGTCCTCCTTGCTCAAAAACATGATTTTTTTAAACAAGTCATCTGTCATTTGTCTTGTAAAACCAACAGCTGCTTTCGAAGAAAAATACTGGGCTGTAACGGAAAGCAATAAGCCAATGGTTGCTAAACCAAATAATGTTAAAACAACCCTCAAAATTCCCTGGCTGTTGTGTTGACTAATCGATATATCAATCATGTTAGCAATTAACAAAGGGACTAATAATTCAAATAAAGCTTCTAATAATTTAAAAAGAGGACCTAAGATACTTTCTTTTAGGTACCCTTTCACATATGGACGTAATCGTTTCATGATAACTTTCTAAAAAAGGCTCATCAGTTCAATTAAATAAAGATTGAAATGAACTTCTCGTGAGTAATAGATATTGCCGCCATTCTTATAAAGCTTACCTCCAGAAATCAAGGCGAGGGGGTGGTAATAAAAATAGGTTTGACCACTAGTGTTGCCTAGGCTTGGCGCCACAACGGTTTTGGAATAGGTAGTCGCTAAATCAACGGTATTTTGACCTCCATGTTCAGCAATATAATCAATATAAGCTGTTCCAAAATTATAGGCCTGAACAGCCGTCCAAGAATCTACTCCTGCTTCCTCAGCTAGAGCAAGATTATGAGACAGTAAATTCACCCCGTGCTCAATACTGGCCTGACTATCTGTAATCGAGTTTTTTTGTCCTGAACTGCTTTCACTGGATTGCATGACATCTGCTTCTCCTCCTTTTGTCTCGGTGTATATCATAGCTAAGACTAAGTCTACATTTGCCTTTGTATCATTTTCTGCTAATGTTTTCTCAACCATAGGCTTATATGCCAAAACACGTTGAACATTGTGATGAATAACAAAGGATTGATAAATGACAAAAAGAAGAAGAAAACTGCAGGCACGCTTTAAAAGTCTAAACATCTATTTGGTTTTAATATCCTCTATATTTTTAATCAAGATTGAATAAGTCCCATCATCATTTAACAAAAATTCAACCGCTTCAGCATCCTGATAAATGGCATTTGGTACTGTTAATTCTATCCCGTTTGATAACGATAGCTTTTGATTTTCTAGTTTTTTTATCTGTCTAGAATGTTCAATATCGCTAATTTTTATAGGTTCTGGAATGACATCTTTGACTTGATCCACAAAGGTTAAACGGGCTGTTAAATTATCATCAAAGAGTTGGTCAGCTAATTTTTCTGGTGATAAAACGTCGTCTGCTTCTAACTGCTTAAAAAGAGTGGATTTCATCTTTGACTGAAAAGTAAAATCATCTTGATTAAAATGCTCTGCAATTTTTTGAGCGGTTTGTTCTATCATTTTGATAGACTTTTTAACAGATTGCTCAGGTGTAACTTTCAAGAGGTGTTCTGAAAAATAATTAGCAAAACTGCCATTATGCTTCACACGCTTTTCAATCAAGTAGTACTGACCAGATTTGAGATTAATGACTAGTGCTTCATCTGGTGTCTGGGTGGGACTCGGCAGATTATTCTGCGTCACCGTAAATGGATGTTCATAATTGTCAGAAAGGTGAGCAAACTGTTCTTTCAAAGCAATTCGCAAGAAAGCAAAAAAGGGTTCGCCATCCTTATCAAACTGAACAAAGACTAAGTCATTGGTTTTTTGATCCTCTGAAATAACAAAGGCTTCCTTCCATAACTGGGCAATGGTAACAGACGTTTCCAACAAATCATCACCAATGGTTGTAAAAAAGGTATTATTAGCCTCAAACTGACCACGTTTGGCTTCGTCCGAGAACACTTTGGCCAATTTTTTTCGGAAATATTCATCAATTCGCGGTGTAATGCTCACTAAACGATCTGATAACAGTAACTCAGTGTCATTGGGAGAAAATTGATGAATGACAATACGTTTTATATAACTATCTAACATGATTCCTTACTTTTTATAGAGTGGGAAGGCATCGGTTAACTGACGCACTTCCTGACGGACTTCTTCAAGAATAGTTTCTTGATCATGATTAACCAAGGCTTTGATGATAAGACGGGCAATGGTCTGACTCTCTTTAACACCCATACCACGGCTGGTTATGGCAGCACAACCAATGCGAATACCTGAGGTTTTAAATGGCGACAAGGTTTCAAAAGGAATGGCATTTTTATTAAGGGTAATATTAACCTCATCCAGAAGATTTTGCGCTAGTTTACCATTAGCAATAACCTTAGTGACATCTACTAAAAAGACATGATTATCTGTACCACCTGAGATCAGACGGAAACGATCATCTTGTGCAAAAACTGCTGCCATAGCCGCAGTATTATCAATAATAGCTTGTGCATAGTCTTTAAAGGCTGGATCCAAGGCTTCTTTGAAGGCAACCGCTTTGGCAGCAATCACGTGTTCCAGAGGTCCTCCTTGTAAACCAGGGAAAACGGCCGAATTAATCTTTTTAGCAAGAGCTTCGTCATTGGTTAATATCAAGCCTCCACGAGGACCACGTAAGGTTTTATGGGTTGTTGATGTCACAATATGCGCATAAGGGACAGGACTCGGGTGCACACCTGCTGCTACAAGGCCAGCGATGTGAGCCATGTCCACCATTAAGTAAGCACCTACGTGATCAGCAATGGCACGAAACTTTTCAAAATCAATGCTTCTAGAGTAGGCCGAAGCCCCTGCAACGATAAGCTTTGGTTGGACCGCCTTTGCTTGTTCTAAAATCGCCTCATAATTTAACATTTCAGTATCAGTATCTACTGAGTAACCCACAAAATGGTAGGTTTTTCCAGAAAAATTTACTGGAGAGCCATGCGTGAGATGACCACCTGCAGCCAAATCCATTCCTAATACGGTGTCACCAGCCTCAATCAAGGCCATATAAGCTGCTGCATTGGCTTGACTTCCGGAATGGGCTTGAACATTGGCAAATGCGGCACCGAAAAGTTTCTTAGCACGTTCAATAGCAAGCGTTTCGACAATATCCACACATTCTGTTCCACCATAATAGCGATTACCTGGATAGCCTTCTGCATACTTATTGGTTAAAACAGAACCTTGAGCTGCCATGACAGCTTTTGAAACCATGTTTTCAGATGCAATCAATTCGATATGATGTTCTTGTCTTTCTTCTTCAGCATGAATGGCATCCCAAAGCTCTTTATCAAAGTCTTCAACATTACCTTTATCAAAAATCATTGTCATCTCCTTGTAAGTTTTTGATGAATCGTAATTGTGTTTTATCATCTGCATAGTCGAGGTTTCGGTAAAAAGCATGCGCTTCTTTACGATGACTGGCAGAATTGAGGCGAATAAAGGCAATGCCTTCCTGCCTAGCTTGGGATTCCAGGGCCCTTAGTAAGGCACTCCCAATTCCCCTTCTCTGATAGGCTGGTAAAACAGCCAAGCCCAAGAGATTAAGACCATCAGAAGCATAAAGGGTTTCATACCGTTCAGCGTGAACATAGCCTAATAATTGATTGGTATCCTTGTCGGCATAAGCTAAAAAATAGTGATGGCAATCCTCAATCAATCGTTCATATTGCCTTTCTAACAAGTCAAGCGAAACTAAATAGCCAAGGGCTTTGGCATTAATTTCTTGTAGCATAGGACAGTCCGTTTTACTTAATGGTCTCAACATTCCAAGCGGCTCCTCTCTTAAAAGCGAAGTTCAGGCACGTTAGCTAATAATTCTTCTTTGGTGATAGCACCTTGACGTAAAATCACAGCACGCTCACCTGATAAGTCTAAGATGGTTGAATCCTTACCTGTTAGAAAAGGATCATCTGCATAACCAAACACTTGAAAGTCAAAATCTTGCATAATATGATCAAAAACTCGACCACTAGCTTTGCCAGATAAGTTTGCAGAAGGACCAATTAAAGGGCCTGTTTTTTGAATTAAAGCTGCGGTAATTGGATGACTGGGTAAGCGAAAACCAACCGTTGAAAGTCCCGAATTAATCCAATAAGGAACCTGGTCATTAGCTTTTAAAATAATCGTTAACGGACCTGGTAAAAAGGCTTGGTATAATTTCTTGAGGTATCTCGGCTGTTCTTTTGAAAAGGCTAAGATACTATTAAAATCAGCCACATTAAGGTTCATTGCTTTATCTCGGGGTCTTTGTTTTAAGTCATAAACAGCATTTACTGCTTTTTCATCTAAAGCCTTGGCAAAAAGACCATAAACCGTTTCTGTTGGTAAAACAAGGGCATCACCTGATTCAATGATACTAGCTAGATACTCCATAATCAACAACCACCATCCTTTCTTTGCCAAATATATCCGTTACGGCTCGTATATGTCTTTGAGGAAAATAGGCTTGTAACATATCTTTTATACCTTCAGCTTGCTTATAACCAATTTCAAAGTAAAGCTTCCCCTCCTTAGTTAAGTAATTGTCAGCTTGTTCAATAATCTTACGGTAAATAGCATAGCCATTTTCTTTAGCAAAAAGTGCCAAATGAGGCTCTGATTGCAAAACATTTAGACTGACTTCTTCCTTATCCTCGTAGGATATGTAGGGAGGATTTGACACAATAATATCAAATGTTTCTGAAATGAGACTAAAAACATCTGATTCAATAAACGTTATATCAAGCTGGTAAGCATCAGCATTGGCTTTTGCCAAGTCAAGAGCAGCTCTAGAAATATCAGATGCCGTTACTTGCCAGTTAGGCCTTTCTTTTTTGAGAGAAATAGCAATCGCTCCACTACCTGTACCAATATCTAAAACATTCAACGGTGCATCAAGATTTTCAGCTAAAATCATGTCAACTAATTCTTCTGTTTCTGGCCTTGGAATTAATACACGCTTGTCGACTGCAAGCTTCAAATCACGAAAATAAGCATTACCTGTAATATATTGAGGAGATAAATGCTGACTTAGAGAACAGAAAATATGTTCCAAAAGAACAGCATCTTCAGGAGTCACAGCTTGATTTTGGTGAATCAACATATCTAGACTTGACCATTCTTTGATTTCTCTAAAAACATAGGCGAGATTTTCGCGATCCTCATCTATTTGTTCTAGTTTATCTTCATAAGTTCTGATTAATGTAGCATAGTTCATTAGTTATTGAGAGATTCTAATTTCTTTGTCTGATCATACATAACGAGTGCATCAATAACTTCATCCATTTTTCCAGATAAAATAGTATCTAATTTTTGAAGTGTCAAACCAATACGATGATCTGTTACACGATTTTGCGGGAAATTATAAGTACGAATACGTTCTGAACGATCACCAGTACCAACTGTTGATTTACGTTCAGCATCTTGTTCATCTTGAGCAATTTGCGCAAAATGGTCAGCAACACGAGCACGAATGATTTTCATCGCTTTATCACGGTTTTTTTGCTGAGTACGCTCTTCTTGCATTTCAACTTTGATTCCTGTAGGAATGTGTACCATACGAACTGCAGTAGCAACTTTATTGACATTCTGACCACCAGCACCAGACGCGTGGTAAATATCGACGCGAAGGTCTTTAGGATCAATGTCGTATTCTACTTCTTCAACTTCTGGCATTACCAAAACAGTTGCAGTTGAAGTATGAACACGACCCTGACTCTCTGTCACTGGGACACGTTGAACACGATGAGCTCCTGATTCATATTTAAGCTTAGAATAAACTGACTGACCAGAAACCATGGCAACCACTTCTTTAATACCACCAACACCATTAACGGATGATTCCATAACTTCAAAACGCCATCCTTGAGTTTCAGCATATTTTTGATACATTGTTAAAAGATCACCAGCAAAAAGCGCTGCTTCATCGCCACCAGCAGCACCACGAATTTCTAAAATAATGTTTTTATCATCGTTAGGATCTTTAGGTAATAGAAGGATTTTTAATTTTTCTTCATACTCTTCTTTAGCTGCTTTTGATTCTTTAAGTTCTTCTTTAGCCATTTCTTCTAATTCAGGATCACCACTGGCATCTTTGATCATTTCTTCAGCATCTGAAATGGTTTGAATGACTTGCTTATATTCTCTATAAGCTGTGACAGTTTCTCGAGTATTAGCTTCTTCACGTGATAATTCCATAAATCGCTTTGTATCTGAAACAACATCTGGATCACTAAGTAACTCACCTAACTCTTCATAACGATCTTCAACTGCCTGCAATTGATCATAAATATTCATTTTTCTTTGTATCTCCTTTAAAACCGATTACCTTTTAAATATCTGGATTAAAATAATGTTTTCGACAAACTGGGATATATGTTTCATTACCACCAATTTGTATCTGATCACCTTCATAGACAGGTTTTCCGTTTTCTGTCCTTAAAACCATGGTTGCTTTCTTACTACAGTATTGGCAAATTGTTTTGATTTCATCAATCTTATCGGCCAATAATAGCAAATGTTTTGAACCTTCAAAAAGATTGTTTTGGAAATCATTTTTCAAACCAAAAGCCATGACAGGAACATTTAGCTCATCCACCACACGCGCCAAATCATAAACATTTTGCTTGCTTAAAAATTGGCTTTCGTCAATCAGGACACAATAAGGTTTTTCCTCCAATTGGGCAATAAATGTGAAAATATCCATGTCATTTGAAATGGGGATAGCTTCTCGTCGCATACCAATACGGCTTGAGACGATGCCAAAACCATCACGTGTATCAAGAGCACTTGTCATAATGACAACAGGTTTGCCTTGTTCTTCATAGTTATGAGCAACTTTTAAAATTTCAATGGTTTTACCAGAATTCATTGTCCCATATTTATAATAGAGTTGAGCCAAAGCGGAAAATCCTACTTTCTATAGTATTCTACCTATTTTACCACAAAGGCTGAAGTTTTCCCAGCCATTGAAAACAGTGTATACTTTTTCACAGCATTATGTTACAATGATGCCCAATAACATAAAGGAGTAACATTATGCCATTTGTAACAATTGACTTGTTTGAGGGACGCTCACAAGAACAAAAAAATCAATTAGCTCGCGAGGTTACCGAAGTAGTCTCACGCATTGCAAAAGCACCTAAAGAAAATATCCATGTTTTTATCAACGATATGCCTGAAGGAACTTACTATCCTCAAGGTGAAATGAAACAAAAATCATAATGACCTTCCCCCACTCCTTAGTGGGGGTATTCTGCTAAAAAGAGGACTAATTATGTTTGTTACGCAACAATTAAAGCTAATGGGAACAGTTATTGATATTCAGATCGAATCTGACAAAGCTTGCCAACAACTAAGTAGAGTCATTGACTTATTATATACTTACAAAAATCGTTTTTCAGCTAATGATTCAAACTCTGAATTGATGGCTATTAATCAGGCGGCTGGTGTTAAACCCGTCAGCGTTCACTCTGATTTATTTAACCTAATCCAAATTGGTAAAGCTCATAGCTTGTCAACACCAAGTAATCTTAATATCGCCATTGGGCCACTTGTTCAAGCCTGGCGAATTGGATTTGAAGATGCTAGAGTGCCTAGTCATAACCTTATCTCACAACAGTTAGCTCTAACAGATCCTAGACAGGTTCTTATAGATGACAAAAAACAGACTGTCTTTTTACAACAAGTAGGAATGGCTTTAGACTTAGGAGCCTTAGCAAAAGGTTATATTACTGATAAGATTATGGCCTACCTGATTGAAGATGGTATTGACTCTGCCCTTATTAATTTAGGTGGAAATGTACGCGTTCATGGACCTAATCCGAAAAGCCCTGACAAGACTTTTCGAATTGGCATTCAAAAACCAGATGCTAAACGTGGGCAACATCTTGGTGTCATCAAGGTTAACAATCACTCTGTTGTGACTTCTGGAATTTATGAAAGGCAGTTTACATCCAAAGGGAAACAGTATCATCATATCTTAGATCGTCAGACAGGCTACCCTATAGAAACAGATATGCTTAGCTTAACGATCATGGCTCCTTCTTCTTTTTATTGTGACATATGGACTACCCGTTTATTTGGTCTTGATAGCTCAATGATTATCACACTTTTAAATACCTTTGATAATATTGAAGGTCTTCTAGTAACAAGAAAGCACCATGTCCTTATGTCAAATGGTTTGAGACACTATTTTCAACCATACTATCATTAAAAGGGGTTAACGGTTTGCTCAAAACTGATCACAGAAAAAACGGCTCAATTAGCCGTTTTTTAATTATTCATCTTGTTTGTCTTTGCCATTTAAAACTAAATTTAAGACAACAGATGTCAAAGTGGCAATCACAATACCATTCGTTAAGAACATTTGAGCTGTCTCTGGTAAGCTGGCAAAAAGATTAGTGCCATTAAAGCCTAAACCTGCTGAGATGGAAACGGCAGCAATAATAAAATTATACTCGTTCTTTTGGAAATCAACACGATTAAGCATTTGCATTCCTTGAAGAGCAACCATACCAAAGAGAACAAGCATGGCTCCACCAAGAACTGGGCTTGGAATCATTTGTGCCATTGCTCCAAATTTAGGGAGTAGGCCAATGACCACAAGGATACCTGCTGCGTAGTAAATCGGACGACGGGTTTTAATACCTGAGATTTGGACAAGTCCAACGTTTTGAGAAAAACCAGTGTAAGGGAAGGTGTTAAATAACCCACCGAGAAAGACTGCGATCCCTTCTGAGCGATAACCATTGCGCAAACGTTTTTCATCTAATTGATCATTAGTCAAATCTGAAAGCGCTAAGTAGACACCTGTTGATTCAACCATAGAAACCGTTGCGATGATACACATCATCACAATAGAAGTGATTTCAAAAGTTGGCATGCCAAAATAAAATGGGGTTGGCACATGAATCCAAGAAGCCTCTACAACAGGAGTTGTATCTACTAATCCCATCATAGCTGAAACCAAAGTTCCCGCTACAAGCCCAATCAAAATGGAAATGGATTTCACAAAACCTTTGGTAAATTTTTGGACTAAAAGAATAATGACAATCGTCAACAATGATAACATCATGCTTTGTGCCGTAGGCTCTTTGACGTTATCTCCCATATTCCCCATAGCAACACCTACGAGACTTAAGCCAATAACGGTAATGACCGATCCTGTAACAATTGGTGGGAAGAAACGAGCAATCTTAGAAAAAATACCTGCCACTAAAATGACATAAATTCCTGACGCAATGAGGGCTCCAAACATGGCACCTGAACCTTGTTGCGCTCCAATAATGGATAGAGGTGCCACTGATTGAAAAGCACATCCTAAAACAACTGGTAATCCCACTCCCGTATGCTTGGTTAACTTTAACTGTAAGAAAGTAGCCACACCACACATGAAAATATCTGTCGAAATCAGGTAGGTCAACTCTCTAGCGGAATAACCTAAAGCACCTGCGATCATAATTGGTACTAAAATAGATCCGGCATACATCGAAAGCACATGCTGTAAGCCAAGGACAGCTGATTGCGAGTGAGAATGTTCCTGCTTTGTTGAATGTGTCATTATGCGTCAGCCTCCAAGAAGTTTAGATTACCATTTTCAAAGTTTTTAATACGGGCTAATGAGGTCACTTCAATGCCCATATCTTCAATCAATCGACGACCATCTTGGAAAGATTTCTCAATCACAATACCAACGCCGACGACTTGTGCCCCTGCTTGACCAATAATCTCAATCAAGCCTTTGGCTGCCTGACCATTAGCTAAAAAGTCATCAATAATCAAAACCTTGTCTTCTTTAGATAGGAATTTACCAGCGATAGACACCGTGCTCGTCACTTGTTTAGTGAAAGAATAAACTTCTGCTGTCAAAATGCCTTCTGTCATGGTAATGTTTTTATGTTTTTTCGCAAAAATCATAGGAACATCCATTGCTTCTGCAGCGTATACGGCTGGTGCAATACCTGAAGCTTCGATTGTAACCACTTTTGTAATGCCAGCCTCAGCATATTTTTGAGCAAACACTTTACCAATTGCTTTCATCAACCGGTAATCAACTTGATGAGTTAAAAAATTATCTACCTTTAGAATATTCTCTCCTAGAATATTGCCATCTGTTAAGATGCGTTCTTCAAGTAACTGCATAAATCTCCTTTTGATTCAAATAGAAAAAGCCTGCCGCAAAGCCAGAAACTATAAGAGTTTCTCACTTTGCAAGGTTAAAAACCAAGCAAGCCTAAAAGCTTACTTATTGTTAGACATTAAGGTGTCTTGTAGAGACGCTGCGCCAATTCACAGCATAAATAAGTATGTCATTATTGAATTCATTATAATAATTTACTATTTTACCATGTTTCTTATTTTTTTCAATACCTACAGAGATATGATAAAAGCATCTCCAGCATTAAGCTAAAAAATTCTTTACTGGTCCTAGCTAACTCCATATCATTTAAATGGAATCACCATTCCAAATAGAATTTTTGACGATAACATAATCAACATGACGCAAACTGTCTAAATCTTTACCACCCGCGTAAGAAATGGACGATTGCAAATCCTGTTGCATTTCGGTCAGGGTATCTGATAAGTGACCTTTTGTAGGCAATAAGATTTTTTTGCCTTCTACATTTTTATGCTCGCCTTTTTGATATTCTGACGCCGAGCCATAATATTCTTTAAACGTTTCACCATCCACTTCTACCGTTTTTCCAGGACTTTCAAAATGTCCTGCAAAAAGCGATCCAATCATGACCATACTAGCTCCAAAGCGGATGGATTTAGCAATATCACCATGTGTGCGAATCCCACCATCAGCAATGATAGGTTTACGAGCTGCCTTTGCGCACCAGCGCAGTGCTGCTAGCTGCCAACCACCTGTACCGAAACCGGTTTTAACTTTAGTGATACATACTTTGCCTGGACCGATGCCTACTTTAGTAGCATCAGCACCTGCATTTTCGAGTTCTCGTACAGCTTCTGGCGTACCAACATTTCCAGCAATGACAAATGTTTCTGGTAATTCAGTCTTGATATGCTTAATCATATCAATAACACTGTTAGCATGACCATGAGCAATATCAATGGTGATAAACTCAGGAGCATCCTCTTTCAAAGAGGTCACAAATTCATATTCACAAGCTTTAACCCCAACAGAGATTGATGCAATCAAGCCTTGTTCATGCATGCGTTTGATAAAAGGTTTGCGGCTATCTTCATCAAAACGATGCATAATATAAAAATAACCCTCTTTTGCCAACTGCTCAGCAATTGTTTCATCAATAATGGTTTGCATATTTGCTGGGATAACTGGTAGCTTGAACTGGTATTTTCCGAGTGTCACACTTGTATCTGCTTGTGAACGACTAGTAATAATGCACTTGTTAGGAATCAGTTGAATATCTTCATAATCAAATACAGGGATGTCATTAAACATAAGTTTCTCCTCTTTTAACATAGATTAAGAAAAACAAGTTAGTTCTCACCTTCTTCTCTAAGTCCTCTATACAAAATAATCTTCCTATGACCTCTGATGATTAGAGGTATCTTTAGGTAAAAACTTACCTTTCATTTTATAGATTACTTATTTGTTTATGTTTTGTCAAATTTATATGCTATTTTTAATTTTAAAGTTCGGTTTTTGTGTTTATGAATTGTTACTTCTTGAACTTAAGAGACGAAAAAATGCCAGTCCTACGGACCAACATTTCTGTTTATTTCTGGATTAAGCCTGTTTTCAACAGATAATCTCGAGCGACCTTATTAGCATCTGCTCCTTTAACAGATACCTCGTAGTTCATGTCCTGCATCTCTTTTTCAGTAATTTTTCCCGCTAATTGATTAAGAATGCCTTTTAATTCTGGATGTTTTGTTAATAAGGAAGTTTTCATCAAAGGAGCTCCCTGATAAGGTGGAAACAACTGTTTATCATCCTTTAAAACTTTCAAATGGTATTTCGTAATTTCAGCATCCGTAGAGTAAGCATCTGTTACTTGGATATCTCCTGATTGAATTGCTTGATAACGAAGAGCTGGCTCCATCGTCGCCACAGATAGCTGTAATCCATATTGAGATTGCATTCCCTTATAGCCATCTGCTCTGTCCTTAAATTCCAAAGTAAAACCGGCCTTTAAAGTATCAGCATGCGCTTTTAAATCAGAAATGGTTTCAATCTGATATTCCTTAGCCAATTTTTCTGGCATAGCAACAGCATACGTATTTTGGTAAGCAAATGGCTTGAGAAGGGTCAGTTTATCTTGCTTAGCAATGCCTTTTTTAGCATCCTCATAGACCTGCTTAGGGTCATTAGACAAAGGTGGTTTGTCGCGTAAAAGACTTGATGTTATGGTTCCTGTAAATTCAGGATACATATCAATATCTCCAGATTTAAGGGCTTCATATAAGAAGCTAGTTTTCCCAAAATTAGATTTCAACTCAACACTTATATCTGATTGGTCTTCAATTAATTCCTTATAGAGATTAATCAGAATATCGGGCTCTGCTCCCAATTTACCGGCAATAACCACTGTATCTTTTCCTTTTGAAAACTGACTAAGCGCCATAGGAGTATACGATGCTAGCAGTGCAAGTAAGGTAATTCCAAAACTAATCATAATCCGTCGCAAGGAAGCTTTCTCAAGGTACTGTAACAAACTATTGAAAATAATAGCTAGCAGAGCTGAAGAAATAGCCCCTATCAGAATCAGGTTAGCATTATTACGATCAATCCCTAATAAGATGAAAGAGCCAAGTCCACCGGCTCCTATCAAGGAAGCTAAAGTAGCTGTGCCGATAATCATGACTGCTGACGTCCGCACACCTGACATAATAACAGGCATGGCAATTGGAATCTCAAATGTTTTCAATCGCTCCCATTTGGTCATCCCAAAAGCTATTCCTGCTTCCACGAGACTTGGGTCAATACCATTTAATCCTGTGATGGTGTTTTGTAAAATCGGAAAAATCGCATAGATAACTAAAGCTGTCACTGCAGGCAACGTTCCAATTCCCATTAAAGGGATGAAAAGACCAAGCAAAGCCAGTGAGGGAATGGTTTGAAAAACACCTGTTACCTGTAACATAATGTCTGACCAACGTTTGCTGCGACTGAGAAGGGCTGCTAAAGGCACACCTATTAGCAAGGCGATCATAAGAGATAAAAGGGAAATTTGCAGGTGTTCCCCCAGAGCCGCCAGCCATTCATTAAAACGGTTTTGGAAAGTTACAAACAAACTAGGCATGCTCATCACCTCCAAATAAATTGACCACAAAAGCATTAGCAGGGTGGGTCTTAATCATTTCTGGGCGATCCAGTTGCACAATTTCTCCCTCATTTAAAATAGCTACGCGGTCTCCTAATTTAATGGCCTCATCAATATCATGTGTCACAAATACAATCGTCATGTCAAATTCCTTGTGAAGACTCAACATTAACTCTTGCAATTGTTTACGTGAAATAGGATCTAAGGCTGAAAATGGTTCATCCATCAATAGAATTTTAGGATGAGAAATGATAGCACGTACAATACCAATACGTTGCTGTTCACCTCCCGATAAATCACTTGGGTAACGATCAAGATAATCTTTAGCAGGTAGGCCCACCTTATCCAATAATTCTTCAGTTTTTTGTCTAATTTCTTCAGCTGACCATTGCTTCATCTCAGGGATAATCGCAATATTTTCAGCTACTGTGAGATTGGGGAACAGAGCAATTTGCTGCAATACGTATCCAATAGATAGCCTCATCTCACGTAAATCTAACTCTGTCTGTGGGACGTTATTTAGTAAAATATCTCCAGAGCTTGGTTCAATAAGGCAATTAATCATTTTTAAAAGTGTGGTCTTGCCCGATCCGCTGGGGCCAACCAGCACAAAAAATTCACGATCATTAATTTGAAAGGTCTGCTCTTGCAAAACCTTTGTCTGACCAAAAGTTTTAGAAACATTATTAAAACGTATCATTATTTCTCCAATTCATTGGTTAAAGTAACAGCATAAAAGCTGATGAGTTCATTCAACCTGTCTCTCTGTCATTTTTTCTCAAAACGTTCTGAGTAACTACAAGGAATCACTGCATGCCCTACCATTTTTAGACAAACGCATCTACTAATTAAAGGGACTCTTAGGTATCCTCAGTAAGGTAGAAACTACCAATTCTCAAAAACTTTTTCTCTCATTATTTTCTTGTCGTTTGTTGTTGACCATTATAAAAAGTTTCCCACTATAAGTCAAATAATGAGACTATTACCCCCTTATAGAAAAACAGGTCACTGGGTCAGCCTATCTCTCCAAAATTACCTTATCAAAAATCCTAGACTTGCCTATGATGATAGATAAGCAGATTAATTGTCTTTTCTAGAAAATACAGCTATCATACAATTATGAAAAATGCCATTTCCATTTTAGCGCTCTTAACACCTGAAAACCAACTTGAAGAGACGTTTATTAGAGAGCTTTCCCACCACTTCTCACACCTTTTTGAGGTGACTATTCT
Organism: Streptococcus pyogenes; assembly: GCF_002055535.1. NCBI lineage: Bacteria > Bacillati > Bacillota > Bacilli > Lactobacillales > Streptococcaceae > Streptococcus > Streptococcus pyogenes. The sequence goes on along the minus strand of NZ_LN831034.1, from coordinate 922,137 downwards.
CACTAGCAAAGCCAACATTCAGTCAAATCAATTGTCGACTTTCCAAGGAATTTTCAGTTTCCATGAGCATGACATTGACTTGCCTACACTCTATTTCAAAACTTCTCAACATGGTCAGGGCTTTTTAGTGACAGAAAGTGTCTTTGATCAAGCAACAGCAGTCTTATCGTTAAGCCAATACCTCACTGGATTTTACCAAAAATTTGATGGACATTTTTTACAGTACCTTCCTTTGCAAGCAAGGTTATCTGATGCAAATGGAAACATCATAGTCGATAATCATGCTTTTAATGGAAGTTTTTTGCCAACTACTGATAAAGAAATAGAAGATTGGATTCTTGCTGAATTGCGTTTATCAGATAACCCTTGTAAAACCTTCCTACTTCCTTCGGGTTCATTGGATCATATTTACATGCAGCATTATCAAGCTCTTAAAAATCCTCAAGGTCAGCTGGTGGGAGTTTTGGATACCGTTCAAGACATTAAACCGTTATTAAACCAGTATTTAGAAGAAACTGGACAAGCCATTGTTGGCTGGTCCGATGTCACATCAGGCCCTTCCATTTTAGATCACTAAACTTGATTTTAAATAGGGAGTTCAGCCTAAATCATCAACGCACAAGAAGCAATCATGAACGCTTGAAGACCTCAAAACCTTCTTCTTGACTGCTTTTTTTGATGACTGAATCGGTAAGTCTCACTTATAAAGAATAAGCCATCCCAGTAAACCATTTTTCTAAAGATTATTATTCTTATGGACTCATCCCTTGCTAGTCACGAGTAACTGGTTGCGGTCCATAACTTTGCGACACTGGCATCAGCTCAATACGATTAACATTAACATGAGGGGGCTGATGAATCACCCATGATACGGTCGACGCAATATTTTGAGGTTGAATGGCATGTGCTCCTTGATAAATGGCCTTCACCCGTTCCTCATCACCATTAAAGCGGACCTTTGAAAATTCTGTCCCTTTGAAAATTCTGTCCCTTCACATAGACCGGGTTCAATATTGGTCACACGTATATGGCTACCTGCTAAATCAGCTCGTAAATTGAGTGAGAACTGCTTAACAAAAGCCTTGCTAGCCCCATAAATATTAGCTCCCGGATAGGGAATTGTCCCTGCGGTTGACCCTAAATTAATAATAATACCATCATCTTTGGAGACCATATGTGGTAATAATTGACGTGTGAGATAAATCAACCCAACAATATTGGTATTAATCATCGTCATCCAATTCTCAAAATCGGCTTCATAAGCCTTATCAAGTCCTAATGCCAAGCCTGCATTATTCACTAAAATAGTAATATCTTGCCACTGATTTGGTAGACTTGTCAAAGCATCATCAATCGCTTTGGTATCTGTGACATCCATCTGCAAAGGGTAAAAGTTGTCCGACCCAAAGCTCGTTTCTAAGGCCTTGAGTTTCTCAAGACGACGAGAAGCACCAATAACCTTTATCCCATCTGCAATTAAGTGTTCGACAATGGCTCTGCCAAAACCGGCTGAAGCCCCTGTTACTAAGGCAATATTTCCCATACATTTCCTCACCTTCAAAAAAAACGAGATGGTCTGGCCAACTCGTTTTTAATAATGTCAATTAGTCTTAGGACAAATTCTAACACATCACTTAGCAGTTAGAATCCTATATCAAGGGGTCTTGAGTTACCCTTGGCTTTCAATAGCTTGTGCTGCTGTAATAATGGCTAGTTTGTAAATATCTTCAGCGCTTGAGCCACGAGATAAATCATTAACAGGTTTGTTCAATCCTTGTAAGATTGGTCCAATAGCATCAAACATTCCTAAACGTTGTGCAATTTTGTAACCAATATTTCCAGACTGCAAGTCAGGGAAAACGAAAGTATTAGCTTGACCAGCAACCGCTGAATCTGGTGCTTTGATAGCCGCTGTTTCAGGAACAAAGGCTGCATCAAATTGCAACTCGCCATCAAGTGCCAAATCAGGGTTCAACCCTGTAGCAATTTCTGTTGCTTCTCTTACCTTATCAACTTGAGGCGCTTTACCAGAACCTTTTGTTGAGAAGCTTAACATAGCAATTTTAGGATCAATATCAAAGATTTTAGCTGTTTCAGCTGTGTTAACAGCGATTTCTGCCAATTCTTGTGCTGTTGGGTCAATATTGATAGCACAATCAGCAAACACGTAACGCTCGCTCGTATTTTCGCGGTTCATCAAGAAGACACCTGAAGTTCTTGAGATACCTGGTTTAGTTTTGATGATTTGAAGAGCTGGACGAACAGTGTCAGCTGTTGAATGAATAGCCCCTGATACCATTCCATCTGCTAATCCCATTTTAACCAACATAACACCAAAGTAATTAACATCACGAAGCATTTTATCTGCATCTTCAAGCGTTGCTTTTCCTTTACGGACCTCAACAAAAGCTTCTTTCATTTTGTCAAAATCCGCATATTCATTTGGATTAATGATAGTATAGTCTTGATCAGCGAAACCTAATTTTGTCAAAAGGTTGCGTACCTCTTCTGACTGTCCAAGGATAATCGGTTCTAAGAGTCCTTCAAATTTCAAACGAGCAGCTGCACGGACGACGCGCTCATCATTACCTTCTGGGAAAACAATCTTCATGTTTTTACCAAGAATTTTTTCTCTTAAACCACCGAATAAACTACGAATACTCATTCTTTAATAACCTCTATCTTTTTTCTGTAAACCTATGATAACGCTATCAAAGTCATCTGTCAAGTGTATTGCATAGCTACAATCACTTTCTGTAAATGGATCTTTGAAATTCAAATAATGACAATGTAAAGCTTGCCTTGTTATTCCTAAGTCCAAACGACCTCCGTAAAGGTCATCCCCTAAAAGTGGAAAACCAATATGGGCAAAATGAACTCTGATTTGATGGGTACGTCCTGTATGCAATTTGATATCCACTAAATGCACATTTTCTGAATAGCGCGCCACAACCTTATAGCTAGTCTTGGCATATTTGCCCATAGGGTCAACTGCCCTGGTAATAATACTATCTTTTGAACGCCCAATTGGAGCAATAATATCTCCTTCATCTGGCAACATCCCATTTCCAGAAACCAGAGCAAAATAACGTTTCTCTATTGAGCGAGTTTGGAGTTGCTTGTCCAACCTTGCATGAGCATAACCATGCTTAGCAAATAACATCAAGCCACTCGTATCTCTGTCTAAACGAGTCACGATATGCACTTGTTGGTCTAGGTAATGATTGTCCACATAATATGCCTTGATAAAGTTAGCAATGGTATTGGAGTGGATGGCACTTGGAATACTGGCAAAGCCAATGGGTTTATTAATCACCAAAAAATGATCATCCTCGTGAACAATATCCAAATCAAAAGGGATGGCTTCAAGCTTTTCAAAGGGCTCTTCGTTTGGAATGTCAATGGTGACAACATCTCCCACTTGCAATAAATAAATGGCATTTTGTTCAATACCATTCACTAATATATTACCGCCCTTATATTTGATTTTAGCCAATAGTCCTTTAGAGACATCATAACTTTTTAAAAGGGTTTTTACTTTTATTCGTTTGTCTGCTACAAATTCAAATCTCATGAGTCAATCTCTCCAATAAAGGCATCCTTGACCCTTTCCCAAAAGCTCGTATGACTCGGAGAGGAAACAAAATGAATTTTCTCATCGTCGATAAAATACTCCACCTTCGTCACATTTTTTAACTGATAGGTTTTATTATCAATGGAAATGGTATAAATTCCTAATCGTTTTGGCACTAACTCAATCTTATCTTTTTTGGGAATAATGATTGATGAGCCCAAGGTTCTAAAGACACGGTTATTAAGACTGGAAATTTCCGTCAATTGCAGCGCTTCAATCGTCGGATGCAAGACAGCACCACCTAAAGATTTATTGTAGGCTGTGCTCCCTGTCGGGGTCGATACTGAAATCCCATCACCTCGGAAGCTTTCAAATTTGACATGGTTAATAATAACATCTGCTACCATCGTTTTTTCAATACGCTTAACCGTCGCTTCATTCAAAGCACGCGCTTTAACCACACGACCATCATCTAAAGTAATAGCAACTTTTAAAATCGGATAAGAGATTTGTTCTCCCTTGTCTTTTCTTAAATTATCAATTAATTTATCAACTTCAAAATCCCTATAATCGGTATAAAAGCCAAGATGACCGGTGTGGATTCCTACAAAACGTACCTTATCTAATTCTTTTTCATACATGTGAAAGGCAGATAAGAGCATCCCATCTCCGCCAATAGAAATCACAATATCCGGATTTTTCTTTGAAAGATAGAAATCAGGATCATCTTTAAATACGGAGAAAAGTTTGGAGGCGACGCGTTTACTTTGGTACTTACCATTTGCAATAATAGCAACTCGTTTTACCTTACCTGTATAATTCATCTGTGTCATCACTATTTCCTACACCATCACTTAAATTTCGTGTCACGGGGTCAAACAATAATTGAGCCTCCCGAATATCTTCTCGAATCTTACGCATTTCTTCGTCTAATTCTAAAGCAATTTTAGCAGTCACTTCAAGACGCTTTTTAATTTCTTCTGGGAAGTCTCCACCATATTTATAATTTAAAGAATGCTCAATGGTCGCCCAAAAGTTCATTGCCAAAGTACGAATCTGAATCTCCGCTAAGACCTTTTTTTGACCTTCAATGGTGTCAACAGGGTACTCAACCACCACATGATAAGACCTGTAGCCACTGGACTTCATATTGCGAATATAATCTCGTTCATAAACAATTGTCATGTCTTGTCGTTGACGCAATAGAGCTAAGACTTCTTCCACATCATCAACAAACTGAACCATAATACGTAGTCCAGCAATATCTTGAATATCTTGTGCTATATTTTCTTCAATAACACCACGTAAAATCATTTTTTCTTTAATACTTTCAATTGACTTAACACGTCCCGTAACAAATTCAATCGGAGAATAACGATTTTGCTTACGATATTGCTTGCGAATACCCCGTAGTTTTATTTTTAATTCACCAACTGTTTGGATATAAGGATCTAAAAATTCTTCCCAATCTAAGGTCATCTATTGTCTCCTTTCTTGTCAAAGCCAGGATAATAATATAAAATTGAAATAACAATTTATTATAGCACAAATTAAAAGGAATTTCCCATGACTAACCTAGAAATCGAATATAAAACTCTACTTACAAAAAATGAGTATAACCGTCTTTTATCTCAAATGAAACATGTGACGCCTGTTACACAAACTAATTACTATATTGATACAAAAGCATTTGATTTAAAAGCTAACAAAATGTCATTACGTATTCGAACATTTGTAAATAGCGCCGAATTAACCCTAAAAGTGCCAGAAAAAGTGGGGAATCGTGAGTACAATGTCCCTCTTTTTCTTGAACAAGCAAAAGATATGATTAAACATGGGAATCTTCCTGAATCAACTGCTCTTGATATTATTATTTCAAAAGGTATCAAACCATCTGCACTGGTAACTTTTGGCAATTTAACTACCGTTCGTCGCGAGACAGTGATACCGATAGGTAAATTGGCCTTAGACTATAACCTATATGCCAATACCAAAGACTATGAATTAGAATTAGAAGTAAGTGACGCTCTTCAAGGAAAGATTGATTTTGATTCTTTTTTATCTGAACATCACATTACTTTCAAATATGCTAAAAGCAAAGTAGCTCGGTGTATTAATACCTTAAAAAAGTTCAACGATAAATAATGGCTAAAAGCGACAGAAAAACTGAAATTTTTCTGTTTTTCTGTTAAAATAGGGATGTCAATTAAACACTTTTGGGTAATGTGACTCATTAATAAAACAGTTTACCCAATTTTATTGAAGTTAAGGAGCTAAATCTATCATGACTGAACGATATGCTGACAAGCAAATCAAACTGTTCTCACTCACATCAAATCTTCCAATTGCTGAAAAAATTGCTAAAGCTGCTGGAATCCCTCTTGGAAAAATGTCTTCACGTCAATTTTCCGATGGAGAAATTATGATCAATATTGAAGAAACAGTGCGTGGAGATGATATCTATATTATTCAATCCACTAGTTTTCCTGTCAATGATAATCTTTGGGAATTACTCATCATGATTGATGCTTGTAAACGTGCAAGTGCTAATACCGTCAATATTGTATTGCCATACTTTGGTTACTCTCGTCAAGACCGTGTCGCTAAGCCCCGCGAACCGATTACTGCTAAACTAGTAGCTAATATGCTGACTAAAGCTGGTATTGATCGTGTAGTGACGCTTGACTTACATGCTGTTCAGGTACAAGGTTTTTTTGATATTCCAGTGGATAACCTCTTTACAGTCCCTCTTTTTGCAGAACGTTACAGTAAATTAGGCTTATCAGGTTCTGATGTTGTTGTCGTTAGCCCTAAAAATTCTGGAATTAAACGTGCTAGAAGCTTGGCTGAATATCTTGATTCCCCGATTGCTATTATCGACTATGCACAAGATGATTCTGAACGTGAACAAGGTTATATTATTGGTGATGTTTCTGGTAAAAAAGCCATTTTAATTGATGATATTTTAAATACTGGGAAAACCTTTGCAGAAGCTGCTAAAATTCTTGAACGCTCAGGCGCTACTGATACTTACGCGGTCGCTAGCCATGGCTTATTTGCTGGTGGAGCTGCTGATGTATTAGAAACAGCTCCAATCAAAGAAATTATCGTTACAGATTCTGTTAAAACTAAAAATCGTGTGCCAGAAAACGTTACTTATCTTAGCGCCAGTGATTTAATCGCAGAAGCTATTATTCGTATCCATGAAAGAAGACCCTTAAGTCCGCTTTTTTCTTATCAACCTAAAGGCAAAAATAACGCATGACTTACTTTGATAACGCCGCCACCACACCACTTAGTCCTAATGTGATTAGGGCGATGACAGCAGCTATGCAAGATAACTTTGGTAACCCCTCTAGTATTCATTTCTACGGTCGCCGAGCCAATAAAATCCTTCGTGAATGCCGACAAGCTATCGCTAGAAACTTGGGGGCAAGTGAACAGCAAATTATAGTAACGTCCGGTGGAACTGAAAGCAATAATATGGCCATAAAAGGCTATGCTTTAGCTCATCAAGCAAAGGGCAAACATCTCATCACAACTACTATTGAGCACCACTCTGTGCTTCATACCATGGCCTATCTCGAAGAGCGATTTGGTTTTGAGGTCACTTATTTGCCTTGTCAAAATGGACAAATAAATTTATCTGACTTAAAACAAGCCTTGAGAGATGACACCATTTTGGTAAGCATAATGTATGCCAATAACGAAACAGGTGACCTGTTACCTATTAAGGACATTGGGAATCTGCTCAAAGACCATCAAGCTGCTTTTCATGTTGATGCCGTTCAAGCTGTTGGCAAACTCAAGATTATTCCTAGCGAACTTGGGATTGACTTTTTATCTGCTTCTGCTCACAAATTTCATGGTCCTAAAGGATGCGGCTTTTTATACAGTAACGGACAACCAATCGACCCTCTTCTTCACGGGGGTGATCAAGAAGGAAAGCGACGCGCAAGTACTGAAAATATGTTAGGTATTATTGGTATGGCACAAGCTTTGACTGATGCTATGACTTGTCTTGACCAATCAACTGATCACATTATTAGTTTACGTCATCACTTGATTAGCCTCCTAGAAGGACTACCCTACTATATTAATCAAGGTACTCATTATCTTCCTCATGTTCTCAATATTGGATTTTTAGGCTACCAAAATACTATTTTACTAACACAACTTGACTTAGCAGGCATTGCAGTATCAACTGGTTCTGCTTGTACTGCTGGAGCTGTTAATCCAAGTCATGTTTTAGCTGCGTACTATGGGGATGACTCTTCTCGTTTAAAAGAATCAATTCGTATCAGTTTTTCAGATCAAAATAGCATTGAAGATGTTAATCAATTAGCTCAAACATTAAAAAATATTTTAGGAGGAACAGATGGCTTTTGAAAAAGAAATTAAGCTTAAAGACTGTAAATACCTTTATACAATCAGTCCAAACATTAAAAAATATACCCTAAGAGATACTACATTTAGTCAAACTAAAGTAGGGCACTACCAATTAATACGTTTACTCGAAAAAATACCTAATTCAGGGGATGGTTTCCCTTTAAAAATCACTATTAATAAAGAACTCACAGGGTTTAAATTAGCTATCACCGATCAGTCTGGTCTTAGATTAGTTAATATTTTTAAAACAAAAGATAATCAAATCCTTCAAGATAAATTTTATTTCTTGATGGACAGCCTTGTAGAACGTGAAATTTTTAGCAAAACAGTCGTCTAATCAACTTTAAATTTTGTTTTTTTAGTCATATCACAATGTCAATAAATGATTTCGCTTCTATTGCTATTAATTCATGTTGTTCATTTTGACTGTCATAACTTACTTTCCTAATGAATACTATTATATAGTGCTAAAACTAATTTTAGCTTTTTTAACTCATACAAAAACAATCAAAATGTTGCATTTTTCACAATCTTTTTGTTACAATAAAGACAGACATATTTAACGAGAAATCTACAAGGAGTAAAATAGTGGTTATTGACAAATCTATTCCAAAAGCGACTGCAAAGCGCTTATCACTTTATTACCGTATTTTTAAACGATTCCATGCTGACCAAGTTGAAAAAGCCAGTTCTAAACAAATTGCAGATGCAATGGGAATTGACTCTGCTACTGTACGCCGTGACTTTTCTTATTTTGGAGAATTGGGGCGTCGTGGGTTTGGCTATGATGTTACCAAATTGATGAATTTTTTTGCTGACTTGCTTAATGATCACTCTACAACAAACGTTATCTTAGTTGGATGCGGTAATATAGGGCGTGCTCTATTACATTACCGCTTCCATGATCGTAATAAGATGCAAATTGCCATGGGTTTTGATACCGATGATAACGCTCTTGTTGGTACTAAAACAGCTGATAATATTCCAGTCCATGGTATCTCATCTGTCAAAGAACGGATTGCGAACACTGACATTGAAACGGCTATCTTAACGGTTCCCAGCATTCATGCTCAAGAAGTTACTGATCAACTTATTGAAGCAGGAATCAAAGGAATCTTGAGTTTTGCTCCTGTTCACCTACAAGTTCCTAAAGGAGTTATTGTTCAATCTGTCGATTTGACCAGTGAGCTCCAGACACTACTCTATTTTATGAATCAAAATCATCTAGATTAAGGAGGTATAATGACCAAACCGATTATTGGAATAACTGCAAATCAAAGACTAAATATGGCTTTGGATAATCTCCCATGGTCATATGCACCTACTGGATTTGTACAGGCAGTCACTCAATCTGGGGGGCTGCCGCTTCTTTTACCCATTGGTGATGAAGCCGCCGCTAAAACTTATGTATCTATGGTTGATAAAATCATTTTAATTGGTGGGCAAAACGTTGACCCAAAATATTATCAAGAAGAGAAGGCTGCTTTTGATGATGATTTTTCACCAGAGCGAGACACATTTGAGCTAGCTATCATCAAGGAGGCTATAACATTAAAAAAACCAATCTTAGGGATTTGTCGTGGTACACAGTTAATGAATGTTGCCTTAGGAGGAAATCTTAACCAACACATTGACTCACATTGGCAAGAAGCGCCTTCTGATTTCTTATCACACGAAATGATTATTGAGCCAGACTCTATCTTATATCCTATTTATGGTCATAAGACATTAATTAATTCTTTTCATCGCCAAAGTTTAAAAACTGTTGCTAAGGATTTAAAAGTAATCGCTAGGGATCCACGTGATGGTACCATCGAAGCAGTCATATCAACCAACGATGCCATTCCTTTTTTAGGTGTTCAGTGGCATCCTGAACTTCTCCAAGGTGTTCGAGATGAAGATTTACAATTGTTCCGCTTATTCGTCAATGACTTCTGACTTAAAAAAGGGTTGATTTTTCTCGAAAACTATAATAATCTTTATAGCTAACGATAATGTGATCTAGACAGATAATGCCTAAATCTTCACATGATCGTTTTATTTTTTCAGTAAAGCAATAATCGTTAGAACTAGGTTCAATATTTCCTGAAGGATGATTATGAATAACAATGAGACTAGTCGCCATATTTTTACAGGCATAGTATAAAATTTCTCTTGGTTCTGCAAGTGAACGTCGGACAGTCCCAATAAAAATAGTTTTTTCTTCAATAATACGATTTTGATTATCTAAATACAATACGACTAAATGCTCTTGTTTTTTATCTCCTAAAGCTGCCATCATTTTTTCAGCGACCTGAACACTGGTTAATACGCTATCAGTTAATGTCTTATCTGTCGCTAAAATTCGGGAAACCAACTCAATCATAGCTTTAATTTCAATCGCTTTAACTTTTCCTATACCTGCCAAATGTTGTAATTCTTGCAAAGACATCTTTTTAAAATCTGCCAGACTGTCTAAATGCGATAAAAGATAGGATGACAGCTCTAAGACATGCTTTTCTTTATTACCTGTTCGTAATAAAATTGCTAATAATTCTTGATTACTTAGAGACTCTGCTCCTAGTCGCATCAAACGTTCTCTTGGCATGGCTTTATTATCATCACATTTTATAGAATACATTTATCATATTACCTCCATCTTTTTATTCGACAAAAAAACAAGTTCCTTTTAGGAAACTTGTTTTTTTTGAATAGCTTGTCTTTTTTGAATATTATCTTTAATCACTTGATAAAGTGTCGCTGCTAAAGGAACTGCAATAATCATACCAACTATTCCCTTTAAAGAAGCGCCTATTGTAATTGCCATTAATACCCACATAGCCGGTAATCCAATCGATCCACCAACTACTTTCGGATAAATAAAATTGCCTTCAATCTGCTGCAAAATAATTAAAAAAATGATAAAAATAATGGCCTGTGACATGGACTGAGTCATAATTAAAATAAATCCAATAGCTGCTCCAATTGAAGCACCTATAACTGGAATCAATGCTGTAAAAGCTACTAAAACGCCAATAGTCCCTGCAAATGGTAATCTTAATATAAACATGCCACTAGCAGTCAGCGAACCTAAAATCATAGCTTCTAAGGTCTGACTAACAAAAAATCCGTGAAAACGCTGATGCAACAACTCTAACAAGTAATGAATGCGTTTAGCGTACTTACCAGTATAAGTATCTACTAAAGTATTTCCCTGACGACAAAGATCTTCTTTACTTGCTAAAACGTATAACGAAAAAACAAAACTAATAAAAAGATTAATAATTGCAGAAGCAATAACCGTGACAGATGTTAAAATATTTGTCAAAACAGTAAGAAATTGCTTTAATAACTGTTGACTATAGTTAGCAATCGTCTCTGTAAGTTTGCCATCGCCACCAATATACTGAATAGTACGTGCTAACAGTTTATTGTGCTCAAGATTGTTAACAACTTCTTGTATCGTTATAGTATCAAATTTTGTTAGAGTACTAATACTTGTAATTAAGTCTGGAATGACAATGGAAATAATCCAAGTAATTAAAATAAAAAATGTCAAATACGCTAACAGTAAACAAATACCCCGTTTTACTTTTAAGACATGTGACCAGTCTTTAAAGATATAAACATATACCTTTTCGTAAGCGCTCATTACAATATTAACAATATAGGCACCTGCTGCTCCATAAAAAAAAGGAAGGCTTGTTTTGTAAATAGTCGTGACGATAGCCGTTCCATTTCGCCAGTTTGCTAGGATCCCATAGCATAAGATAAACGTAAGGACTAAATAGAAGACTTGTTTTTTTTCAAATTTCATGGTAACTCCTTTAATTATCATTATACACTAAAACTCAACATAGCGATATCATAATCTTTTGATTTGAAAGAACTTTGAGCAACTATTTTTAATGGTATCTTGATAACTTTTTTCTTAATTGATTGATGAACCATCTGCTATCTGACTTCTTGCCTCATCGCTATTAGTACATTTATTTGCTAGATATAAGATTTAATAATTTCAGCTAGTTTAGCATAAGCTGGAAAATTAAGATGTAAACCATCTAGAGTATTCTCATCTGATAAACCACCTTTTTCGTCTTTAAGACAAGTATTAAGATTAATAAATTCTACAGTTGGAATCATTGCTAAATCTTTATTAATAGCATCAATCATAGCATTTGTTCTTATTTTGACAGTCTTCTGATATCGGGGATTGTTGGAAACTGGTAATAAAGATAAGAGATAAATCTGACTATAGACACAATGACTACGAATCTGGCTAATAAGCTCTACAATAGTCTTGACAATATGACATTTATCATATCCAAGCCCGATATCATTACAACCAATTAATAAAAAAATATGTTTAGGCTCTAAATCAGTAATTTGGACAGAAAAATGGCGCAATAACCACTGACTATCTATCCCAGCAATACCTCGATTAATAATAGGCAAACATGAACCAAAAGCTTTTTTTAAAGGAAAAAATTCAATGAGAGAATCACCTGCAAATACAATGCCTCCTTTTGGGGCTAACTGATTTTTGTTACGGTACTCAATCAATTTTTGTTCTTGATAGTGACGTAGCTCTTCTGAAACAATTTCTAACATCTCAGCCTCCTTAGCTTATCTTTATTGTTAGTATAACAAAAAGCCTACTTGACTTCATCAAAAGCGTTTCACTTTGGTTCAGATGAAACTCTAGCAGTAAAACGTTCGAAGACTTAGTCTAAAAGACAAGCTCGAACTTTCCGAATTGTGATAAATTAATACCTACATCAATACCTCACGGACAAAACCTGTATCAGCTTCATTAACGACCAAAAAGATAGTTGCTCCTGATAAAAGGCGCGTGTTACCTGACACAACTTGAGATTTTTGATGGTGAATTTGGGTTGTAATTAAGACATTTTCTGGAAGCTTTAACTCTTTAACATATTTCCCTGCAATCTTATCACCAACAGTCAATTCAATTAATGTTGGTTCAACAAGATTAGTTGGATGCTTCATTGCCATCTTATCTAGCATAGCTTCGTAAATTGGCTGTCCATTTAACAAATCCATCACTAAATAGGAGACAAAAGTAACTACAGCTATGGCCATTAAGGGTTTCAAATCACCTACCATTTCAGTTACCAAAATCATGCCTGTCAGTGGTGCTTTTGAAATTGCCGCAAAATACCCTGCCATCCCTAATATCAAAAAAAGAGAAAGAAAAGATTGGTTCAATAAACCTAATTGAGAAGCTATTTGCCCAAATAATAGGCCTGCCAAAGCACCTAAAGTTAAAATAGGTAAAAAAATACCTCCAGGTAAGCCACTTCCATAACTAAACATACTAACAATAAATCGAATAATAAAATAAAAGAAGATAGTCATCAAAGGCAATTGTTGATTGGATAAAGAAAGTATTAAACCATGTCCTCCTCCAAGTAACTGTGGTAAATAATAGCCAATCGGTAAAATTAGAAAAACCATAATAATACCGTAAAAATAATCTGGCAGATGTAACCAACTCCCTAAAATAACATAAAGTTTATTAAAATTAAGGATAACTATCTCATATAAATAGCCTAAGCAGCCTAGAAATAATCCAAGTAAAAGCAACAACCAATATTGATTGAGTCCTAAAAAAGGCATCGCCTCTGACATTGCTAAGACTGGTTTCAATCCAAAAATATTCAGAGAAATAAAATTAGCCACTAAGCTAGCCACTAGCGCTGTAATCCAAATTAAACGCGAAAAATGATGGTAAATTTCTTCAACAACAAACAAGAGGCCTGCTATTGGAGCATTAAAAGCTGCTGATAGCCCTGCTGCTGCTCCGCTGGCAATTAGCACTCGCTTTTCCAAACGACTCGATTTTAAAAACTTAGCTAATCCTTTGGCTGACATAGCACCTAACTGAATCGAAGGACCCTCACGACCGAGCATAAATCCCATAGAAATAGCCATGATTCCTCCTAAAAATTTTTTCCAAAGGACACTCCACCAATCTGGGGACATTAGCCCCTTTAGTTCTCCTTCGACATGGGGGATCCCTGATCCTTTTATATCAGAATCAGACTTTACTAAAAAACCTACAAAAAGAACAGCTAACAAACTGACACTTAGTATAGGAAGTAGCAACAGCGAATTGATATGAGCGTATCGGTACCATTCAATCACCCAGTCAGCTGTCACTTCAATTAACAACCGGAATAAACTAACAATAACACCAGCAATAATACCAACCACAACACCACGCCAAACATAGGCAATAATTGATTTGTTGGAAAAGGTGAATTCATTTTTATGGTTTTCCATGTTGTCCTCTCTTTCTTTTAAATACACTGTTACCATTGTATCAAAGACAACCTTAAGTTACCAGTGATTCTTTTTTAGAACTGATTTCTGTAACCCAAAAAACCCACTGGGCTATTGGTTACTCAGTGGGGTGATGAAAGAAATTACTGTTACTTCCTTTCTTACACAAATATTTGACTAATAAGCCGAATTTTCTAAAACCTCTTCTCCGTATCCTCCAGCTTTTGGCAAAGGAAGATTGGTTGAATTAGGAGCTCTTAAAATGCGAATAGGTCTTGCACCTGCCTCTTTGGCAGCATTTATATCTTCATCACTATCTCCGTAATGAATTTGTGAGCCGTTTTTCTTTATATAATATGTTTTATCATACTGATACGGCTTCACAGCTTTATCTCCTGTATAATTGATAGCTATTGGCTTGTCTAACTTAAAATCTTTAGCCAGTGACTTAGCTGTTTTATCAATCTCACCTTTTTTATACATCGATCCTCGAGTTCGGCCAGTAATAAAGACAATTTTATCTCCTCGTTTTTGATGCATTGCGATTAGTTGCTTTGCATACTCTTTTGGAATAGAATCCTGATCTCCCCGTTTAGCGACCAAGTCCCAAAATTTTTGCTTATGCAAAAAATCAAATGAGCCTGGAGTTATATATTCTTTGCCGTACTGAAAATATTGGCTAGTAAATAACAAAGTATCATCGATATCAAAACTAACCGTTATAGGTTTTTGTCCTTCTAAACTGCTCGCGATATCAGCAATAGAAATCAATTTTACTGTTGCCTGATTTGAAATGGCCGTTATACCTTCTTGTGTATAAGGAACTTTAGGGCCACTAGCTTCGACAGGCAATGCTATGATTCCACAAAAACTAACTGTAAACAGGATACTGGTAAATTCTTTTTTCATCTAAAAACCTCCTTAATCATTATTGTACAAAAATACACGGTTTAAGTAAAGCGGTTTCAAATTCTTATAATAGTACCCTTTAAGTTCTGAATAAGGATGAAGTTATTCAACAAAGATGATCTAAAAAATTATCATAATCGATTTAAAAAATATTGAAAACCCTTTCTTAAAATATTATAATATCTGTGTAAAAATGAATTGGTTGATTACCTCTCAACCTTATAAGAAGTTAAATATGAAAGCAGCAACTTACCTTTCAACCGGAAATCTACAGCTCATAGACAAACCAAAACCAGTCATTATAAAGCCTACAGATGCTATCGTCCAGTTGGTAAAAACCACTATTTGTGGAACTGATTTGCATATCTTAGGTGGGGATGTTCCCGCATGTAAAGAAGGAACAATCCTTGGTCATGAAGGAATTGGAATTGTTAAGGAGGTCGGTGATGCGGTTACTAACTTTAAAATCGGAGATAAAGTGATTATTTCTTGCGTCACATCATGTCATACCTGTTATTATTGTAAACGAGGCCTTTCGTCACATTGTCAAGATGGCGGTTGGATTCTTGGCCATTTAATTAATGGAACACAAGCAGAATATGTCCATATCCCACATGCAGATGGTAGTCTCTATCATGCTCCTGATACGATTGATGATGAGGCACTTGTCATGCTTTCTGATATTTTACCAACTTCATATGAAATTGGTGTCTTGCCATCACATGTCAAGCCTGGAGATAATGTTTGTATTGTTGGTGCCGGTCCAGTAGGACTCGCAGCCCTACTAACCGTTCAATTTTTCTCTCCAGCCAATATTATTATGGTCGACTTATCTCAAAATCGCCTTGAAGCAGCTAAAACATTTGGAGCCACACACACGATTTGTTCAGGAAGTAGTGAAGAAGTCAAGGCTATCATTGACGATATAACCAATGGACGTGGTGTCGATATTTCCATGGAGTGTGTTGGTTATCCCGCGACATTTGATATTTGTCAAAAAATTATATCAGTAGGTGGGCATATTGCTAACGTTGGGGTTCATGGG
Organism: Streptococcus pyogenes; assembly: GCF_002055535.1. NCBI lineage: Bacteria > Bacillati > Bacillota > Bacilli > Lactobacillales > Streptococcaceae > Streptococcus > Streptococcus pyogenes. The sequence goes on along the minus strand of NZ_LN831034.1, from coordinate 905,935 downwards.
AAACCAGTTGATTTCAACCTGGATGAATTATGGATTAAAAATATCACCTTAAACACTGGACTTGTTAATGCCAATACAACTGAAATGCTACTAAATGTCTTGAAAACTGGAAAGATTGACGCAACAAGACTTATTACACATCATTTTAAACTTTCAGAAGTTGAAAAAGCTTATGAAACCTTTAAACATGCTGGTGCAAATAACGCCTTGAAAGTTATTATTGATAATGATATTAGCTAATCACAAAATAAGTAGAAGCTAGAAATATGCTTCTACTTATTTTGTGATTTAAAGTATAACTTTCTCTTTTTTTTCATATATTCTATGATTTAAGGACTACCGACCTGACGCTTTTAGCGACAATCTCAGCGACTCCTTCTTTAAAGGCATCTGGAATAATATTAGTAGTGCTCAAAGCGTCATCTGGGACAAGACTGGCAATACCTTTTGCGGCAGCAATTTGCATCTCAACAGTAATGGTTTTTGCCCGTGCATCTAATGCTCCCCTAAAAATACCTGGAAAGGCAAGGACATTATTAATCTGGTTAGGAAAATCACTGCGGCCAGTACCTACAATGTAAGCCCCCGCTTCAAGGGCTTCATCAGGGTAAATCTCTGGAATAGGGTTGGCCATGGCAAAAATTACTGGGCGCGCTGCCATTTTACTAATCCACTCTGCTTTTAAGACTCCTGGTGCTGATACGCCAATGAAGATATCTGCTCCTTCAAGAGCATCTTCTAAGGTACCTGATTTAAACTCACGATTAGTGACTTTCGCTATATCCAAATGATGTGGCGCTAATTGAGCGGCTTCTTGTTCATTGATAATGCCAAATTTATCCACTACTGTCACTTTCGTAGCACCTGCTGCTAATAATTTACGGGTAATGGATAATCCAGCAGATCCACCACCATTCACCACAATGGATACCTCATCAAGGGATTTTTTAAGAAGTTTCAAACTATTGAAGATGGCTGCTAACACCACAATAGCTGTTCCATGCTGATCGTCATGGAAAACAGGAATATGACATTCCTTAATCAAGCGCTGCTCAATTTCAAAACAGCGGGGCGCACTAATATCCTCTAAATTAATACCACCAAAGGTTGGTGCAAGCGCCTTGACAATACTAATAATTTCTTCAGTATCTTTGGTATCTAATACAATCGGAATAGCATCAACACCCGCAAATGCTTTAAAAAGGGCTGCTTTTCCTTCCATAACTGGCATGGCTGCTTCAGGGCCAATATCCCCCAGACCAAGAACCGCAGTACCATCACTGATAACGGCTACTGTATTTTTCTTGGTGGTTAAGTCATATGCTAATGTTTTATCTTTTGCGATGGCAGATGACACACTCGCTACACCTGGTGTGTAGGCAATACTCAAATCATGTTTAGTTTTAATGTCAACTTTTGGTTGAACTTCCAATTTACCGCCGAACGTTTTGGCTTGTTCAAGGGCAAGTTGACCTAATTGATTTTTCATAGGAAATACCTCTCTTTTTATTGGTTTGGATTAACTAAAAATAATTCTTAAAATAGCTGTCATAGTGATAACGGTAATAGCCCCACCTAAACGGGTAGCGACTTGGGCAAACGGCATTAGATTCATGCGGTCAGCCGTACTCAAAATAGCCACATCACCGGTTCCACCCATACCACTTTGACAAGCTGAAATAATAGCTGCTTCCACTGGGCTCATGTTAAGGAAACGAGAGACAAAAAAACCGACACTGACAACCGTTAACACCACACTAATCACCACAATAAAATATTGCCAGCTAAGGGTTGCCACAACCTCTTTTAAGGGGATATAAAGTAGACCAAGCCCTGCCATTAACGGAAAAGTAAAGTTGCTGGAAATGAATTTATAAAGTTGCTTGGCACCATTTTGGGTTTCTTGGGGAATAACATTCAGGTATTTCAAGAAGGCTGCCAGAATAATCATCAACACCGGTCCTGGAAAATCTGTTAAATGCTGTAACAAGCCACCAGCAATAAAAAGTGAACAAGCTGTTAAAACGCCTGCCCCCATTAATTTAACATCTAGGGCTCCAGAATTGTCTTTTAGGGCATCAGACATGTCTTCGCTGTGACCAATTTTAACCAGTTGCCCTTGACCAGAATAACTTGGGTGCTTCTCTCCAAAACGATTGAGCAAAGCCGTGCACAAGATAGCAAAGAAATTCCCAATAATGGTGGCTGGAATCAGTTGAGCCACTAATTGCTCACTTCCGACTCCTGTAATGGCACTGTAACCAAGAGATAAGGGTAAAATACCTTCACCAATTCCTCCAGCAAGGACTGGCGTCACAACATAAAAGAGGGTATGTTGCCAGTCTAATCCTAAAATGACGCCAACCAAAGTCCCTACACCCATTGCACAAACCATTCCAAGTAACATGGGAATAATCATCCGAAAAAGACCTTGAATCAAGATTTTTCGATTCATGCCTAAAATACTACCGCAGACCAGGCAGGCAATATAAAAATAAAGAAAATTGGCTTGCTTCATCAAGACATTCGTCGCTTCTAAGACATTGGGATTGAGGAGATTAAAAAAAACCAAAATCGAAGGGACTAAGAGTGATAAAATAGCTGGGCCACCAAAATGTTTGAGGCCTGGAATGGTCGCTCCAATGGTTCCTAGTAGCCAACCAAGGGTTAAAATAACAGCAAAGCCACCCAGCATATTAACAGGCAATTGTTGGAGCCAGCCTGTGACTAAAATTAAGGTAGCTAAAACCAGATAAACAGGCAAGGGAACGGAGCCTATTCGCCTATTTTGCCATGCTTTTGAATGCTCAGACAAGTCTTTTTGAGGCATTTTCTTGCTTATTGTTTCCATGAAACAACCTCCTTTAGTGATAAGGCTAGTATAAAAGAGAACATGTCAAAAGCATAGTTTATTTAAGTTGTTTAACTACTTTAATTTTTTCAAGTTATTTAATTAATTTAAGCTAGCAGGTCATTTCTTATCGTGTTATACTCAATAAAGAGGAGACCTTATGAAAAAACCACTACGTTTATGGGCCAGTTTATCGTTGATTTTGGTATCTATGATTGTTGTCACAACCTCTCTATTTTACGGGATTATGCTACATGATACGCACCAATCCATCAAAAATCAGGAAACCCATTTGCTAACGTCAACTGGAAAAATGTTAGCAAGTCATCAAGCGATTAAAGAATTACTCCTAAACAACCAACCAAATGCTAAAACAACAGCCTATACCAACTCCATTGCCTCCATCTATAACCTTGATTATGTGGTCGTGATGAACATGAAAGGGATTCGACTCACCCATCCTAACCCGAAAAATATCGGAAAACCTTTTCAAGGAGGTGATGAGGAGGCTGTTCTAGCAGGAAAAAAGGTTATCTCTACCGCCAAGGGCACTTTAGGAAAGTCACTTCGCTATCTAGTACCTGTGTTTGACGGTGACAAACAGATTGGTGCTATTGCGGTTGGCATTAAACTAACTACCCTAAATGATGTGGCTTTAACGTCAAAACGCAATTATACCCTGTCTTTACTCCTTTGTCTTCTTATTAGTTTACTGGTCACCAGTTTTATTTCTTTTCGACTCAAGCGTCAACTGCACCAGTTAGAACCAAGTGAAATTTATCAGCTCTTTGAAGAGCGTAATGCCATGTTGGATCAAATCGAAGCCGCCGTATTTGTGGTAGATAAAGCTGGTATCTTACAGCTCTGCAATCAGGCTGGACAAAAATTAATTGCTCGGAAATGCCAGTTGGGAAAACCTACTGGCAACAGTTTCAATTACCTCTTTCCTGATTTTCCAAAACTTAGTTTGCAAGAGGGGCATGAACAACTCTTTCGGTATGGTGAGGAAGACTACTTGTTAGCCATTTCACCCATCTGTGTCAAAAACGATCACCGAGGCCATATTATTTTCATGCGAGAAGCAGTTAAGGCTATTGATACCTTGGATCAGCTAGCCTATACCACTGCCTATGCTTCTGCTCTACAAGCCCAAACTCATAAATTCATGAATCAATTGCATGTTATTTATGGCTTAGTGGATATTGCTTATTATGACCAATTGAAAATTTATTTAGACAGTATTTTGGAACCCGAAAATGAAATTCTCACTAGCTTATCTGTCCTTGTTAAGGAGCCTCTTCTAGCTAGTTTTCTCATTGGAGAGCAAGAGAAATACCAAGAATTAAATGTCCATCTCAAGATTGATGTTTTAAGCGAGATTCCTCATTCTGCCACCAAGAATCAACTTAATAATGGTTTGATGATTTACCGCTTTATCCATACTAATCTTCTAACCACACTGAGACCCAAATCACTCGTTTTGAGTATTCAACATGACCAGAATCATTTAATCAGCCATTACACCTTGACAGACAATTGGATTGATTTGGAGCGGGTACAGCCTATTTTTGACTTACCTTATTTTCAACAGCTCTTGACCGATACAAATTCCCAATTCCATCAACATCAAACCGTAACCGAGTTACAGTTCTCAGTGACAACACCTTATGTAGGAGGGCAACATGAACGTTTTAATCATTGAAGATGATCCTATGGTGGATTTTATCCATCGCAATTACCTCGAAAAACTAAATCTTTTTGATCGCATTATATCCAGCGACTCTATGAAAGCTGTTCAAAGCATACTTACTGATTACGCAATTGACCTCATTTTACTGGATATTCATATTACAGATGGCAATGGGATTCAATTTTTGGAGAAATGGCGTACTCAGCATATTCCTTGCGAAGTCATTATTATTTCAGCCGCAAATGATGGGAATATTATCCGAGATGGTTTTCATTTAGGAATTATCGACTACCTCATCAAGCCCTTTACCTTTGAACGCTTTCAAGAAAGCATCCAACAGTTTGTTACACATCGAGAACATTTGGCCAATCAGCAACTAGAGCAGGCCCAAATTGACCAACTGAAATGTTTGACTAGCAAAAAAGACACTAAAAACAAACAATTGTTAGAAAAAGGCTTATCTGAATCCACTTTCCAGTGGATTATGGAAAATATCAAAGTCTTTGATCAACCTTTTACTATCCAAGAATTAGCTTCCGCTTGTCACTTATCCCATGTCTCTGTCCGTAAATACATTGCTTATTTAGAAGAAAATAAGCAACTGAACAGCCAACAAATTTTTACAAAGGTTGGCCGCCCCTATCGCGTGTACTGGTGACGTCATCTGTCGATACATTAAAAAGGCTGGAGAAATACCAGCCTTTTTGAGTGCTTATTTGCGATACATTTTAAATTGGAGGTATAAATCATTATAAATCCCCAACCATCTTGACCCTAAATTGTCATAAACTTCCAATTTTTTGATAATGTCATCTGTTGGATAAAAAGCAGGATCATTTTTTATCTCATCTGGAAGTAAGGCCTTGGCTTTTTTATTTGGTGTCGCATAACCAATATATGCAGCATTTTGCGCAGCATTTTCAGGACGATTGATAAAGTTCAAAAAAGCATAAGCTTCTTTTTCGTGTTTCATGGTTTTTGGTAGTACCAAATTATCAAACCAAAGGTTAGACCCTTCTGAAGGCACGATGTAGTGAAGGTGTTCGTTACTATCTAACATCTCACTGGCTTCACCAGAAAAGGTAATTCCAATAGCAGCGTCACCTTGAATCATGTAGCCTTTCATCTCATCTGCTACAATGGCTTTAACATTCGGCGTCAACTGCTGCAGTTTTCTCTCGGCTGCCTGCAACTGCTCTAGATTTTTAGAATTCACACTATAACCAAAAGTTGTTAAACCAACCCCTAGCATTTCACGCGCTCCATCAATCAGCATAATACTATTTTTATATTCTGGACGCCACAGATCTTCCCAGTGCATAGGCGCCTTATCAACTAATTGATCATTATAAACAATCCCAACGGTTCCCCAGAAATAAGGCAAAGAATAGTCGTTTTGTGGGTCAAAGCTTTTCCCTAAAAATTCTTTCCCGATATTATCCATGCCAACTAATTTTGACTTATCAAGCTTATTGAGTAGGTTTTCTTTGATCATTTTATCAATGGTGTAATCACTAGGAACAGCAATGTCGTAAGTGGTTCCGCCCTGCTTGATTTTAGTGTACATGGCTTCATTGGAATCGAAAGTTTCATACTGCACTTCAATGCCCGTTTCTTTGGTGAATTTTTTGAGCAAAGCTGGATCAATGTAATCTCCCCAGTTATAAATAACTAATTTATCCGATTGACTACCAGAACCCGATTTTTTCTGCAAGATGAAAGAAAGACTTGTTAAAATAACAATAACACCCAAAACTCCTGCTAGAAAGGAATAAAGTTTACGCATGTTTTTCCTCCTTGTCCTGTGACATATAATAATAACCGATCACTAAGAGGATGGAGAAAAAGAAAACGATGGTTGACAAAGCATTGATATCCAAGGAAATTCCCTGACGAGCCCGCGAATAAATCTCAACAGATAAAGTAGTAAAACCATTTCCAGTCAAAAAGAAAGTCACTGCAAAATCATCTAAGGAATAGGTAAAGGCCATAAAATAACCTGCAATAATCCCTGGTGTTAAGTATGGCAGCATGACTTCTTTGAGCATTTGGAAATAATTAGCTCCCAAATCATAAGCGGCGTTGACCATGTCCTGATTCATCTCTTTCAAGCGCGGCAATACCATCAAAACCACAATAGGAATCGAAAAAGCAATATGACTTAATAAAACTGAAGACATGCCCAGCTGAAACTTCAATGATGTAAAAAGAATTAAAAAGGAAGCCCCAATCATGACATCTGGTGATACCATCAAGACATTATTGGCTGATAGCATGGCATTTTGGTACTTACCTCTAACATGGTGGATAAAGATAGCTCCAAAGATCCCAATAATCGTTGCTAGTAGAGCGCTACTAAAAGCAAGAACAAAGGTTTGCAGTAAGATTGTCATGAGACGACTATCCTCAAACATGGTTTGGTAATGCTCAAGGGTAAATCCTGTAAAACCATTCATATCCCCACCTTTGTTGAAAGAATAGAAAATCAAATAAAAAATAGGAATGTAGAGTAAAACAAAGACACTCGCTAAATAAAGATTGGCAAATTTTTTCATTTACTTTTCTCCTTTGTGAGCCACATAATAGCAACCATGGTCAAAATCAAGACGACACCAATGGTTGATCCCATTCCCCAGTTTTGGGTGGTCAAAAAATGTTGTTCAATGGCTGTACCAAGTGTAATCACCCGGTTTCCACCAATCAAACGGGTTAACATAAAGAGACTCAAACTTGGGATAAAGACAGACTGAACACCTGCCCTAACCCCATTTAAAGAAAGGGGAAAAATAACTTTTGAGAAGGCCTGAAATTCACTAGCTCCTAGGTCGCGACTGGCATTGATGACATTATGGTCAATATCATCCAAAGCGTTAAAAATCGGTAACATCATAAAAGGGAGCTCAATGTAAGAGGCTACAAAAATGAAGGAGAAATCTGTGAAAAGGATTTGCTGCGGGCCAATCCCCATAAAGGTTAAAAAGCTGTTAATCCCTCCTTGTTGACCAAAGATTCCCATAAAGGCATAGGCCTTTAGCAATAAATTTACCCAGGTTGGCAAGATAATGAGCATAAGCCACAACTGCTTGTGCTTTAGGCGCGTTAAAAAGAGAGCCGTAGGATATGAAATCAAGAGCGTGACGAGTGTGATAATACCAGCGTATAAAATAGAATTCACACTCATCCTCAAATAAGTCCAAGAGCTAAAAAAGGTTTCATAATTGGCTAAGGTCACGCGCCCTTCTATGTCAAAAAAGGACTTGTAAAACAAGAGAGTGACTGGTGCCACAACAAAAAAGAGAATCCATAAGAAGTAAGGAATCGAAAAAAGACTAGAGGTTTTCTTCATTACGCTCCTCCTCAATGGCATTAATCAATCCATCTTCAGGCTCATCCATTTCCACATATTCTTCAATACGGGCATCAAATTCCTCTTCAGTCTCATTAAGACGCATGATATGAAGATCTTCAGGGGTAAAATCTAATCCGATAACTTCTCCTTCGATAGCTTTGCGGGTAGAATGAATCATCCATTCATTACCCAATTCATCATAGGCAATAATTTCGTAGTGAACCCCGCGGAATAATTGGGTATCAACCTTAACTTGTAATTTCCCTTCTTCTGGCAAAGTAATTTGAAGATCTTCAGGACGAATAACCACTTCAACAGGCTCATTAGGGCGCATTCCACCGTCCACAGATTCAAATTCTTTCCCGTTAAAGGAGACAAGATAGTCTTCAATCATGGTACCGTTAATAATATTAGATTCTCCAATAAAATTAGCAACAAAATGATTAATTGGCTCATCGTAAATATCCACTGGTGTTCCCGACTGAACAATTTCACCTTCATTCATGACAAAAATCCAATCACTCATGGCCAAGGCTTCTTCTTGATCGTGAGTAACAAAAACAAAGGTAATGCCTAGACGTTGTTGCAATTCACGTAATTCATATTGCATCTCTGTTCTTAATTTCAAATCAAGGGCTGAGAGTGGTTCGTCAAGTAAGACCACACGCGGTTGATTGATAATCGCACGCGCAATGGCAACACGTTGACGTTGACCACCAGACAACTTCTGGATAGAACGATTTTCAAACCCTTCTAATTGAACCATTTTCAAGGTTTCTTTCACGCGCTTAGCAATCTCTTTCTTGTCCACTTTCTTCAGCTTCAAAGCAAAGGCAACATTCTCAAAAACAGTCATATGAGGGAAGAGGGCATAATTTTGGAAAACGGTATGAATGTCACGTTTATTAATCGGCAAATCATTAATACGTTCCCCATCTAAATAAATGTCTCCGCTGCTGGCATCTAGTAGGCCCGCCATAATATTTAAAATAGTTGATTTTCCAGAGCCAGAAGCTCCAAGCAGGGTGTAAAATTTTCCTTCTTCAAGGTCAAAGTTAATGTTCTTTAGAACCTGTGTTCCACTGTCCTCAAATGTTTTTGAAACATTGTTAAATGTGATAATTGGCTTAGTCAATTGTCATAAATCCTCCACGGTACTTTCTTTAATTATCAATAATGGTTACAGGTTTTCCCCAATAATCCGAACTTCTGGTTCAAGCCTGACACCAGAATGGTTTTCAACTGTCTCAATGACATAAGCAATCAAATCTTCATAATCTTTAGCTGTGCCATCTGCCACATTAATCATAAAACCAGTGTGTTTTTCGGAAACTTCCACACCACCAATCCGATGCCCTTTAAGATTTGCTTCCATGATTAATTGACCTGCAAAGTGTCCTGGCGGGCGCTTAAACACAGATCCACAAGATGGAAATTCTAAAGGTTGTTTTAGTTGGCGAAGGTGATTTAACCGATTCATTTCTTGGCTGATCGTATCATAATTACCCGGTTTAAGAGCAAACTTAGCAGAAATGACAATGTCACCTGTTTCTTGAATGGCAGAGTGACGGTAACCAAAAGCCATATCCCTAGCTGAAATGGTTTTGATCTCTCCACTTGGGGTAAGCACCTTAGCGGATAAGAAAATATGTGATATTTCCCCACCATAAGCACCCGCATTCATAAAAACAGCACCCCCAATGCTTCCAGGAATGCCACATGCAAATTCAAACCCTGTTAAACTATGGAATTTGGCAATCTTCGTTGTTTCAATCAGATTGGCACCAGCTTCGGCTTCTAAGGTATAACCATTTAAGTGCACTGCATTTAGCTTATCAAACATGATGACAAAGCCACGAATACCACCATCTCGCACAATGAGATTGCTGGCATTTCCCAAAACAAGCCAAGGCATATTTTCTTTGTTGGCATAAGCAACGATGCGTGATAGCTCGTAGTGATTTCTAGGAAAAGCCAAGAAATCTGCTGGGCCACCTACCTTAGTGTAAGTGTAATGTTTTAGGGGTTCATTCTCTCGAATATCAATCCCATGAAGTTCAGTTATCATAGTTATCTTCTTTCTTTTATCACTTCTTATACACGTAAAAAAATCGGCATAAAGCCGATACTATTATATCAAATTTTAGAAAAAATAACGATGAATTTGGCAAAACTTTATGGATTGGCTTATAGCAGGCATTACTCCGAAAACAGAGTCTAGAACTCTGTCTGTTGAGCTGAAAAGAGTGTGATATCTGATTGATCTAAAGCTGCAAGATAATCCCTTAAAAACTTATGATTAGGAGGCAATTTTAAATCTGGCTGCAATTCCAATAAGGGGATTAAAACAAAAGCACGCTCAGTCATATAAGGGTGTGGCACTTTCAATTCCTTTGTGTCATAAACCTCTTCTCCAAATAGCAAGATATCAATGTCAATAGTTCTTGATCCCCATTTTTCATGCCTCACACGACCAAGAGATTGCTCAATAGCTTGTGTTTCTTTTAAGAAATCAGCCGCGGTTAATTGTGTATCTAATTGACAGGCCATATTGAGAAAATCAGCCTGGCCTGTCTTGCCCCAAGCAGTCGTTTCATAAATGGATGATTGAGCAAGCAACCGTGTTTGAGGTAAGTCAGCTAAAGCCTCAAGAGCTTTTTGCAAGTAAGCTGCTCGGTCCCCCATATTGGTGCCTAAACTTAAATAAACAATGGTCATCTCTGTCTCTCCAATTCAATACCAACTGCCTTATAGTGGCCTGCAATCGGTGGGTTTTCCTTTTTAATGGCCACTTTGATGGCTTCAATAGGCGGAAATTCGTTAAAAAGCTGTTCACAAATCGCACCTGCTAAACGTTCAATCAAAATAAACTTTTCCCCTTCCACTAACTGACGGACACTATCAAACACCATCCCGTAATGGACCGTATCTGTTAATTGGTCTGACAAAGAAGCTGCTTGCAAATCGACTGACAATTCTAAATCAACCAGAAAAATTTGCCCAAGGGTCTGTTCTTCTTTAAAGGCTCCATGGTAGCCATAAAAACGGCAACCTTCTAATACGATTTTATCCATAAGTCCTCACATCAACTGGCTCAACACAGCCACAATGTCTTGATTAGCCTTGACATCGTGTACGCGTACAATCTGACAGCCTTTTCCAAGGGCATAAGCAGACAAGGCTGCTGTCGCTCCGTCTCGCTCTTTAGCTTTGGTGTTGCCGCCTAACAAGGCATCTACGACACGCTTTCTCGAAATACCAAACAAGACAGGATAGCCCAACTGACAGACGCGGTCCAATCCTTTTAATAACTCCGTATTCTGTTGAACAGATTTGGCAAATCCAAATCCTGGATCAACCCAAATATTGTTTTTTGGCACGCCAGCATCAAGAGCTGCTTGTGCTCTATTGCCTAGAAAATCACAAACGTCTTGTGTTACCTCTTGATAAACTTCTTCGTCTTGGTTATGCATCAAGATGATAGGCGCATCGTACTCGGCTGCTAAGGCAAACATTTGACCGTCGTACAAACCTGCCCAAACATCATTGAGAATATCGGCACCCGCCTCTAAAGCTGCTCTAGCTGTTTCGGTTTTATAGGTATCAATGCTGATTAGAATATCATAGTTTTCTTTGATGGCCTTGATCACAGGAACCACCCGGTCAATTTCATCGGTAGCGCTTACAAATTGGCAACCTGGACGTGTTGATTCTCCACCAACGTCGATGATTTTAGCCCCATCAGCAATCATTTGCTCAACGTGATCTAATGCTTTTTGCACAGTAGTGTAAGACCCCCCATCTGAAAAAGAATCTGGAGTCACATTTAAAATCCCCATGATAGCCGCATTGCCCTCAATCACAAACTTTCCAATTTTCATAAGTTCTCCTAATCTTTTGTCATTAGAGAAATAACTTCTTGCCTCTCAGCACGACTTTCCTTATATAAGCCTCTGGCAGTGGTGGTAATGGTTTTACTACCTGGCTTTTTGATGCCTCGCATGGTCATGCACATGTGCTCTGCTTCTACCATAACTAAAGTCCCTTTAGGATTGAGGGCTTCAACTAAAGCATCCGCTATTTGAGAGGTCAAACGCTCTTGGAGTTGAGGTCGTTTACTAGCTACTTCAACTGCTCGCGCTAATTTACTCAAACCTGTTACTCGACCATCACTTGGCAAGTAAGCGATATGAGCCTTGCCATAAAAAGGAACTAAGTGGTGTTCACATATAGAATAAAAACTAATGTCTTTGACAATCACCACATCCTCATGTTGTTCTTTAAAGACAGCCGTAAACTCCTCTTTAGGATCTTTTCCCAGTCCCAAAAACATCTCCGCATACATTTTAGCAACCCGTTTAGGCGTGTCAAGAAGACCTTCCCGATTTGGATTTTCACCAATAGCCTCTAAAAACTGATAAATGGCTGCTTCTGCTTTTTCCTTATTAATAGACATTAGTCTTTCCCTTTTCATTAGTTTTTTCCTTTTCATTTTCTCTTTTTTAATGGGTTAAAAGAACGCTTTTTTCAATATGTTTTTCCCAATACTGTCTAATTTCTGAAATAAAATATAGTGACCCTGTAATCACGAAAAAGTCATCTGCTTTAGCATGCTTACGCAAGGCCAAGAAATCTTTGAAATCAGCAACCCTACCAAAACGTTCTGGGTATTTTTCCAATGGATAGGCGTTAGGGTAATGAAAGCTAGTAACCTGCAAGTCACCTATTTGCTCAAGAGCAACCAACATATCTGCAATAGGCTTGGTGTCGATCGCACCAAACAAAATATGAAGCTTTTTATCATTGTAGTTATTTTTTAAGACGGCTACCAAAGCAGCAACGCTTTCATTGTTATGAGCCCCATCAATCATTAGATTTGGTGCTAATAATTCGGTACGGCCTAGCCACAAACTATTTGCTAGACCTTCCCTTATATGATCTGGAGTTAGCCTAGGATAGCGGTCTTGCAAGGTTAAGCAAGTCATAATAGCTAAAGCTGCATTAGACACTTGGTGGTGTCCTGGCATAGCGATGTGAATATCTGAAATAACTCCTAAAGGACTAGTAAAACGATAGCCAGATGCGTTCTCAGCCATTTGAAACTGCTCTTGCCATTCCCAGATTGAAGCACCAACCTGCTCAGCTTTTGTTAAAAAAACCTCTCGAGCTGACGGGTTTTCAACGGCAAAAACAAGGGTCTCGCCCCCTTCTAAAACACCAGCTTTTTGGGCGGCAATATTAGCGTAAGTCTCGCCCAAAATAGCTTGGTGATCTAAACCAATTGAGGGACAGACCACAACCATTGCTTGAAAAACATTGGTCGAATCATAAAGACCGCCAAGGCCTGCTTCAATAATAGCAATATCTACAGGATGCATGTCACCAAAATAGAGGAACATGATCAAAGTAATCACTTCAAATTCAGTTACCTCTCCAAAATCAGTCTCTTGAACTAGACGCTCTGTCAAAGGACGAATACGATTAGCAGCAATAACCAAATCTTTTTCTGAAATCATTCGACCATTTATGCTAATACGTTCTTTGAAATCCATAATATAAGGAGAGGTAAAGGTCCCCACTTCATAACCAGCTGTCGTAAAGATGTGTTGTAAATGATTGACCGTGGAACCTTTTCCGTTAGTTCCAACGATATGCACTCCCTTGACATTTTTTTGGGGATTTCCTAACTGTCCAAGAACCCAAAGCATACGTTTTAAGCCTGGCTTGATGCCGAAAACTAAGTGATCATGAATCCATTCTAGAGTCTCTTCATAAGTCATTTCATACCTCACATCTATCTTTAGTATACCATATATAAAAAAAAGTGACAGCAGATAACCTAGAGTAGTACCCTTTTTTTTATTATCCTCACCAAACACTCAAATAAGTTCTAAAGTACACTACACTTTTATCTTCATTGCTTTTTTTACGTGATAAGAATACCAGCCCCACATAGTCTTTGCTACCTCCTAAAGTGTTATCTGTGACAATAATTTTTTTACTCCTTAATACACGTTCTTCCAAAAAACAAGAAAAAAGGCTGACTTCAAGCCTTCTTTTCTCTAAAAAATGTTACAATAGAGGTACTTATATCAAAAAAAGGAGCAAGTAATGAACAATAGACATAAACGGCGCCAAAAAAGAAAAGCCTTCACTCTCATTAACCTTATACTATTATTTGCCTGCATTCTTGGTTTGACCCTCATTTTCTATTTATATCAAGGGTCTAACAAATTCGGCTTGTCAGATGTCTCTCGATTTGTACCTAAAATAAGTCTTTTTCATCACAAAAAGACGGCAAAAAAAGAAACGACAAAACTTAAGAAGACTCATTTCGATTCCTCAAAATCTCAAAAAAAGGCCCATTCTAAATTGACTTGGACCAAGCAAGAAACACCTGTCAAGATCCCAATTTTAATGTATCATGCTATTCATGTAATGTCCCCTGAAGAGACGGCTAATGCTAATTTGATTGTCAACCCAGATCTCTTTGATCAACAACTTCAAAAAATGAAAGACGAGGGCTACTATTTTTTGAGTCCTGAAGAGGTCTACCGCGCTCTTTCAAATAATGAATTGCCTGCTAAAAAAGTTGTATGGCTAACATTTGATGACAGTATGATTGATTTCTACAATGTTGCTTACCCAATCTTAAAAAAATATGATGCTAAAGCCACCAATAATGTTATTACAGGACTAACCGAAATGGGAAGCGCTGCCAATCTGACTCTTAAGCAGATGAAAGAAATGAAACAAGTCGGTATGTCTTTCCAAGATCATACAGTGAATCATCCTGATCTAGAGCAGGCTAGTCCTGATGTTCAAACAACTGAAATGAAAGATTCAAAGGACTATCTTGATAAGCAATTAAACCAAAACACTATTGCCATTGCTTATCCATCTGGTAGATATAATGACACTACCTTACAAATTGCAGCTAGACTTAACTATAAATTAGGTGTTACCACTAACGAAGGAATAGCTAGCGCGGCTAATGGACTTCTTTCTCTTAACCGGATTCGTATCCTCCCAAACATGAGTCCTGAAAATCTTTTACAAACAATGGAACCATAACATCAATTTTTTTATCATTCCAAATCATACTCACTGTAAACTAAAAAGACAGTTATGAAAAAATTCTTTCATAACTGTCTTTTTTTGATTGTTTTAAAATTATTTTATTCTTATCTTTAACGTCTTTTTTCAAGAAAATCTCGCCACCACAGCTGTAAGTCAGAGGCTTTTTTTAGAGATTGGCTAGCTTTAAGAGGAATACGCTTAGGTTCCTTTAAATACCTCACTGACTGATCTGTTATTCTTGGAGACGTCAAATAAGCAACCACTTCACCTTTAGTAATCGGTGCTAATAAAGAAGTCTCTGATATCATAAATTGTTTAGGTTTGGGAACTTGTTCACCCTGTTGCAAAATGATGGTTACATCTTCGGCAACAGATATCGGTAGTTCTTTTACTTGGCCATCTTGAATAGGGAGCGATCGCTCCGAGACAAGACTTCCTTTTTTAAGAATCTTACGACGACAATAAGTTCTAGCCACATAGTCCAACAAGCGATTTGCTTGCTCAAACCGCGTGTTTTGGTTTTTATCAGATCCATCAGCATTTAGAATAACGGTAATCAGCCTCATACCATTTTCAATAGAAGTTACCACAAGGCAATGACCTGCCAAATCTGTCGTTCCTGTCTTTAGCCCATCCACTCCTGCTCTACCCTTAGCCATACCTGGTAAGAGTTGATTAAAACTTTTAATAGAATTACCAGCAAAATCAACTTCTGTTTGTTTAGTGATCTCTAAAATCTCAGGAAAATCTTCCAGTAAATGCATCGTCACAATGGCAACATCCTGAGCACTCAACATATTCTCTTCTTCCAACGCAGAACCAGGATAACGATGGTCCTTTAGCACCTCATTCGGCAGTCCTGAAGCGTTGAGGATTTTACCAGAAGTAATCCCCCAATGAGATAGCTGTTCTCTCATTTGATTTACAAAATGAAGCTCTGAGCCCGCCACTTTTTCGGCTAACGCAATAGCAGCGCTATTTGAGCTTGCTACCAAAGTAGCTGTCAACAGGTCTTGAACTGAATAAGTTTTTTTGTCAAAAGGTACATTACTTAAAGACCTATCTTTTGTTAACTCGAAGGCATAATCTGAGAGATTAACTTGATCTGATAATTGCAGCTGGCCTGATTTAACCTTATCTAAAACCAGATAAGCCGTCACCAATTTGGTCAAAGAGGCAATAGCATCTGGCGTCTTAGCGTCTTTCTCATACAGAACTCTCCCAGAGTCTGCCTCTACGACAATCGCATGTTCTGCTCCCACTTGAAAATCAGCTGCGAGAACTGTTTTACCAAACCCTGAACAAGTTAATACCATAAAAAAAAGGATAACCCACCTTTTTATCATTATATCTTTCATAGTTACTATTATAACAAAAATTCTCAGAAATTTGGAAGGAAGTATAGTGGCACACACCTTTAGTAGCTTAAACAAGCTCATAAAGCAAGTACCCTGTAACAATAACACATCCTGTTATATGGGCGATATAATAAGCTTCGTTATATCAATTAGTTATTTGGCAGGAATTTTGGTATAAAATGGAATCTAATCCTGAACTTATTACATTTTGGGTTATTTCTTCAGATACTGTTTTATCTAATGCATTAAATCAGTGACTATATGTATTCAAAGTTGTAGACTTATCAGCATGTCCCATACACTTTGCAACGTACAGAATGTCTTTTTTCAAAACATTAATAAGATAGGAAGCATAACTATGTCGCAATCCTTTTCCAGTTATTACGGGAACTCCAATACTTTGAGCTTTGTGCTTAATAACTCGACAAATCGTTGATTTACAAAATGGTTCACCAAACCGTGAAATAATGAAATCTGTGTCAGTATTGACTACTTGATTTCTTCTCCAATTTTCCAATACTACTATTGTCACATCATCTAACTCAATAAGACGTTCTCCTGCTGGCGTTTTTGTTTGGTCTTTACGATACCAATTTCCATTTTCATCCTTTTCCAAGGTTGTATGAACTTTCAAGAATTTTTGTTCGAAATCGATATTTTCCCATCATAATGATAAACCTTCACTTACACGAACACCTGTCATATAATATAGCCAAATAGTTGTAAATCTTTGTAGCTCTTCATAATCTTGCAAATCAAACGATTTTATAAAATTCTGAAACTCAATATAAGTCCAAAATGGAGTGTCGGGATGTTTCCCTTTAGGATTATCCAAAGCCTTACATGGCACTTTTGAAATATAGTCTAACCTTTCAGCATACCCCATGCAATCTTTGAATCGCGACCATAAATTCTTTGCATAATTTTCAATAATATGTAAACTAAAAGATTCACAATCTCAAGCTGTTATTCCCTTTAAAAGTTTAGAATCAAAATACTGAATAAATAACTTATGATGTGGTAAGGCTATTTCATAAGTTACAGCCTGAACCTTTTGCTTATATGCTCTTAGGTAAATAGTATTCATATAGTTTTCAAACGATATATTGTCATTTTCAATACTAAGATTATTACTAAACCCATACCTAATCCGAACCAGTTCATCATACGCTTCTTTCATTGTACCAAATGGCTTTCCATACTAATTCTTTCTGGCTTTCTTTTGAACTCGTTTACCTGTTACTGGATCTACACCAAGATCAGCTTGATAAAATATCTTCCCATTCTTATCACAATAAACACCTTTGTACTTTTTTTGATTTTTTATAGTCATCTTTAATTCTCACTTTCTAAACTTTCTTCATCTTTAGGAGCAATACCAAGTCTTCTATTGTCAAAGGGCGATTTACTTAATTGTACCGCATTTTGTTCAAGTTCGCGAGCTTCTTCAACTTTTTTATAGCTATTCTTTTTGCTTCTCTAATAATATTTCTTGCAGTATGTTCGAGAAAACCAATATTCATCAAGCTTTTTATATGTTACTATTTTCACACCTCCACTCCTTTCAAAAAAATTACAACCTCCGTGGGTATGACTGGTTAAATCACTCATGGGAATCTCACCCACTGGCCTTTTACGCTGGCAGCCTGAACGTTCAGAAGTATCATTGTCCCTATTTGTGGTCATGGCAGATAGAGAACCACTCTATTTTATAGCTAATAATTATCGCTCCTATCACGGCGTATCTCACTAAATTGCTCGACAAACAAGAAAGTCCCACCTCGGTTTATTCAGTTGTCAATGAACAAATCAAGGCGAGACTTTTATTTATTATGAAAACGATACGGATAATCTGTTTGCCCTAATAAATAATCAATACTGACGTTATAGAGTTTATAAAACTGCACAAGAACATCTGCCATTAAGGCAACCTCTCCTCTCTCAATTTTTGCATAATTTGCATGAGAGAAGGAAAGTAAATTTGCAACAAACTTTTGAGTGAAATCGTTATCTTCTCTCAAATTCCTAATACGCGGATACATCTAACATTCTCCTAATATCAGTATAAAGGAGATTTGATTAAAAAATGTTTAATTGTCCTATTTGGACAAGACTATTAAATATAAGCTAGTAATCCATTGAAATTTTATAGTCATTTTTTAGTTAAACAAGTTAGATAGTATTTATAACTTAAAAAATCATATTTATTGCTAGGTAAACAAAATAGATGTATTTAACTACTTGTCAAACAGTCTTGATTCCACCTTTTAAATATTCGTATATGAAGTAAAGCTACTGTGCATGAAACAAAAAATATAACAATAAGTGGAACAATTGCCATTTTCTGTTGGTTATATAGAGTATCTGATATTCTTAAAAGCCATGCCCATGGAATAAGAAACCATACCTTATCACCAAGGCTCGTTTCACAAAATGCTGCAGCAATAACACCTACCATTGAAATACCTAATGCCACACCTGTACTAAATATATAGCTAATAATATGATTGATCAGATAGGTTACATAGGCAAAAATGATATAAATTAAACTATTCAAAATAAGTAGTCTGAGAGATACATTTATACCAATAGTTTTCAATAAAAGAATAAATATAGTAATTGAAATAATTAATACTATACAATAGCATAACCATAGAAATACTAATTCTACAATAAATGGCTTATAATTCGACTGTGAGTAACCCAATAAATATTTATATTTTCCAGATGATTCTTCCAAATTTTTTAGTTGAATGCACACAATACTTGCAACAAAAGGAAGAAGTACACCTACTATTTGAAAGTAGGAGAATAATACAGTCCTGCTTTGTAAACCTCCACGTTGACTCCAATAGAAAAATAGAAGTAAGGGAAATAATAGTGCAGCTAAAATATGTATTAGTAAATATGAAGTATTTTTGATTTTTAAAAAATTAGAACATAAATATGATTTCATGACTATTTCACCTGTTTTTTGAAAGAGATAGCAAATAGATTGGTCAGTAAGATGAAAAAAGCAATTCCTAGGAACAATGATATAAAAATCTGTGAGTAGTCTGGAACAAACTCCGCTCCAAAAGGTATACTATTTATTCTCATTCTTGTCATTGGCTCAAGCAACTTCAACGACCAATCATAAGGGAACAAATACCATTTATTTAAGAGAGAAAAACTTGTACCAATAATTAGTGGAGATATAATATTAATAATCATAGCAAAATACACATTAATTTTTCTTGATAGCCATAAAATAAACGGGATTTGCCATAGTGTAGTCAACCAAATTAACAAGATAGTTAATAGTATCCTACCTATACTAATAAGACTTGGAGTAGGTAGGACAAAACTAATTACAATAAGCATTAAGCTTAAAATCATACTAATTATTAGATTTATAAGAGCTATCAATAGAACTCTGGCATATTCTACCTTTTTTAAATCAACATCCCTTGATAAAAAAACAGAATACTTATTAGAATCTAATTCTAATTTATTTAACAAACCAGAATTTACAGCAATAATAACATTAATCCAAATAACTCCCCACTGATTTACTGTTGTTTCCGCAGTTAAACGTAGGATATTTTCACCACCTAATGCTGAAAACAATAAAGATAACATCACACAAATAATAGGGAAAATAAGAATCAACTTGCTAATACTCGTATTTTTTATTTTTAATAAATTTGATAAAAAAATTTGTACCATAGCCCCTACCTCCTCTTTTCAAATAAAATTTGATTATTGAATAACTCTTCAAGATTCTCAGAGCCGTCATATTCTTTTTCCAGAATAATCTTTCCTTCATAGATAAATCCAATAAAATCAGCTAGATGTTCAACTTCTGACAGTATATGGCTTGAAATCATAATTGTCATTCCTTCTGATTTAAATGACTCTATAATTTCCCTTAATTCTTGAATTCCAATTGGGTCCAAGCCATTAGTAGGTTCGTCTAATATAAGTAGTTTAGGTGAATTTATTAAAGAGATAGCTATACCTAACCGTTGCTTCATTCCAAGAGAAAATTGTTTTACTGGTCTCTTGTCAATATTTCCTAGACCAACTTTATTTAATAATGGAAGTATAGTGCTTTCTGAAACACCAAGCATTGTTGTAACTACCTTCATATTATCGTAAGCACTCAAATTTTTATAAAGTGGTGGTTCTTCAATAATACTCCCGATTTTTCGCAGATCCCGACGTGACCATTCTCTACCTTCAAAAATAATAGAACCACTTGTCTTACTAACTAAGCCTGTCAAAATTTTCATAATAGTTGATTTTCCAGCACCATTTGGACCGATTAAAGCATACACTTTTCCCTTAGGAATATTCATATTGACATTATTCAATATGGTTCTCTTACCATAAGATTTTTTTAGATTTTGTATTTTCAACATATTAGTTACTCCCATTCTATATATTGCTGAGCGTTTAGTGTATAGTAAGCAAAACAATACACTTTCTCTTCAAACTCTCTATCAATCCCGTTTAATCGATTCATCGATAGTTGTAAAATGAAACTTACCATCACTATATCTTATATAAATATCCTCCAATCGCAGTTCATTCTCTGAATCCCATGATGTGGTAAAAAATGAAGTATTATAAGACTCATCACTATATAACTTTGATAATTCACCCAATCCAACATTTTCACGCAGTGTCAATTCATACTTTAAAAAATCTTGGAACAATGCGGATATTCTCTTGTAGTATGACTTTTTCTGTATTGAACAAAGATTAATACCATTTATATATATATTGCCTTCATAATTATCGTAAAGACCGCAGGCTAATTTGAAAATCGTACTTTTTCCAGAACCATTTCCACCAACAATTGCTAACCTCTCTCCTGCTTTAATTGAAAAACTTATATCGTTTATTACATTATCCTTACCATTATATGAAAAAGAAACCCTTTCAAATTCAACTGACTGAATTGTATCAACCGTACTTTCGATTATAGGGTTATGTACTAACTCATCATGCGTAAAATCATGCAATAACTCCATGTACAATGAACCATTTAGGGAGAAACCAGCCTCTTTTACGAGATGAATTGTTTTTATTAGATTCTTTAGCTGAGCTTTAATCATGTATAACTTCCTTATCTACTAATAAAGGAGCAAACTAAAATCAGTCTACTCCCCTAAATTTATAAATATATAAAATTATTTGAAATTATAATGTTTATGATAATGATAACTTTATTATTTAACAGTTGTTGTAAAGCAAACTAATTTCCAACAAGAACCAGGGGTACATAGGTAACGGCTACCAACATAAGGTGTAGCAGTGTCTTTTTTATTTGTTTTCAAATCGAGATCAAAGTCTTTAATTGTGTTATTCATTTTCTAGTTCCTCTCTTACGTTTTTGCATCCGATATATTTACATGATTATTATGACACCCCAAGTTCAGAATTTGTTCAGAAAAAAAGTATTTTAGCCAAAAATTTACGATTTTTTGCCTGAAATACTCCAGTTTCAATCAAATCTATTAAATTTTCTTTTTTATCGAGATTATGGCGCTAGCACCTCCTCTAGCTGGATTATTCAATTGAAGATTCCCACCGTGTTTGATAGCAACGCCTTTAACAAATGCCAAACCGATTCCATAATGTTTGTTACCTCTGCTATAATCTTCCGTGTAAAATAATTTATCTCCCTTTTTCAGTGTACTATCACTGAAACGCTCACCATTATTCCATATTTCAAAATGAATTTGCTCTCCTGACTCAGACAGTATAACTTCGATTTTTTTATCTAATACGGGCATAAATCTTATTGCATTAACTAAAAGGTTAGAAAGAGCTCTTATCAGATTTTCCTCATCTCCATAAAAAGAAGTGATAATAAGTCTATTACAAATAGAAAATTCAATATTATTGATATTCAATAAGTCATCGACTTCAAAATGTAACTCACTTAATAGCTCCTCAACTAAAATTAGTTTCACTGATCTATCCTCTGAAAGCATGCGTGTATAAGATATTAAAGAATTGAAATAGCCTTCAAAAACAGAAATACTATTGTTCATAGATACAATATAACCTTCCTGATTTTTATTTAAAGTAGTCAATTCTAATAACTCAAGATTTCCTTTTAAAACCGTTAAAGGTGTTTTTATATCATGCGAAAGTGCTGCAATTTGAAAGGATAGATCTTGCTTTTCCAATATTTCTCGCTCAATCAAACTTTTCAAATTATCACCTTTAATATGTAAAGTTCTAAGTATATCATCAAACTCGATTATTTTAGAATAATTTTCATTTTCAGAAAGGACTTCTATCCCCATTTTATTTGCTAACTTCTTGATTTCCTTGAAATTCAAAGAAATTTCTTTTACAAACCGTGTTAAAGCAACTACAATGCTGATACTCGTTCCTATTCCCAGAATATAAAATGTCAACATGTTATATGAAACATTTCTAAGGTAATGGTTAGAGAACTCCGGTATCTCATTATATCTTATAACAATATTATAATTGATATTAGTATATAAATCATAATGTACAGAATTAAAAGTCAGATTATTTTTTTCTTCTGCAACTTCGTTAAATAAAGAAAATTCTTTAGATAAATATTTTCCTTCCATAGCTTTATCTGTTTTTCTATCAAAAACAACATAATCTAATCCCAATGTCTTCATATAATTGTTCAACTGTTTGATTGACTGTTTATCTTTAATATAAAATTCTTCTCCCACATTATGAGATGTCACTATATTTAACTTTGAAAAAGAAAGCGATATTATCGCAATCATTAAAACAGTGATACAAACTCCAAAGACAATTTCAACGACGGCGCGCCAAACACGATTTTTTATTGAATATTTTTTAAACATCCCATTTATAACCAATCCCGCGAATAGTTTTTATTGGATTAATTCCAAAACTTGAAAATTTCATTCTAATCTGATAGATATATTCTGAAATAGAATGAAACAATGCTGAAGCTTCATCGCTATATACTTGTTCATATATCTCTTCTTTTGTGAAAACTTTATACGGATGACGTGACAGTAATTCTAAAATTTCGTACTCTCTATAAGTCAGGAATAACGGCTGTTTATCAATATATAACATACGTTCCTCTAGATAGATTTCTATAGGTGGAAAACTACGCTTCACTCTCTCCTCAGCCTCATTCTTTATCTTTGCTCTCTCTTCTCTCTTCAAATGAGAGTTAACTTTAGCTACGAATTGTTTTAAGCTAAATGGTTTCACAATAAAATCGTCTCCCCCTATATTTAAAGCTTGGACAATTTCATTATCGCCATCTAAAGCGCTAACAAAAATAATTGGAGAATGAACTTCTTCCCGAATTTTATAACAAAACTCAGTTCCACTTATATTAGGCATCATGATATCCAATAAGATCAAATCATATCCTTTAAAATCATCAAAAACTATTGGTAATTCTATCTCTTGACAGGTTATAACATGATAATTTTCAATCTCCAAAGCAGTCTTCATAAGCTTCAGAATTTCTTTATCATCATCTATGGCTAAAATCTTATACATTATTACCCCTTTTAAATAATGAAATACTTACAAATAAACTATTCTTAATGTAAGCGGCAGGAATCATTTCTTTAATATAGTTATTTACGAAACATCAACTAGATTTTAATATCTGATATAAAAATTGCTACCACCCAAATTATATCATAATTACTCCCATTGTATTTCATTTCGAGAAGTATCGATAATTTTGCTATCACTCAAGATCTCTCCAAACTTTTCCAACCTTCTTACTAGATATTCATACTCATCTATGGATATATTAAGTTCATTTTGAGAAGTTTCAATCTCTTTCTCAACTTCTTCTATTTTTATAGCTGCAGTCAAGTTCATCTTGGCATAGTCATATCTGGCCAAACGGCGGTTCTCTATATCGTTGTTGTTCAGATTAAGCAAGACCTCCGCAACCTTATTGAGATGAGCAATATGGTCCTGCAACTCTGTAATGGTCAAATCTAATTGAGCCATATCTTTAACAATGTCATCTTTAATATCTTGATAAGGCTTATTCTCCGTATCTAACTCAATGAGGAGACTTATTTCTTCAATCTTTTTCTTAAGTGTATCAATGGTTTGTCGTCTTCTTTTTGGAATACTCTTGCTATCATTGGTTAACTGGCAAATGAGCTCATGCCCTCGCATATAGCGATTAAGTTCAGACGCCTCCTTGTTGTAAATGAAGAATTGTGCGGTCTCACGAATATAGACTTTATATTTTTTATGATTTTCTTCTTTCCTAATATCCAATTGATAGTTAGGAATGAAAATAAGACCACTCTGCTTTACACTAAAAGACACCTTGATATAAATGTCCTCAGCAATTAACCTCTCAATTTGATGTTCCACAAGTTCAACTTCAAACTCATGGATGGCATCTCGTTGCCCCTTGTATTTCTTGAAGACTTCCTTACTCTCTTCAGTGGATACCTCCTCTTTATCTCGTTCTTCTTGAAAAGCATGTACTGTTTCTGTAGACTTTCTAATCGATCTGAAACACCGACTTCCTTATTTTTAAAGTAATCTTGAAAAAATTGACATCATATAATTTCTTATCGCTTATTTTTTTATGACCTAAACTTATCTTTTGAGTATCTTCTTCTAGGATAAAAGTTACATTTTTTGTTTTAAGTCAATGGTTAGATTCACTTCTTTTGCTTTTAATAGTAGCTCCTCTAATGAATTGGCACGGTTCAACAAAAATTCTAATCGACTTTCAATTTCTATCTTGGCAAAATGTGTACGAAAAAATTCTTCATCATATAAATCTCGTTTACTGAGTTGACGGCCTCGAATTGGTTTTTTCATTACTCGATCCGTCATCATGAATCTGCTATGCTTCTGACTAAAATCAATATGAACATGTAATTACTCTGCTTTTTCTAAAAAATCATCAAAGAACTTTGACTGCTGCATCAAAAAATAAAGACGTTGTTTCAATTCAAATTTATGACTAGACTACCTATATTTTTGATAGTCACGGTAGGAATAACGCTTCTCGATAATTTTTGCTCCAGTCATTTTTGAAATACGGTCTGAAATCATACGGAGGTTTCGTTCCAAGGCATAATTCCATATCAATTTTTTATCTGAATTACGGTCAATGGCGTTGATTGGATGTGATTATGGGTATGATTTTTATCTGTTTGGTCGCTCGAGTAATCTCAAAGAAGAGAGTTCTCCTAGTGCCCTCAAATCCCAGTCGTCTGCCTGCGAGTGAAAATGCTTGACAAGGGAAAAACCACCGCAGATGATATCCACTTGCCCTCTAAGTTGTCTAAAGTCTTGGTCTGTGACTTGTCTAATGTCATGAAATTCTATTTCTCCTTCGGTCTCATAGATGGCTTTGTAAGATTGCCTCGCAAACTTATCAATCTCACAAAAGCCAATACACTCATGGCACTGATTAATTAAACCCAATCGAAAGCCTCCAATTCCTGCAAACAAATCTAAAAACTTCATATCTCTCATTCCTTTCTGACAAAATAAAAGGACCTTACTGCTTATGTAACGTCCTTACTCAACTATAATCTTCCATTTCTGGTGCAGTGATAACTTCAATAATCAACCAAATTGTCCTTAGTCCCCAAACACCTAATAATAGCCACCAAAACATCTTACTCACTTCGCTTCTTGTCACCTTAGTTGCTTGGTCCATTCGGATAAGACACCATTAAAGACATATTCCGCAATAGCTTCAGCTGTTCTTGCGAACCGTATGTGTTCCAGCGCATAAGCATAGCGTTCTTCAAAATAGCTCATGACTAAGTCACTAGCAGCTTGTGATAAACCACCTTCACGTAATTGGGAATGAACCAAACTCCAAATATAATCTTTGTCATATTTGGTGACCTGATCAACTTGACGGGTAAAGTGACCCTCAGTCTTTTTCACACTAGTGCACTCCTTTCTTTCCTCCTCGTCCTCAATCACTAAATTACTCTCTTTAGTTTCACTACCTTCAGTTTCACTCTTTTCAGTCTCATTAGGGGCTGAATTTAACACGGGGCTGGTCTGTTTTTGAGACTGGCCCCGTCTGAACTGAAGACTGGGGTGAAATCATGTTCCAACTTTCCTAAATAAATCTTATTAGCCAAACGCCCTTTTTCACTGGGAGACTGTTGGACTTCATCGATCAAACCATAGTCTCGTAGGTTTTCTTAATCGCTAACAATTTCGACTTGGAACAGCCAAGGAGTACTGTCATTTTGAGTTGGAATAAATGAGATAGATGGCAATCACCATTTGTCGTGATGACTGTTCATTCATTTGCATGATTTTCCTCCTGAAAATAAAAAAATGAGAACACTTATTAAAATGTTCTCGTTCACATAAAAAAATTATTACTAGACACATATAGATAGAATAACCACTCTACTCAGCTTAATTTTTATAGAAAATAAAAATCCTGCCAAAGATTTTTTGGGCAGGATTTTTGGCAAGAAACCAAATCAATTTATCAGTTTCTTCAAATCGCTATAAACTCTAAAAGACTGATAAATCGGGATTTCGCTCTCAAATTGCTATCTGCTTCTTATTTAAGAGTGATTGTTGCTCCAGCTTCTTCAAGTTTAGCTTTGATTTCTTCAGCTTCTGCAGCAGCAACGCCTTCTTTAACGTTAGCAGGTGCTCCATCAACAAGACCTTTAGCTTCTTTAAGACCAAGACCTGTGATTTCACGAACAGCTTTGATAACGCCAACTTTTTTGTCGCCAGCAGATGTCAATTCAACGTCGAATGAATCTTTAGCAGCTTCTTCAGCACCACCAGCAGCTGCAGCAGCTACAGGAGCAGCTGCAGTTACACCAAATTCTTCTTCGATAGCTTTTACAAGATCGTTAAGCTCAAGGATTGAAGCTTCTTTAATTTCAGCAATAATGTTTTCAATGTTCAATGCCATTGTGATTTCCTCCAAATAATTAATTTAAAATGTTAAGCGTAGCCTTAAGCTACTCTGAGACGACTTAAGCAGCGCCTTCTTTGTTTTCTGCAACAGCTTTGACAGCGTATGCAACGTTACGGACTGGAGCTTGAAGTACAGAAAGAAGCATAGAAAGCATTCCTTCGCGGTTTGGCAATGTTGCAAGTGCTTGGATTTCTTCTTTTGAAGAAACAGCGCCTTCGATTGCACCACCTTTGATTTCAAGTGCGTCAGCAGTTTTAGTAAAGTCGTTGATAACTTTAGCTGGTGCGATAACATCTTCGTTAGAAAATGCTACTGCAGATGGTCCTACGAATACATCTTTCAACTCATCAAGACCTGCTTTTTCAGCTGCACGAGTCAAAATTGAGTTTTTGATAACTTTGAACTCAACGCCACTTTCACGAAGTGAACGACGAAGAACAGTATCTTGATCAACTGTAAGACCACGTGAATCAACAATAACGATACTTGCTGCTGCTTTCATTTTCTCAGCAATAAGTTCGACTTGTTCAGCTTTTTTAGCAATAATTGCTTCACTCATTAGTTTTACCTCCGTTTTTATTTTTGGGCTAGGTACAAAAAAAATCGCACCTAAACCTAGACACGAAAGTACAAATACGTTATTTTCTTTAATCACGTTTTGTGCCTCGGCAGGAATATTATGAGCATGCTCCCCTGCTGTCTTAGGTCAGTTTTTTATCAAAACCTATATCATTATATTCTTTTATAATACTATTGTCAATAAAAACTATTAAAAAATGATTTTTTTACATTTATTTTTTTAGTATTAGCTAAACTCAAAATGGTGCTAGTCCTATTTTCTATACAAATAACACCTTGCTTTCTACTAGGACTTGATTTAAAATAGAGGGCATGAGTATAACTAAAGAATTTGATACAATTACCGCCATTTCAACCCCTCTTGGTGAAGGAGCTATTGGCATTGTTCGTTTATCAGGGACAGATGCGCTTGCCATTGCACAATCTGTTTTTAAGGGAAAGAACTTAGAGCAAGTCGCCTCACACACCATTAACTATGGCCATATCATTAATCCTAAGACAGGAACTATTATCGATGAAGTTATGGTGTCAGTCATGCTAGCCCCCAAAACCTTTACCCGTGAAAATGTGGTTGAAATCAATACGCACGGTGGTATTGCTGTGACAAATGAAATCTTGCAACTATTGATTCGCCAAGGCGCTAGAATGGCAGAGCCTGGCGAATTCACCAAACGTGCCTTCTTAAATGGGCGAGTTGATTTGACTCAAGCTGAGGCTGTCATGGACATTATTCGTGCCAAAACAGACAAGGCTATGACGATTGCAGTCAAGCAACTGGATGGCTCCCTTTCCCAGCTTATCAATGACACCCGTCAGGAAATTCTCAACACCTTAGCTCAAGTCGAAGTCAATATTGACTACCCTGAATACGACGATGTGGAAGAAATGACCACTGCTCTGCTACGTGAGAAAACACAAGAATTCCAAAGCCTTTTGGAAAGTCTCCTTCGAACAGCTAAACGCGGTAAAATTCTGCGTGAGGGCTTATCAACAGCTATTATTGGTCGTCCAAACGTCGGTAAGTCAAGCTTACTTAATAATTTGTTGCGAGAAGACAAGGCTATTGTGACTGATATTGCAGGAACCACCCGAGATGTCATTGAAGAATACGTTAATATCAAGGGAGTTCCTCTAAAACTTGTCGATACGGCCGGTATTCGTGAGACAGATGATCTGGTCGAACAAATCGGAGTTGAACGGTCTAAAAAAGCTCTTCAAGAAGCTGACCTTGTTCTTCTTGTGCTGAATGCTTCTGAAAAACTGACTGACCAAGACCGGGCTTTGTTAAATCTCAGTCAGGACAGTAACCGTATTATATTGTTGAATAAAACGGATTTGGAACAGAAGATTGAATTAGAGCAATTACCAGATGACTACATTCCCATTTCCGTTTTAACCAACCAGAACATTAATCTAATCGAAGATCGTATCAACCAGCTTTTCTTTGACAACGCTGGTTTGGTAGAGCAAGATGCCACTTACCTGTCAAATGCCCGCCACATTTCTTTGATTGAAAAGGCAGTCCAGAGTTTAGAAGCTGTCAATGACGGTTTGGCGCTTGGCATGCCAGTTGATTTACTACAGGTTGATTTAACCAGAACTTGGGAAATTCTCGGAGAAATCACAGGGGATGCTGCTCCTGATGAACTCATTACCCAACTCTTTAGTCAATTCTGTCTTGGTAAATAACAACAGTCTCTAATCATCACAAAAGAGCTGGAACAGTGTTCCAGCTCTTTTTGCTGTCATAAGCATCTTATTTAATTAATTCGTAGATTGCTTCAGCATAAATAGCTGCTGAGCGATAAATATTTTCTAAAGGCATATACTCATTAGCTTGGTGCATAGTGTTTTCATCACCTGGGAACATCGCTCCAAAGGCCACACCACGTTCTAGCAAGCGCCCAAAGGTTCCTCCGCCGATAACTTGTTCGTAGCCTTTAAGACCTGTTTGTTTTTCGTAAACAGCAAGTAAGGTAGCTACTAATTCATCATCCATTGGCACATAATGAGGTGTATGTTCATGCTCAGAAAGGCTTACCTTAGTTAATCCTGGTAATTTTTCCAATCCTGCTTTTAAGGTTGCCGCATCAGTTCCTTTGGGATAGCGGAAATTCAAGGCGATGGTATTGTCAGCTGATTGACTATCAAAGGTGAAGACACCTGCGTTCATGCTCAGGGCTCCCATACGGTCATCAGTATAAGCAAGGCCTAGTTTTTCTGCCGCAAAGTCTTCATGAAGCACCTCACCTGCCACATGTAAATAATCCTTAGCAGCCCCTTCAAAGGTAAATTGATTCAGGAATTTAGCCAACAAGGTAGCACCATTAACACCCGCTTCTGGAGTCGACCCGTGAGCAGACTTACCAATAATAGTTACTTCAATTTTACCATCAGTAGCCTTCATAGAACCTTTAACACCATGTTCTGATAAAAATTGCTCCAAAGCTGCTTCTAGCACATCAAGGTCATGCGGTGCCGTAATGACAGCTGTGGCAGATTCTGGTACCATGTTTTCACGCAACCCACCTTGGAAGCGATGAAGCACAAAAGCGCCCTTGTTGTCACCAGCGAAATGGAGGTATTCAGTGATATTTCCTTTCTCACCATTGATAATTGGAAATTCAGCATCTGGTGAGAAACCAAAATCTGGATTTTTCAAGCCATTATGAGCAAAGTAATAATCCATATCCCCCCAGCCAGATTCTTCATCGGTACCAACAATGAAACGAACTTTTTTAGACACAGGAAGACCCAGTTCTTTAATGATTTTCAGAGCGTAGTAACACGCCATGGTTGGTCCTTTATCATCCGAAGACCCACGCGCATAGATGCGATCGTCTTTAATCACTGGCTCATAAGGGTCTGTATCCCAACCGCTACCAGCTGGCACAACATCAAGGTGACCAAAGATTCCTAGTACTTCATCACCTTGACCAAATTCAAAGTCACCTGCATAGTTATCAATATTACGCGTTTTGTAGCCATCACGCTCAGCCATTGCGAGGAAATGCTCCAAGGCCTTAACTGGACCTGGGCCAAATGGGTGTTTATCATCAGCTAATTGGTCATCGCGTTCTGAATTAATGCGTAATAGGTCAACTAAATCTGCTAGCATAGCTTTTTTACGTTTGTCAACTTCTGCTTTAAAATCAATGGTTGTCATTATACTCTCCTTATTCGTTTTAGGGATAATGTTTAACTTAAAATAAGCCAAAATAGTATCAGTCTAACAATAGTGGTCGCTCAGTAGCGCATCTGGACATTACATTTAACTAATTGTCCTGACTCTATCTTCTTTCGATGACTTCATCAACAGGCAAACGATAACTTGGTTCTGGTTTCTCGTCACTATAGCCAACAGTAATCAATAATTCTGGACGAAAACGCGGATCGATGTCTAAAATCTCATTGGTCGTTGACTTATCAAAACCAAGGATAATATTGGAAGCAATCTTTTGATCCGTCAAGGATAACACCAAGTTCATAGCCACAATGCCTGCATTAATAGCTAAGTACTCACCGGTTTGAACCTCATTAAAAGCAGCAAAACGTGGTGGCAAAGTCTCCATATAATAACCAATTAAGTCGTCTGGTAATGATTTGACACCGATACGGGCAATTTTACGAGAACGTAAAGCTAAATCAGTGTCTGAAAATAGCGCCACTACATATTGAGCCTGTTCAACCTGCACTTTATTTGCTAGAGGTAACCCTTTTGCTAACTCAGCTTTTTTCTCTTGAACGACTACAAATTTCCAAGGTTGAATGTTATTGGCACTAGGTGCTAAGGTTGCAATCTCAATGGCTGTTCGCAAATCCTCGTAGTCAACTGGCTGGTCATTAAAGGTCTTAATGGCATGGCGTTTTTTGTTTAACTCTAGAAATTTCATTTCAAAACTTCCTATCTAAATCTGTTTTTTTTAATACCATTTTATTTTACCATAAAATAGTTTTTAAAATCATAAACTCACTACACTTCGCAACCTTCTGAAAGTTTCAAAATAACGAACTGAAATGTCGTGCGTAACAAGTAGCGCCTTTTTACCTCATCAGTACTGAAAACATAACACTTATTTAAGGGGACGATCTATCATTTTTATTGTCTGTTATCTGTTGCTGTATTGCTTCAACTACTGTTTTAGGTATACCTAAAGCTTGAATCTCCTCAGAGGTAGCTGATGCAATCGCTGTTATGGTTTTAAAGTGTCTTAGTAATAACTGTTTTCGCTTTGGGCCAAGCCCTGAAATATGATCTAATGTTGATGAAAAAGAATTTTTACGTCGCACTTGTCTATGAAATGTAACTGCAAAGCGATGCACTTCGTCTTGAATCCGATGCAGTAAGAAAAACTCTTCAGAACGGCGCGGCAACGGTACAACTTCAAGTGGGTTTCCAAAAAGCAAATCATGGGTCTGGTGCTTATCGTTTTTTTGAAGTCCCGCAACAGGAATAGTGAGTCCAAGTTGTTTTTCTATCACATCTTTGGCCACATTGACTTGTCCAACGCCTCCATCAACAATAATCAAGTTAGGAGCTTGCAGTCCCTCCTTTTTCACCCGACTGTACCTTCGAAAAAGCACTTCTCTCATACTGGCATAATCATCTGGTCCCACCACTGTTTTAATCTTAAATTTACGATAATCTTTCTTACTAGGTTTGCCATCAACAAAAACAACCATAGCCGCAACTGGACTTGTCCCTTGAATGTTAGAATTATCAAAGGCTTCAATGCGCACAGGCTTGTCAATCCTAAGTAACTGACCTAAATTTTCGATAGCACCACTCGTTTTTTTGATATCTTTTTCTAATAAATCAAATTTTTGTTGCAGACTAACACGAGCATTCTTAGTAGCCAAAGCTACCAGTTGTTTTTTTTCACCGCGTTTGGGTTTGATGATTTTGGTTGGCACAATAGCGGCTACCAGTTCTTCATCAATAGCTTCTGGAATAAAGACTTCTTTAGGGATGAAATGCTGTTTATCTTGGTAAAATTGCCCCATATAAGTTAAGAA
Source organism: Streptococcus pyogenes (assembly GCF_002055535.1). Classification (NCBI taxonomy): domain Bacteria; kingdom Bacillati; phylum Bacillota; class Bacilli; order Lactobacillales; family Streptococcaceae; genus Streptococcus; species Streptococcus pyogenes. The sequence continues at coordinate 873,079 of NZ_LN831034.1, read as the reverse complement.
ATCTTCTTCTGCATCGGTATAATAGGGAAAAAGGTTAACATCACGCTGAATTAATTTCCCTTGACGCACAAAGAAAACTTGGACACACATCCATCCCTTATCAACATAATAGCCAAAGATATCTCTATCTTGCAAATCCTTGCTCATCACCCGCTGCTTGGTGCGCATGGTGGCAATACCTGAAATCAAATCTCGATATTCAGCGGCACGTTCAAATGCCATTTCTTTAGAAGCTGCTAACATCTTAGAACGAAGATCTTCAATAATTTTGTCATCTTTACCATTTAAAAAGTGCTTAACATCATCAATTAAACGATCCCAATAGGCCTTGTCTGTATGACAAATGGTATGAGCACAGCACTGGCCTAAATGGTAATAAAAACAGACCTTATTGATAGGATTTTTACACTTTTTAAATGGAAAAATCCTATCTAATAACTTTTTAACTTCATTAGCAGTGTAAGAATCTGGGTAGGGCCCAAAGTACAATCCATCATTTTTCTTAATATATCTTGTAATCACTAACCGAGGAAAAGACTCATTTGTGATTTTGAGAAAGGGATAAGATTTATCATCTTTTAACTTGATGTTGTACTTAGGCATATTTTTTTGAATCAAGTTAATTTCCAACAAAAGCGCTTCGGTATCTGACTCTGTTACAATATATTCGAAATCTACAATCTCAGATACTAGTAACTCTGTTTTGGTATCATGGCTCCCACGAAAATAGGACCGGACGCGTTTTTTCAAATTCTTGGCCTTACCGACATAGATAATAGTTCCTTCTTTATCTTTATGTAAGTAACAGCCAGGGCTGTCTGGTAAGAGTTCTAGTTTATGTTTAATCAGTTCGTTCATGTTACTAGTTTATCAAATTTTTAAAATTTTGACTTTAAAAAAGAAGAGTGTAACGCCTTGATTGTTTATTAAGGCGAGCAGATCTCCTTTAACAATCTAGATCAAACTTTAGTATTGCCATTATTCGTTTTATTCGGAATATAGATAAGGTGTTCATTCACAAAAGATGTAAAGCCAAGCTCACTCAATTCACGACCATAGCCTGAATGTTTAATCCCACCAAATGGGAGTTCCGGAAGACTTGTCCAGCCTGAGTTGATAAAAGACATACCAGTTTCAATTTTAGCAGCTACGGCTTTCGCATGTTCTTGATTGCTACTAAAGATAGTACCTCCAAGGCCATAGTTAGAATCATTCGCCACTTCAATCGCTTCTTCTTCAGAAGACACTTTGTAGATTTCACCGACTGGGCCAAAGATTTCTTGATAGTAAATAGGGTTGTCTTTTGTGAGGCCAGCAATAATGGTTGGCATGACAAAATGACCTGGATGATCAATCGCTTCACCACCATAAACCAACTCCGCACCATGATCCAAGGCCAACTTAATTTGGTCAAGAACATCTGCTTTAGCTTGAGCTGATGATAATGGCGCCAACGTCGTTTCGGGATCCATTGGGTCACCCCATTTAGCTGTTTTGAAGACTTTTGTTAATAACTCTTTGAAACGGTCATAGTCTTTGTCAAGCACGATAAAACGTTTCGATGAGGTACATACTTGACCTGCATTGTAGAGACGAGAGAAGTAAAGCACCTTCTCTAATTGATCCCAATCCGCGTCATCAAGGATAATAAAGGCATCATCTCCACCCAATTCAAGGGTTGTTTTTTTCAAGTTTTTACCAGCTTCTTCTGCAATGCTAGCTCCTCCACGTTCGGAACCTGTCAAGCAGACACCAACCACACGTTTATCAGCAATCACTTGTGATACTTGGTCATAAGAAATAAACAAATTGGTAATACTACCTGCTTCAGCACCAGCTTCAAGAACTAATTCTTCGAAAGATTGGGCAGAGCGTGGGCAAATGGACGCGTGTTTTAAAACCATTGGGTTTCCAACAATAAAGTTTGGCGCAAAGACCCGCATGATTTGATAGTAAGGAAAATTCCAAGGCTCAACAGCTAGGATAACACCAGTTGATTGTTTCAAATAGTAAGCTTGACCTGAATCCGTTTCTAGTGGCGTAGACATCAAAAATTCATCTGCCTTATCAGCGTAGTAATCAGCAATATCGGCACAAAGATTTACTTCACCTTGGGCTTCTGTGAACAGTTTTCCCATGTCTTTGGTCATGATTTCAGCGTATTTATCGCGGTCACGACGAAGAATATTAGCCACTTGATGAAGCTGGGCTTTACGTTCTTCTAAATGATCTTCCTTGCGCCATTTTTTATAGAGAAGGTGAGCTCTTTCAAGGACATCTGCCAAACCTTGATCGGTCATATTATCAAATGTATGAAGGACTTCATTTGTATAAGGGTAAATAGTTTGATAAGCCATCACATATAGCCTCCTTTTCGTGATAACCTTAGTCTACCAGATTATGAAATCGATTTCAAAAAATGACTACGCTATTTTTAAAGGCTATTGTCTGTTACTCCGCAATACAATTCAGCAGAGCTTGATAATCTGACACCTCATAGGTAGGATGAACAGGGCTGTTATTCAGGAGATGCTTTGGGTTGTACCATAAGGTATCCATGCCAGCATTAATTCCACCTTGAACATCAGCCGATAAACTATCACCAATCATCAAAGCTTGATCAGGTTGGTAATTGGAAACCTGCTGGGTCATCCAATCATAGAAAGCTTTTTTAGGTTTTTGACTACCCGACTGTTCCGAAATGAAAATGGCTTTGAAGTAAGGTGCCAAACCAGACGCTTGCAATCGGCCTTGTTGAATCGTTGCGATGCCATTAGTTGCCGCATAAAGATTATAGCCTTGGGCAGTTAAGTCCGCTAACAGCTCCTTAGCACCAGCATAAACTTGCCCTTGATCTTTTAAATGCTTTTGATAACCTTCTGCTAACTGCCTGCCATCAACCGTCACTCCAAAATGAGCAAATAGCAGAGCAAAGCGAGAGTTAACCAAATCAGCTTTACTAATATCCCCACCTTCTAACTGTTTCCATAAGTTCTGATTCATCGGCTTATAGTAGTCCTTGTAAGCCTTAATATCAATAACCTGGTACTCTTCTAGCAACTTGGTCAAAGCAACCTCTTCTGCCGCATCAAAATCAAGTAGGGTATGGTCAAGGTCGAAAAAAAGAAAGTTGTAATGCACTTTTTGCCTCACTTTCTACTCCTGCTCAATTTTCCGTACAACTTGGCAAGGAACACCTGCCGCAAGGGAATTGACTGGAATATCATGGGTAACAACTGATCCTGACGCAATCACACAACCACTGCCAATAGTAACGCCGGGCATAACATTGACATTGGCACCAAACCAGACATTATCTCCTATGGTAATTGGTAAAGCTTTTTCAAGCCCCTCATTGCGGCGTTTATAATCTAGAGGGTGATTTGCCGTGTAAAAACCTGTCGAAGGACCTACAAAGACATTATCGCCCAAGGCAATCTTCGCCCCATCCATGAAATAACAATTGCTGTTAATAAAGCAATTCTTCCCAAAAGTAATGTTCTTACCATAGTCACAGATGAAAGGGCTGAGCAGGACCAAGCCCTCAAAAGATTGTCCAAAAAGTTGGTTTAAAACGGCAGAGCGTTCTTCTTCTCGACTAGGCTTTAATTGGTTTAAATCGAAACAGAGGTCTTGTGCCATCATGCGTTTTTGAATCAGTTCCGAATCAAAATTAGCATCATACCATTCGCCTCTAGTCATTTTGTCAAATTCTGTGGTCATAAGGTCTCCTTTTGAGGGTATTTTATTTGAGATGACAAACCTTAATCCACTTATCGGTTAACTGTTTGTTAACAGTGATTAAGGATTGTCGCCTCTTTAGAACAATTAGGGAAAGAGATTTTTTGTCAAAAGTGATAATAAATACACTTTCTACTACAAGAACACCTTTTTCTAGCCTAAGAACGGGTCAAACGTTTGCTTAACCGCTCCACAAACTCGTAGGTGGCTGGACAAATCAAGGTGTTCTTGAAGTGAGGTGATTAATCTGGTAGATTTTTTTACGGTCTGTGTGAGGGAATTCTCGGCAAGCTTTAGGCCTTACATCATAAGTGCTTCAAAGGTTATCCCCTCCTAAAAAAGGACAGGGCATGAACCGGAAAACCTTATCATCATCCTCATCCACGCGCAAGTAAGTCTTTTCAAAAGTCGCTAATTTCATTCGGAATAGTTTAGCGATTTTGACAATATCGGTCTCTGTCAAATCAGGTCCAAGGTCTTTGCAACAATTAGCACAGGACGTGCAATCAATCTCTTGAAAAACCTCCTGATGAATGTCCTGGACAATTTTGTCTAGATGTTTAGGTGGTTTTTTCTTTAAAGTCGCTAAAAACTTTCGGTGTTCAGCCTGCCTTTGCCAAGCAAGCTGGTGGTACTTTTCAATATCAATAGTTTTTGGTGGCATAATCCTTACTTTCTCAACTGAAGATGATTCTTAATTATAACATAGAAAAAAGGCCTTAGGACCTTTTTCAAGTTGACAATACCATACTTTTAACTCCTACTTAGCTTTTTCCAACCGTTGGCGCAACTGGTTGTACGTAGCCACTATTTTTTTCTTGTGCTTGGTAACATAAGCATAATCCTCTTTCAAAGTAGCTATCGTTTCTAAGGCTTTCATGTCGTGACTGGTTTGGGCATCTTGACGAATGGGTCGGTTACTGGTTGATTGGCCAAAGGCATTTTGCACATCACGTGATAACATAAAATTAATAAAGAGCTTAGCCTCTGTCATGTTTGGCGCATGTTTGATAATAGCAACAGAGGAGGGCACAAACACCGTTCCTTCTTTTGGATAAACAATGGAAACATTGGCACCACTTTTTTGCAGGTTGATACAAGGATCTTCGTAGGTTAGCCCAACAATCATCTTACCCTCAGCGACAGATTGATAGACTTCTGAAGAACTCGTAGCCCTAATAGAATTCATATTGACCAACAAGCGCTTCATGTAAGCCCAAGCGTCAGCGTTTGTGTACCCCCCCTTAGCTAACAATATATTAGTCAGCTGTGAGAAGGCACTTGATGAACTGTTGGGATCAGCAAAAGCAATTTTGCCTTTTAAAGCTGGTTGTAGCAAATCCTCATAACTGGTAATATGAAGTCCTCTTGCTAATTCGTTATTAACAATCAGTACACTGCCATTGATCGTATATGGGGTTGCGCGATGACTAGGCAATTGGTAATCTGAAATGACAGTAGAAACCTGCGGAGAAACATAAGATTCAAATAAATCTTTATGGCTTTCAAATTGAGTGTAATTGCCACCAAAGAAAATATCAGCGTTTAATGGTTTATCTTTTCGACCTAATTGATCAATAAGTTGGCCCGTCCCACCTTGGATTAATCTTACTTTAACCCCATACTTTTCCTCAAAGGCTGGAATAGTCCCTGTTAAAATAGTTTGGCTATTAGGAGTCAAGATAACTAATTCTTTAGCACTATCTTTTTTTGACGATGAGAATATATACATTGCAACGTTAACGATTGCTAGAATAATTATTACTAACAAAAAGCTTAATAGCCATTTGCGTTTGAGTTTTAACATGGCTTACTCCTATCGGTATCTTTCATAAAATGCTCTTCTTTAAAAGCCTTTACAGTTTGTCCTAGATACTTTTTAAAAACCCTATCAAAATAGCGATAGTCATAAATACCTACAGCTTGTGCTATTTCATATACCATTAAATCTGGTTCTTGTTGCATCAATTGAATTGCCTGATTAATCCGATATTGATTAATGTAATCACTTAAAGGCATCTGAAGATGCTTTTTGATATTTTGATAGATATAACTCTCACTATACCCTAAGTCATGAGCTAGGCGGCTCGTGCTGATCTTGTCTTGAAAATGAGCATGTACCCACTCCAAAATATCTTTGACTACTTCAGGAATCTGATCAGTCATCTGGGGTAAGGGAATATAGACGCAAGCATCTGTTTTTTGATTAGACCCCTTTTGCTTTTCTATTTTAGCAATAATGGTTTGAAGACATTCCCAAAGAGCTGCTTTTTCAATCGGTTTTGTTAAAAATTCAAGTACACCGTAGTGTATGGCAGACCTTGCATTTGGAAAATCAGCATAGCCAGATAAAATAATTTTGGCGTAAGTTTGATCTTTTGTTACTTCAAACATGTCAAAAGCTGTCATGATGGGCATGTTAATATCGGTTAAAACGATATCTGGTTGACTCTCTTTGATTAAAACAGCTCCTTCTTTGCCATCTTTAGCCTCGCCAATGACCAAAATATCTAAAGCTTTATAATCAATAGCGTATCGCAACCATTTCCTAATAATATGTTCATCTTCAATAATGACTAATTTGTACATAGACTACTCCTTAACATGGTAACTAACATTAAACTGTTTATCACCTTGATCAAAAACCAAGGATACTTCTGAAAAATGATACTTAAGCCGACGATAAGAGTTAATTAACCCATGGTGTGACTCTCCAGCTTCCAATTGCTCTCGAATCACTTTTTGGTGATGAGCATCAATTCCCGAACCATTATCTCTCACAGAAAAAATAATGTGGTCATCTTGATAATAACAAGCAATGTTAATCTTGACATCGTGTCGTTCTTTCAAGCCATATTTGATGGCATTTTCTATCAAAGGTAACAAGAACAATTTAGGCACTTCAAGACTATCAAGGTCTGGGGATAGGTTAATGCTATATTGCAATTCTTCAAACCGCACCTGATTAATCACTAAATAAGACTCGATGACACTTAAATCATCTTTGAGCAAGACAGGTTTGCTAGAATCCGTGAGACTATACCGCAACAATTTTGTCAATTGGATAACAATTTTTTCTGTTAGGGCAGAATCATAATGGCTCGTAATCAAAATGGTTTCTAGCGTATTGTAGAGGAAATGCGGATTGAATTGAGCTTCTAACATCCGTTTTTCAAATAATAATTTTTGAGTTTCCAAATCTAACGTTTTATCATGTAACTGTTGCAATCGCTCTACCATTTGATTGATTTGATCAGATAAATATTGAAATTCATCTTGACTCTCAAGGTCAATACGTCTTTTTTCTTGCCGAGAGATCGCACTCATATCTCTAACCATTTGATTGATTGCTCTTGAATTTTTAGCTGCAATTCGGTTAGCTAAACCACTTGATTTACGTTGCAAAATCACAAAGATAACAGCTGATGAAATAAGTGAAAATAACATCACCGATACCATTGGAATCAAGGGCCTATACATGTAAAGCCAAAGACCTCCTTGTAAGGCAACCTTTCTTGTGATAAAGGCTCGATTATCTTGAAAAACAAAATAATGGTGTAAATACTGGCTATTGATCTTATCTAGACTAGATGCTATAAACTCACGATTGGAAAACGTAAACGTATTGTCCAGCTTATCAGCAATGACCAACTCTGACGTCAATGTTTTTGTAGGATGAAGAAAATCTTTGCCACTCATCACTAAAAAAGCATATCCCTTTAGTTGGTTTTGATCTATCATTGGCTTAATGATCATCAAGTAGTGACCATCTTCACTATCCATAGCAACTTTAAACAAGGTTTTTGGAGGATGAGTTGCTCTCAAGACTTCTTGAATATAAACAGATTTACTAAAAACATTTCCTAAATGTGGGTTACTAGCAAATAAAAGGTCTTGACTAGGTGAAAATAGTAAAAGTTCTGGTGACGTTTGGCTGCTATGGCGCAAATGAAAATAGTGCTTGCTTAAATCAGCAGTGCTGAGGTTTTTATTTAAAAAAGGTAGTAAGCTATTTTTCCCTAAGTCATCCAGCAAGGCTTCTTGTTTGCTAATCAAACGGTGATAACGGGTTGCAGTGGCATTGATATCACGATAGAGGCCTAATTGTTGTGGCGCTAATGAAAAAATAATAAAAAGACCAATTAGCAACAATGATAACATTAACGATTGGTACGAAAAATGTCTAGAAATATCATCTTGTAATTGTTTTTTAAAATGTTCTTCCACCTGTTCACCTCGCATCTTAAGCTCCTTTCATTATAACAAATTTCTTAATGCTACTACGTTTTTCATCAAAACAAGTCTCATCATCTTAAAAGGAAAAAGGTAAGCAAAACAAGAAAACTTGTCTTACTTACCTTTATTGCTAGGAGATTATTAGCAAATACCTAAAAGTCCAAGGATAATGCCAAGGAACATGATACCAAACATAATCCAGTTGATATTCACTTTCTTTCGTAGAAGCCAAAAAGCTGCTAGTGTTACCATTAATGGTACAATACCAATAAACAATTGGTCAAGGTAATCTTGAATAGAAGCTGCTTCTTTGGCACCTTTCGCAGCAACTGTAAGAATCGTTTTAAATTTTACATTTGAAGCCGTCATTGAGCCTACCATCATTAACCCAAGCATACTTGAGGTTTTAGTGACGATTTTTATACCACCAGATTCGTAAAGTTTTTTGATAAATCCTGCACCTACAGAATAACCACCATAAAGGCTATAGTAGTGAATAATAAAAGCAGGAATATTGTACAAGAGTAAGAAGACAACAGCTCCCATGGCTGAGCCTGCACTTGCCAAGGAAATCCCGATACCTGCCGCAATAACCCTTAAAATTCCCCAGAAGAAGGAATCTCCAACTCCGGAGATAGGTCCCATTAGAGATGCTTTTACCGCCGTAATAGCACTAGCATCAAAATCAGGATCTTCACTGTTTTTCTTTTCCATCGATGCCACAAGACCCATGATAAAGTTATTGATGTGCATGGTGGCATTGAACCATGTTGTATGACGGACCAGTGCCTCTGCTTTATCCTTATCAGTCTTATAAAAACGATTGATGACTGGTAGTAAAGTGTAAATAACCCCTACTGCGTGGTATTGTGTTGCCCCAGTACGACTAGCATTCATCGTCCATGAGCGCCAAAAGACTGAGCGAAGCATTTTACGGTCTTCTTTAGTCAAATTATCTTGTGATGTCATGCGAAGAAGTCCTCCTCTTCTGATTCTTTAGAGTCAAAGGTTGTTTGTTTACTAATTGCACCTCTAGTAATTGCGTCTAATTCTAGATCACGTTGGGAACTAATGACGCAAATAACTGCTCCTAGGGCAGCAACTGCAACCGCTGGTAATTTCAAATAAGCTGTTAAGACAAAGCCCAATAGGTAAAAAACAGCTAATTTGTTGGTCCACAATAATTTCATCAGCATGGCAAAACCGACAGCTGGAAGAAGGCCTCCCGCAGCACTCAAGCCATTCATGAGATTTTGAGGAATGTGTTCCACAAAGGCATTAACAGGTCCACTACCTACTAAGATACCAATGAAAGAAATAGAGGCAATGATTAAGTAATAGATAATCCAAGTGCCATAGTGGAGCATCACTAGTTTACCTTGATGGTTAGCTGCTGCAGCTTTATCAACCATTGGAGCAAAGATATTCATGAAGACGTTTTTCAAAAACATAACCACAAAGGCTGCCAACATTCCAATTGGAACAGCTAGGGTCATGGCTGCTTTTTGGTCAATATGTGAAATAATGGTAAAGGTTGTTGCCATGGCAGTCGCTGTTACAGGCTCAGCTGCAATAACACCCCCAATATTCACATTTCCTAGGAAAAGAGCTTCTAGAGAGGCCCCCATTAAGATACCGACCTTCATATCTCCTAAAAGAAGACCTGTGACCAGTCCAACTACTAGGGGTCTTTCCATCATGCTTTGACCGGTTAAATAATTTCCCCCAAAACAAATCAATACAGCTAAAGCTGCCATTGTTGCTGGTACTAACATACTTTTTTACCTCTCTTTAGTTGACTAATTGGCTCAAATGGACCTTGGTATTTGATGGTAAGACTTGGTTAAAGACATCAAGTTCTGGTAAACTGACTAATTCCTTTGCGGCTGCCATTTCTTCTGGGTTAAGTAAAAGACTTGGTGTCACTTTGACTTTGCTTGCTGGGTCTGACTTATCAAAGCGCCCCACATTAGCCACATTAACAGCTTCTAAGTCTGGAACTTCTTTAGCAATGGCACAAGCATCTTTAACAGAATTGACAATCACAAAGATACGCTTGTCTTTGGCGCGTGGATCATTAAAGAGCTTAATCGAGTCTTCAACTGAACGAATAAGCAGTTTCATGCCGTTTGGCACAGCCATTTTAAGCGTCATTTGTGTGATTTCATTTTTTGCAGCTTCATCATTAGCCACTACTAAAAGCGGCGCATTTAACTCTTTGGTCCATACAACTGCCACTTGCCCGTGAATCAAACGGTCGTCAACACGAATTTGGGTAATCATTTGTCTTCCTCCTAGATATTAATCAAAAAAGTCATCTTCTGAATTTGTCTCAGGGACCAAATCCACTAACTGAACTTGCGATTCATTGATAACGGTTACAATTTCATCTTTAGTAAGCGCTTCGCCTGGTTTTAAAAACACCAACGACAATAAAGTGGCTAAGTTACTGTTTGTGATTAAAAAGATATTGTCTTTGCCACTGTTCATTACAGCGGTTACCATTTTCTGATTCACACTGCCGCCTAACAAATCAGTAAAAATAAGGCCCTGCTCATCTGCTGCTACCCCAGCGATAAAGTCATCAATCTGGCTAGTGTAGTCACTATCATCAACATAAGCATCAATGGTTTCAAGTGCCTGTCCCATACCTGCTAAAATGTCAATAGAGCTTTGCAAACCACTGGCTAGTCTGCCGTGACTCCCAATGAGAAATTTTCGTTTCATTCCTATCCTCCTCTATTAACAAAAACCGCTGAGTAAACGGTAATTGCTTATCTCAACCAGTTGTCCTTACTGAACTGGTTTAACGATAGGTTTATTTTATCAAATGAAAACGTTTTAAAAATGCATTATTCTCTTTAAAATGTAGACAATTCTACACAAATAAGATACAAAAAAAGAAATCAGTCAAACTGATTTCTCGTGTCTGATTACCAAATGCCCAAACTTAATTGCATGGCTAAACTGACAAGGGTGATAGCTACCCAGCAAATAGCTCCTAAAAGGATAGCCTGACCGCCCGTCTTAATCAGTTTAACCAGGTTTGTGTTTAAACCAATCGCTGCCATAGCCATCACGATAAAGAATTTTGATAAGGTTTTTAGGTAATGGAAACTATCGGCAGAAACTCCCAAACTGGTCATCAATGTTGTGATGAGAGAAGCTAATAAAAAGAAGAGGATGAAACGAGGGAATGACTTCCTAAGGCTAAAGTTTTCTTCTGTAACGATGTCGTGCTCTTTTTTCGCTCGGTAAAGGGATAAACCTAAAGTAATTGGGAGAATAGCCAAGGTGCGAGTCAATTTAACAATGGTTGCTCCATCTAGTGTATTGGAATGGTGAAGGGCATCCCAGGCCGTGGCCGTTGCAGTCACGGAAGAAGTGTCGTTAACAGCTGTCCCGGCAAAAATAGCAAAACCTTCATTAGATAAGCCTAGTAATTGTCCTAAACTTGGAAATAGCAAAGCTGCTAACATATTAAAGAGAAAAATGACTGAAATTGCCTTAGCAACCTCGTCATCCTTTGCCTTAATGACAGGAGCTGTCGCTGCAACAGCAGACCCCCCACAAATGGAAGATCCTACACCTACCAAGGTGGCTGTATTGACATCTAAGCGCAGCCATTTCTGTAAGCCATAAGCTACCAAAAGAGCTGTCGCAATAGTTGAAATGATAATCGGTAAAGACTGCATGCCCACTGCCATAACTTGGGTTAGGTTTAATCCAAAACCAAGCAAAACCACTGCTGTTTGTAAAATATACTTGGATGTAAAACTAATTCCCTCTTTAGTCTTGTCACGATGTTCATAAAACAAGGCTAACAACATTCCTAAAAGAATAGCAAAAACAGGTGCTCCAATAATGGGAAATAAGCGCCCTAAACACCAGGCTGGAAGAGCTAACAATAAGCAAAGTAACAGCCCTGGAAGTTTTCTTAAGTGAGTTGACATACTAACCTCCTTTTTTCATTCCCTATTATAGACCTTTTACAAAGGCTTGTAAAACTGACCCGTACGCCTCACCAATCCAGTGCTTGTGGGAATTTCAGTCATTTTGAAACCCTGTTATGTCTCATCAAACAATGTGAGCCATTGGGCATAGCCTTCTTTTTCCATCTGGTCATAAGGAATAAATTTAAGAGCTGCTGAATTGATACAGTAACGCAAGCCTCCAGCTTCTTTGGGGCCGTCACTAAAGACATGCCCCAAATGCGATCCTGCTTCACGGCTTTTAACCTCAACTCGTCTCATCCCATAAGAAGAGTCATCGTGGTTTGTGACCATACGATTTTCAATAGGTTTTGAAAAGGCAGGCCAACCACAGCCAGAATTAAATTTATCCAGTGATGAAAACAAGACCTCACCACTGACGATATCGACATAGATACCCTTCTCAAAAAAATTATCATATTCTCCTGTAAAGGGAGATTCTGTTGCTGCATGCTGGGTGACCTCGTAAGAAAGATCACCAATGCGTTGTTTTAACTCATCTGATGTTTCCATGGAAAACTCCTTTTGATGTTTTAGTGCTTACATTTTACCAAAAAAAGAGGTGAGCGGTAACTGATTTGTTCACAGCACCTCAGACAAGACGTTATACCTAGAGCTACTATCTTGATTCAAAAAAGAGAGAACCTTGAGGTTCTCTCTGAGTTTTACTTTCCATCAGTTAGGTAGCAAAAAGAGGATTAGTTGTTTTCTTGACGTTTTGCAACAGCTACAACTCCAGCTGTCGTCATGATAGCTACAGCAGCTGCTGTAAAGAATGGATTGGTTGTTTCGCCTGTTGCTGGCAATTGTCTGTGTGTGTCGTGAGCTGCCGGTGTTTTTGCGAGCTGATTACCACCTTGTGTTTGTGGTTTGTTTAGACCTCTATTAGAAGGGTTTTGAGGAGCAGGTGTCACGTCTTTTGATTGACCAGGGATCCGAGGGGTTTTTGGAGTATGTGGTGCAGTATCTGGGTTTTGAGGGACCTCTGGTGTTTTAGGAGCTGGTTTACCTGGTTGACCGTCTTTACCTGGAAGACCATCTTTGCCATCTTGGCCATCCTTACCATCTTTACCGTTTTGGCCGTCCTTGCCGTCTTTACCTGGAAGACCATCTTTACCGTTTTGGCCGTCCTTGCCAGCGGGACCTACTGGACCCTGGGCTCCTTTGTCACCAGTTTCGCCCTTGTCACCACGTGGACCTGCAGGGCCGGTCTCACCACGCTCGCCTTGTTTTCCAGTAGGACCTTGTTCTCCTTTTTCACCTGCAGGTCCTTTTGGACCAACAAAAAGTTTGCGTTGAATACCAGAATTCAAATATTCCATCCATTCTTCTTCAAGTTTTCCTCTTCGAGTCAGATAATCTACGAGAGACTGTATACTCTCTTTATCACCATTTAAAGTTTGTAAGTCATTAATTTCCACTAGCTTTTCAGAAAGTTGCTGTATGAGCTTTTCTTGCTCTCTTACTTTTTCATTTTCTTCCGCCTTAACCGCACTTGCACCTCCAAAGGTCAGCAAAAGAGCAGCCGCTGAGGTTAAGCCATAGCGACAAAGAAGGCTATGTTTTGTTTTGTTTTGTTTTGTTCACAGTTTTTGTTTCCTCTTTTTTCTTTAATAATATTAAATGTAGACCCACCTAATAATGAGATAACATTATAATATTATTATAACATTATGTGCGAATGATTGTAAAGTTCTTTTTGTATAAGATAACCATTTTTTGGTCATGTAGACCCACAAGAGTTCTCCTCTGAAGACTAAGCGATTAGGCTTGGTTATTTCTTGGTATCGTCATCCATTGAAAGAACACTCAAGAAGGCTTCTTGAGGGACTTCGACAGAACCAATAGCCTTCATCCGTTTTTTACCAGCCTTTTGTTTTTCGAGCAATTTACGTTTACGAGACACGTCACCACCATAACACTTCGCTAAAACGTTTTTACGAAGGGCCTTGATGTCTGAACGCGCAACAATTTTTTGACCAATAGCGGCTTGGATCGGAACTTCAAACTGTTGACGTGGAATGATTTTTTTCAATTTCTCAACAATAATTTTCCCGCGTTCATAAGCAAATTCTTTATGAACAATAAAGCTGAGCGCATCGACCTTATCACCGTTCAAAAGAATGTCCATTTTCACCAATTGTGACCTGCGGTATTCTGACATGTCATAATCAAAACTCGCATAGCCTCGCGTTGAGGATTTCAATTTATCAAAGAAATCAAACACAATTTCAGCCAGCGGGATTTGGTAGATCACATTGACACGGTTATCATCAATGTAATCCATGGTCACAAAATCACCACGCTTGCGCTGCGATAATTCCATAACAGCCCCTACGAACTCTTGTGGCACCATGATTTGCGCTTTAACATAAGGCTCTTCAATAAAAGCCACCCGTGTTGGGTCTGGAAATTCTGAAGGGTTAGACACTTCAATCATGTCCTCATCTGTTGTGTGAACATGGTAGACTACAGATGGTGCTGTCATGATCAAATCAATGTTAAATTCACGTTCCAAACGTTCTTGAATCACATCCATGTGAAGCAAGCCTAAAAAACCGCATCGAAAACCAAATCCAAGCGCTTGTGACGTTTCGGGTTCAAACTGTAAACTGGCATCGTTCAGTTGTAATTTTTCAAGTGCTTCACGCAAGTCATTGTATTTATTTGATTCAATCGGATAAATCCCTGCAAAGACCATCGGGTTCATCTGCTTGTAGCCATGCAAGGCTTCCTTAGCAGGGTTATTAGCTAAAGTCACCGTATCCCCCACACGGGTATCTGCTACCGTTTTGATAGAAGCCGCAACATAACCAACATCTCCCGTCGCAAGGAAATCTCGTCCAACTGCCTTAGGAGTGAAAATCCCAACTTCTGTAACATCAAAGGTTTTTCCATTAGACATCATCTGGATTTTATCGCCAGGCTTGACAATACCGTTCACAATCCGAACCTGCAAAATTACCCCTCGGTAAGCATCATACACAGAGTCAAAAATCAAGGCCTGTAAAGGCGCATCCACATCACCCGTAGGAGCAGGAACCTTCTCAACAATTTGCTCAAGAATCTCTTCGATCCCAATACCAGCCTTGGCTGATGCCAGAACAGCCTCAGAAGCATCAAGTCCAATGACATCTTCTACTTCATGACGGACTCTCTCAGGGTCAGCAGCAGGCAAATCAATTTTATTGATAACCGGTAAAATTTCCAAATCATTATCAAGGGCTAGGTAAACATTAGCCAATGTCTGCGCTTCAATTCCCTGCGCTGCATCAACAACTAAAATCGCTCCCTCACAGGCTGCCAACGAACGCGATACTTCATAAGTAAAGTCCACATGCCCTGGGGTATCAATAAGGTGGAAAATGTAGGTTTCCCCATCTTTAGCCGTGTAATTAAGCTCAATGGCGTTTAACTTGATGGTAATCCCACGCTCACGCTCCAAATCCATGGAGTCCAATAACTGAGCCTGCATTTCACGAGACGAAACCGTCTCTGTCTTTTCCAAAATGCGGTCAGCGAGAGTAGATTTGCCATGGTCAATATGTGCGATAATGGAGAAATTACGAATCTTCTCCTGACGTTTTTTTAAATCTTGACTGTTCATTCTATTTTCCTATACATTTAGTCTTTCCTTCTATTATAACAAAAAAGGTAGGCCTTTGCCTATCTTTTCTTACGGATTATCTTGCAAGAGAATAGCGGAGCTACCAAGATTACTTTGATGAGATCAAAGAGCGATCTCACGCCTAGCAGAGTCTCTTGAATGAGACCCATGCACCATGTTAAAAATACCTCCATCATCACCAGGAGCCTGAGCAAAATTCTCACGAATGGTTCCGCAAAGAGCATCCTTAGGATTGGTTACTCTCATCATGGTTCAAAAAGACAAAACCACCTTAGTCCCCAAGAATTATCCCAATTAAAACAGGACCACTTGTCATGTAAGCTTTAAGTTTAGGATCAAAAGGTTTATCACCAAGGCCTCGTCGTGCTTAGCCAAGTATTTCGAACTAGCTTGTCTTAGCTCGAATCGCTTAAACGTAAATCTTAGGCGTTCAATCCACCGTAAAACCTCTCCAACTACCTCCCCTTGCTTAACCCCATATGGCTTAATCATAAAAAATGTTTGTTCCATCACACTACTCTTCTTTTGCCTATTATAACATGAAAACGCTTTAACAGAAAGAATAGGAAGGTATCCGACTGCTGGTATTAACCCTCTTTCTCAAGTTATCATCGGCAATGTTGAATGGAGACCATTCAAAACAGCATAGCTCGTAAACTAAAAAGGCTTTATATCAATAGATTGGACTACCTGTCCCCGACTATACCACGACCTTTTGGACAAGGTCTTTTTTTATTTGTCTAATTCCACCATCACCTCCGCCACCCTCTCCTCGATCACAATCTCACACGATCTCACAGACTCGTGCGGCAACACATAATCAAATATCAATCCGTTTTTACGCACGATCGCTACTGTGTCTGCTGTGATATATCCATTGTCAATCGCTTGCTTAAACTCGTCGTATGTTAGCATGTAAATCCTCCTTATCTTATTATTCGTAAAAAGTCCCTTAAAAAGGACTTTTTTGTTTTAGTCTGGTTTAATGGACTAAAAAAACAGACTGGCAAAAACTGCAGTCTGTTTAATTTATGGATTACTACCATATTTCTCAACCCTCATAGCTAAGCTACTATGTCATTAATTATATTGTAAATTTAAAATTAGATATTGTCAGTCCTTTGGTAAAAAATCATCTACTGATACATTAAATATTTTCCGTAGCTTAACTAAATCTTGGAGTGTAGCTCTACGCTTCCCGTTTTCCATCATGCCGATTGTTTGCTGATTGGTATCTAATAACTCCGCAAGTTGACTTTGATTTAGTTTAGCAAGTTTCCTTTGATGTCTTATTTGTTCCCCGACAAATTCATATAATTCCATTTTTTTAATCTCCTGTTGAGTTTATATTACAACAAAAATAACTTAAAAACAAGATTATTTTTTAAAAAACAAAAAAATCTTTTAAAAACACTTTACAAATACAAGATAATCTTGTATAATAATATCATAAGGTAAGGAAAGAAGGTGAGACCAATGAACAAAGAAGACTATCTAAGGTTACTTGAAAAAGTAATTGATAGCACACCAGCTTACATAACCGCAGTAGCCAGTTTTATCACAGCTCTAAGCGTTAGCAAGCAAACAAAAAAGCGAAAACCCAAGCCTCGCAAGCATAAGTAATCGCTAATGGACAGAGGGGAGCAGTAACTCCCCTACCCTGTCCTTATTATAACAAAAGAAAAGAGGTCATGCAATGGTAATGACTATCGCAATATTAATCATCATTATCAATGTTTATCTATGTAATAAGGAGAAATAAAATGGAATATGGAAATAAAATTTTTGAAATTTACAATAAACCCTTTAAATATCGTAACAGTTCATCAACTAACTACAATAAAGTTAGAGCTAGCGGTATCGAGCCAAACACAAAATTTGTAGTTAACAAAACAGCAAATATTAATTGTGCAGTATATCCTCGACATGGATCGATTGAAAAAGTTTTTTACTGGGGTGATAGAAAAATCACTCAAGCGACTGCTGAAAAACGTTGTGGGTATTTTAAGGGGTAATACTTATGACTACTATAACTCTCAAAACTTTTACATTTTACACTATTAATGACGAGTCTTTTTTTATAAAACATATTGATTCTGGCAACAAAAACAGTCCTATAAAAAGGACTTTTTGTTTTAGTCTGGTTTAATGGACTAAAAAATAATTTTAAAAAAGGTATTGACTAAGGTGCTACCTAATGTTATAATAAATATGTAAGTAAGACAAAGGCTTACAAAAAAATAAATCGCAAGACCTGAAAGAGGTCGAGGAGGACAATATGAAATACTTTGTAACAGACATCGAAAACATTGACAACATCACAGTTTTTGAAGAGTTTGGCTTTGACTTTACTGAATCAGAAGAAGGCATTTGGTACACAGAAGAAAAAGCAATGTTTGACTGGTGGAACGAGCTTGCTCAAGCAATCGAATTTTTAAACGATAACGAGATTAACGCAGAAACCAACGAACTAGCAGATTATATAACAATCGCTAAAGAAAACGGATTTGAATTTTAGTATAAAGAGGGCAACTGCCCCCTTTATTGGTAAATTGCCGTCCAAGGAGGATTTAACATGACAAAAACAACCGCACAACGGAAAAAATCAATTTATATCAACGGCGCATTAGAAAAGATTTATGATGAGTGCAGCAACGCTTTGCGCAATCGTACTTTTAGCGGTCGCGTCATGGATATTGCAGAGCGTTACGATGCTCTGATGGGGCTAACAGAGATCCCAGAGTTGACACCACAGCAGCAAATGATTTTAGGCGAGGCTGTTCTCGGTGCTTTTATGGATCGCAATAAAATCAGATATTTGCACGATGCTATTGCCGACACAGAGATTGACGGCTGTCTGGATTTAGCCAAGATGGTTAGAGATTTAGATTACGCACAGCGCCTAAAATTAATAGAGTCGATTAATATTTGAGCGGCTAATATTGCTGCTTTTTTAGACACACAAAAAACCGCCCAGAAATTAATCTGAGCGGTTTTGTCTTATCTTGGAGCTTTACCTCCTTTTTTGCTACCGGCATATATGTCGGTTACACTAATTTACCCCAAAGACTGATAATGTTACCGTCTTTGTCAGTTATCCCAATAGCCATGTAGCTTCGCTTACCCGAGTCACCAACATAGCTAATCCAGTAGTAACCATTGGCGTAACCCTCACTATCAAAGCTAACGGTATCGCCTTGCTTGTAGATACCTACTACTTCGCTGGCAAGGCTTGGCCAGCGTCTGATATTGATTTCTGCGACATCAAGGGTAAAGGTGCCTGTTTTTGCTGTCTCTACGATGGTGTCAGAGGTTTGTGGCTCGGTGCTGACTGTTTGTGTAACTGCATCTCCTTGGTATGGCGGGTAAAACCACCCTATCACGCCTGTAAAATCGCGATTGTTAAAACGAGCTGGTGCACCGACATACAAAGCATCAGGATTGCCATCAATGTTTTGCTCGACAGTGCGCATAGTGTAACCGTCACTATCCTCGATAACAATTCCCGTATGTCCAAATTGATGGTATGGCACTGATTGAACAAAAAATGCTCCAGTGCGCGGATTTGCGTCCGTAGGCATGCGATGTACTTCCCAGCCTACGGCAGCAGCGCTATCTAGTAAGTCTATGGCATTTCCCCAGAGGTCAACACCAAACCAGTGCTTTGCTGCATAACAAGGCACATCTGCGCATTGCCAGCCCGCAAAACTATCTTTATCCACGCCAACTCCGGCGTTTGCTAAGTTAATAAAAAATTCAATGACTTCCCGACACTGAGAACTAATCATCTGCTCCTCCTTATTTTTTATAGCTTCGGCATCCCATTCCTGCAAGTTATTCTCCTCGATCAGTTGGATCAACAGATCCGCATAGCCACTCGCAGTCGCATAACCTGCATCTTTTATAGCATGACAAGCTTTTTTGTAGTCAGCCTCTCCAATAACTGCCTTATAGCGTGGATTATCGACTAAAAACTGGCCATGATCAGCGATAGAGTCCTCCCAACTGTCATAGGCCCTAAACCTGTCGACAATATCCGTCACAACTCCTGGTTGATACTCCTCTTGGGTTTTGGTGTTAAACGACTTACCGGTCCAAGATCTATCTGCCTTGATACCAAACAAAGCATTATGTGGTGCATGTTTACCACACCCGCTCTCAAGGATTGCTTGCGCTGCTGTCAAGGATGGCAAAATCTTATGAGTGTGCCACTCTGCGATAACTGCGCTTTTTATTTTATCTAAAAATGCCATCTATCATCCTCTCCTATAAAGGGAGCCAAAATCAAAGCAATCGCGGCCAGTGGAAAATATAGCACTATGATAGCTATGATGACGGCTAGTTGTGTGATTGCTTTTCTCATGCTACTCCTCTTCTATTTCTTTGGCTCGTGGTAAGTCAAGGCTTGTTCACTATCAGACAACCCTTTTGTGGTTGGGTCTGCGACAACACCAAGCAACACCAAAAGCGTTACAGCTGTGTTGGCAATATCCGCGATGTTTGATGGTAGTTTAATACCTAATTGCTGTGCCAGTAAAAAGATAGCTCCTAAAATAGCCATCAAGGTTACTTTGTTTTGTAGTCGTAATTTTAAATTAATCATGCTTCACCTCTCATAATATCTTTAAGTTCTCTTACCTCACGATTGAGGTTTTTAATTTGCTCTGTCATTGTGATGAGCGTTTTGTTTTGCTCATCATGCTCCTCAAGACGCCTAGCATTTTGACGAGTGACAATTTTTAAATGCTCAACCTCAGACTGCAACAATGTAATATCTGTCGCATGCTTGATAGATTTTGCATTAAAAATATTGTAAGTCGTGACGATAGCTAAAATAAAGCCACCAAGGCCAAAAATCAACTCTGTTGCCATAGCTTACCTCGCTAATCCTGCTTAACTAAGTCCGCATACTTAATGACTGTAACTTTATCCTCTTCCTCTAGCTCTTTAAGCGTCTGTTTGTCATAAGTAAATGGCTCGTTGACATGCACAAAGACTAGGTTACCTTCACCAGCCTCTCCGTCTTCCTCTTTAGTACTGTCGACCACCGTAAACACGTCATAAGCCTGATACTCACCTTGTTTGGCTGGCTCGATTAGCTCTAAAAGACCTTTATAGATATCAGGTTCAACTTTGCTTCCGCTTGTTAGTAGATGGATTGCTTGTAGATTAGCCATTTTTTGAGATTTTGCAATGACAAGCTCCAGAGATTTAGCTTGTTTTTCAGCGGCTTCTGCTGTTACCTTTGCTTGCTCCGCATTTTGCTCAATCTCTTTTTGTGCGAGGCTCAACTCTTCCACTTTTTGCACTGATTCTGCTACGGCGTATTTAGTCACATACTCGCGTACAAAAGCATCTAGTCCCTCTTTAATAAGGTCATCTGCTCCCTTAGCTGTCTGATCACCGATTAATTCAATGGGGATAAATAGCCCATTGTCACCGATTAAGCGAACCTCTGTTTTTACAACTTTACCGCCTTCATGAATTGGATAAGGTTTGCCTGATAGTGTTAATGTCTTCATAGTTATTCTCCTTTGCTTTCTTCAAATTCCTCTAAAATGTTATCGATGATAATGATTTCGTCTGAGGTAAACTCATCTTCCGATTCTGCCAAGTACTCCAAAAAGTCGATAAAACGCTTAGAATACTCATGGCCTTTGATAGTAATGTCCTCATTACCAAGTTCGGACAATAAGTCGTTGAGCTCATCAATCTTAGTCGGGTCTGCTAGCTTGATGTTTTTGCGCTCATCGATGACAAACTTGCCATCTTTGTCTTTTTGAGCATACAGATCAATAAGGTCACCCTCATCCTTGGCGTACTCTTTGATTTTATCGACTACTTTTGCGAGTAGCTTAGCACGTCCGCGGTTTGCTCGCATGTTCGTGACCTTGATTTTGTCTAGTACACTATATAATGTGTTTAAATCTTTGTTTTTAAGCGTTAAATCCATGTTTTCTCCTTTTAAATAATACCAATGTAATTACTCAACTCTCTAGTGACCGCATTTGTAAAATTGCTATGAGCAGTATTCCAGCCGACGTTAGCCAAGTGCCCCCAACAGCGGCCTAAGGCTACTACAGCCGCATACAAGTCGTTCATGTCGAGCACTTTTTCCATTTTGTCTGGTCTAAATTTAAATCCTCGATTGATGCTAAAGTCATCTGCAATCAAGACATTATCACCGTATAGCTCGGTTTGGTCGACTGCAGCAGTATGATTATATCCCGTAGCATACCTAAATGACCTTAGCCCTGCAAAACGTCCAGATGACGCACTGTTGACCCCATCACCAGATGAGGTGATACCAATAGAGGCATATAATGCCGAACCTGTATAACCTTTTGGTGTGGCATTACTAAAGTGTACAAAGGCAGTGTGGGTACCGTCTTTACGCACTAAAGCGTTATCTCGGCTGTTAAAGTTGATGGTCGCATTACTATTAAAATCCATCTTAGCCGAGCTAAGATCAATAAGCATAGCGCTATTGCGTGCCTTAATCACTTTACCCTCAAGCATGTCAACAATCGCATAGCCAATTTTAGCTTTGATAAAGTTAGCGTCTAAACCAACGATACTGCTGGCGTTTAGATTAATAATACGAGCTTTAGAGGCATCTAAAGTGCCTGCTATGATTTGGTCAGCTCTGATTTTGATAGCCTCTGCTATCTTTGTGGTAAAGGTGCCGTTGACAGTCGTATTGCCATCGAGAGCGATGTGTTTACCTGCGATTGTTACTCCGTAGGAGTTTAAGTTAATCGCTGAGATAATATCGCTGCCAGACATTTTACTTTGCGGGATTTTGTCTTTAATCGCAAGCATGATACTGTCACCAGATAGCCTCAAGAGGGACTGAATTTTTTCTAAGGTCACAGACTGATTTATCAAGCTTTTTAGCTGTGTAAAGTTAGAAGAGATAGTGTTATCCTGATTGGATATCCTGCGCTCATAACCCGCTACAGTCTCTTTTAAAGAGTTGTAATTGCCTTCTGCATCTTGCAAGCGCCTTTGATAACTGTTTAGGTCTTGCTGCACACGACTGACAGCGCCTTGCCTGTCTTTAATCTCTTGTAAGATTTGGCTAGCAGTTGCTTGTTGCGTTGATTGCAACCCACTAATTTTAGACTCCAGCTCTGTCCGCATGCCTTGATTTGAGCGAGTAAACTCAGCACGCAAACCCTTTAGCTTGTTTTCGTAGGCCTCGGTCGTGCCGCTAGATGTTGTTGTGATTTTAGCTGATAGCTGCTTAAGCTTATCATCATACTTTTGAGACAAGCCATGAGCACTTGCTTGTATCTCAGCTTGCAAATCTAACTTATCATCACGCATGGTGGCTTTTAAGCCCTCAATACCAGCTTGATAACTTGCGGATAAGCGCCTATCAGCATCTTGATACTCACGTCTGATACCATCAATGGTGTCATTGATGAGCGCTAGCTTTTGACCAGTCTCCTCACTAATGCGTGTAGCGATACCTTTGGCGGAGTTAATAATCTCAGTCTTAATCGTACCATCGTAGTACTCCTGCAACATGCCACGGTTAGTCAGCTTGATTTTTGACCAAAGTTTGGAGTTTTTAGTATCTGTCAGCTCTAAATTAATAGACTGTAGACCACTAAGCATCTCCTCAAGACTTTTAAACACACCTGTCGACTCACCGCTACCCTCAACAACCACAGGCGCCACATAGCCAGTCGCTTTATCCCCTCGCTCAATCATGAGCTGATTAAAATGCGCTGTGCCTAGACACTTGCTAGCTAGTCTGACTTTTGGGTTGTCGTTCTCTGCAGTAAATGTGTAATGCACACGTCCGTCCTTACCAATAACGAGATTTGACTCGTCTAATGTTAGTGTTGGATCTCTACTCATTTATCCTCCTTAATCTGTTTTTTGTATGAGTTTTTTTAACTCATCAAATTTTTTATCTACGTAATCTTTAGTCGCAGCATGTTTTCCAGATGTTGGATCTTTAACTGTTAGATTACCATCCACGATTGAATCTGCATATGAGTGAAAGCCGCCATCTGGATTTACATAAAATTTGTCTTTATTTTTATTTCTGATTCTGAGCATTTTACCAGTTGTGCCTGCGGACGAATTGATGAAAATGCCTTGGGCAGCAGTACCATTTCCACTGGCTCCCCGTTTTCCAACGATATCAATAGATAACGCTGCAGCGTTTTCATCGTATTTTGCGTCAACGTTTGGGTTTTCGTGTGTGATTTTGAGTGTTCCCAATGCTCTTTCGATGCCTCTAATTTGCATCGCACTACCGCCTTCATTAGCACTGGTTATATTAAGTGCTGAGGAAAAATTAGGTGTGCTTGGCTGGCGCATTACAATATTTACAGCATTAGTCTTACCGCTGTAATCCACAAATTGAGCTGACTGATCAAACGTATCTTTGTCAGAGCGTAAAATCATCAATGGTCCATCAGTAGTATCTTTATTTGTATACATCACCATAGCAGCACCTGCTGATTTAGACATATCAATGTTAATCGCTCCTCCTGTAGAAGATGAGTGCTTAATATGACTATTAGGTTTAAACTGTAGTTGTCCTGTCATTGTGCCGCCTGTCAAATTCATTTTTTTGTCTAGCTCTTTTTTTGACTCTGCTTTTAAGTAAACAGTGTCTTTGTCTGCTTTAATTGATTCTAATTTGGCGATTTTATTATCAGTTTCTTTTTTTTGTGCAAACGCATCTAGATCTGGTTTATTAAGGTACTTAAGCTTACTAAATCGGTTTTTACCATCACCAAACTTCGCATATCCTGTGTCGGTCTCAAGACCTATCTCACCCTCAAGTAAGATGACAGTACTGCGAGCCCATTCTTCGGCAGTCATCCGCTTAAATTGGACTCGCAGCGGTATAGTTTCTGTCATTGATTACCTCCATCTAAAATTATTTGTGGGCTGTCTGACCACTGCCCTGTTATCGCGGCATTATTGCCATCCACAACATCTTTATAGCTCATGTCCAGAGCTAATTCCCGCCCCTCCAACGCATTTAAATCTATTTGCTTAGATTTATACCAATCGCCAGTTAAAACAGCCGTATAGCTCAAAGGATAAACGCTGATAACTTCTTTATCCTTGGTTAGATTAAAGGTCTGCGGCTCCATTTTTGCTTTGGTTGGTGTCAGTACTAACTTAACTCCCTTGTTGTTAATTTGCGTCAATGTGATAGCTACTTTTTTGAGTAGCTCACACGTTTGACTAAAGCTAATCGTGTACGTCTCGCCACGCTTAAAACCACCGTCGTTGGCTTCTACTTCTATGTAATCCTCATCATAGGTTTTGGTGCGGTTAGGGTCGCCAACCAGCAAATTTTTGTTGTAGCGGGTCTTACCGTTGTTACCTAAAATTTCGGCGTTTAGACGGGACGTCTCGCTCGTTTCACTGACTTTGTTTTTGAGGTCATCAAAGCTTTGTTTAATCGATGGGATGTCCTCTACCTTGATAGCATCTGTGATTTTTTTGATGGCTTCTTCTGGCAACGCTAGGTTTTTTAGGGTTTTTCTAAATTCTTCAAGCTCTTTATCGGTGCGTTCATCAACTTCTTTGATTTGTTCTTTTAAGGTCTTGAATTGCAAGCCTTCTAGCTCAACCTTCTTTTTAAAGTTATCAAATTCAAGGTTAACTTTGCGCCAATTGTCTTCCATCTCCTTTTTGCCAGTCTCGATACGTTTCTCGATGTCCTGCAAAAACTCTTGGAAGGTCATCCCCAAGCCTGTGATGGTCTCTAAAGACTCATTTATCATGTTTTGGACAGCCTCTTTACGAGACCGTGACTCACGATTTTGGACAGTGCTGTAATCACCAAGTGTTACGACTGACCTGTTAAAATTAAGCTTGTCAATATCAATCTCATCAACTCGAGTTTCAAAACCTATTTTTACCTCGTCGTAGATAATGGCTACTGAGTCACCTTTCCACGTCTCTGGACCAATATCTAAGATTTCCGCTTTGTAGATTCTGATAGGGATTGACAAACGCTGCAATTCTTCCCAAGTGGCTTTTAAGAGTCCCGCCTTGTCCTCGATTTCTTCGTTGACAAAGACACCCCAACGATGCTTTAATTCGCCATTTTGAGACAAGCCGTATTCTTCCCTTGCACTATCTAGTGCTACAAAGTTTTGGCCAGCTGGTTTGTCTATCGGGTCTCCTTTTTCAACCGACCAGACAACATCAGTAAATTCAATCCTGCGTCCATAGCCTTGCCGCCTTTCTTCCTGTGGCAAGTGTCCCTCAACATCTTTAGGCTCAGCTTCCTCATGTTGGATTTCTTCGCCTTTTCCTCGACCAATCAGGCATGTCACAATATCGTCCGTTGACTCCTCGTAGACGACTTTAAGCAAGTTACTTCCATGCTCAAATTG
The DNA here is from genome assembly GCF_002055535.1 of Streptococcus pyogenes. NCBI lineage: Bacteria > Bacillati > Bacillota > Bacilli > Lactobacillales > Streptococcaceae > Streptococcus > Streptococcus pyogenes. The sequence continues at coordinate 847,100 of NZ_LN831034.1, read as the reverse complement.
CTTACCTGTAGGTTTCCCAAAGCGCTTTTTAAGGTCGATATAACGACTGGTTATTTTGTTTTGGACAAAGGTATATCTGACATTAAACTCACAGTTAAATGCTTCTACAACCTTAATCAGAGCTGCTCTTGGGCTGATGTAGTAATAACTAAGCGTTCTAACATTAGTTATTCCCTCAACTTTGCCAACCTGATAACCAGTGCCTTCTAGGGCGCCAGCAATGCAAGCATCTGCGGACGATTGCCTAAATCGCTTGTCTTTGATGATGGCAATGGTATCAAGATCACTCTCTGCTTTATCTAGGCCTTTGTAAAACTTGCTATCTTCTAGGTTGTAATCAATGACTTTAAAGAGCTTAAAGACCTCCTCTTTTAGGTTGGGGTCGTAGTTAAAAAAACCAAAGTAAACAAAAGGCTCAATGTCATAGTCAACTGGCACTTCAAAGCTAGCTTGATCCCAATCATTGTTTTTGACCTTAAAATGCCACGAGAGTAAGTCATCAGTGCCAACAGTAGCGACTAAGCGCTCCAGTTTATCAAAGAGATAAATCATAGATAAACCTCCCTAAACTCTGCGGTTATGGTGGCATTGGCACACTGTAATGTATTATTACCAGGTAATAGCTCAAAATACCTACTATTAACCATATCTAAATCGCCAAGGATATTGCGTCCGTTCTGGGTAATCTTACCCGTGGCCATATCAATCTTGATTTCGTCAGTGGTATAAGTACCAGTCAATCTGATATACTTCTGACTCTCGACATGTAGCAGATTAATTCCCTTAGTTGAAGACAATAGGTTGAGGGTGATAATAGGTTTAGTTTTTACTTGACCTTGGTAATTGATGATACCGCCTTGTAATAACTTAACGTCTTTAAATTTGTAAGGATCGTAACAGATAATTTCTATCTCAACCACTGCTTCGCAACGTTTTTCTTTGAGATCGGGGATTTTTTTTAATTGCCCTAAATAATAACAACCATCATCATCACTAAATTCAAATTTTGTAACTTTTGATTTGACTAGCAACGCATGTAGATTACTAGCTAACTGTCCAAAGCTACTAACGTCACTCGCCTTTAGATAGACTGTCCAAGTAAGCGGTAAGCTATCCTTGGTTTTTTGATGATAATAAGCACCATGTCTCCCTAAAACCTCTGTAACTTGATGATTGTATTCACCCGCATGCCTTCCCTCAATTTTGATTGTTTTAAAAGAGGCAGAGTCGCTTTTTAAAACATCTTCAAGCAACTGGCCATTGACTGTTGTTGTCAGCGGCAAAAACGTGACTTTGCCATTGACTATTTTTCTAAACATCTCTGCTCCTCTCTAAAAACTAGACGATTTTAAACGTAACGCTTCGTCTTTACGCTGTAACTCTGATATTTTATCTTTGAGTTGTACAAGAGTCATATTACCAAGCATCACGGTTAAATCAATGATCTGATCTTTATCTCCGTTGGCTTTTACAAGCTCTATGAGCTGTTTTAGTAAAGCTTCCACTTGACGATTATCAATAGAAATATTCGTTTGATTAATCGACTGATTAGCTGACGATAACTCTTTGATAAATCGAGATTCGGACGAAATCCCCACACCATGAGCATACTTAGGGATTCCCCTAGAACGCATCAAGTCCTTTGTCTTACTTGCTCGTAAAACCTTAGTACCTTTTGGCATATCAGGCAGAAAGACATTACGACCTTCTGGTATGAAAGATAGCCCATTTGGATAAACAACCAATTCACGATAAGTAGGTCCTTTTTGGTCATTGACCAAGGCAGGTCCCCCGCTGTGATAGTTTGTCCCGTTTTCCAATCCCACAAAGTTTTTGATGGCGTTTATTCCGATAGTGATTGTTCTAGGAATACCTGCTAAAGCTCCTAAAACTTGTGATACAACACCACCTGTATTATTTTGTGCATTGATATGTATAGGTCCATTTTGTTTAGGACTGTTAACAGCTCTATTTGCACTAGCGACTGGGGCTGCTGTGTTATCCATACCAAACATAGCTATTGGAGTACGTTGTTTTGGGCTATTAACAGAATTATTAGTTTGTGCCACTGATGGTCCAGTCTTATCAAGACCAAACATATCTATTGGCAATACCTGTTTAGGACTATTGACGCTTGCATGTGCTTGCGCCACACTTGGCCCTGTTTTATCCTCTGCTTCAATCGGACGTGGTGGCCCTGCCACAACGCTGTCAAGGTTTTGTTTTGCTGTAGATACTGGCAAAGGAGTCCCATCAATTGCCGTAATTTCTTTACTTACCACTGGAAGATTATTCCAGTTTTCTAGCATTTTTTTAGCAGTACCAGCTTTATTAACAAAATCTTCATTTTTAAGAGCAAGCTCTTTTTGTTTTGGTGTTAATTGATTCCAAATTTCCAGTAAGTTTTTACTTTCGTAAATTTTGGCCAGTCCCTCATCATTTGTAAAGACCAGTTTCTTCTCTTCTGGGGTCATTTTTTGCCAATCACCATTTGCGATCAATGCTTCTGCGATTTTGACTCTGGCATTTGACTCTAAGTTAGCATGCTTAAGCATAAACTTGAGCTGGTTCCAACCTTCCTCTGATTGAGAGGCTTTTATTACCTCATCAATAGCATTAGACTTAACCTGAGCTTTCTTCTCGTCAAAGGTTAGCGATGTCCACAGTGCATTAGCTTCCTTAGTCTCTTTAGACATATTTGCTGTTGATTTGGCTAACAAATCCAGATTAGTACCACCTTTTTTAGCAGCTGCATCCACCTTATTAGCCAGCTCATCATAAGATAGACCAACTTCTCGTAAGAATTTTTTAGCCCGTTGACTATTTTCCTGGATATTTGTTGTCCAGTCTTTTAGTCTAGCTTTTTGCCTAAAGTCACGAGCTTCAGCAGCTTGAGCATATTTTTCAGCTAAAGCATTCATGGTGGCTTCATGCTCATTTTTAAGAGTTTTCATTCGACCGTTATATTCTTCTTGGCTAATAGCCTCTTTATCAAGAGCTTCTTTGAGAAATTTAGCCTTAGAATCGTATAATTTTTTCTCTTCTGAGATAGCTTTTTCCAGGGCTATCATCGTTTTTTTGAGCTGAGTCTCATTTAATGTTGTCACATCATTGTTAAAGGCTTTCATCACTGATAAAGCCTGCTTATTAGATAGACCCATAAGCTCTAGTTTTGCCCTAACTAACTCTTTTTGAGCATTTTCAACAATAGTTTGTTCCTCAGCAGTCAATCGTTTAACGTTGCCATTATGACGATTATAGATAGTATTGATTTCATCAACCATCAATCTAGCATTCTCAACTACTCGATTATTATGCTCTTTACCTTTAGCTACCTGTTCAGCAGTAAGCCCTATCTTATTACCAAGCTCCTCCATTCGTTGGTTAGCTTTTGTTAACTCATTTTCTATATCTCCTAATAAGCCCTTGAAACTATCTTTTACCCTTTGGATGGCAGGAGAACCTATAGCATCAAATCTAATCATTGATTCTGTGCTCTCATCCACTTTATGTTTAAAGCTGTCCAAGGCTTGACGAGTAGTGCCGGTTAAAGTGGTTCCCCACTCCTCAGACTTCTCTCTAGCTTTATCTTTAGCATGATTTAAAGCTAGTAAGACACCTGTCAAAGCGACTGTCCCACCAATTAACAAACCAATTGGATTTGACAGTAGATTGATAGTTGATGTTAGACCGCCAAATTTTGTACTAGCCCCGCCAGCTGCTGTTCCTGATGCTTCAACTGCACTTTTAAGTGCTTTAACTGCTGCAACGCCTTTTCTAGCACCAGCAAGCTTACCAATCCATGCGACAAGTTTACCGACACCAGAACTTGTTTTACCGATTATGCGTAAAAATGGTGATGCTGCAGCAGTCCCTGCTACAAGATAAGCGATAAATCTCTTAGTCTCTGGGTTTGCATTTGAGTATGCTTTAGCTAGGTCTCCAATCGTTTTAAAGAGTGGCTCTAAAGCATTTAGTGCATTTGACGCAGCTTCCATCAGAGGACCACCGATCTCAATGGCAATGTCGTTGATTTTATTCTTAACAATTTTTAGTTTGCTTTGGAAAGTTTCATAGCGTTTGCTTGCTTCGTTTGTTAGTGCTGTGTTTTCTTTCCAGGCTATATTTGATACATCAATGGCTTTTCCGAGTGTTTCAGAAGCTAATCCAAGAGATTTAAGCATATTAGACTGACGGACACCGCTGAGCCCCAAGTCGTCTAAAACTTTTGTAGCGCTCTCTCCTTTTTTATCTAATTGTCCAAGACCTTTGATAAATTCCTGCAAAGCGACGATTGGTTTTTCTTTCCATGCCCTAGCAAAATCTTTTGATGACATATTGGCAATTTGAGCAAATTTTGTTAAATCTTCTCCACCATTAATGACAGCTGTCTCAATGGCTGATAGTGTTTGAGTCATGGCTGTACCACCAGCTTCTGCCTCGATACCGACGCTTGACATAGCAGTTGCCAACGCTAACATTTCTTGATTAGTTAAGCCGGCAAGTTTACCAGATGCGGCGATACGGTTTGTCATTGCAACAACATCTCTTTCAGTTGTCGCAAAGTTATTACCTAAGGCAACAACAGCACTACCAAATCTAGAGTATTCCTTTGACGTTAGTCCTGTAATGTTTACGATTTTCGCAATAGATGATGCAGCTTCTTCGGCACTTAGGTTAGTTGATTGCCCCATGTCGATCATGACACGAGTAAATCCTAAAACATCTTTTGTTTTGATACCTAATTGTCCAGCAGCCTCTGCAACAGCTGATATTTCCGTTGTTGATGCTGGAATTTCCTTAGCCATTTTTCGGATACCGTTTGATAGTCTCTCATAAGAGTATGTGACCCGCCCATTAGCATCCCTAACTTCATCCACAGTCTTTTTAACACCAGTAAAAGCCGTATCAAAGTCGCTAGCAGCTTTAATACTGAGTAAGGCTCCTGCTCCAAACCCTGCGCTAATCCATTTAGTTTTATCTGCGAGTGTTTGTAATTTCTGGCCCAAAACATCAATCTGCTTGCCGCTACGTTGTAGAAAACCAGTAAAGCCTGTCTGACCAGATGCTTCTTGAAACGCTTTTGAAACATTTCCTAGCTGAGCTTCTAGTTGAGCTAACTTTGCATTTTCTCGTTCAATTTGCACGGCTGCAGCTTCCCATTTAGCTGTTCCAGGATCCATTTTGTCGAAATTAGCTTTTAAATGAGTCAATACTTTTTTTTGAGCATTGATAGCTTGAGTTAGCGTCTTGTACTTCGCTTGTAAGAGTCCAACATTTTTGCCGTTATTTTTTAAAGTAGAATCTAGTGCTTTAGCCTCTGCTTTGAAGTAGTTAACAGCCCTTTTAGCACTCTGTAGTTTTGGATCAAATTTTGATGTATCAAGACCCAATTCGATAAACATACTGCCTAAAGGTGTTCCTGCTCCCATATATCTCCTTTCCCTAAAAATCAAAGGTCTCAAAACGAGACCTTATCCTAACTGTCCTATAAATTCCTCTAAAGTCATGATTTTTTCTTTTTTCTCTGATGCACTTAAAACAGCTAACAAATCTTGCCAATCTGTTTCCATGACATCCTTGACAGACATACCAAAATCAGAGCGGATAATGTCTTGAGTAAACTTATAGAATTTTGCTAAAGCCTCTTTCGGTTCTAGGCATTGTCCTTTGGGTCATCTGGCTCTCCACCAATCAATTTGACATACACATCTGCTAAAATACTGTTGAGCTCGTACATGTTAAGCTTGTCATACATCATATCAACTGTTAGACCATCAAATAGCCCAACGATAAATTCCAGCTGCCTGTCAAGTTTTGCATACTCTGGTGCGTCACTATCAGATAGCTCTTGTTGTAAAACAAGATAGTCTCGATAATCACGTACAGTTAAAGGTTTACATTCTTTAACTACTTTCTCGCCAGCATCATTTGTGATTTTAATTTCTAGGATTGCCATTTACTCTTCCTTTTTATTCTTTTTTTCACTAAATGCAGTTACTTCCTCAGTATTTAGATCAAGCCCAAAATCGTCAGCTGTAGAGCTGACTGGGCTTAGGATTTTTTTACTTTCATAAGTTTCTCTAACTGTTGAGCATTAGTTCCTTTACCTTCAGTTTCTTTATCAAATGCCCATCCAACATATTGACCCTTAGCTTCACCTTCATCGCCAGGTTGTGCTGTAAAGACGAGTTTTTGGCTGTCTAACCCTTCGTTTTTCTCTTCTTTGGATTTCCATTCGATGTCATCCATAGAGAATGTGCCTTTGAAAAATCCAAGGTAAGCTTGCTGTCCGCCTGTTGCTGGTGCTTCAAGTAATACAGATACTTCTGGTGACTCTGTGTCTTCACCAACAAAAGTCACACCTGTCGAAGATGAACCATCTTTATATCCTAAAATTTTCTTTAGAACATCAAATGGGATGTCGATTGCTTCCGTTTCCATTTTGACATCACCTACCCCACGTCGAGAGGTATAGTAGGCAATATCTGAACCAAATGTTTTGACGGGTTCTGATGCTAGTCCACTAATTTTAGCAACCTTAGTAGCACCTTTGTCTTTTGTTCCTTCGATGACAAAAGAGTTTGTTTTGCCATCAAGGATTGTGATTGTCATGCGTTTAAATCCTATTGCTTGCATGTATTTCTCCTTTAATAATCTTCGTAAATATCGCTAAAACCCCTAAAAGTTCTAGTATCTAAATATCTGCCAGTATCTCGATCAAACCTCTCAAAACCTGCATCATTTTGATAAAAACCAATCTTTTCCAGTTGTTTTTCAATACGACGTTGCAAGTCTTTGCATTCTAGTCTAGATGTGCTTTCAACCTCGATTTGGTAAAGAAATTTTTTTGATAAGGCTGTGTCAGAACCAAAAGTTGATTGTTTTGGCGGAGTTATCGGCAAAATGACAATGCTTGTCTGGTCGTCTAGCAGACTTTCTGGTCGTTCAAAAGATTTTATTTTGACTAATTTTAAAACATTGTCTGCTTTTAACAAGTCAAACACTTCTGCTAACATGTCTCTAACCATCGAAACCTCTTTTCAGCTTGTCACGGATACCTCTTGGATAAATAGTTTCCAAAATATCAGAGTAACGACGAATAACACCTACACCGCGCCTATTGTGTTTCCAACCGTATTCTAGCTCTTGAAGATGGACAATATTCCAGCGCGGAGTAGTGAAACCTAATTTAACTTTAGGGATACCATCTTCTCTTCTTACACCCGAAACAACTGCGCTCTCAGTGGTCTCTCCTGTACGCTTATAGATAGAGATGGCAGATTTAAAACTGGGTTCTAGTTCTTTGCCAATTTCTTTTAGCGACCGATTAACTACCCTGTTAACTTTCGCAGGGCCTAATTTCTTTTCCATATTCGCCAGAAGTTCTTCAACACCTTTTAAATTTGCAAATCCACTCATGCTAACCTCCAGCAACAATGATTAAAAATTTTCTGTCATTAAAATCCGGTCTGACATCTATAATCCCTAGCTTTCCTTTGATACGACTATCTACAATCTCTACAAAGTCAGAATTACTTGGGTGGTATTGATGTAGTGGATCACGTATTTTCAAAGTCATCTTTGCTTCTACCTTACGCATGTTAGCAATCTCAATGTCTTTACTACTGGGGTTATAGACTTCCCCTCGTGTTTTGTAGACTAAATCTAGCTTTGTGTCACGACCATCTAGGCTGTCATCTGTCGTAGAGGTATAAAATTTAATAGCTGTTTTCAGCTCGCCATTGCCAGTCTTTATTTTTTTGATGCTTTTACCGTTAATCATGGGATAACTCCTCGTCGTCGTTATATTTATTAATTAGATACAGCGTTTCGATTTCATCCGCATAATTTTTTTGGAATTCGTCTAAGGCGTCATAGTAAACATACCTGGCACGCTCAAAAGCTAGCTCAAGTAATTCTTCGCTAGCTTCTTTTGCGCCAGTTAGATTAGCAACAACTTTGATGCTAGCAGAGAGCATAGATGACAAATTTTTGTCTTCTTCTTCGTCACTATCAAAAACTCTCATCCTTGTTTTAAAGGCAGCTAAATATTTCTCAGTGGCTTCCTGCGCATCAATAGCCATTATTCTTCCTCGCCTTTCTTAGCTTTAGTTGCCTTCACTTCTTCATAAAAATCAGCAGGCACACTTGCTGAAAGCTCATCAAAACGAGTCTTTGAGACCTCGAAAACTTCGCCAACTTGTCGAATGATATTTTCTTTGTGATCTCCAAATGGTTTTAAAACCCTTAACTTCATGTGTTACCTCCTAGCCACCAGCAAGTGTTAGCAATGCAGCAGTGTGATTGTCTTTAGCCTTTCCATAGAAATAATTTTTAGTGAGATATAGCTGCAAATCTTCCATAGCAAATGTTTGATCATACTCTTCGATTGTTGATGCGGTTGCCATAAACGCATCATAACGATTTGCGACAAAAGCAATCACTTTTCCTGTCTCTACTGCAAGAGATTCAAGGATTGTGATACCATGCGGCAAAACAGTGACATACTCTCCAAATTGATTGCGTGACGTAAACTTTGCTTCAAGTGTCCAGCGATCCTCTGGATTCAAAAGTAGTTTAACTTGCCCAGCAATTTTTAAGGGATGTTTTTTATCATTAACGGATAAGTGCTTCATTACCGGTACTAAAAGCTCTACGGCTGTGTCTGGATCTAAATCAGATAAATCTGCGATTGCTTTCTTGTCTTCTTTATAGGTTGTAATATCACGACCTGTTGATTGATCCACGGTTGGTTGAGATAAATCTTTGACAAGGCCTACCGGTTGCAACAAACCATTCCCTTTGACAATGGCAAGTTCTAATGCTACAGCGATAGCTTCTTTCAATTGCTCTGTGATAAATTGTTTGATCCATTTAGGGCCAAATTTAAGAGCATCCTTAGGAATAACCACAAATGCTGTAAGTTTGAATTGACTAAAGTCTTGTTCTTTAAAGGCTTGTTTCAATTGACCTTTAATTTCTCCGAAAATATCACCCCAAACAGCAGTACCAGAAGTTTCTGCGGTAAGAGCTTTTAGACGCAGACTAGTGTTTTTAAAGTTGATAACTTTTAATAGTGGATGCTCAGCAACTAAATCATCAAACACTTGGACCATTGTTTCTTCTGGTAAAAGTTTAAATTTATCTTTTCCGCCAACATTTTTATCAATGTCGTTAAAAAACTTGATTTCTTCTGCTGTTAATTCACGGTTTTTGTCTCGCAAATCAAACATGCGTTCCATTTCTTCTTCGTTTTTGGCGAGAATTTCATCACCCATCGTGGTAAAGGCAGCTTCAAATAGCTTTTCTTGTTCTTCTGGTGTTGCCCCTGCTGAGATTTTTGCGCTCAGTTCGGCAACAGCTTCGCGGTATTTTGGTAATTCTTTTAAGTTAATTGCCATGTGTTCTCCTTAATGTCTAAAAAATAAATTTTGCAAATGGGGATGAGGCTTTTTCTTTAAGCTCAGTCACCGCATCGCCTATAACTTCTGTTAATTCATCAGCGTCAATAGATACTTTAAGCTCTGATACTGGTCGATTTTTATAATCGTTAATCATTGGCTCAACAATAGCTTTGACACGAGCTTCAAAGTCATCATTTTGCTGATTGGTTTGAGCTTTTTCGTGAGCTACCATGTTTTTAAATTCCTCGATTTTATCCTTAGGAACTATATCAATACCAGCTACAAGCGATGGCATCTCATTGTATAAAATGTCATCAATAAGACCAATCTCTTTAGCACTATTTGCTGTAAACCATGTTTCCGCATCTAGTAACTCTCTAATTTCTGCTTCTTGTTTCCCTGTTTTTCTGGCATACATTCCAGCTAGAGAGATACTCGCATTTTCGACGACTTCGCTATCATGTTTTAATTGCCTATAATCTCCATAACTTCCCCAAGAAGCGTTATGGATCATAATTTGAGCCATTGGTGATGCTTTGATAACATCACCAGCTAGCATGATAATGCTAGCGATGCTTGCAGCTAGACCTGTAATGACAATTTCGACTTTTCCAGGGTAATCTTTTAAAGCAGAGTATATTTCACTGCCTACAAAAACTTCTCCGCCACCGGAATTTAGTCGGACTTGGATGTCTTCTCCAGCCGCACTATCTAAAAAATCATGTACTTGTTTAGCGGTAATACAAGGTTTTTCCCACCAATCGTAGTACCACTTGTCCCCCTCGCTGACGACTGGGCCATTAAGTTTCAACTTCTTCATCTACTTCACCCCCTCTCTCCAGAACAGATTCATAGTTCTTGGTCATATAAAGAACTTTTCCTAAGCCGTCTGGTAACTCAGGAAGACCAATTTCCTCTCTGACCTCATCAATAAAGACAAATCCAGAGGAAATCAGCTTATCTGCTTGGTTAGACACCGAAAATAAATCATAGTTTTTTAATCCAGTTACTTTGATAAAACACCCTTCAAGTGTTTCGGACTTGTCGAAAATAGCACATTCTAAGCCATCTACAATATTTGTCACTATCGACTCAATAGGACCTTCAAGTAGTAACTCATAGTTTTTTTGATTGTCAGCTATATCTCCATGCAATAAAGAGATTGGAATACCAAGCATTTCTGCAAACTCTGCCATGTATTGATCTTTTAGTTTTTTGATGTCATCTACATAGGATTTAACAGCCCCTGTGTTTTTTGAACCGTATTCTTCGTAGTTAGTGTTAGCAGTAACTGGGATTCCAACAACAGACTCTGTTCTAATTTTTTCGATAGTGCGTTTGAAAAAATCTTTGTCTGATTTAGGCTGTCTCCCACCGTCACTATTTTCCTGAGCACGTTCCCTCACTTTATCTTTAGGCGGTATCATGGTAAAGCGTATTTGATTGGCTATTTTCTGGTTATTAATGACATGACCAAGCAATTCCCCATACTCTTCCCAAAGTGACTCGACTTTTGACATTAAATCGCTATTATCATTTTTTAAATAAATGACTTGATCAAAAGTAAATGTCTTTTCGTAGGTTTGTCCCTGAACTCGTGACACTTTAAATTGACTTCCAGATAGTTTTTTATCCTGTGTAAAACTATCTGCCACGTAAATGCCCTTGCCTGGTATGACAAAAATTAATGTTTCTCCATCAACTAAAAGCTTCTGGATTACTTCAACCCAAAACTGGGATGCCGATTGGTTAGGATTCGCTTTGGTGTTAATCCAATACAACCAATCTTTTTGATTTTCGGTTAATTTTTCTGGAGTTTTTAACCTAAACGTTGACTTAGAAATTATCCTTGCTAAATAATTGACACATTTGTAGAGAGCATCTTCTTTTAAGACGACATTTATTAATTTTTCTGATGTCGTACTTCCTGAGTCATCGTCTGACAGTGTTCCAGATTTTTTGAAGGAAAAGAAGTCTAAAATCCCCATTTAACAACCTTTCTAGGTGCTATTTAAATGCGTTTATATGATTATTTACCCACAAAAACATTTGAAATTGCCTTAAAATGGCTATCTCAGCACCGTTTTATAAGTTTAATTTACATGTTTTTGCTTCCCTTTTTGGCGGACTTTTTGAGTTATAAAAAAACACCTAAAAAGGTGCTTTTATTAATACCATTCCATAACATCATCATAAAAGTCAGCATCACTAGAAACTTCTAAAGTATCTGCTCGATACATAGCATATTCAAATGCTTTGAAACCATCAGTCTTACGTCTTGTGTCTTCTTTTTTGACGTACTCAACATTACCATCACCTTTTAAGCGACGCAAAACATTGTGTGTGTACCAGCGCATCATATCGTTATGGCCAAAAACAACTTTATGATTAGCAAATGCTGTTTCAATTCTTGGTGCTAATAAGCTATCAATAGCTCTAGGATTTCTAACAATTTCTATTTGATAACCTGGTGGGGCAGTAAACGTATTTTTTGACAAGACCTCAAAACCTTCTCTCTCAAATAACGGTTTTAAAATTTCCATGCGGAAGTTATCTGACACGATACGTTGTAAATCATACCCTTCTTCGTCTCTCATTTTTACAAACCAATCAACAATATATTGGGGATTGATACTTGCTTCATCAATAACCGTTAATAGTCCTTCTTGTTCCCATTTCTTGATAGGGGCAAATTGTCTCTTACCATTAATTGAGTCTTTGCGCTTAGAGTAACCATAATAAGTGTCAACAAATTCCTTACGAACAAATGAATGACTCAGCCAAACATAGTCGTCCCCATTTTTAAATAATAGACCAACAGCAGCGAAGTCACGAATAGCAGCATAGTCTAAACCGCCAATACAAGCTTCACCTCTCATATCTGGCAACTCTCGTTTGGTTGCTACAAGCTCCTCATGACTCGCAACACTTCTTTCAACGTCCATGACTGGGAAGTCCATGCGCTTTGTCATAAACTCTTCACGGTTTGACGGATCTTCAATCATTTCTTCGTATTGCTCGCAAACCATGTCAAACAGCTCTTGAGCATAGTCGCTCATCGGCTGATGGAACATTGGATTAGCCTTTTGCCATTTTTCCTTATCATCCACTTCATGCTCTTCATCAATTTTGCAGATAAAAGGAAACATCGAGTTCCATCTAGCAGCACCACTCAACACTTTTTTAGCTTTATCCTTCATCGAGTCGATAAAGCCCTCTCGGACATAGCCATCAGTGCCAATATAAAACTCTCGAGCGTTTTTTACTTTACCAAGACCAGACTTGTGGACACGAACATCTTTGTTAGACTCGTATTGATGTATCTCATCAAAAACAACCATACCATCACGTAAACCATCTTTAGTATTCCCGTTAGACGTCCTAAAGCGCATCACACTATTAGTATGTATTGATTTGATTTCGCTTTTAGTATTGTAGTAAATTTCTTTTAGTTTTGGATGGCTCTCAACTGTGTTGTAAATTTCGTCAAAACTGGTTTTTGCTTGGTCCTCGCTATTAGCTACCAAAGAGACATTATAGTTCTTTATTCCATGGAATGGACTCAATAAGTAAGCTATAATGCCAGATATTAAACCATTCTTACCACCACCACGACCCATCATAATCAGTATTTTTTTATAGACGTTTCGATTAGTTTCTGAGTACCTTAAAAATACAAAAGAGATGATAAATTTTTGGAAATTTTCCAGTTTAAAGAACCATTTTTCAATAAAATTGATGCAATTTGTTATGTTTTTTTCATCAAAAAATATCTCTTTTTTCTCTATTCTAGGTACAATTTCTCGATAAATGTAAGTGACTAAATCTTTTCGCTCTTGATTAAAAATGACTCTGCCTTTTTCAAAATCATCGATGTAATCTTGGACATATCCAATCAATCAAGGTACCTCCTAAAGAAAATCTGAGGGGTCCGCAAAATTGGTATTATTTTGTTCATTTTTAATCTCTTCTTTTTTCTTCTGGAAAAATTCCCCAAGCTTTATGAGCTGTTGATTTATCTTGGTTTTTTCCCCTATTGCAGAATTTGCTTTCAAGAAACTTTGAGCACCATTTTTCACTAGAATCATATACCCATTTTCTTTGAGGGACTGGTCTAACTTTCGATAAATTTTCACAAGGTTCAAGTACCTTTCGACAATTTCAACTTCGAAGGAACTATCCTGATCAACGAGCCCCAAAAGCTCTTTTTTTAATTCAGAGATTTTCATTTTTTATCACTATCCCCCCCTCCCTCTAAATATGTGCGCAAAAAACACATTTTTGGTCAAATGACCCTCCCACCGGTTCCACGGCAGCAAAATTGAGTCGATTTTTTTCGACCGGGGGGTGTCCTTTCATTTTTTATTTTCATTACCATTCAAAAGTCTCATCATCCCAGCGGTTTTCCTTCTTTTGATAGCGTCCATGACGCCTGTTATGACAGTTTTTGCATAGAGTCCTAAGGTTGGCTAAGTCTAAGGCTAGCTCTGGATAGTCCTTAACCTCTTTGATGTGATCAACTTCGAGGTTTGTTGTTGTCCTCTTGCCATTCTGCCTGCACCAAACACACTCTCTCTTATCTCTGATGATTGCAATCTCTCTGAGCTTCCTCCACTCTGTCTTGTGGTAGAAGGTGCGATACATAGACTCTTTGCTTGTCGTATCAATCTTAATCATTGGCAATTACCTTTTCGTAATGTTGTCTGTTAAGCTCAACAAACCAATCTCTGACCTTTTGTTGTGTCTGTGTCTCAGCATAGTTGAGGTACTTAGCACCAGCTCCTGTCATATTTAGTATGCGATGAACATAGACATCTTTGATTAGCTGCATCATGTTGCTATCTGTATGGTTTATCATGTAACTTATTGCTGACAGCCAGGCAAAGTAAATACGACAGTCAATATCATTAAACCTATCAAGACCTGTCTCTTCCTCTTTCTCCTCTAGCATCTGTAGCAATATGGAATTTAGTGGATTGCCTTGAGACTTTTTGTAGTATCTTTGTAGCCACATAATGTGATGGCTAAACTCTTTTTCAATTTTTGTTTTTCGCATTACATTCCCTAGCCATAAATAATAATTATTTTTTAAAACATGGATAATCATGTTCCTTTTTAAATTGATTGTGATACTCTAGCCATTCATACGGCACCAAACTTCCTTTGTTAAAACTCTGATACCATTTCCAAGCCCACTCAATTCCCTTGTGGATGCTTTTGGGTCTTACTTCGCAATATTTGTTAGCGATAAACATTATCATTCCTTTTGGCGCTATTTTGTACATAACAATCCACCTTTACTTGTTTAGCAATCTATTGATTTCGTGGATTGACTCTTTAACTAATATTTCCTCTGTTGCTTGGGAATACTTAAAAACAACGGAAACACAAGTGACTAATCCACTTTTCAAATTTTTGTTTTCGAAAACTTGGATGATGTTTTCAACTGGTATTAGAGTTATATGTTCTGGTAGTGTAAATGCTTTGTTTCCTACGACTGATGTTATTTCTTGTTCTTCTACTGTCAACTTAATAAATTTCATTTTGCACCTCCATTTTAAAATTCTTATATTAATTTAAACGATTGAGACAACTTACAAAGCGACATATCTAAACCTGGATTATCGTAGTATTCAAGTGATACTTTGCGCTCTACTAACTCATCGATTGACTGAACATTCTTTGTATGCCAGTTAAGGTTAATAGATACTAGGCCTGCTCTGCTATTTTTAAGATTAATTCCGTTTAGTATTACTTCAGGGATAGATTCATCTTCTCTAAAAATAATTACCAGCTCTTTTATTGGTTTGGTTATATTGTTCCTCGAATGTGATTTACCGTATGGATAACGATTAGGTTTCATTTATTTTTCCTCTCTCAATGTCACATATCTTATATATTGTTAATTTCCTGAAAAGCTATCAAATCAATGATGATTACTAAGCTAAGCATCCAATTCCTGAAAAGGTAATGCAACATTTTTTCATTTTGTGTTATTAAATAAAACTAAAAAAATATTACAGGCTGAAATCAGCCACAGCATCATCTATTTTTTCTTGGTTTATGCCAATGTATCTTAAAGTAATATCTGGTGAAGAATGATTAAACATCTCCATCAGCATCGCTATATCTTGGGTCTTTTGATACATGTGATAACCAAACGACTTTCTCATGCTATGCGTACCTATATGATGTATGCCAAATTGCTTAGCAGCTTGATTGAGTATCTTCCAAGCTTGCTCTCTGCTTATTGGTTGCTTCTGACCTTCTTTTCCTGGTTCTGTACACTTTTTGCGACTTTCAAATAGATAATCCCAAGGCTTTAGTTCTTTCTCTTTAATATACTTGTCTATCTCTCGTCTTAACGTCTTATTGATAGGAAACTGCTTCTGCTTACCTGTTTTTTGTTCTATTATGTCTATATGATTGCTAGCTGTGACATGCTTTACTTTTAGCGGTAGGATATCACCTATCCTCAATCCAGTATTTAATCCAAAAAGTAGTAGCAAAAAGTTCCTTGGATTCCAATCTTTTAAATAATCCTTCATCATATCAATCTGATCAGTATCTCTGATTGGTTGTACTATCTTCACACTTTATCACCTCCTAAAAAGTAAAAAGACAAGAACATTTGCTCTTGTCTCCTTTAGAAATAATGATATTCAAATCGTTCCAACAGTTTCTTGCTTCTGATATTCAATATTTCACGCTATCATAATAACTTCTTTTTTGTGGCACTACAATATGCTTTTAGTGCCAACCTTTCAATTTAGCGTAAATTTTTAAAATTGCTTTACGCTTGCGGTAGATTGATGACTTACTACAATTGATGTAAAACATGACTTCCTCCCAACTATATTGATGATTAAGCCAATGTAAAGAAAATATTTCTTTCTGCTCATTATCCATTTCCTCAATAAGTTTTTGGACAGTCTCTTTAAAAATATCCATGTTGCGTAAAATCAGGTCATCACTCCACTTCTCAACTATCATATCTGGATGATTGAGAAGACCGTTTGTGCGATAAGTTATAAAGTTAATGCCATCTTTGGACATCAATTCCATCTGTCTTGTTGCAATAGATTTGTCAATATCTTTGAATTGCATCAACTCCTTATCGAGTAAATCGTAATCTTTTTTGGATAGTTTCATTTTTACTGACCTTTATTCGTGATTATTTCTCCAGATGTTTGTACCTCAACCCAATTGATCAACCTACCACACTCATCATTTTTCCAATCATTTGGAATACGAGCTGATGGGTCCTGAACCCTGACAATTTTTTCTTTGACAACAATTTGAGGTTTTGTGTCCCATCCTGCAAGCCATGCTGGTTCAACGTTAAATGCTAATACGATTTTCTCAATCTGTTTTAAACTTGGGTTTGAATTTTGAGACTCATAGTTAGCTATCATATTTTTGTGAACGTGAGCTTTAGCAGCAAAAGCACTTTGAGTTAAGCCTAATGCTTGACGTAAGTATTTAATTCTTAGTTTCATCCGATTTTAACCCCATATTTTCTACGAGATAACCGAGCTTTAGCTACCCTTCTCATATCCTTCCACGTCACATCAACAACTTTTTGAGTTAGCTCTATATTCGACTGTTTGAGTCTGGCAATACAAGCTTCGTTATCTTCCAACTCTTTATAGCATCTGTTTTTCTCTGATTCTAAAAAGTTGATATAGTCAATGGTTGACTGTAATGCCTGAACCCCACTCATGTCAATAGTCATATCTTCTGGTTTTATACCTTCGCCTTGTAAATATATCATTTATTAATTACTCCTAAAATGGTAAATCTGGTTCTGGTCCATAGTCTGGCATGGTATCTGCCAAGCTATTAGTATTAGCTGTTTTATCACGCTTCTCTAAAATTTGAAAACTTTCGGCAACCACTTCTGTTACATAGACACGTTGTCCTTGTTGGTTTTCGTAGTTACGGGTCTGAATGCGTCCTGTTATCGCAATCAGATGGCCCTTTTTCGTCCAATTTGTTAAATTTTCAGCAGCTTGTCGCCACATTACACAATTAATAAAATCAGCTTCTTTTTGCCCATCTTGATTTTTAAAATTACGATTAACTGCTAAAGTAAACTGTGCGCAAGCTACTTGACTTGGTGTATAGCGTAGCTCAACATCTTTTGTTAAGCGGCCAATCAGGACAACGTTATTGATCATTTTTTATAATCTCCTATGCTATTTAATGCTTGTTCGTAAACTTCAGATAGTCTCTTGTCAAAGTGGATATAACCCAACTCGCACATAATTGTTAGGGCATTTACTTGTTCAAATCGTAAACCTTTAATGTATTTTTCTTCAAGTATTTTTTGGACAACAGATGACAACTCAACATCTGAAATTCCTTTTTCTTCCCTAATTTTTTCTAAATTATTCATTTTGATCACCACTATTTCCAAATAATAAATAAATCATCATTTCTGATTGTGCTAGACTTAACAAATGACCTACCCACTCATCAAATTCCTCTGTTTTTGGTAACCACTCCTTTGTTGCCCAAAAATCAAATCCTTCAGGTTTATCATCCGCAAAGATACATTCCATCGCTCCCATTAATGTCAAACCATCTTCCGCCATTTCCCAAAAGTAATCAGCTCTTTCTGCCACTGCCTTTGGAAAATGGTGTTTTGGTGGAACGACCTTATTATCTCTGACACTAAATCCATAGATTCCTGTCATCATATCGTTAAGTTTATCAGCCATTATTTTTCTCCATTTCTTCAATCAACCAGTCAAGGTTTTTTCTTGCTTTTTTAAGGTCTTCAAGACCATTTTTCTTCTGAAAACGTAGGACATATTTAATCATATTCCCCCATGCCCACGACGCTTTACCTGCTAAATCACCCATGAAGTTATCAATGACAGCAATAGCTTCAAGTCCATACTTACCCTGATAATGACTTGGTTTATTGACATTATCATGAATAATTTTTATTCCCGTAAACTGAGTGCTTTCAGTATTCACTTTGACATAACCTTGTTCACTTAGTTTTCTGGTTTCATTATCTTTAACAGTTGGAATATTAAGCCATTTTCTTATAAATTCACATTTCCACATTAGTTCCCACGTCCTTTCAAATAATCTGGAATGTTATCACCAACAGAAATTTCATTGTATTGTTCCTCAGTGACTAAGAATTTACCATAAGTACCAGCGGTAACAGTATAGTGACCGTCAATAATTTCCTTGGCTGTAATGGTACCAATCATATTAGCACCAACATTATCAACTTTGTAAATGATGACTTTTGGTTGTTTAATTTTTGCATCAGTTTTGTCAAGTTTGTAGCTAATTAACAACGGACTAAACAAGAGGATGAGCAAAAGACTAAAATTTCCAATTTTTGTCAGTATCTTTCTCACAAATCTGCCTCCTTTACAAAAACTCCATCAATCATCTTTCCTTTACGGTCTTTGATTTCATTGTAGGCAATGGCCAAACAATCATCAGCCGTAGTCTCGTTATGAATGGCAACTGCATGAATGGAACTATGCAGCAACATCAACTGAGGACGGACAAGCGGTGTCCGTGTTTCTTTGTGGAAAATGTGCTTGTAGAGCTTTTGAGCCACCTCTCCTAAACTTGATGTAAGGAGCAGAAGCTCCATCTCCTGTGGTTTCGCTTCAATTGCTGCACCGTTCTTGATTTGCTGTTCAAGACCAATCAAGACAACTTGCATGTCACCAAGGGCGTCATAAATCAATTCAGGTTTATTTTTTGCGATACCTTCAAACAGTTCGCCTGATTCTTCCATCAGCTTTTGAAATTGTTTAACTGGATTAGCCTCATGTAGGGTGCGGTCAATAAACCATTGTTCAACCTTTTCCTCAAGTGTTTTAGTCATGTTCAATCTCCCATTTGTTTGCTAAATATTCCGCATACCAATCATCATTACCAATATTGATAATTGTTTCTTTATTTACAATGTCATTTTCAATCAAGGCATCTAGTGCATCTGCCTTAGCCATCATCAAGTTTCCATATTTGATTGGTAATGTCATTATTTGTTCTTCAGTCATTTTGTTTTTCCTCCGTTTTTTTAGTTAACAAGTAATAGCAATCCTTAGCACCATAATCAATTCTGATAGTTTCGCCACTCATACTCTTTGCATATCGTGGATTTATGATTGCGGAGTTAGCTCTAACATGCGCCTTGATGGCATCAACTGCATCTTGAACATTATCAAAATTACCAACGGTAACTGGATAAAACCCATTAACAATATGTTGTAGTTTAAACATCAATACCTCCTATCTTCCATATCCTTCGGATAAGCAAAGCTATTTCCAGTCACACCCTCAAGAATCCGACTAGACAAAGCACCGTTGCCATAATTGTCAGCATACAAGGCCTTAATCTCCTTACTGCTCAGATTTGTATTGATGATTGTGTTGCTCCGATTGTCTAAAATCTCATACAGTATTTGATGAGTCCACTCATTGTTCTGGCTGTCGCCTTTGCGACTCTCCTTGCCCAAATCGTCCAGAAAGAGGTAGTCAACCTTAGTTAGTAACTTAATCATGTCAGTCTGTCTGTACCCATTGTCAACCTTGAAGCTTTCTTTTATTTTTGTAAAAAGGCTTACCAGTGAGATGAAGAGGACTGATTTTGGTGATTTGTAGACTTTAAATTGTTCATTCATAAACCTCGCCAAGCCGTAAGTCAGATGACTCTTGCCAACTCCAGAGGGGCCTGTAATAATAGCATTGCCTGTTCTGTCCTGTCGGTAGAACTGTTCCATTCGCTTGGCGTAGTTGATAGCTTGCTGGTCAATATCATACTTTATTTCATAGTTCTCAAGGCTCTTAGCCCTCAGCTTGTCTGATACCAGGCTATCTCTTTCAAAGACAGCATAGGTATCAGCAAGTTTGCTGTTGATTTTGCTCTGGCTGTTCAACTTATCTTCAAAGATGTTGATAGCAGCCTTGGTACACTCTGGGCATTGCTTGAGTTCTTCAAGTCTTCCCTTAATCGGTACTTTAGTCAGCCACAACTGGCAACCGTGAACCTCACAAGTTTCAGCCAAGACTTGCCTGGTTTCAAAATTCTTAAAAGGATTCATCTAAAAGCCCAACCTTTCATCAGTTGTTTCCTTCTTGGTTCGTGGTGCTTGATTCAGATAACCTTCAAACTTAGAACCAAAGAGCGTTTCAGGTCTGAGATACTTTTCATACTTAGTACCTGACCAATCCTTGACTGTGTTATCAATGACATGCTTAAAATCATCTAATCTGAATCCTTCTGACCATCTAGCCTTGATAAGAGTTTTGTTTTTCTGAATGTTAGGTCTGTAATTTCTATTAGCTTTTTCATTCAAGTAAGATATGATTTCCTTGTATGGAATATCTTCTTCCTCGTTGTCTAAAACAGTAGGATAGGTAGTTAAGCTATCCTTATCTAAGCTACCCTTACTTAACCTAACCTGTGTCTCCATTTCGGATACATTTTGTATACAATTTCCAATAGGTTTAAGACTGGCTGTTTTTGACTTGTCATACTCTAGCTGAGCCTTTTCTGACTGGTATAAAGTTGATTGAAAGCGGTCAGACTGGATATAGTTGTGAATCCTCCAATGACGGATAACGACTACACCACTATCAAAGGGAATCAAGAACCCTTTTGCAATAAGCAATTTCATATCATCGTCACTAGCACCAATTGTTCTCTGAATCGTCTTAGCCTTATCGATAAAGCCCTCATCATCAGCTCCCATATTCAAATGAAAGTAGAGAGCTTGAGATGATAATGGCATTTCAAGGAAACGATCAGTCTCAGTAATTTTTCTACTAAACATTCTACGCTGAGCCATTATTTTCCTCCTTTAAACTAGAAAATTTAGTGTACTCTTTATGAAAATATAGGTTAACAGTGCCAAGACTGCCATGCCTATTTTTCTTGATAATCAACTCAGTCAGATTACTTTCTGGCTGATCGTCAGATTTGTCAGTATAGTAATCATCACGGTATAAAAAGGCGACAATATCAGCATCTTGCTCAATGCTTCCTGACTCCCTTAAGTCTGACATGATAGGTCTCTTGTCCTGCCTTTGCTCAACGCTGCGTGATAGTTGGCTAAGAGCAATGACAGGCACTTTTAATTCCTTAGCAATTATCTTTAACTGTCTAGAAATCTCAGAGACTTCTTGTTGCCTATTGTCTGAACGTGACCCTTGTATTAACTGAAGATAGTCAACGACAATGAGCCCTAAACCATCATTTTCTTGCGATAGTCTTCTGGCTCTTGCTCTAATGTCAGTAATTTTGACGCCAGCCGTGTCATCTATGAAAATAGGTGCTTCAGCAAGCTCTCCTTGCACATAGATAAGCCGTTGCCACTCCTCAACAGTTAATTGACCAGTCCTGATGTTGTGACTCTCAATAGTTCCCTCGCTAGCAAGCATACGCTCAACTAGACTTTCGGCACCCATTTCAAGCGAGAAGACGGCCACAGCCTTATTAGACTTAGTTGCCACATTCTGAGCGATATTAAGAGCAAATGCCGTCTTACCCATGGCAGGTCTAGCTGCTAAGATAATTAATTGGTCTGCATGTAATCCCGTTGTTAACTTGTCAAAGTCATAGAAGCCTGTAGCAATACCTGTAATCTGAGTATTATTGTTTGATCGCTCTTCAATTTTTTGATAGTTTTCTGCTAGCACGTCATGGATAGGTCTAAAACTACTCTTATTACTAGATTGACTAACCTCAATCAACGACCGCTCAGTTTTTGCTATAATCTCGTCAATATCCATGTTCTCGTCATAGGCATTGCCAATAGAATCAGAAAGGCTGTCAATGATAGATCTAAGTTGTGCTTTTTTAGCCACAATCTTTGCATAATGTTCAGCGTGTACGCTTGTTGGTACTGCATTGACTACCTCTAGCAGATAGGTTATTCCGCCAATAGTAGCAAGATTGTCTTGACTTTCTAGCACTGATTTAACTGTGACGACATCAATAGGCTCAGCATTGCTAGAAATACTTAGCATGGCCTTAAATAATATTCTGTGTGCTGGTTTATAGAAATCATCTGGTTTCAGATACTCAGCTACCTCAATGATTTTTTCAGGATTGATAAAGATAGAACCAAGAACTGCCTGCTCTGTCTGAATATCATGGGGCAATATTTTAAAATCTTCCATAATGGCTTCCTTCGTGATGCTCAATCTGCATTACTCTTCCGTACCGCTCAGCGACAATATCATCTCTGGATTTTGTTACCGACTTCGGTTGTTCTTCGCTGTCATCTCTACATAAAAATGCTATTAAAAATAGAATTATTAGAAAGATAACTGCACTTAATGGATTTTCTGTCATACTCATATCCTTTTCTTCTTTCTGCGCTATTTTTATTGAGAGCTTTAGTTAATTCCTTCATATTCCTACCTCTTTTATATCTGTTAACTTAATCTCAATACCATTAGAGCCCTAATAATGTCGTCAGACCTTGTCCAGAAGTCTTTGAAGTTATTTATAATTGTTCCGAGAGCCATTTTTTAATAGCTCTTTTTGACCATCTTTTTGCTGGTAGCTCTTTTGGAAAATCTGGCATATATCGGTATTGGTTTCTAAAAGTTGTTTCGCCAATTCCCAAAAAATTACTTGTTGTTGAAATATCCATCAGCTCTGGATAGTTATCGTTCTCATTTTCTATTTCGACTAGTTTGTTAAGCGTATCTTTGATGATAGATTTTATCCAGTCGGACAAACTCATTAAGATATTATCCATATCTATCTCCTTGTGGTATAATTAAGTAAATTAAAACTTGTTTTGAGTCCGATTCCCGTCGGACTTTTTTTGTTATCTAAATTCGTCCAAGCTGACTTTTAATGCATCAGAAATTTTGACCATGTTGGGCCACGACAAATTTTTTATTTTTCCGCTTTTTAAGTCGCTAATGTGTTTTCCTTTCTATTTTGATATAATTTATTCGAATATGACCTCTCACCGTTGTATTCAAAAATTATGGAAAGGAGGATAATTTATGAATAAAGATTGTGAACAGTTAATAGATGAAATTATAAAAGACTATCACGAGAAAATGTATGAAACTGTACCGTTTGCTGAGTTGGGCAGTTTTATGACAAAATTTCTCTTAAAATACAAAGAATTACATCCATACAAGAAACCATCAGTAACTGAAATTGATGGTGTTAAATTTTTTGATGCAGGTGACTGGGAAGGTCTTTAGGACTCTTTTAATAAACTCATGCAAAACTTGGAAAATTCATGAAGTTCACTGTCCACATAATGTGGCCCAATAGCCGATAAGATTTCTCCTATTTTTCTCCGATAAGCCATGTGTGAGTGATGTCGTTCTAGTGCTATCTTACATGCAGTCCCTACAACTGCCATAGATAGCGCTATTTTTGTAGCCTGCTCAATCTTTTCTAGTTTCATCTTTATTCTCCTTTGTGATATAATCTAGTTATTCATTTTTGTTAAGCGCATGTTCCCGCATGTGCTTTTTGCTTTCACATCAAATATAATTGACTCGATTGATTAAGATCAGCAATTTTCATCTTAGTATTTGTGCTTGGTTCCCAAGTCATCCAGTAAGATAATGCTGCATCTTCAAACTTCTTGGGTAACATATCATATCGACTAACGTTAAAGTGAGCTTTAAAGTCCATTTCTGCCTCACGGAATACCGACTGAGCAAATACTTTATCACTATAAGCAGGACTATCCATGCCACCAAGCCACATTACTACACGACTTTTACGCTTTTTAAGTAGAGCTTGGGCAAAGCTGGGATGGATAGGTTGTTCATTTTTCAAATAATCAACATCCTGAGCTAGTTCTAATTGTTTTTGCTTGAGCTTCTTTTGACCAGTAAATAGAGCAATAAAAGCTTCATCAGATAGGTTTTCAGGCACATAAGCTCCCTGCATCCGAATCTGTGGTAACACCTCACTAGTTACCCAACGCTTAAATTCTTTTGCCTGTGGCAACTTGCTTGATAAAATGAGTGAGTAAAGACCAGATTCATTGATAATAATCATTTCACGATTCTGACCTGACTGAACGATTTGTTCTGTCAGCTTATCATCAAAATCAACATGATCACGTATAGCTTTTTGCGGATTTTGATACCCCAAAATATCTGCAACGTCTTTACCAACAAAGTAAGGCTCATTGTTAATAATTAAAGTACGGACTTTCTGTCCGTTAAAGTTAAAAATTTCGTTCATAAAATTCCTTTCTTCGATTATCTCAAATCGAGATATTTTGTTTTAAAAAAATAACTCAACTTCTGAGATGCCAAACTTATCAGCTATAATTGCCATCTCATAATCTTTGAAAGATTGAATGCCATCTTCTTTTTCAGAGTAACCTCTTCGATTCTTCAAACCTATCAAGTCAGCCATATACATCTCAGAATATTCTCGTTTGAGCCGTTCTTCTCTCAGTCGTTTTTTAGGTTTTAAGTGTTGCTGTTTTAAACGTTGCTTCTTTGTCACTGTATCCCCTCCTATTTTCTTAATATTGACGTCATGACTAGTTGCGGAATCGAACCACAATGAAAACCATCCTAGCCCCATGCTCCTATGATATAATAAAGACAAACAACCATCTTTAACGAAAGGAGCAAACATATGGATAAAATGCCGATTTACCAACACGATGTCAAAGTGAAGGGCGAAACAAGTAAAATGAAACCTGCACCTGATTATTTTAAACGCCCAACAAATCCAACTCCTAAAAATAAATAATTTTTATTTTTTTCTCAAAGTTTAGATACACTCTAGCTTCGAGATTTTTTTCTTCAAGAAACTGATAAAGCGTCTCTTCGTTGCGAATT
This sequence comes from Streptococcus pyogenes, assembly GCF_002055535.1. Classification (NCBI taxonomy): domain Bacteria; kingdom Bacillati; phylum Bacillota; class Bacilli; order Lactobacillales; family Streptococcaceae; genus Streptococcus; species Streptococcus pyogenes. The sequence goes on along the minus strand of NZ_LN831034.1, from coordinate 821,865 downwards.
TTATGTTCCTCATGACTAGCAAAGTACGGATACAGTTTCATAGAAAGCTCCTCATTCTTTCCACTGAGCATTCCCATGGCTCCACTTGATATGAGATTTCCTTCAAAATCAAATATAAAGCATCTATCTTTATCATCATTAAACATTGCATTTTTCACAAGCATAGGTTCTAATCTTGAATGCTGACTGCTACCCCTAATAACATTAATGAACTTATAAAAAATTTTTAGAATACTCGGAAATAGTAAGCTAAATAAAATCGAAACAACTATGGTTATAATAGTACGTTCAACAACTCCTCTTAAAACTAATGAGATAGTTAAATAAAACGTATAATTTAACGACGTCAGAAAAGCGATTAAATATTTTTTATCTTGATCATTACCTAAATCAATATCACTGACCCTTGCTGCTATCCAATAATTCAAATACCCAAAACCACCAACGGCTACAATAGATTGAATAACTTCTTGCATCATTTCCTTACCTCCTTCTTCATCTTTTCAATTTTATTATACAAATAACGCTTGTGGAACTGCCTTCCGATAAATGAGCATAACCACAACCCTACTAAAACATAAACAATTGTCATTGCCTTTCTTGGCAGATGATGATACACTAAAGTAAGAGGTTGGGGCTTTCACCCCTTGCTCTTATTTTTTGTTGCGAAGCTTCATGACTTCTAGCTTGTGCTGTAACACTTGCTTATGATGAAGTCTAGCTTCTCTAACTAAGCCTACAAGAATGATAGCTATTGCTAAGTCATGTTCTTGTAGGCTTTTTATGATGTGTTCCATCATCTGCCTATCTCCTTTCTTAAGGTCTTTATCAACCTTGTAAATACATTATATCTCAACTTGAGATATTTTGTCAACTGTTTTTTATCTCTTTTTGAGATTTTTTTATTTATTTTTTTATCTCGTTATGTTATATTATAAGTAGAAAGGGTGCGAAGCATATGAACATTCTTGGAAATTCCATTAAAACTATACGAAAGTCGAAAAAACTAACTCAAAAAGATTTAGCAAAGCTAACAGGTTTTAAGCAAAATACAATATCAAATCATGAAAACGGAAAGAGACAACTAGATGAGCTAGACATAAGAAAATATGCTGAAGCATTAAATGTTGCTCCTCAGGATTTATTTGACTCATCTAAATCTACTCCTTCCATTCCATTCCCAAACTTCGACCCACGCAAGGCAATCCTGCTGTCTAATTACTCAAAGCTTAACGATAACCGCAAAAATAGGCTCGTATCGACCTCTGAGACGCTCTTAGCAGAGGAGCAAGGGAAAATCACCAACATATCCGAAAAACGTTCAGAATACGGCGCTAGAAAACGAATTAGCCTATCTGTACCAGGTAAGGTTTCTGCTGGTACTGGCTACTGGCAAGAAGACGACTATGATACAGAAGTTGACTTCTACGCTGACGAAATACCAGACGAAAAAAACTATGATACTGTCGCAGTAGTCGTTGGCCACTCCATGGAACCAAAGATAAAAAATGGTGACTTTTTATTTATTAAGCTTACTGATCAAGTTGGTATTAACAAAATTGGTATTTTTCAGGTCAACGGTGAAAACTATGTCAAGAAATTAAAGAACGACCACCTCCAGTCTCTTAATCCAAAATATGCTGACATCACACTATCTGAAAGTGATAACTTTAGAACCGTCGGTGAGGTAGTTGATATATATAGAGAGGGGTAGAAAATTAAAAATGGGTATTGCACAAATACTAGAACCACAAATGAAAATATTAAGTGATGAAATTAAATCAAGATACCTCATTTGACAGAGTGTAAATTCTTTGATAAAATATAGTTACTAACCTAGGAGAAATCCTAGTGCAAATGATTGTTGGCACAAGCTGCCACACCTAAGCGGTAACTATTTCTGGTTATCGCTTTTATTATTTTATAAATTATAAAAAAAGCCCCACGCTCAATTTTGGCGAGGAGAGCGTAAGGCGATATGAAATCAATAAGAAGTAAGCTTTAAATAGCTTGTTTTCTTATACCTTAAATTATATCACATAAAGGGGGTGATGCCAAGATTCTCTGAAGTTAAGACCTTGTCCAGAAGCAACAACTAAGGAGAATAACATGAAATATCACAAAACAAAATACCCAAATATTTTTTGGTACGAAACGCTAAAAGGTAAACGCTACTATATCCGCCGTAGTTACATTTTCCAAGGGAAGAAAAAAGAAATTACTAAAAGCGGACTTAAAACTATTCCTGAAGCCCGTGCTGCCTTAACAGAAATTGAAAAACAGATTAATGAAAAAAGCATTGGTATTAATATGAATATTACTGTTTCTGGTTATTGGGAAATTTTCCACGAGAAACGTGTAGCTACTAATAGATGGACCCCAAATACCGAAGAAACCTATAAAAGCTTAATGAGAAATAATATACTTAAAGAGTACGGAACAGTTAAATTGCGGAATCTTAATCGCAACGACTATGAGGTTTACATAGCTAACATGCTGATGACAAAGCCCCGAGAATCCGTTAAGTGTATCAATAATTGTTTCATGGCAATGCTCAATGATGCTGTTCTGAATGGTAATATTCCAGCTAATCGACTTAAAGGTGTTTATATTGGGGAAAGTACCGTTCCTCCCAAAAATAAAAAAGTTACCATGGAACAATTTCAGGAATGGTTTATAAAAGCTGAGCAGATGATGGATAAAATCTTTTTCTCATTAACTTATTTAACCATCTTTGGTCTTCGTAGAGGGGAAATATTTGGAATACGTCAGATGGATATACGTTTTCATCAGGATGGTCGTGCTATCCTCAGACTACATGATAGTCGCAGTAATCACACTAAAAATGGCCGACATGGACTTAAAACAAAAGAGTCAGAAAGATATGTCATGTTAGATATTAAAGGTACAGAATTGCTATTGTTTCTTAGAGACAATGCTACTGCTATCAAAAAACGACTTTCCATCATCAAAGACAAAGAATGGGATTATATAAGCATTAAGGAAGACGGTAATCTCATTAATCCAAACAAACTCAATGACGAATTTGAGAAAGTTAATGAGATTGTTGGTTTTCGTGTTACCCCTCACATGATGCGACACTTTTTTACCACTCAAAGCATAATTGCTGGGGTTCCCATGGAAGCTCTTAGTAAAGCACTTGGCCACACAAAAATGTATATGACTGATAAATATAATCAGGTACACGATGAACTATCTGCTCAAGTTACAGACACATTTTCAGCTTTTTTAGACAATAATATTTCCCGACTAAATTCCCCGACAGAAGGCAAAAAAGCACGGTAAAATACGCAGAAAATATTTTGGAAACAAAAAAATATACGCCACAAAAGCGCATATTCACACACAAACTATTATATCATAAATAAAAAGTTTTCATAGCTCTAAAACCTCGTAGACTATTTTTGTCTAAAAAATTTCGTAATCGCACTATTTGTCTCAGCTAGACTTCAGTCTTGAAAAGCCCCTGTATTACTGCATTTATTAAGAGTATTATACCATATTTTTAGTTATTAAGAAATAATCTTCATCTAAAATATACTGCGGAAAATCATATAGTTCACGTGGTTCTAAAAAGAGAACTGTTAAATTTGTCAATGATATATACTCTTGTAAACTAGCCACTTCATCCTTTGTTAGAAAAGCTCCGCTATTGACAAAAATAAGCAACTTTTTCTTAGTGAGATATTTGAAAATTTGAAGTATCTCTAGACATTTTTCAAAAATAGTATCACTTTGCGTTTCTACTTTTACTCCTAAGGACTTAATCAATTCCAGGATTGTGATTTCATCATACTCTAAATCTAATTCATTTTCTAAGCATTCAAAGACAATCAGTTCTGTAATCGTAGCAACCAATTTGTCAATCATCGATTTCACTTCGGGTTTCTCATTAAATTGAGATTCTAAATCTGCATGAATCAATTTTAAAATGGTTGAGGAGTTAACATCAAATCCTAAAATATCTGTTACAAGCATGATTTCTGATTCTTTGATTGTTTTCATCTTGTGATCAAAAAATTTAAGTTCAGAATCTTCCTCATATTGGTAACAATATTGCACTATTTTTGAAAATACACAGACATCTTCGAGCACAAGAATTGTACCGCCTCTTAATGGAATCGGTTCATCTAGTAAGGAAAAATTAAGATTCATCAAAAGCCTCCCCAAGAAATACAAGTCTTTCATCGGAGTTTGCAATACAATTATTTCTTTCACCATGTAAATAAATCATTCGTGCAAACTGTTTTTCCGTGACCGTTAGTAATGTAATATTTCCTTTATTAGGATTATGCTCCCTCAGCCGACCAATCATGGCATTGTTAGCTGTATTATTCAACAGCAACTTACTATAAATAGAAAATTGATGCATGATAAACCCTTCACTAAGTAAAAATTTCCGAAATTTTCGATAGGCTTTTCGTTCCTCAGCGGTGTCCGTCGGCATATCAAACATAAGTATCATTCTCATATATCTATAACTCATATCCTAAATTCAGGAACTCCTTTCCCTTCATTATTCAGAGCTTTGACAACTTTTTTAGTATAATCGCTAATAATATTCGTGAGATACATCTCTTTACCATTATATGAAAATGTATCTGAAAACAAAGTAAATAACTCTCTCTTTATTTTGGGAAAAGGCTGATTTCGATTTTCATAAACAATCTTATCCACTAAAGGCCTAAATGGTTCCATAATATCGCTAGCAAAATTGAACTGATTAAACTGATTAGCGTGTTTAAGCCCAAACTGAGTCATACATCCAGACACAACCACTTCACGCGCAAACATACTCAATAATAAAGTATAACCATAATCCAGACCTGCATTGATTGGATGCTCCAAATCTCTTGAGAAATCGTTCCCAAAAAGTGTATTAAAATAAATTCTCGCTGCATGCCCTTCTCGATTACTCGGATCAAAATTTTCCAAACCATGATATAAATCCATAATAGATTGGGATTTTTCAAAATAGGAGCATGCTCCTAGATAGCAAGATTGATTCAAAATCTTTTGAGCAATAATCGTCGTCCAAACCTGCGATTTGACTGTTTCTGACCAGGACATTTGTTTCCCAAGCTGTAAACTCGAATCATGACGACCATAAAAAGGCATCAGCATAGCTGTTGGTAATCGTTTATCATCACAGAATATGACAAGGACATTCTCATCCACTAGCCGTTTTACCAGCATAGTGGACAAGACAATATCGGTCGTTTCTAATAACAAAATATCAATTTCTGATAAATGGATCAGCTCCGTTTTATAGGCATCCTTAAAAATCAGATGATTATTCTTATAGGATAATTTCGAGTGGGTATTTACCACAACAGTACGCCAACCAGCCATCAGTCACCTCCTAGCTGACTCAAATCAATGCGTGTTTCATAAAGACCAGTGATGGATTGATGGATAAGAGTGGCATCTAAAACTTCTTTTGTAGACGTATATCGTTTACGATCAATTGTTGTATCAAAATATTTAAAAGCAGCGGGAGCTCCAAGATTCGTCAACGTAAATAAATGAATAATATTTTCTGCTTGTTCACGTATTGGTTTGTCTCTATGTTTGTTATATGCACTAAGAACTTTATCTAAATTGGCATCTGCTAAAATAACACGCTTAGAAAATTCACTGATTTGCTCAATAATCTCATCTAAATAATGCTTATGCTGCTCCACAAACAATTGTTTTTGTTCGTTATCTTCTGGACTACCCTTCAACTTTTCATAATGACTAGCTAAATATAAAAAATTCACATATTTGCTTGGCAGAGCCAGCTCATTTCCTTTTTGTAATTCTCCGGCACTAGCCAGCATCCGTTTACGACCGTTTTCTAACTCAAAAAGACTATATTTAGGTAGTTTAATGATTAAGTCTTTTTTAACTTCCTTATATCCTTTAGCTTCTAAAAAGTCAATCGGATTTTTTTCAAAGGAACTTCTTTCCATAATTGTGATCCCTAGTAACTCTTTAACGGATTTTAACTTCTTCGATTTCCCTTTTTCCACCTTAGCAACCACTAGGACTGAATAAGCTACCGTTGGACTATCAAAACCACCATATTTTTTTGGATCCCAGTCTTTTTTACGAGCAATAAGCTTGTCCGAATTTCTTTTTGGTAAAATTGACTCCTTGGAGAATCCGCCTGTCTGTACTTCTGTTTTCTTGACAATATTGACTTGGGGCATGGACAATACTTTGCGCACTGTGGCAAAATCTCGCCCTTTATCCCAGACAATTTCTCCAGTTTCCCCATTAGTTTCGATTAGAGGGCGTTTGCGAATCTCTCCATTTGCAAGTGTAATTTCTGTTTTGAAGAAGTTCATGATATTAGAGTAAAAGAAATATTTTGCGGTTGCTTTGCCTATTTCTTGCTCAGACTTAGCAATCATTTTACGAACATCATAAACTTTATAATCACCATAGACAAACTCCGATTCAAGTTTTGGATATTTCTTAATCAAAGCAGTTCCAACGACGGCATTTAGATACGCATCATGGGCATGATGGTAATTGTTAATCTCACGTACTTTATAGAATTGGAAATCTTTTCGGAAGTCAGAAACTAATTTAGATTTTAAGGTAATCACTTTAACCTCTCGAATAAGTTTATCATTTTCATCGTATTTAGTATTCATGCGACTATCCAAAATTTGTGCCACATGCTTAGTGATTTGGCGAGTTTCAACCAATTGGCGTTTGATAAAACCAGCTTTATCAAGTTCACTCAAACCTCCACGTTCAGCTTTCGTTAAATTATCAAACTTACGTTGAGTGATTAACTTGGCGTTTAGAAGTTGTCTCCAATAGTTTTTCATCTTTTTGACTACTTCTTCACTTGGAACGTTATCCGATTTACCACGATTTTTATCAGAACGCGTTAAGACCTTATTGTCTATTGAATCGTCTTTAAGGAAACTTTGTGGAACAATGTGATCGACATCATAATCACTTAAACGATTAATATCTAATTCTTGGTCCACATACATGTCTCTTCCATTTTGGAGATAATAGAGATAGAGCTTTTCATTTTGCAATTGAGTATTTTCAACAGGATGCTCTTTAAGAATCTGACTTCCTAATTCTTTGATACCTTCTTCGATTCGTTTCATACGCTCTCGCGAATTTTTCTGGCCCTTTTGAGTTGTCTGATTTTCACGTGCCATTTCAATAACGATATTTTCTGGCTTATGCCGCCCCATTACTTTGACCAATTCATCAACAACTTTTACAGTCTGTAAAATACCTTTTTTAATAGCAGGGCTACCAGCTAAATTTGCAATATGTTCATGTAAACTATCGCCTTGTCCAGACACTTGTGCTTTTTGAATGTCTTCTTTAAATGTCAAACTATCATCATGGATCAGCTGCATAAAATTGCGATTGGCAAAACCATCTGATTTCAAAAAATCTAATATTGTTTTGCCAGATTGCTTATCCCTAATACCATTAATCAATTTTCGAGACAAACGTCCCCAACCAGTATAACGGCGACGTTTAAGCTGTTTCATCACCTTATCATCAAAGAGGTGAGCATATGTTTTAAGTCTTTCCTCAATCATCTCCCTATCTTCAAATAAGGTCAATGTTAAAACAATATCCTCTAAGATATCTTCATTTTCTTCATTATCCAAAAAATCTTTATCTTTAATAATTTTTAGCAAATCATGGTAGGTACCTAATGAAGCATTAAATCTATCTTCAACTCCTGAAATTTCAACACTATCAAAACATTCTATTTTTTTGAAATAATCTTCTTTTAATTGCTTAACGGTTACTTTTCGATTTGTTTTGAAGAGTAAATCAACAATGGCTTTCTTCTGTTCACCTGAAAGAAATGCTGGTTTTCGCATTCCTTCAGTAACATATTTGACCTTTGTCAATTCGTTATAAACCGTAAAATACTCATAAAGCAAACTATGTTTTGGTAGTACTTTTTCATTTGGAAGATTTTTATCAAAGTTTGTCATGCGTTCAATAAATGATTGAGCTGAAGCACCTTTATCGACAACTTCTTCAAAATTCCATGGGGTAATTGTTTCTTCAGACTTCCGAGTCATCCATGCAAAACGACTATTGCCACGCGCCAATGGACCAACATAATAAGGAATTCGAAAAGTCAAGATTTTTTCAATCTTCTCACGATTGTCTTTTAAAAATGGATAAAAGTCTTCTTGTCTTCTCAAAATAGCATGCAGCTCACCCAAGTGAATTTGATGGGGAATAGAGCCGTTGTCAAAGGTCCGTTGCTTGCGCAGCAAATCTTCACGATTTAGTTTCACCAATAATTCCTCAGTACCATCCATTTTTTCTAAAATTGGTTTGATAAATTTATAAAATTCTTCTTGGCTAGCTCCCCCATCAATATAACCTGCATATCCGTTTTTTGATTGATCAAAAAAGATTTCTTTATACTTTTCTGGAAGTTGTTGTCGAACTAAAGCTTTTAAAAGAGTCAAGTCTTGATGATGTTCATCGTAGCGTTTAATCATTGAAGCTGATAGGGGAGCCTTAGTTATTTCAGTATTTACTCTTAGGATATCTGAAAGTAAAATAGCATCTGATAAATTCTTAGCTGCCAAAAACAAATCAGCATATTGATCTCCAATTTGCGCCAATAAATTATCTAAATCATCATCGTAAGTATCTTTTGAAAGCTGTAATTTAGCATCTTCTGCCAAATCAAAATTTGATTTAAAATTAGGGGTCAAACCCAATGACAAAGCAATGAGATTCCCAAATAAGCCATTTTTCTTCTCACCGGGGAGCTGAGCAATGAGATTTTCTAATCGTCTTGATTTACTCAATCGTGCAGAAAGAATCGCTTTAGCATCTACTCCACTTGCGTTAATAGGGTTTTCTTCAAATAATTGATTGTAGGTTTGTACCAACTGGATAAATAGTTTGTCCACATCACTATTATCAGGATTTAAATCTCCCTCAATCAAAAAATGACCACGAAATTTAATCATATGCGCTAAGGCCAAATAGATTAAGCGCAAATCCGCTTTATCAGTAGAATCTACCAATTTTTTTCGCAGATGATAGATAGTTGGATATTTCTCATGATAAGCAACTTCATCTACTATATTTCCAAAAATAGGATGACGTTCATGCTTCTTGTCTTCTTCCACCAAAAAAGACTCTTCAAGTCGATGAAAGAAACTATCATCTACTTTCGCCATCTCATTTGAAAAAATCTCCTGTAGATAACAAATACGATTCTTCCGACGTGTATACCTTCTACGAGCTGTCCGTTTGAGACGAGTCGCTTCCGCTGTCTCTCCACTGTCAAATAAAAGAGCCCCTATAAGATTTTTTTTGATACTGTGGCGGTCTGTATTTCCCAGAACCTTGAACTTTTTAGACGGAACCTTATAATCATCAGTGATCACCGCCCATCCGACGCTATTTGTGCCGATATCTAAGCCTATTGAGTATTTCTTATCCATTTTTGCCTCCTAAAATAAAAAGTTTAAATTAAATCCATAATGAGTTTGATGATTTCAATAATAGTTTTAATGACCTCCGAAATTAGTTTAATATGCTTTAATTTTTCTTTTTCAAAATATCTCTTCAAAAAATATTACCCAATACTTAATAATAAATAGATTATAACACAAAATTCTTTTAAAAAGTAGTTTATTTTGTTATCATTCTATAGTATTAAGTATTGTTTTATGGCTGATAAATTTCTTTGAATTTCTCCTTGATTATTTGTTATAAAAGTTATAAAATAATCTTGTTGGAACCATTCAAAACAGCATAGCAAGTTAAAATAAGGCTAGTCCGTTATCAACTTGAAAAAGTGGCACCGAGTCGGTGCTTTTTTTGATACTTCTATTCTACTCTGACTGCAAACCAAAAAAACAAGCGCTTTCAAAACGCTTGTTTTATCATTTTTAGGGAAATTAATCTCTTAATCCTTTTATCATTCTACATTTAGGCGCTGCCATCTTGCTAAACCTACTAAGCTCCACAGGATGATTTCGTAAACTATCATAAAGAAAAGGAAACAGTGCAAGAAAAAGACTTCTGGAAGGATCCAAATCACAGAATCTTTCAAGGGATCAAAGAGCCAGCTGCTATCTCCTACAAAAAGCACCTGATGAAAAAGAGTAAAAAAATGTTCAAACCCAATGAAACTAGCCATTAGACCAATCATAAGAGGAAACAAAGCTGCTAGTATTAAAGGTTTTTGAAGGAGCCAGAAACGTTTGGTTTTTAACCTTTGTGTGAAAGTCTTAAGGGTTGGGTAAAGAAGGCCAAGAAAAACGACTTGAGTTAGGTGAAAAAGCCACTTCACATCTGCAAAATGCTTGAGTCCGTCTGCCGATGAGTGAAAATTAGCAAATTCCAACCTTGTCACAAAAGGATTGGTGAGGTAATTGAGTAGTCCGTTATAGTTATGCAAGATAGCATCCTTGCTCATAAAAACAACTTGTTCTAACTTTAGATGGTCCACCTCAAGAGGATACCACAGCCACGTTGAATAGATCGTTATGAGAATAGCTAACGCTAATAACCATACCCAGCTACATAGTAATTTAGTGTTTTCTACCATCACAACCTCCACTCATCAAGGCTGGATAGGACATGATCTGGCTGAATTGGTAAGGTTGGTACCTCTTCAGGTCTGGTAAAGCCTGTTGTCACGAGGATCGTTGCAATATCATTTTGAATACCTGCCATGATATCAGTCAAGTAATTATCGCCAACCATGACAGCCTCAGAGCGCTGAATGCCCAATACCTCTAGTGATTTATTCATAATGATAGCGTTGGGCTTGCCAATAAAAACAGGTTTTACACGTGTGGCAGCTTCTAGTAAGGCATTCAATGCACCTGCTCCTGGCATCAAACCACGTTCGGTTGGAATGTTTAAATCAGGATTTGTCCCAATAAAGAGGGCACCTTTTTGAATAGCCAAGGTGGCTATAGCCAACATCTCATAGGTCACCTGACTGTCTAAACCAACCACCACGTAAGCGGGATTCTCAAGTTCTTCTACGTAACCTGCTGCTGCAATAGCTGATTTGAGCCCTGTTTCTCCAATAACGTAAGCTGTCTTGCCACGGTTCATGTCATTCATGTAATCGACGGTTGCCATGGTAGCCGTATAAATGGTCTCAATGCTTGTCTCAACATGAAACTGATTAGCCAGCATGCTTTGCACCATTTCGGGTGTTCTTGTGGTATTATTAGTCACTAATAAATAGGGAATGCCTCTTTCTTGTAGGCGTTTGATAAACCGCTCCCCTGCTGGAATACGGTTTTTCCCTTGGTAAATCGTTCCGTCTAAATCAATTAAATAACCCTTATAAGGCACTAGTCTGTCTCGCTTTCTGTTTGTTTAATCGCTCGCCATTCAATCATGGCTTGGGCATTCAGCTGCCCATCTGAGGTGATTTGATGGTAAGAAGTTAATTGGTCCAAATGGTAACTGGAAGTAATTTGACCGCCTGGTGAGACTTCTTTAACATATTTCAAAGTCATCTTAAGAGGCTGATGCGTTTTTAAAAACTCACACCCCAACACATCATACATCCAATCTAAATATTTACTGTTGTTGACATGACCATTCATATCAATATCAAAATAACGCACATAATAATCACGATCAATTGATTGTTCTAAAAGAGGCATTTTAGGAACACGGTGTAGCTTTTTAACAAAATCAGTCTCAAATGGCGCTACTAAATCTTCTGGAATAGTTGCCACTTTTCGCGTATCTGGGTTTAACAAAGCAAAATAGGCTAAGATATCCACTAAAAGACCCCCCTCTTGATCATAAATATAAAATTGGCGATAACAAAAAAATTTATTATAGGAAAGGGCTTTTGTTTCAATGGTGATGGTTTCTTGAAAATGTGGCAAGCGATGAATAGTGATCTCATAATCCGTTACAATCCAAACAAGCTTGTAATCAACTAAAAGATTGTTGTTACTTCGTCCTAATTGCGCAGACTGTCTACCAGAAACCATCAAACAATAGTCTAATAAAAGGGGCAATTTTATATCTGATTTGACATCACATAATTCAAAAGGAAGTGTCAACTCCTCCTGATAACTTAATCCCATAATACTCTCCTAATCTAATATAAACCGCTCAGCAACAGAATCACCTAAGAAAAGACCCTTTTTAGTCATTCTGACAAAGGCGTCATCTTTGACAAGCAGTCCTTGGTTTTGAAGCTCCCTAACAATATTTCCATAACGCTCCTCAAAAGACATACCAAATTTTTCTTGGAACCGCTGGATGGAGACTCCTGTCTTTTTACGTAAGCCCAAAAAGAGTTCCTCTTCCATCATTTCCTCTTTGCGCAGCACTTCTTCATTTAGTCTAGCATTCCCTGCTTCAACCGCTTTAAGATAATGCTGGATGGGCACCCGATTCTGATAACGAATGCCATTAAGGTAACCTGAAGCCCCTGCACCACATCCAAAATACTCCACATTATCCCAATACATCAAGTTATGGCGACTTTCAAAACCTGGTTTGGTAAAATTGGAAATTTCATAATGCTCAAAACCATTAGCTTCCATTTCTGAAATAATGTACTCAAACATTTCCGCTTCCAAGTCTTCCGTTGGTAAGTTAAGTTTACCACGTCGCATTTTGTTCATAAAAACAGTGTGATGTTCCAAAATAAGGCTATAAAGACTAAGGTGGGGAATATCAAGTGCCAAAGCTTTAGCAACATTTTCCTTGACTTGATCTAAGGTTTGACCTGGCAAGGCATAAATTAAATCAATGGAAATATTGTGAAAGCCTGCAGTTTTTAAATTGGCAATGGTGCTATAAATTTGTTCTTCATTATGGCTACGGCCAATCTGCTTTAATTGCTTGTTATTAAAAGTCTGCACCCCCAAGGAAATCCGATTGACAGCTGACCTCTGAAGCACCGCAATTTTTTCTGGCGTCAAATCACCAGGATTTGCCTCAATTGTGAATTCTTCAAGATCATCTAAATTGAGGTTTCGTTCAAGGTGATTTAGGAGATACTCCAACTGTTTAGCAGTGATAGCTGTAGGCGTACCTCCTCCAATATAAAGGGTTTTTAGGTCTCGAATGCCATAAGAGTCAAATTCTTGAATCAAGGCTTTCAAATAAGCATCAACAGGTTGATTTTGGATAAAGACTTTTGAAAAATCGCAATAATAACAAATTTGTGTGCAAAAAGGAATGTGCACATAGGCTGAAGTAGGTTTTTTTGACATGGTCTTATTATACCACTTTGATGATAAAATGTTTCTATGAATAAACCATTTCCCTTGATTCTTCATGGCTTGGAAAAGTATTTTACGAGCTGACAAACGTCAGAATCATTTTCGTTTCCTGGCTTGCAACCCTTAGCTAGCAAAACAAACCCTTGTTCTTGGTAAAAAAGCTTGCTTGATTCTTGACTGACCATAATGCTTAAAGAAGGGAGTTTCTCTTGCATATCTGCCAGAAGATATGTCTGGACAGCCTCCACAATAGCTGCTGGAACCTCGTTTTCTGTCACTGTTTCAAGAATCCCTAAAGTCATTTCTAGAAATTCCCCCTTTTCTTGAAGAATCACAAAGGCTACTCTTGCTCCATTTCGAAGCACTTGAAAAAGCATCTGATCCTCGTTAACAGCAGCCGCAAACACTTGATTAGCTGCAACTGTCGATAACAAATGATAAGCTAGGCCTTTATCTGCTAGCAATTGCTCTGCTGTTTTTCTTGTCACAGGCATCACATAAAAAGATGGGGTATCTAGTAATCGTTCAAAATTTTTAGTTAACTGCTTGATGCGGCGCTTTTGAATATCTTGTTTTGGTGTTTGATAAACATAAGAAGCATAACCTTCTTGAAATTCAGGAATCATGTCTAAGTAAAGTGTGGCTGCAAAAGGAGGCAGTAAGTCCGCTAGTTTTTCGATTTGCTGTTTTGTCATCCAATATCCTTTCTCTTCTACTTTAGCAATTTATAACAATTTATAAAAAGAGACTTGGGCTAAACGCCCCAAGCCTCTTTCCAATTGTTGACAGAAGCCTTAGAAATAAGGTTTCTTGTTTGTACTCAACTCGTTAGTTATCGCATCCGATTTCTGTACGGACGACATCAGCAATAGTATCGACATAATAATCAACTTCGGCATCTGTTGGCGCCTCTGCCATGACACGAAGAAGAGGTTCTGTACCACTTGGTCTCACGAGAATACGACCATTACCAGCCATTTCATCCTCCATTTTTGCAATGATGTTCGCAATAGCTGGAACTTCCATAGCACGTTCTTTCATGCTGTTTTCCACACGAATATTCACCAGTTTTTGAGGGTAAATGGTTACTTCAGCAGCTAATTCCGAAAGTGATTTTCCAGTTTCCTTCATCACCTTGGCTAATTGGATAGCTGTCAACTGACCATCTCCAGTGGTATTGTAGTCCATGATAATGACATGGCCTGATTGTTCACCACCGAGATTGTATCCTGAGCTACGCATTTCTTCAACCACATAGCGGTCTCCAACTGCTGTAATTGCTTTATTAATACCTTGTTTATCTAAAGCTTTATGAAAACCGAGGTTAGACATCACCGTTGTGACAATGGTATTGTGAGCAAGAAGCCCTTTTTCTGACAAATATTTACCAATGATAAACATAATACGATCACCGTCAACAATCTCGCCAGTTTCGTCCACAGCAATCAGACGGTCGCTATCGCCATCAAAGGCTAAACCAAGATCTGCTCCTGTTTCCTTAACTAACTCTTGAAGTTGTTCTGGACGCGTTGAACCAACACCGTCATTAATATTAAGACCATTTGGTTTTTCACCAATGACAGCAATTTCTGCATTTAAATCTAAAAAGACATCACGTGCTGACACTGAAGCAGCTCCATTAGCAGTGTCTAAGGCAACTGTCATACCGCTTAAGTCAGTACCAGTTGTTACCAAGAACTTTTCATATTTACGAAGTCCTTCTGGATAATCTACCAAGGTTCCAAGTCCTTCTGCACTCGGGCGAGGAAGCGTGTCCTCCGGAGCATCTAAGAGAGCTTCAATTTCCAATTCTTGGTCATCAGCTAACTTAAACCCATCATTCCCAAAGAATTTGATGCCATTGTCAAGCGCAGGGTTATGACTTGCAGAAATCATCACACCTGCACTTGCTTTTTCTGTTCTAACTAAATAAGAGACACCAGGTGTCGCTAAAACGCCAAGTTTATAAACTTCAATACCAACAGATAGTAGACCAGCAATCAAGGCTGACTCCAACATTTCTCCTGAAATACGGGTGTCACGCGCCACAAAAACTTTAGGTCTTTCGGTCTCATGTTGACTTAAAACATAACCACCGAATCGGCCCAGTTTAAAAGCTAACTCAGGTGTCAGCTCAACATTTGCTTCGCCACGAACACCATCTGTTCCAAAATATTTTCCCATAATTTATATAAGCCTAATGGCTTCCTCCATTCAATTTTCCTAGTTATTATCCATTATTTTTTGGTGGTTGTCAACTGAACGGTCACTACTGACGGCTCAATTGACACCTGACTAGAAGACAAACTCACGGTCTTACTAGTATTTTTAGTGACATCAGAAATGTTAACTTCTGCAATAATTTCATCAATATCTTCTAAGACCTCTCGACTACCTGAGATAACAGCTGTTTGTTTTGACAATTTGTATTGAATATCTGATAAGCTATCATCCATCATCCCCACTGCCTCAACTCTAATCGGGACTGATTTCGTTATTTTTTTTACAGCAACTGATAAATTTGTTTTTGCAGGATCAATTGCACTTGCTAAAATAGTTCCATCAGCTGAGACAGCTTGTAAGGTCACTCGACTACTATAATTCCTATCTAACACTTGATCATCAGGTAACTTTGCCACAACGTGATCAATTAAAGCAATGGTAGATTCATCACTGGTCACTTCAACCTTATTAACCCCCGTTTCAATTTTGCTAATTTCATAACCATTTGCAATTTGTTTAGCATCAACGCTTCCTCTAACAGGAAATACCTTAGATTCTTTTTTGCCAATTGTGACTGATATTTTATCTGGAGATACGGTAGCTGTCACCCCAGAAGGAAGGTTTTCTACTCTTAGGTTGACACTTACTGTACCTGGATGACTATGTGTTAGATCCGCCACAATCTTAAAATTACGTGTATCATTGTTCACTTCAGAATCTAATTTGATACGATTAGTGGAGGTTAGATAAACTTCCGCACCATAAGAATACCCACTGATAAAATATTTGTCACTATCATACTTCATATCAATTGGTACATCTTTAAGGCTATGCGTATAGGTTTCAATCGGACTATAAATTTGCGAGCTAGAGTTATTATGATTGCTCGATGCTGCAGTTAAAAAAAGGAGAATCGCAAAAAAGACTGATACCATTCCTAACCAAGGACGACTATTTAAAAATCGTTTCATTTAGATTTCCCTCCTAGAATTTTCTTATACCATGGTAAAGTAACATTTGAATTACTCATCAGGTAGGTCCTAAGTACCGTTTCAAATTCATCTGTGCTTAAATCGTGTAAAAATTGGCCTTTGCGAGTTACTGAAATAGCTCCTGTTTCTTCTGAAACAATGATAGTTAGTGCATCAGAGTTTTCAGATAATCCAATAGCCGCTCTATGACGGGTCCCAAATTCTTTGGAAATTGCCTTTGATTCTGACAAAGGCAAGTAAGCACAGGCTGCCACAATCTTATTCTGACCAACGATAACAGCTCCATCATGAAGCGGCGTATTCGGAATAAAAATATTGATGAGTAGTTGACTTGAAATGTCGGCATTCAGCGGAATTCCTGTCGCAATATATTCTTGTAAGGTTTGAGTCTGTTCAATAGCAATCAATGCACCTATCTTGCGTGGACCCATATAGGCCACAGATTTAATCAAAGCATCGACCAAAGCAGATTCACTGCTGACGTACTGTTTTTGTAAAAAAACTTGCGTAGAACGACCAAATTTCTCCAGTCCTGCCCGAATTTCAGGGGTAAAAATGACTACTCCTGCAATTACACCATAAGTAATGACTTGGTTCATTAAGTATGTGATTGTCGTAAAGCCAATCCACTCTGCAATAAAACGAAGAACCAAAAAGAAAATGACCCCTTGAACTAAAGACATGATTTTAGTTCCAGTCAATGCTTTAATAAAACGATAAATCAAATAGGCAACAATTAGAATATCTAAAAGATGCACTGCCAGCAGCCAAGGATCCGCAAATAAGCTTAATAAAAATTTAATATCGATACTAGATAAATTATTCATACAACTCTCATTTCTATATCAAAAAAGTTATTAGCTATATTATATCATATCATGATCAAAGATTTTTCCCTATCTAAAATCAATAAACTTATGATAAAATATAAGCATGAAAATGAAGACATTACTCGGCATTATTGCTGGCAAAGCTGCTCAATCCATTTTAACAAAACTAGGGCGAGGATCTACTTATCCTGGTCGATTGGCTCTAGCTTGTGATAAAGATATTTTAAAGGATTTGTCTAAAGACTATGATATTGTGGTCGTCACTGGTACTAATGGTAAAACGTTAACAACTGCTCTTACTGTCGGTATTTTGAAAGAGGCATTTGGCGAGATAATCACAAATCCAAGTGGTGCCAATATGATTACTGGAATTACTTCTACTTTTTTAGCTGCTAAAAAAGGGAAATCTGAAAGGCAAATTGCTGTTTTAGAAATTGACGAGGCTAGTCTTCCTAGAATTACCACTTACTTAAAACCTAGTCTTTTTGTTTATACTAATATTTTTAGGGATCAGATGGACCGCTACGGAGAGATTTACACTACTTATCAGATGATTGTAGATGGTGCTCGAAATGCTCCAAAAGCAACTATTCTAGCCAATGGAGATAGTCCTATTTTCTCTTCTAAGGACATAGTTAATCCAGTTCAGTATTATGGTTTTGATACTGCTAAGCATGCTCCGCAGCTAGCTCATTACAACACAGAAGGGATTTTATGTCCAAAATGCGAACATATTCTTCAGTATCGTCTCAATACTTATGCGAATCTAGGAGACTTTGTTTGCTTAAACTGTCAGTTCCAAAGACCAACGTTAGATTATCAATTAACTGAGCTCACCGCTATTACTCACCAAAGTTCTGAATTTGTTATTGATGGACAAAACTACAAGATAAATGTTGGTGGTCTTTATAATATTTACAATGCGCTCGCTGCCGTCTCTGTTGCTGAATTTTTCGGTGTTTCTCCCGAGAAAATCAAGGCGGGCTTTAACAAAAGTAAGGCGGTTTTTGGAAGACAAGAAACTTTTACTGTTGGTGATAAATCATGCACCCTTATCCTTATCAAGAATCCTGTTGGAGCCAGTCAGGCACTGGAAATGATTCAATTGGCAGATTATCCATTTAGCTTATCAGTTTTATTAAATGCCAATTACGCTGATGGCATTGATACCAGCTGGATTTGGGATGCTAATTTTGAACTCATTACCCAAATGCCCATTACAGAAATTAATGCTGGCGGCGTCCGCCACTCTGAAATTGCTAGAAGACTTAGAGTCACAGGATTTGACGATACTAAGATAAAACAAGCTGAAAAGCTCGAGCAAATCATAGAAACCATTGAAAAACAAGAAGCTAAGCATGCCTATATTTTAGCAACCTATACGGCAATGTTAGAATTCCGTAGCTTACTTGCTGACCGCCATGTCGTTGAAAAGGAGATGATCTAATGACATACACTTCACTAAAATCTCCCGAAAATCAAGATTACATCTACGACCTCACTATCGCCCATCTCTATGGTAATCTTATGAATACTTATGGTGATAACGGCAATATTTTAATGCTCAAGTATGTCGCTGAAAAACTTGGAGCTAGGGTTACTGTTGATATTGTGTCTATCAATGATACCTTTGAACAAGACGATTACGATATTGTTTTCTTTGGTGGTGGTCAAGATTATGAACAAAGCATTGTTGCCAAGGATTTGCCTAGCAAAAAAGCTGCCTTAGCGGATTACATTGCTAATAATAAAGTGGTGCTTGCCATCTGTGGTGGCTTCCAATTACTAGGGCAATACTATGTCCAAGCTAATGGGGTTAAAATTGATGGACTTGGAATTATGGGACACTACACCCTTAATCAGCACCAAAATCGCTTTATTGGAGATATTAAAATTCATAATGACGAATTTAACGAAACCTATTATGGCTTTGAAAATCATCAAGGACGTACCTTCTTATCTGGTGACGAAAAGCCACTTGGACGAGTGGTTTATGGCAACGGTAATAATAAAGAAGACCAAACTGAAGGTGTTCACTATAAAAACGTCTATGGTAGTTATTTCCACGGTCCTATCTTATCACGCAATGTTAATCTTGCTTACCGCTTAGTAACAACAGCTCTTAAAAAAAAGTATGGATCAGCTATTTCACTACCTAGCTATGATGATATACTGAAACAAGAAATCACTGAAGAATATGCCGACCTTAAAAGCAAAGCTTCCTTTAATAAAGTTTAAGTTCTTCTTTCATGTCATCAAACAAAAACTCCTAAGTAGGACACGATAGTTCGCTTAGGAGTTTTATAGTTTTTTCTTCTGACAGAGCTTCTTAAGTGATTAAAACCACTAAGAAACAATAGCTTTAGCAACTTCTTCAACGGTCATGCGTGAGAAGTACTGGGTCGTATCAATCGTTTTTAAACGTTCAAAAACATCACGGTACTCATATTTACAACCAATTAATAAGTTCTCAATGTCTTGCACATCTTTGATTCCAAAGAAATCACCATAGATTTTAAGGTTTTTAATGATAGAATTTTCAACATTTGCAAAGGTTGAAATTTTACCTGCAGGGTAACGAACATTGCGTTCAATCGTATATTCTGGCGCTTTGCCGTAGGTCCAATCCCAGCTACCAAATTGCTCTTTGGCAGATTGTTCAATCTTAGCCAACTCATCCTCTGACAAGACATATTCTGTCATGTCTGGGTACGTTTCTTTCATCTTGGCCAAGATTTTATCTGAAAATTCCTCAACGGTAATTTTTTCTGGTAATTCATTTAAAATATTGGTCACGCGAGCACGAACAGACTTCACTCCTTTAGACTCAATCTTGTCCTTACTTACCTTAAGAGCATCGCCAAGAACGGTCATATCCACATCAAACAAAAGGCAACCATGGTGCATCATGCGACCTTTGTAGTAAGCTTGAGCATTACCGCAGATTTTTTTACCATCAATTTCAATATCATTACGGCCTGTAAAGTTGGCTGTTACACCCAAATCAGCTAAAGTCGCAATCACAGGTTGTGAGAAGGTTTTGAAATCAAATGCGCCTTCCGCTGTTTTATTTGAAATGATAGTGTAGTTCAAGTTATTCAAATCATGATAAACCGCACCACCACCAGATAAACGTCGCACAACATGAATACCATGTTCATCAATGTATTCTTTATTGATTTCTTGAATGGTATTTTGATGTTTGCCAATAATAATAGCTGGCTCATTGATCCAAAGGATAAACAATTCGTCTTCTTCCACTAGTTCTCTAAAAGCATAGGCTTCCAAAGCGATGTTAAAGGCAGGATTGTGACTTTTGTTAACGATGTATTTCATAGGAGAAAAAATCCTTTCAAAAATGTAATCTACCTCTCTAGTATAATGAAAACAAATATAAAAGACAAGTGTCCTATTCTGTATGACATCTTCAGTACCTACACTTATTAGTGCACAAAAACTCAGCCATTATTTATGTAAGGGTTTATAAAAATACTTTAACGTGGTATATTTTTACTTAGTAAATCAATTTACTTTTATTATCTCATTTTTATATTGGAGGAATTTATCAGTGAATACTTATTTTTGCACACACCATAAACAATTACTACTTTATTCAAACCTATTCCTTAGCTTTGCTATGATGGGCCAAGGAACTGCCATTTATGCCGATACACTGACTTCAAATTCAGAACCTAATAATACTTACTTTCAAACGCAAACGCTCACTACTACAGATAGCGAAAAAAAGGTAGTACAGCCACAACAAAAAGACTACTATACTGAATTGTTAGACCAATGGAACAGTATTATCGCAGGCAACGATGCTTATGATAAAACCAATCCTGACATGGTCACTTTTCATAATAAAGCTGAAAAGGATGCTCAAAACATTATTAAAAGCTATCAAGGGCCTGACCACGAAAATAGAACTTACCTTTGGGAACATGCAAAGGATTATTCCGCTTCTGCTAATATCACGAAAACTTACCGCAATATTGAAAAAATAGCAAAACAGATCACTAATCCTGAATCATGCTATTATCAAGATAGTAAAGCTATTGCTATTGTAAAAGACGGTATGGCCTTCATGTATGAACACGCTTATAATCTAGATCGTGAAAATCATCAAACAACTGGAAAAGAAAACAAAGAAAATTGGTGGGTTTATGAAATTGGAACTCCTCGTGCTATTAATAATACCTTATCCTTGATGTATCCTTATTTTACTCAAGAAGAAATTCTTAAATACACAGCTCCAATCGAAAAATTTGTGCCTGACCCTACTCGTTTTAGGGTTCGCGCTGCCAATTTTTCACCTTTTGAAGCCAATAGCGGAAATTTAATTGATATGGGGCGTGTTAAACTCATTTCCGGTATTCTTCGTAAAGATGATCTCGAAATTAGTGATACAATCAAAGCAATTGAGAAAGTTTTCACGCTAGTTGATGAAGGAAATGGTTTTTACCAAGACGGTTCTTTAATTGATCACGTGGTTACTAACGCTCAAAGTCCACTTTATAAAAAAGGCATTGCTTACACTGGAGCTTACGGTAATGTGCTTATAGATGGCTTATCGCAATTAATTCCTATTATTCAAAAAACAAAGTCTCCTATAAAAGCGGATAAAATGGCTACTATCTATCATTGGATTAACCATTCTTTTTTCCCTATCATCGTTCGTGGAGAAATGATGGATATGACTCGAGGGCGTTCTATCAGTCGTTTTAATGCCCAATCTCATGTTGCTGGCATTGAAGCACTTCGTGCTATTTTACGTATTGCTGACATGTCTGAAGAGCCTCACCGTTTGGCACTTAAAACACGTATAAAAACACTCGTCACACAAGGGAATGCTTTTTACAATGTCTATGATAATTTGAAAACCTATCACGATATCAAACTTATGAAAGAACTACTAAGTGATACTTCTGTTCCAGTCCAAAAACTTGATAGTTACGTAGCTAGTTTCAATAGTATGGATAAATTGGCACTATATAATAATAAACACGATTTTGCTTTTGGCCTATCAATGTTTTCGAATCGAACTCAAAATTATGAAGCTATGAATAATGAAAATCTTCATGGCTGGTTTACTTCTGATGGAATGTTTTACCTATACAATAACGATTTAGGACACTACAGTGAAAACTATTGGGCAACGGTAAATCCCTACCGCTTACCTGGAACCACAGAAACTGAGCAAAAACCACTAGAGGGAACTCCTGAGAATATTAAAACGAACTATCAACAAGTTGGCATGACTGGTCTCTCTGATGACGCTTTTGTTGCAAGTAAAAAACTTAATAACACAAGTGCTCTAGCTGCTATGACCTTCACTAATTGGAATAAAAGCCTCACCCTCAATAAAGGGTGGTTTATCTTAGGAAACAAAATAATCTTTGTTGGTAGCAATATCAAAAACCAATCATCTCACAAGGCGTATACAACTATTGAACAACGAAAAGAAAATCAAAAGTACCCTTACTGTTCTTATGTTAACAATCAACCCGTTGACTTGAATAATCAGCTAGTTGATTTTACAAACACTAAAAGTATTTTCCTTGAAAGTGATGATCCCGCTCAAAATATTGGTTACTACTTCTTCAAGCCAACAACACTTAGCATAAGTAAGGCACTTCAAACAGGGAAATGGCAAAACATAAAAGCTGATGACAAATCACCAGAAGCCATCAAAGAAGTTTCAAATACCTTTATCACTATCATGCAAAACCATACTCAAGATGGCGATCGTTATGCCTATATGATGCTTCCAAATATGACTCGTCAAGAATTTGAAACCTATATTAGCAAGCTTGATATCGACTTATTAGAAAACAATGACAAACTGGCCGCTGTCTACGATCATGATAGTCAACAGATGCACGTCATTCACTATGGAAAAAAAGCAACGATGTTTTCAAATCATAATCTTTCTCATCAAGGCTTTTATAGTTTTCCTCATCCTGTCAGGCAAAATCAACAATAAAAGCTTGCTGATCAAGGAATTGCAGCTAAAAACAATGCTCTTAACTCTCATAAAATTCCCCACAAAAGACAACGACGCTTACCGCATACTGGGTATCAGTCCTCCTCTTTAGAATTCTTAGGTGGAGCTTTAGTTGCTTCTTTTAACCATATCACAAAACCCTTTCGTAAGAAAGACTTAAGGATTTAGCTGTTATTGGAAAGTAAGGGTTAACAATGAAACGTTATTAAAGACAAAAAACTAGAAACTGCACTGAGCCCCAAAAGTTGGCTACTCTATTTGAAGTAAAGGATTTAGTTCTGTATTGTAGAGGACTAAGTCCTTTTCGTTTTATTTTGATACGTTTATTGTTGCAATAATCGATGATAATAGTAGGTAGAACGAGTCAATTTAGCCGTCCTTAAAAGAAAATCTAATCAGAACTCGTCTTTATCCATTCTTTATAATGGTTTTTTGTCTTCTTCTTTTCAGAGATGCTTCTTTCAAACGGAGTTCTCTCGGTTTTTTTAGCGCTAAATGTCTAGCTTATCTTCATAGCTTAATGTCATACAAAAACACCCCAAACGTTAGGGTTTTATATCTAACGTTTGGGGTGCAGTTCATAGTTGTGCTAGTCTTTTTTGTGATCTGTTATGTGATGATATTTTTCATTAGTTAATAAGACAAAGACGTTTTACTTACGTTTTGGTGGGTTATGGATAGCTTCGCCAAGCACATCTGCAAAGGCTTCGTACATCACTTCAGAGAAGGTTGGGTGTCCATGAATTGATAATAACAATTCATCAACGGTTAATTCAGATTCCATAATAGTAGCTGCTTCGTTAATCATCTCAGCTGCAGCTGGACCAATAATATGAACACCTAAGATTTCGTGGTATTTGGCATCAGCAATAACTTTAACAAAACCATGTGCTTCATTTGAAGCAATCGCGCGTCCATTACCAGTAAAGCTGTTTTTACCAATAAGCACATCACCATATTGTTCACGCGCTTGTTCTTCAGTTAAACCAACCATTGCCACTTCAGGGTGTGTGTAAACAGCTGCTGGAGTGTATTTAAGGTTAGCTTTACGAGTTGTGTTGCCATGCATCGCATTTTCTGCAGCCACTTCACCCATACGGTAAGCAGCGTGAGCAAGCATTTTCGTTCCGTTAACGTCACCTGGCGCATAGATACCTGGAATTGATGTCTCTTGGTAGTCATTAACTTTGATACGGTTACGATCCATTTCAAGGTTAAGATTTTCCAGACCGTTCATTTGTGATACACGTCCGATAGAAAGAAGAGCTTTTTCAGCAACAACTTCTTCACCATTGTTAAGTTTCAAAGTCAATTGGTTATTTGCTTCAACAATTTCAGAGACACCAACAGATGTTTTGATCTTCATGCCTTTCTTAGAAAGGATTTTTTGAAGTTCAAGAGAGACTTCTTTATCCATAGCTGGGATAATACGGTCAGCCATTTCAATAACGGTAACATCCACACCGTAAGATGCCCAAACAAGTCCAAGCTCGATACCAACAACACCACCGCCCATAACTGCTAGTGATTTTGGCATTTCACGGAGGTCAAGGATATCATCTGACGTTAAGACAAGTTTAGAGTCAATACCTGGGATATTGATACGTGATACTTTAGAACCTGTAGCAAGGATAACGTTGCGACCCTTAATGGTTTGTGACCCAATGGTTACAGTCTTGTCAGGGTTGACTTGACCAAGCCCATTAAAGATAGTGACTTTATTAGCTTTTAGAAGACCTTGAACGCCGCCTGTTAAGGTTTTAACAACGGTGTTTTTAAAGTCAACTGTTTTGTCCATGTCAATAGTATAGTTAGTTGAGGCAAGGTTAATCCCACGTCCTGCTGCAATCTTAATACCATCAAGGATTTCAGCATTTTTAAGGTAAGTTTTGGTTGGGATACACCCTACGTTCAAGCAAGTTCCACCAAATTCAGATTTCTCAACGATGGCAATTTTACCACCAAGTTGAGCACCACGAATAGCTGCATAATAACCTGCAGGGCCACCACCAACAACGATGATGTCATACTCATCATCAGCAAGTGCAGCTTTTGGTGCAGCTGAAGCAGCTTGAGCTGGTGCTTTTGGCACTTCAAGTCCAGCAGCTTCTAAATCTTCTGTTGTACGAGCAACATTCACATCTGAAGCAGCTGGGCTAGAAACCTCAACAGATTCACCTTCAGCACCGATATATCCGATAACTTCTGTTACAGGTACTGTTTCACCTGCTTGACGTGTAATTTTAAGAAGAACACCTGAGTCTTCTGCCTCAAGTTCCATATTGGTTTTATCTGACATGATTTCAAGAAGAATATCGCCTTCATTGACAGTATCACCTTCTTGTTTTTTCCACTCGATGATTTCACCTTCTTGCATGTCAACACCGAGTTTTGGCATAATAATTTCAACAGCCATAATTTAAGATACCAAGAGCAAGGAGAAAGCGATTGAATTTTTGCGGTAAGTCAGAAATCTTTGATTTCGTTGACGCACCCACGTCAGGACGACTAGGACTTTCCGAAACAAAAACTGAGGAAAGTTCAGACGTCTACGACGCTAAGATTAGCCAACTCTTACCATTTTTATCCGAGCTTTTCGCTCGGATTCAATTGCTTATCACTCATTTGCATGAGAGCTCCTCGTTCTACATCCTTTCTATATTTTTGAGAAAAGGGCACCAAGTCTAAACTTAGCAAAATCCCTTTTATTATTGAATGCTTTTCTTGTTTAAAACTGATTGATCAGATTAACAATTCAAATGGATTTTCCATCAATTTCTTGAGATCAACCATGAATTTTGCACCGTTCATACCATCAACTAAACGGTGGTCGATGGTTAGGCACATTGCCATAATTGGACGGGAAACAATCTCACCATCCACAACCGTTGGAGTTGGGATAGTTGCTCCAACACCAAGAATTGCTGAGTTTGGTTGGTTAATAATTGGGTTAAATGTCTTCGTACCAAACATTCCCAAGTTTGTGATAGAGAAGGTTGATCCAGACATTTCAGCTGCTTTCAACTTACCAGTTTGCGCTTTTTTAATCACATCTTTTGAAGCAAGCACGAAATCTGACAAGCACATCTTGTTAGCCCCATGGATAACAGGAACGATAAGACCATCATCAAGACCTACGGCAATACCAAGGTTCACAAAGCGGTGCAATTCAATATCATTAGCATCATTGATGAGGGAAGCATTCATGTACTCATGCTCAGGTTTCATCAAGGTTTTAACCACTGCCATACCAATCAAGTCTGTAAAGCTGACTTTAAGGCCTGTTTTAGCCATGATTGGGTCAATTAACTTCTTACGAAGGGCAATCATCTCTGTCATGTCAATATCGTAGTTAAGCGTAAAGGTAGGGGCAGTAAGGTAAGAGTTTGTCATACCTTTAGAGATTGCCTTACGCATAGCTGACATTGGCTTGTGTTCCACACCTTCTGGAAGATCAACAACTTTTTCTTCTTTAGCTGCTGGGGCTTTTGCTTCAGCTGGTTTAGCCGCTTCAAGAATAGCCATGATGTCTTCTTTCATGACCTTACCGTTAAAGCCAGTACCTGATACGGTTGCCAAATCAATACCTTTGTCTGCTGCAATTTTACGAGCAAGTGGTGAAGCTTTCGGTTGAGCACCTTTAAAGTTTTCAACGTCTTCTTTATGGACACGTCCTTTTGGTCCTGTTCCTGGAACTTGGCCAAGGTCAATGCCCATTTCTGCTGCTGCCTTACGTGCAGCTGGAGTAGCACGAACTTTTCCGCCATTTCCTTGCGGAATAGCTGTCGCTGCCACTTGAGGAGCTGGACTTGCCACATTTTCTTTTGGAGCAACTGCTGGTCCAGCGTCTGCTGAAGCAGGAACTGGAATTTCTGTTGTTTTTTCACTTGAAGCAATAGTATCTACTGATTCACCCTCTGCACCAATGTAACCGATAACTTCAGTTACAGGTACAGTATCACCTGCTTGACGTGTAATTTTAAGAAGAACACCTGAGTCTTCTGCCTCAAGTTCCATATTGGTTTTGTCTGACATGATTTCAAGAAGGATATCACCTTCATTGACGGTATCACCTTCTTGTTTTTTCCACTCGATGATCTCGCCTTCTTGCATGTCAACGCCCAGCTTTGGCATAATAATTTCAAATGCCATTTCTACATCCTTTCACGATTTGATAAGCGCCATCAACATCCTCACCTTGCTACGAAAACATACGAAAGGTGAGGTGCCGCGACACGGGATAAGACAACTCAGTTCTTCTAAAAACTTTCAAAATAGTTTTTAGCTGAGACGTTACTGATAAACATAGCCTTTATCGGACCACTTGCCTTATCTTCTAGTTGCCTTTGTTTGCCATTTTCACAATAGCAGCTTTGATTTTCTCAACATCTGGTAAGATTGCTTGTTCAAGTACACGAGCATAAGGTACTGGAACATCTTCACTTGCAAGACGAACGATTGGATGATCAAGGTAATCAAAGGCTTCACTTTCGGTAATCATGGTTGCAATTTCCCCAATGAATCCACCGGTCTTGTAGGCATCGTTGACAAGCATCAATTTACCTGTTTTCTTAACAGATTCAATAATCAACTCTTTATCAAGTGGGATGAGGGTACGTGGGTCAACAACTTCAACGTTAATACCATCCGCTGCTACTTCTTCAGCCGCTTGAAGAACACGCTCCAACATACGACCGTATGACACAATTGTCAAATCAGTTCCTTCACGTTTGATGTCACCTTTGCCAAGTGGGATATAGAAGTCAGGATCTTGGTTAACTTCTTCTTTTTTACCATAAAGCGCTTTTGGTTCCATGAAAAGAACAATGTTATTATCACGGATAGCTGATTTTAATAAGCCTTTAGCATCGTTGGCATTACCAGGAGCAACAACTTTGATTCCTGGAATGTGAGTCAACCATGCCTCAAGAGATTGTGAGTGTTGCGCAGCGGAACCAATACCAGAACCTGATGCCACACGGAAGGTTACAGGGGTAATAAGGCCTCCACCGAACATGTAATTATTTTTAGCACCATTATTCACGATAGCGTCCATCATGATGGTAAGGAAATCCATGAAGGTAACGTCGACAATTGGACGTAGTCCTGTAATAGCTGCACCAATAGCCGCACCAGAGATAGCAGCTTCTGAAATTGGGGTATCTTTAACACGTTTAGGGCCAAATTCTTCAATCATTCCAACAGAAGTCCCAAAGTCTCCTCCGTAAACCCCTACGTCTTCTCCCATAAGGAAAATGTTTTCGTCCTTGCGCATTTCCTCAGTCATAGCAAGGTTGACTGCTTCACGCAAAGCCATTAATTTTGTTTCTGACATCATTTTTATTTCTCCATTTATTATTCAAATACGATTGCTTCTTACTGACAAGGTGCTCTTAGTCAACCCAAACGTCTTCGAAGGCTACTGAAAGTTCTGGATCTGGACTGTTTTGTGCAAATTCATAAGCATCGTCAACTTCTTTTTTGACTTGTGCTTGAATAGCATCCAATTCGTCATCAGTGGCAATGCCTTCGCTTGTCAGATAAGTACGATATTTGATCATTGGATCTTTTTCTTTCCACTCATCCACTTCTTCTTTAGTACGGTATTTACCAGCATCTGCAGTCGAGTGACCAAACCAACGGTATGATTCTACCTCAACAATAGCTGGACCATTTCCACCACGAACATGTTCAACGGCTTTGCCCATTGTTTCATAGACAGCCATCACGTCATTGCCATCTTCACAGTAGAAACCAGGAACTCCGTAAGCTTCTGCACGTGTGTATAAGTGTGGTGTATTTGTTGCATTATTGATGCTCATTGAAATTCCATAACGGTTGTTGATGATGAAGAAAATAACAGGAAGTTTCCATGTTGCAGCCATATTAACAGACTCGTGGAATGATCCTTCGTTAGTAGCGCCATCACCTGAGAAAGCAACAGCTATATTGTTAGTTCCTTTGTATTGTTGAGTGAGGGCAGCACCAACTGCAAGAGCGTAACCACCACCAACGATACCATTAGTACCATAGTTTCCTTTTTCAAAATCAGCCAAGTGCATTGAGCCACCACGCCCTTTAGACACACCAGTTGCTTTACCAGCAAGCTCAGCCATCATTTTATTAAGGTCCATGTCTTTAGCGATTGATTGTCCATGTCCACGGTGATTTGAAAAAATAATGTCATCGTAAGACAAGTGAGCCACCGCTCCAACATTGGCTGCTTCTTCACCAACTGAGAAGTGAGTCATCCCTTGTACAAATCCACGACGGACGAGTTTATTAATACGTGAATCAAATTCACGAATACGTTCCATTTTAAGGAACATATCTAAATGTTGTTCTTTAGAAACTGTTACCATTTCGGCCTCCATATTATCATATTACCTTTTTATGATAAAACTTTTTTTCACAATTTGCAAATAATTAAATCGCTTTCTACCTTACCTTATTTGGTTTTTTAGAAATGCAATAGTTTGTGAAATTACAAACAAAACTGTACTAAAAAATTTAAAAATACTATATAACAGTTTCACGTTTTACCGACCTTGACATAAAAAACACATCATTTTAAAACCTCTTTCACACCTTCAAACAAGTAGCAAAGCGATAAAAATAAGCTTAGCAAAACTGCTAAAGCTTATTTTTATGATTCTATTTGTTCAGCGATGGTTTCCCATTCTTCCATAAGAGCTTCTTGTTCTTGATCCAATTGGTCCCATTCCTTTTGCCAAGCGATTAACTGCGCCGTATCATTGGAGGCATGCATGTCTTCTTGAATAGCACCAATACGCTCTTCAATGGTTTCAAGTCTTGCTTCAATCTCCTCATATCGGCGGGTCAAGCGACGACGCTCTTTTTGATTAGCTTTTTGTAGCTGATAATCAGTGGCAGAGGCTTCTTTTGTTTCCTCAACTGTCTCTCCTGCTGCTAGGCGGGCTAATTCTTCTAGCTCTGCCTTTTTCTCAAGGTAATAATCATAGTCACCTAAGTAAAGGGTTGAGCCATTTTCGGTAATTTCCAAAACCTTAGTTGCCAAACGATTAATGAAATAGCGGTCGTGGCTGACAAAAAGCAAGGTACCGTCAAAGTCAATGAGGGCATTCTCTAGCACTTCTTTACTGTCAATGTCTAGGTGGTTAGTCGGCTCGTCCAGAACAAGAAAATTATTGTTTTCCATAGATAACTTCGCAAGAAGCAGACGGGCTTTTTCTCCACCTGACAGCATAGCCACCGATTTTTTGACATCATCTCCAGAAAAGAGAAAAGCCCCTAATCGGTTTCTGATATCGACTTCTGGCGTAGTTGAAAAATCCTGCCATAATTCTTCCAAAACTGTGTTGCTAGACGTCAAATGTGATTGGGTTTGGTCATAATAACCTGTTTCGACATTGGCACCATACTTGAGTTGTCCTTTGAGCAAAGGCAATTGTCCAATAATCGACTTGATCAAGGTTGATTTACCAATACCATTTGGCCCTACAACGGCAATAGCATCCAACTTATTGATATCTACATTAATAGGTTCGGA
The DNA here is from genome assembly GCF_002055535.1 of Streptococcus pyogenes. Lineage (NCBI taxonomy): Bacteria > Bacillati > Bacillota > Bacilli > Lactobacillales > Streptococcaceae > Streptococcus > Streptococcus pyogenes. Next base: position 791,026 of record NZ_LN831034.1, on the reverse strand, counting down.
CAAGACTTGGTCTCCATAACCGATGGCTGCTTCCTCAACTCTTAGCACAACATTTCCTGATGGTTTTTCTGCATGAAATGTCATATGAGCAGATTTACGCCCACCTGTGGGTTTGTCCAAACGCTCTATTTTTTCCAATTGCTTACGCCTAGCCTGAGCCCTTTTTGTGGTAGAGGCCCTGACAATGTTTTTTTGAACAAAATCTTCTAGCTTGGCAATTTCTTTTTGTTGTTTATCGAACTGTTTTTCTTCGGCTACTAGTTTTTCAGCTTTTAAGGCCATAAAACGAGAATAGTTACCACTATACCGATCTAAGCCGTTAGGCGTCAAATCTAAAGTCACGGTCGCCACTTTGTCCAGAAAATAACGGTCGTGACTCACAATGATTAGAGCTCCTTGATAGTTGGCCAAGTAGTTCTCTAACCAGGCAATGGTTTCAATATCTAAGTGGTTTGTTGGCTCATCAAGGACCAATAGTTCTGGCTTTTCTAAAAGCATTTTAGCCAAGGCCAGACGAGTATTTTGACCCCCTGACAGCTCAGCGATAGTCATCTGCCACATGCTCTCATCAAACTTAAACCCATTTAAAATGGCTTTGATGTCAGATTCATACGTAAAGCCGCCTTGCTGACGAAAATGCTCTGTAAGCAGATCATAATCTGTCATCAGTCGGGTTAAAACTTGACCTGAAACGGTTGCCATATCCATTTCCATCTGACGCAGGCGCTTTTCATCTTGGCGTAATGCTTCGAAAACCTTGAGCATTTCCTCATATATTGTTTGATCTGATTCAAAACGGCTATTTTGAGCCAGATAAGACAAGGTTAGGTCTTTTTTAGTATTAACTTCTCCGCTCGTTGGGGTTTCTTCCCCAACCAATAATTTTAGTAAAGTCGACTTGCCAGCTCCATTAGGACCAACCAAGGCAATGCGGTCACGTTCATCAACTTGTAGTGATATGTTTTGAAAAAGAACATCTCCTGAGAAAGAGCGTTCTAACTTGTTTCCTTGTAAAATAATCATACTTTCATTCTAACAAAAAAATACCCTTTTGAGGACATTTTCAGCCTAGTTTCCAAAAGAAATCGAACTCTTTTTAAGTCGTTGATTACCTTCTTTAGCGCTAACAAGGAAAGTGGAATGACTATTACCACTCCCATGACGCGTCTTTGCAGATGGCTTTTGTGTTAAGATATCAAAAATTTGCACCACTTGCTCAGTAACTATCGAGATCTTATTGGCTAAAACGGAATCACTGTGATTAGAATAGTACATCAGCCCTATAATAATAATCGTTACTAATAAGATAGTTTGTAAAAACCCTTTGATAAGGTGCCAAAACATTTTCACTATTAGCTTAGGCAGCCACAAAATGATCGCCAGTAATTGTTTCATTTGTCACCTCATGTTGTACTAGGAAATGGTTAAGACAACCTTTCTTCTTTTTGGTAGTTTATCGGTAACCACTCTAACAGGACTTCTAATTGCTGGTTCCAATAGTACCACTCATGTTTACCATGACCTTTATGATAATCAATGTCAAGACCTTGAGCCTGAAAATCAGCAATAGCTTTTTCATTAGTGGCAAAAAGAAAATCCTCATAGCCACACCAAGCATAAAATTTGGTTTTTCCATCACTTTCTGCCACCATATTTTTAAGGTAATGCTTGTCAAGGTCAGGGTCATCAAACTGGCCAAAAACGCCCTGCCAATAGGCTAATTCTCCCAGTTTTCCCTCAAGCAAGGTCTCAGGAGAAAAATCCAAAGCGCCTGAAAACGATGCCGCATAAGAAAACCGATTGCTTTTGAGTGCCCACTTAAAGGCACCATAGCCACCCATAGAGAGCCCAGCAACAAAGGTTTTTTCTCGTTTCTGGGTCATATTAGGAAAGAAAGCTGCTAAGACCTGCGGTAACTCTTGTGACAACGCCCGATAATAGTTAAGTCCATAAGCCGTGTCTGTATACCAACCTAGGTCTGTCGAAGGCATAACGACTATCAAATTGGTATGCCGCAACAAGCGTTCAATAGCTGTTCGTTTTTGCCAAGAGTTTTCATTGCCTCCCATACCATGTAACAAATATAAAACAGGAATATCCTTATCCCCTTGATCTTTTTTAGGGATTTCAGACTGGTCAGGATAAATCACATTTACCTTACGCTCCATTCCTAAAACTACCGAATGGTATTCAATTGCAATACTTGCCATTCATTACACTCCTTTATACCAAAATAATCCTATCACGTAAATCTACTGTATTTTTGGGTGAACAGTTTCCTGGTTTACCAGTTGTTAAAATCAAAGAAGGTAGGCAGTTTTTGCCTAACCTTCCTATTTTCACTAACGAACTTCCATCACAACCGGCAGAATCGCTGGGCGCCTTTTGGTTTGTTCAAATAAGAATTTAGACAAATCATCTCTGACATTCCCTTTTAATTCGCCCCAGTCAAAGGTATCTTTTTTTAAGTAATTGCCAACAGTTGTATTAACTAATTCTGCACTTTCTCTTAAAATATCATGACTTTTCTTGACATACACAAATCCACGCGTATTAACTTTAGCCTTAGAAATAATGCGTTTTTCTTTTTTAGAAACAGTAATAGCAACAATGAAAATACCATCTTCTGACAAGACTTTACGGTCTCGTAAAACGATATTACCCACATCACCGATAGCATTACCGTCAATCATGACATCACTGGCAGGTACACCTCCTTCATGGAGAAAACCTTCGTCATTAAGCACCATGATATCGCCACGCTTCAGAATATGAATATTCTCTGGAAAAATACCAACTTCTTCAGCTAGCTTTGCATGGGCAGCTAAATCACGATATTCTCCTTGTACTGGAAAAAGATACTGGGGTTTTAACAAATTCATCAATAGTTGCAAATCACGCCCATTAGCATGGCCTGAAACACGTAAGTTTTGAGTGATTAATTTAACAGAACCACCGGCCTTGTAAATCAAGTTTTCAACACGCGCCACCATAGCTTCTTTAGCCGTACTTGGTGTTGTTACAATATAAACAAGGTCTCCTTCTTTGATTTGAACATAACGGTGACGTCCCGCTGCCATTTTTTGTAAGCTATTAATTGGCTCACCCATACGACCAGCTTCAAGGATGATTAATTCATGGTCTTCGAATTTAGACATATCCTTAGGTTTAATTAAAAGACGCTCATCCGTAATCATTAATTTTTCTAGACGTAAAGCTGTTCTGACAATATTTTCTGCATCTGTTCCGGTTAAAACAACACGACGCCCATGGGCAGTGGCGGAATCAAATACTTGCTGAATCCGAACAAGATTTGAGGCTACTGCAGCTACAATGACACGGCCATCAGCATCAGAGATAACACTGTCCATTTCTTCACCAACTTCAGATTCGCTGGCAATCTGATCGTTGCTTGTCGCATTGACTGAATCTGATAAAAGAGCTAGAACCCCTTCTTTCCCAATCTCAGCTAAACGTAGCAAATCCGTCTGATAACCTTCTCTTGCTGCTTGATCAAATTTGAAGTCACCGGTATAAATAATGTTTCCTTTATCTGTTCCAATAACAATACCCATACTTTCTGGGATTGAATGCGTTGTTCTAAAGAACGAAACTAGGCCATCTTTAAATTCAATTTCAGTATCACTGTCTACCACATGAAAATTATTAAATTTCTTAGTGCTGTTATTACTTTTCACAAATAGCTTGGCTAATTCAATAGTCAATTCAGATCCAAATACAGGAGCTGATACTTCAGCTAACAAATAAGGAAGGGCTCCAATGGCGTCAGCATGGCCATGACTCAAGAAAATCCCTTGTACTTTACCTTTGTTTTCAATTACATAATCTAAATTGGGGATGACTAAATCTACCCCAAGTTGCTCATTTTCAGGGTACTTGAGCCCTGCGTCTAAAATAAACATAGAATCGTTAATTTCTACCAAATAGAAGTTTTTTCCGTATTCACGGACCCCTCCCAAGGCAATCATTTTAATATCAGTCATGATACTCCTTTAAATATTTTATTATTACAAACGGTCCTTACAACGTAAGTCGAATTACTGTTATGTAGCTATGCTACTATCTTCTATAGTATATCATATTTGAGGCGTTTTTTCTCTAAATAGCCTTGATACTTTCAGATTATTTTCAGTATGGAAATCAAAAAATCACTGACTTATTATTAGTCAATGATTTAGATCGTTGATTAATCAAATAGTTGGTAATAGTCAGTAATCGTCAGTTGTTCTTTTTCCATTTGATTTAAATCTTTAATAATGTTTCCATCTTTCATTACAATCAGACGATTCCCATAAGTTAATGCATCTTCCATATGGTGGGTAATCATCAAAGCTGTTAAGCCATCTTTTGTCACAAACTCATCTGTCAATTGCATTAAAGATTGACTCGTCTTAGGGTCAAGAGCAGCCGTATGTTCATCTAATAATAAGAGAGCTGGCTTTTTCAACGTTGCCATTAATAAACTTAAAGCTTGTCTTTGTCCACCAGACAAAAGACCTGCTGGTGTTTCTAAATGCTTTTCTAGGCCATTTCCTGTTCGTTTAACCAAATCCTCAAAACTAGCTAAGTGCTCTGTTATTTTTCGAGAAGCCAAGGAGCGTTTTTCTCCTCTTTGACGTGCGATTAAGAGATTTTCAGCCACTGTCATCCGAGGGGCTGTTCCCATTTTGGAATCTTGAAAGACTCGCGATAGGTAAAGAGCTCTTTTTTCTGCTGGCCAATGCGTCACATCCTGACCAAGAATCCTAATTTGCCCCCGTGTCAAACTTAGCGTTCCTGCAATTACATTAAAAAGGGTTGATTTTCCAGCTCCATTTCCTCCTAAAATAGTTAAAAAATCATGTTCATAGATAGTTAGTGTCACATTGTCCAATATTGTTTTAGCATCTTCAAAACCATTATCTACGTCAACTGTTGCATTGATCAATTCAATAATTTTTGTCATCGTGTTAACCTCACTCCCTTAAAGAAGCGCTCTTTTACCACTGGTATCATGAGGCACAGTGCTAAAACAAGAGCACTAATTAATTTCAAATAACTTGTATTAAAACCTAGCGTAATAACTACTGAAATTAAAAATTGATAAAGAATCGAGCCTATTACAATAGCAATCAAACGTTCTAAAAGAGTCAGTCCAGTTGAGTATAGTACTTCACCAACAATTATGCTCGCCAAACCAATAACAATAACTCCAATCCCTTTTGAGACATCTGCATAGCCATCTTGTTGGCTCACTAGAGCACCTGATAAAGCTATTAAACTATTAGAAACCACAAGTCCCATAACTTCCATCCAATCCGTGTTAATACCAAAACTCTTAGCCATATCTTTATTGTCTCCCGTAGCGATATAAGCTTGACCTAGATTAGTGTAAAGGAAATAGATCAAAACGCTAATAACAATCACAACAGTTATCAGACCTGTTAAAAGGCTATTTAAATCAATTGAAAAAGGTAAACAATCCTGAATACGTTTATGATCATGTAAACCCAAGTTTGCTCTTCCCATTACCATTAGCATAATGGAGTTACATGACGTCATCACCAAAATTCCCGCTAAAAGTGTTGGCATTTTTCCTTTCGTATATAACAGCCCTGTTAAAAAACCTGCTAAAGCACCTGATAACATACCAAGTAAGGTTGATAGAAATGGATTCCACCCTAAGCTAATAGCGGTGACCGCAACAGCTCCTCCTAAAGGAAAAGAACCTTCTGTAGTCATGTCAGGGAAGTTTAAAATCCTAAAGGTCAGGTAGATTCCTAATCCTAAAACTCCCCATATAAGGCCTTGTGAAACTGATGAAATAATCATATTTTTCCTCATATTTATATTAGCGGGTAACTCTCGCCAGTATAAACCCTTTCTTTACATTAATTTTTAGATTTGTTTTATACTTAGTTCAGCACCGTGGCTTAGTCTTTTTTTTCAATCACTTTGACGAAACTAAGACAGAAAACAAAAAAGTCGAGAATCATGTTTAAACTTACTCAAAAGGCAAGATTTTTTACGTGTCTAAAATAGAGCATTTTAAAACTAAAAATGATAAAAATAACCGTTACATCCTCAAAACGATTGTCTAACTTGGCATCCAAATTCATCTCAGTGAGGGTGTTTTTTATGGTTTTTTCTTGACCTTTTATATCACATGTCATTGTATTAATTCTCAATAAAAGAAGCTGAAGGAAAATCTTCTTTTTTAATAGCAATACCTAATTCTGCTGCTACATTCTTATTAATTAGCGGTTGACCAATATCCACAACTTTGACAGGAACATCTACAACACGCTTTCCTTTGATTAATTTTAACACCTGATTAGCTGTTTGAACTCCCAAATCGTACTGATTTTGAGAAATAGCTGCCAAACCACCTTTTTCAACCATTCGATCAACGCTAGTGTAGACAGGAATCTTTGCAGCCTTGCTGGTTGTCATGACTGATGAAAATGCACTTGCTATAGTATTGTCTTGGGGGATAAATACCGCGTCTACTTTACCTAACATAACTGACATCGTGGCAGGAACTTCATTAGTAGAAGGAACCGCGTATGAAATAACTTGGTAGCCCTTTTTGCGAGCTAACCGCCTAAACTCTTTAACTTGAGATAAGGAATTATCCTCATTACTTGCATATAAAATTCCAACTGTTTTGACATGTGGTGTCAGCTTTTTCATTAAATCAATTGTCTGTTTAACAGGCACTTTATTAGATAGACCAGTTACATTAGCTTCAGGTTGATCCAATTGCATCACTAATCTAGATCCTACTGGATCAGATACTGCTGACATGACAACTGGGATATCCTTGCTGGTGGCTGCTAAGCCTTGCGCCGCCGGGGTTGCGATACCAATCACGATATCACTTCCTGATTGCACTAATTGCCTACTCATTGTTTGGATTTTACTCTGATCCCCCTCAGCATTCATAACCTTAATCACTACATTTTGTTTTTGAGGCATCTGCTTTTTGAGTTGATCTTCAATACCTCGCTTAATATCATCAAGAGCCTCATGAGTAACGAATTGTAAGATGCCAATTGTAATGTTTTGTTGGTTAGCCAAATCACGGTTTTCCTTTGATACTCCTTTTGATAATAGAGAGCCTATCACTATTACAGTTAAAACAAGGAGGGTAGCTATTAAACTCTTGTTTTTCATCTGAATTCCTCACATTTCATGTCAATCTCTTTAAAACGTTGATGATGAGAATACTTCTCAAAAGAAAAAGCACTTAGTAATGATTACTAGGCGCTCTTGTGAAATCCAATGTCAGCGCATAGATATCTTTTTAGAAGTACTCTAAAAGTCGTATCTATGCCAATTCATAAACACAACTTATCTATGCCAGCTTTGCCAATTTGCTAAGTGTTGTGTTTTTACCATCATTGACTTCCTTTCTCGTTTTTTTAACATTATAACCTAAATCAAAAAAATTGCAAGCTCTTTCGTCCATATTTTTAGTCAAGTATTTGTGGTATAATGAAGAGATTAGAATTCAGAAAGGAGAAACCATGTCTTTTGACGGCTTTTTCTTACACCATTTAACCAACGAATTAAAAGAGAACTTGCTTTACGGTCGTATCCAAAAGGTCAATCAACCCTTTGAACGGGAACTTGTCTTAACCATTCGTAACCATCGCAAGAATTATAAATTGCTATTGTCTGCCCATCCTGTTTTTGGAAGGGTACAAATCACCCAAGCAGACTTTCAAAATCCTCAGGTACCTAATACCTTTACCATGATTATGCGTAAATACCTCCAGGGTGCAGTCATTGAGCAGTTAGAACAGATTGATAATGACCGCATTATCGAAATCAAGGTATCTAATAAAAATGAAATCGGAGATGCTATTCAGGCAACCCTAATCATTGAAATCATGGGGAAGCACAGTAATATCATCTTGGTGGACCGTGCAGAAAATAAAATCATCGAATCCATTAAACATGTTGGTTTTTCACAAAACTCTTACCGCACCATTTTACCTGGCTCTACCTACATTGAGCCTCCTAAAACAGCTGCTGTTAATCCTTTTACAATTACAGATGTGCCTCTATTTGAAATCCTCCAAACACAAGAACTAACAGTTAAAAGCTTGCAACAGCATTTTCAAGGTTTGGGGCGAGACACCGCAAAAGAGTTGGCCGAGCTTCTGACCACAGACAAATTAAAACGGTTCCGTGAGTTTTTTGCTAGACCTACTCAGGCAAATCTGACCACAGCTTCTTTTGCGCCTGTTCTTTTCTCAGATAGTCATGCGACGTTTGAGACTTTGTCTGACATGCTTGACCACTTTTATCAAGACAAGGCTGAGCGTGACCGTATCAATCAGCAAGCCAGTGATTTGATCCACCGTGTGCAAACTGAACTGGACAAAAATCGCAACAAGCTAAGTAAGCAAGAAGCTGAGCTGCTAGCCACTGAAAATGCTGAGTTGTTCCGTCAAAAAGGAGAATTATTGACCACCTACCTCAGTCTGGTCCCAAACAACCAAGACTCTGTGATTTTAGACAATTATTATACAGGGGAAAAAATTGAGATTGCCTTAGACAAGGCTCTGACACCAAATCAAAATGCTCAACGTTATTTTAAAAAATACCAAAAGCTAAAAGAAGCTGTCAAACACTTATCTGGATTGATTGCCGATACCAAGCAAAGTATTACTTACTTTGAGAGCGTAGACTACAATTTATCTCAAGCAAGTATCGACGACATCGAAGATATTCGCGAAGAATTATATCAGGCTGGCTTTTTGAAAAGTCGCCAAAGAGACAAACGCCATAAACGTAAAAAGCCTGAGCAGTACCTGGCTTCAGATGGAACAACCATTCTCATGGTGGGACGCAATAACTTGCAAAATGAAGAACTCACCTTTAAAATGGCTAAAAAAGGAGAACTCTGGTTCCATGCTAAGGATATCCCTGGAAGTCATGTCATCATCAAAGACAATCTTGACCCAAGTGACGAGGTTAAAACTGATGCTGCCGAACTAGCTGCTTATTATTCGAAAGCTAGGTTATCAAATCTCGTTCAGGTCGATATGATTGAAGCTAAAAAATTACACAAACCTAGTGGCGCCAAGCCAGGATTTGTGACTTATACTGGTCAAAAAACTTTACGGGTTACTCCTGACCAAGCCAAAATTCTCTCTATGAAATTATCCTGATAAGCAACTAAAAAACAGCTCTCCTAGGAAAGTTATTTCCCCTAGGAGAACTGTTTTTTTATTCTGATTGTTGGTGCTTGATATGGTCAAGAAAGTCTTGCATATTCACATCATCAGGCACTTGTCTGAGGTAAGCGGTAGCCATTTGGATAGCCTTGTGAAACTGGCCAAACTCCCTTAATAAATAGGCATAATCCTGTAAAAACTCTGGATTTTCTGCCAAATCAGCCGAAATCTCATTATAAAGAGCCAAGGCAACTTCTTCTTGTTCCAAGGCGTGGTAAGCCTTTGCAATGGTCCATTTGGTTAAGACATTATCAATCGTCTCACGATTAAGAGCAATAACCTCCTCAAAACGCTCGGCATCAAAATAAAGGGTCACTAAACGCATGAGAATCTCTTCGTCATCAACAGCTACTTCCTTTGCTTGAAGCAGGTAATTTTCAGCATTCTGCCTATCGTGTAATTCATAAGAAAGCTGCGATGCTAGTAATAATAATTGACTGTCAAATGCATTTTTACGTAGGCCCTGTTGAACCAAGCGCAAAGCTTCTGACGTCTTATGCTCTTCATGAAGACTCAAAGCATAACCATATTCATAACCTGGATAATCTGGATTGATGGTTTCCAACTGTTTAAAGTAAAGATTGGCTTTTTGATAATTTTCTTGGTCATACATGAGGGTCGCCAATTCAAAAACAGTTTCATCTTCGTATTCAATGGCCACGGCCTTTTCCAAGAATTCGATGGCTGCCTCAAATTTCCCTAAGCTAGCATAGGCTCGTCCAATGCGTTGATAAGTGGAAATACCTGTCAATTCAAGGATTTGACGATTGTCTAACTGTGCATAGTAATCAATAGCTTCTTTAAAATGCTGCAAGGACATGTCAATTTCTGCCAAACCAAAAATGACCAATGGCTCTGGGCTGATGCCCACTGCTTGAAGCAATTTTTCACGCGCCACCTCTGTCAGTCCTTCCATGTCATAGAGGTCAGCCATTACTAAGAGAGCTGACAAATAATTGGGGCTATCTTTTGAAACCTTATCCAAATACAAGAAAGCTTCTTCAATGGCGTCGTCTTCTGCTGCAATCTGAGCTAAATTTATATTGAGTTCTGGGTAATCATCAGCTAACTGCAAATAAATACGCTTGGCATGTGGCAAAAAACCTATACTTTCTAAGTATTCTCCTAAGGCGATTAAACTATCTGCATCATCTTCTTTTAAAGCTTTTTGGAAATATTTTTCAGCGTGCGCTAGGTCTTGCTGATCCAAGGAAGCAATCATTTTTTCACTATTTAACATGGTCCTTAACCTCCTCAATCACCAATACTTCTTCGTCATACAAACCGCTAACTTTTTTGTACCAGTCAAATAATTCTTTAATCACAACTTTGACAGAAGCGTAGATTGGGATGACAAGGAAAACACCCCAGACACCAAACATAGAGCCTGCAGTCAATAACAAGAACATAATGGTAATAGGATGAATGCTCAGCTTATTTCCCAAAACAAGCGGTGCTACAAAACGCCCTTCGATGGTTTGCTCAATCATAAAGATAACAAGCACCTTAACCAACATAAATGGGCCTTGTACCATAGCCATAATCACAACAGGTATCATGGCAAGGAAACTTCCTAAGTAAGGTATCATGTTAAGAAAGCCAGCAATAATCCCAAAAGTGATGGCATATTTCAGTCCCACAAGGCTAAACATGATAGAAAACATAAAGCCGACAACAATTGCAACCGTAACCTGCCCTTGCACATAGCCTGATAATTGCTTGTTAATATCTCCCAAGACTCGAACCATAGGCACCCGTAATTTGAGAGGTAAGACATTCACAAGGCCATTTTTCATGTGGCTACTGTCTCGTAAAAAATAAAAGAGAATAAAGGGCGAAATAATAATAGCCACGGTAATCCGAGCAATGGCACCAGCAAAATTACCAGCCCAGTCAATAGCATTTTTTGAAAAACTTTGCGCGTAATCCAAAGCCTTTTGACTTGTATGGGTAAGCATGTCTTGGAGTTGGGGCTTATAGCTGACTAACCATTCATTTTCAAGAAGTTTATTGGCTTCTTCATTGACCTTGCCCACGTATTTGGGCAGATCCTCAATAAAACTGGTAAGTTGGGTCTGTACCATGGGAACAAAGCCTGAAATCGCCCAGACAAAAAGTAAGGTAATCAAACCAAAAACAATAAAAATAGAGGTGGTACGATTCGGGCCCAAGTGATTAATAAGGTCAACTAAGGGTTTGGTCAGATAATACAGAATGGTCGAAATAACCAAGGGCAACATGATGACCGCAAAAAAAGAAATCACTGGCATAAATAAAAAAGAGATTTTAGTAAAAACAAAAATCGTTAAAAAGGCTAAAAGTGTTATTACTAAAGCCATGGTAGCTTGATTATTTAAAAACCATTTGTAAAATAAGCTATCTGTTCTAGACTTTTCAGGTATTAAGGGCATTAAGATAGGGTTCCTTTCTTTGGGAAAATGATAGGTTTTACTGGTAACCTGGGTAAATCAATAAAAGGTCACAGATTTATCCATGAGTTGGTTGTTTTGGTCATAGGTAAATTTGGCAGAGAAAAAAGAACGGTCTTCTAAAATCCATTTAAAAATGTCATAATCACCTTCCCAAGTTGGCTTTTCCAACACTTGATCGTAAGGTACCCATTCCAAGGTTCCTTCTCGTGACTCTTCATCTGAAATGAGGTCTCCTTCAAATCCTGTTACTTTAAAAACATAGGTATACCAGTCATGACCAGGGGTAAATTCTGGAAAAGTAATGATTCCTTTAAAGGCCATCTCTGTAACAGTCAAATGGGTTTCCTCTAAAATCTCACGACGGGCACACTCATCTGGGGTCTCACCAGCCTCGAGCTTACCCCCAACTGAAATCCACTTGCCTTTGTGGACATCATTTTCTTTTTTATTGCGGTGTAATAATAGCAAAGAATCGCCATTATCAATGTAACAAATGGTTGCTAATTGAGTCATCTATCTCTTTCCTTTCCATCTTTGTTTCTATTATACCAATCTCTAGAAAATATGCTATCATTTTATGAGTCAAAGTGTGAATACTTAGTCACGCTCAAAACCTTCTAAAGATGCCTTAAAAAAGTGTAGATAAGAGCCTACAATGAAAAACATCAATTTAAACTATCAAAAGAACCTTGTCATATCAATTATCGTTGATATGACAAGGTTCTTTAATGTTTTATTTAATCACTTCTTGAGTTTTAGCATACTTGGCTTCTACAGCATCTTTTTCTGCTTTCCACCATGTCTCATTTTCTGTGTACCACTTAATAGTTTCTTCCAAACCTTCTGAAAAGTTTGTAAATTGTGGTTCCCAGCCGAGTTCTTCACGCAATTTTGTAGAATCAATAGCGTAACGAAGATCGTGACCAGCACGGTCAGTTACGTGATCATAAGCGTCTTTTGGTTGACCCATTTTCTCAAGGATAAGCTCAAGAACTTCCTTGTTGTTTTTCTCGCCGTCGGCACCAATAAGGTATGTTTCACCGATACGACCCTTAGTCAAAATAGCCCATACTCCTGTAGAATGATCATTAGTATGAATCCAGTCACGGACGTTTTTACCTTCACCATAAAGTTTTGGTTTGATTCCTGCCAAGATATTTGTAATTTGACGTGGAATGAATTTTTCGATGTGTTGGTATGGTCCATAGTTATTTGAACAGTTCGAAATGGTCGCTTTCACACCGAAGGAACGTACCCATGCCTTAACGATAAGGTCAGAAGCTGCCTTAGTTGATGAGTAAGGTGATGATGGATTGTATTTTGTTTCAGCAGTGAATTTTTCACCTGGTCCTTCACCCTGTCCTGGAAGGTCTTCACGAAGTGGAAGATCTCCATAAACTTCATCAGTTGACACGTGGTGGAAACGGATATCGTATTTACGAGCTGCTTCAAGCAAAGTGTAAGTTCCGATAAAGTTTGTATGGATAAATGGACTTGGATCTTCCAATGAGTTATCGTTGTGGCTCTCAGCCGCATAGTGAACAATAGCATCCGTTTTGGCAGCCAATTTATCTACCAATTCAGCGTCAGCGATATCACCAACAACTAACTCAACACGATCACCAAGAATAGCTTCAATGTTAGCACGGTTACCTGCATATGTCAATTTATCAAGGACAGTTACATGAACATCTGGGTGGTTATTGTAGACATAGTGCACAAAGTTAGATCCGATGAAACCAGCTCCACCAGTTACGATAATATTTTTATACATAAGATATAAAGGGACCTTTCGTTTCCGAAAAAATCTATTAAAAGTAATGACTCTAACAAAGACGTTTTAGGCCTAAGAAAACATCGCTTTCTAAGATTTAAGTCCCATGTTCAGCTCAAAGAGAGAAACTGAACTTTCCTTTCATCATTTTTAGTTGTTACTTGTTACCTGAAGTAGAGAAGAATAACTCCCCTCATATCCACCTCAAATGATTAATCCCAATCATCTGAGTATGTTGTTTCCCTATAGGTCTTTTGGTTTCAGTGGTTTGACATCACTAAGAAGAGGATGGTTTTTATCTGCTTCAGAAACTTCTGCAGCTGCTAGATTTTCCCAAGTAATCCCAAGACTTGGGTCAGCATAGTTTACAAAAGCATACTTAGGTTTCAAGTCAAGAGCCCAGTAGTCATTGACAAGATAACTGTAAGAGACAGTCTCTGAAAGAACTTGAAAGCCATTAGCAACCCCTCTAGGAACAAACATTCCTTTTGAAGCATCAATCACTGTCTGGTAGACGTTTCCAAAAGTCTCTCCCTCACGAAGATCAACCCAAGCTCCTAAAACCTTGCCATCATCAGCAACTGAGATGTATTTATCCCAAGGTTCAGCATGAAGTCCACGCAGCACATGCTGACGTGAAAAAGAAACGTTGTTTTGTAGTTTTCCTTCCTCAAAAAAACGTTCTGGAAAGCCAATTGGCAACATTTTTTCTTTTTGGAAATTTTCTTTAAACCAGCCACGATTATCCCCACGAACAGGAATATCAAACTCTAGTAAGCCTGGGATTTCTTTGATTTCTCGGCAAGCCAATGGTTTGTCAAAAAAAGTTTCTGTCATTAAGCTTCTCCAATCAAACGAAGCAAGTATTGCCCGTATTCGTTTTTCTTTAAAGATTGCGCCAATTTATGGACATCTTCTTTACTGATATAGCCCATGCGATAGGCAATTTCTTCCAGATTTGCCACTTGAGCGTTTTGCAAGCGTTGAACAGTTTCAATATATTGAGCCGCTTCAAGTAGACTTTCATGCGTTCCAGTGTCTAACCATGCAAAACCACGCCCCATCAATTCAACGGAGAGGTCACCACGTTCCAAGTAAGCCTTGTTGACGTCTGTAATTTCCAACTCACCACGCGCGCTTGGTTTAATGTTTTTAGCAATCTCTACCACGTCATTGTCATAGAAATAAAGTCCAGTCACTGCAAAGTGAGACTTAGGCACTTCTGGTTTTTCTTCGATAGAGATAGCATTCATGTTCTCATCAAATTCCACCACTCCAAAGCGCTCAGGGTCTTTCACTTGATAACCAAAAACGGTGGCTCCTTTTTCTTTGGCAGCTGCCTTTTGAAGCATTTTAGTGAGGCCATTACCGTGGTAAATATTATCTCCTAAAATAAGAGCAACACGGTCATCACCGATAAACTCCTCTCCAATAATGAAAGCTTGTGCTAAACCATCTGGGCTTGGTTGTTCCTTATAGGATAAGCTAATGCCAAATTCTGACCCGTCTCCTAGCAATTCTTCGAAACGAGGAAGATCTTGGGGAGTTGAAATGATTAAAACATCTTTAATCCCTGCCAACATCAAGGTTGACAATGGGTAATAAATCATTGGTTTGTCATAAATGGGCATCAACTGTTTAGATGCGGCACGGGTCAGTGGATACAAGCGTGTCCCTGAACCTCCTGCAAGAATAATACCTTTCATAGTAGTGCTCCTATTCTTCTATATACCCTATCATTCTATCATTTTTTGAAAGCAGTGTCACGCTTTACCAGTAGACCGCAAAAGGTAAGGCTCAGGAGAATAGTCGCTAGGCGTCAAAAGTCCTTCGTGTCCTAGCAATAATTGAGCTAATTCATAGCCAATCAAAGGTCCAACTGTTAATCCCGATGACCCTAAACCACTAGCTGTATAAAGGTTCTTCAATCCTGAAACCTGACCATAAAAAGGAGAATAATCACTGGTATAAGCTCTTATTCCTACACGACACGTTTTTTGAGTAGCTTCTTTTAATAACGGCAAATAAGTAAGAGCTTGCATTTCAAGTTTTTCTAAAACCTGCCAATCAGGCTCCAAATCATAACCTTTATCATTTTCGTGACTCGTACCAACAGAAATCTTACCTTGGTTAAAAGGAATAAGATCTATTTCACCTTCTGGCATAACAACTGGATAAGTGTCGCTGATGATGTGATGAACGTCATAATCCAAGAGTTGTCCCTTTTGTGGTCGCACATCAACCTGATAGCCTAAAGGCCTCAATAAGTCAGGTAGCCATGCTCCTGCTGCCAGAATGACCTGATCAAAATAATGACCAGCAATCTCATAACCACTTCCTTGCTGTTTCAGAGTGACTTTTTGGCGAATAACTGGATAACCACTAGCCTTGAGTAATGTCTCACATAAAGCGGCTCCCTCCACTCTAGCAGCTCCTGAAGCGTACAGACAGTTATCAAAGCCAATCAATCCTTTAAAATCATTCCCCAGTTCTTTACGATTTTTAATGGCTAACTCACCAATAATCGGTGATTCTACCTTTCTTGCTAACGCTAATTCATAAAGATCTCTTAGTTTTTCTTCCTGCTTTTTTAAAACATAGATGCCATTTTGCTGATAAAAATCTGTTGCAAAACCATCTTCTTTGAGGTCATTGATTAATTGCTGATAAAAGTCCGCTCCTAAACGAGCCATGCGGTACCAAACTTTATTGCGACGCTTTGAAAACCAAGGACTAATAATACCAGCAGCTGCCTTAGTGGCTTGTCCTTGACCATGGTCAAAAATGGTAACTTCTTTTTGACCACTTTGTTGTAAATAATAAGCGGCGGTTGATCCTACAATCCCCGCCCCAATAATGGCTATTTTCATTCCTGGTATCCTTTTATCTTATTTTAAGACCTTAACAGCCTATAAATGGCTAAATGGATTGGTCGAGGCTTTGCTTGAAATAATGCTGACATCCCAACCGTTCTCTTCTTTCCACCCTTGGAGTTTCTCCTTTAATTTCTCCGTAAAAAGCACCTCAATATGATGCCCCGGGTCAACCGCAAATAGTCCTTCTGTCAGCATCTCCTGTGCTGTATGGTAATAGATATCCCCTGTAATATAAACGTCTGCGCCTTTTTGCACAGCATCCTGATAAAATTCACCACCACTTCCGCCACAGATAGCAATCTTTGAAATCAAAGGGTTTTCCTTATCGTAACGGATAAGTCGCACGGTATCTAAATCAAACACCCTTTTGACCTTACTTGCTAACTCTTCTAACGCTTGTTCTTTAACTGTTCCAATACGACCAATGCCAAAGCCTTCTTTGGTTTCAGACAAGTAAGTTGCTTCCTTGATTTCTAGCAGGTCACAAAACCAATCATTTAGCCCACCTGGTACAATGTCAATATTGGTATGGCTCACATAGACAGAAATGTCATGCTTGACCAAATCTAGAAGGATATCACGCTGAGGGGATGAAACCAGATCTTTAAGCGGTTTAAAGATGGGAGCATGCTTAGTTATAATGAGATCAACTTCATTTTTGATGGCTTCTGCTACTGTTGACTCTCGGATATCTAAAGTAATCATAACCTTACGAATGTCTTTATCCAATGAACCCATTTGAAGACCTTTAACGTCTCCTTCCATAGATAAATCAAGTGGGCAAAAGGCTTCATAGGCATCAATTAGGGTTTTAGCTTTCATGAACAATCACCTCTTTTATTTGTTGTATTTTTGTCAAGAGAAGCTGACGCTCTTGAGTTTTTTCTTCTGGGATGCAGGACAAGGCATAAGCTAACTTATCCATTTCTCGTTGCCACTTCTCTTTAAAAACGACTGATTTTTCCTGAGAAAGGTATGGACCAAAACGCAATTCTGTCGCGGATAAGGCCTTTTCACCATGCTCAGCAACGATGATTTCATAATATTTGTCATTTTCAGCCATGATGGTTTCTGCAACAATTTTAAAAGCGTTAACCGATAACCAAGCCCGTAAATCATCCTCACGATTGTTGGGTTGTAAAACCAGACGTTCAATGCCCTGCAATTTTTCCTTACCTGCCTCTAAAATATCAGCAATCAAACGGCCACCCATGCCACAAATGGTAATGGCTGTCACATCATCAGCTTCTTCAAAGGCTGCAAGGCCATTGGCTAAGCGCACCTGAATATGCTCGGCAAGGCCAGACTGTGTGACATTTTTAAGAGCAGATTCGTAGGGACCCCTAACCACTTCGCCAGCAATGGCTGCTGAAATCTGATTAGTTTCTACCAAAAATATGGGAAGGTAGGCATGATCACTGCCAACATCTAATAATTTGACACCTTTTGGAACATAGGCCGCAACTTGGGCCAAACGGTTTGATAATTGACTATCCATCTTGATTTCTTTCTAAAACGTAATGGTTCTATTATAGCAAAATTACCTCCATAAAAAAAGAAAACCAAAGGCTAGGCTTTCGATTTTCCATAAGTATCTTGATAGTACTTGCAGTAAGACTGAACGGGACAAATCTCACATTTTGGTTTTTTGGCTAAACAATGGTAGCGTCCAAAAAAAATCAATCGATGGTGAGTAATAATCCAATCTTTCTTTGGAATTTTAGCCATCAAATCTGCTTCAATCTGCTTGACATCGGCATCTGGCGATGAAATATTGAGCCTCTTTGAGACTCTAGCCACATGAGTATCAACCGCAATAGCTGGAACACCATAAACCTCTGCCAGCACCACATTGGCTGTTTTTCGGCCAACACCCGGTAAACTTTCAAGCTCTTTGTGGGTTTTTGGCACTTGACCCTTAAAATCATCACGAATAGCCTGAGCAGTTTTAATGATATTTTTGGCCTTATTTTTATAGAGTCCAATCGTTCTCAGAGCATTTTCAACATCAGAAAGTTCAGCAAAAGCTAAGTCTTCTATTTCTGGATAAGACTGCCATAGTCCAGGAGTTACCTTATTGACGGCCTTATCTGTCGTTTGAGCTGATAAAATCACCGCAATCAACAATTGAAAAGGTGTTTCCCAGTCTAACTCTCCCTTAGCCTCAGGAAACATTTGACCAATGATGGTCAGGACTTTTGCTAATCTTGCTTTTCCAATTCTCATGAATCACTCCATAAATTCATCGCAGATAGAAAATCCTCTGATATCGTCACTTGAGAAAGATCTTCGCCTTCTCTAACACGTCTACGTTCTTCTACTTGTCGAAGATTAACAATACCTTCTTTTCGCCAATTACGTAAGATAGCCTGGATATATTTCCAATTTGTTTTGCCGTTGAAGACAGCTTCTTTTAAAGCTTCTCGTATCAAATCAGGATCTGTTTTATCATCACGAAGCGTTTTTTCAAGATCTTCTAACTCAAAAGGACTCAAGAATCGTCCTAGTTCACGTTCAAATTCATCAACTAATCGTTTGAAATGATTTGGTGTTTCTTGTTTGTCAATTTCAGTTGCCGTTTGACTGACAAACAATTGATCTAACTTGGCTAACACAGGACTCGCATCAAAAATAATTTCAATTTCTCCAGTAAGTTCAATTGTCCGCATATCTAAAAGCCCTTGATTAGTCAAAGATGAAATGATTTTATTAATATCAGCAACTGATTTTCCAAGCGCATGAGCAATTTGACTGGGTGCTAAGTCGTCTCGCTTTGTCGTATTTTGAAGATAGAAAAACTGCCAGACCAAAAAATCATCTGAGCTCTTAAAAAGATCTTTGTAATGAAAAAGCAAGGCACTTGGGATAACCAAATTACCTGACTTATAATGTTCTAAAAAACTCATAATCCCTCAATCAAAAGGCTAAAATCGAATCTATAGCCTTTACTACTTTAAATCCCCTAATCAGATGCTGATTAATGTGTTTACCCAGGAAACTGCATTAAGACTTTATAGTCATAGTTCCTAATAGCATGGCGTCCATTTAAACCTTCTAATTCAATAAGGAAGGCACAACCAGCTACAATACCACCAAGTTTTTCAATCATTTCAATAGTTGCTTTTACTGTACCGCCAGTCGCTAGTAAATCATCGACAATCAAAACACGTTGTCCAGGCTTAATAGCATCTGCATGCATAGTTAAAGTATCAAGACCATATTCTTTTTCGTAATCGGCAGAGACAACATCTCTTGGCAGTTTTCCTGGTTTACGAACGGGAGCAAAACCAATTCCTAACTCAACTGCAACAGGACAACCAATGATAAAACCACGCGCTTCAGGTCCAACAACCATATCAATATCTTTATCACAAGCGTACTGTGCTATTTCACGAATAGCATAGCTATATGCTTTACCGTCAGCCATTAAAGGTGAGATATCTCGAAACGTAATACCAGCTTTAGGGTAATCTTTGATCGATGCAATGTAATTTGTTAAATCCATAGTTAATTCTTTCTAGTGGCAAATTGCCAAATATAAAATACTCTTCATTATATCACGAAACATATTTTTCGTAAAATAAGACTTCTGACATTATTGTTTATCTGATACTTCATTCGTAACTACCTCAATAACTACTGTCAACTGCTTTACTTATTGATCGTTTGATTTCACCAAATAATCATACATCTCTTTCGGGCTAGCCAAAGCCATGATTTCTTGAAATTTCACCAATTCTTTTAAGTCTTGGTAAATGTGGCTCTCTGAAATCTCTCGTTTTTGCGCTTGGGGGTTAACCGTCATCAGCCCATCGTCAATCGTCACAAAAGACAACTCTTCAAAAATTTGAATCAACTTAATCAGTAAAAGTTTTTCTATGTTTAAATAGTGACTCAACTCTGTCAATTTATGTCGTAAATCAAATTCAGGAAACTGATAGATGGTTTTGTAGAGCTTGGCAAACTGCTCTCTGCTGCCAAATCCTGTTAAATAATAAGGATGTTTCATCTGATTTTTAAAATAGATGGCGTCAAAATCCTTGTGAACAAACTGGTTGCGCCAGGTTTTGAAATCTTCAGGGATGTCATTAATCAGAATGACTCTGGCATTTGGGTCTTCTTCAATAGTCGGAATACCTTCAGGAACTTTGGCTGTTTTTGTCCTTAAGTCAAGAAGTTGCACTCCGTCAACACGAGCATCTACTAACATGAATTGGAGACTCGTGTTCCCATTCCAATGGTTGACAGATAAGGTAACTGCTAATTCTAAACCAGTAGCTTGTCGGAACTCTTGCAGTTGACTTCCTTGACCAAAAGCCAGTACGTCAAAGGAAGCTTTGCCCTGACTGACTTTAAATTTAAGATGGCTCTGGTCTTGCCCTATGGTACGCGCTTGACTAACCCTTATGTCCTTGACATAAAAGACCGGCTTTTGATGATCCATCCCATAAGGGGCTAATTTATCTAAACTCTTTAAAATATCAAGGCTAAGGTCGTCCAAAGACAGTCTTTCATCAATAGTTAACGTATTTTTGGCAGTCTGATCTAAGCCACGTTCTATCACAAACTGACAAAGAAAGTCTGAAAGAGCTTCCAAGTTGTCAACGGGCAGGGTCATTCCTGCTGCACCAGCATGTCCCCCAAAGGCTGTAAATAACTCACGCTTGCCATTTAAGGCTTCAAAAATATTAATAGCTTCTAAACTTCTGGCCGAGCCTTTTGCAAAGCCATTATCAATGGTCAAAACGACGACCGTTTGTCCAATAGTTTCCATGATACGACCAGCGACAATCCCAAGAACACCAGGATGCCAGCCAGCTTGTGCCAAGACTTGAACAGGTTTTTGAGGATCAACCATAGCCATCGCTTGATCAAAAATGTCTTGGACTAAGGCCTTACGCTCTTCATTTTTTTTCTTAATCATCAAGGCAATCGCTTGAGCTTCTTGGTCATCAAAGCCCGTCAGTAGCTCAATGGCTGGATTAGGGTCATCTAAGCGCCCTAAAGCATTTAATTGCGGAGCAATCTGAAAGCCAATGGCGTCTTCATTAAAATGTTCCAAATCAATAGGAGACAAGGACATCAACTCCTGCAAGCCCACTCTTTCGGTGTGTTTGAGCATGGCCAGACCATTTTTGACTAAAACACGGTTTTCACCTGTCAAGCTTACCATATCGGCAATGGTTCCAATAGCTACCAAGTCTAGACAGTCTGTTGGTAAACTTTCTAGCAAAGCTGTTGCCAATTTAAAGGCAACGCCACAGCCAGCTAAGTGTTTAAAGGGATAATCAGCATCAGGATGCTCAGGATGAATGATGGCAAAGGCTTCTGGCAATTCTTCAGGCAGGCTATGATGGTCAGTTACAATAACATCAACTTCCTGTTCTTGAGCATATCTAATCGCTTCATGTCCGGCCACGCCATTATCAACCGTGATAATTAGGGACACAGCTTCCTGCTCAATAAAATATTTATAGACGCTCTGGTTGGGGCCATAGCCATCTGTAAAGCGGTTGGGAAGATAAACCAAAGGCTCTGCTCCCATCATGTCTAGGGTTTCTTTGACAATAGAAGCCGACGTCATGCCATCAGCATCATAGTCGCCGTAAATGAGAATTCGTTCGCCCTCTTCAATAGCTTGACGAATTCTTGGCACAGCTTTTGCCATGTCATGTAGCAAGTAAGGATCATGCAGTTGAGACAAGTCCGCTGTTAAAAACTCATCTAAGGCTTCTTCAGTCCTTATCCCTCGATCATAAATCAACTGAGCGGCGGTCTGGGTTAGACCTTTTGTCTTTGCTAGCTTAAAGAAGCCATCATCTGGCTTCTTGTCTTTTATTTTCCAGCTATATTTGGATTTAATCATTTATAATTAAATACCTTTCTTGCAAGATAATCAGATAATTTAGGGAAAAGGGTGTAAAATTGATGGGTCACCGCTAAACTAAAGGGCAAATTCAATTCTCGTTTATTTTTCCCGATAATAGAAACCAAACGCTTAGCCACTTGATTTGGTTGGAGAGTAAATTTACCAACGCTTTCCAAATAATGTCCAGACGGGTCAGCTTGGTCAAAAAACTTGGTGGCAATGGGACCTGGATTCACGGTGGTCACGTAAACCCCTTTATCCGCTAATTCTAAGCGAAGGGCATTGGAAAATCCGATAAGGGCAAACTTGGTGGCTGAATAAATGCTCGATTTGGCTGACGCAATCAAGCCTGCCATGGACACAATATTAATAAGGTGACCTTGCCCCTGCTCTGCCATTTTCTGACCAATCAAGCAAGCAAAGTGAATGCTCGCTAGGGTGTTAACCTGAAACATATCAGCTATTTCTTGGGCAGAAAACTCTTCAAAGCCTTTGAAAGCTCCGTAGCCAGCATTATTAATCAAGACATCAATACGGCCATAGCGCTGGTAAATCTGGGCGACCATTTTCTCAATGGCTACTGGATTGGTAATATCCAACTCGAGGCATTCTTTGTTGTCAATATGCTGATAACAGTGTTCTAGGCGTTCTTTGTTACGTCCTAATAAAATCAAGCTGTCTTCCTTGGGTAACTGCTTAACAATTGCCTGAGCCAGTCCTCCAGAAGCTCCCGTGATAACAATGATTCTTTGTGCCATTAAATAATCACTTCCTCTAAATCTTGTACCATTTTAACATTTTCAAATATAGTGGCGGCATCTTTTTCCATCTGGCGACAATCACGCCCTAAAAAGCGAGCTGATACATGATTGAGCAAGAGGCGTTTTGCGCCTGCTTCATGAGCGATTTGTGCTGCCTGCATGTTGGTAGAATGCCCGTGATTTCTCGCAATCCGCTCGTCACCCTTACCATAGGTGGATTCATGAACCAAAACATCTGCATCTTTAGCGAGTTTAACACTGGCAGACGTTTTGCGCGTATCGCCGATAATGGTGATGATTTTGCCTTTTTTAGGGGCAGAAATATAATCTTTGGCACAAATCAGGCGGCCGTCTTCCAACTCAACGTCTTGACCATTTTTAATTTTGCCAAAGAGTGGTCCAAAAGGAACACCCGCTGCTTTTAAGGCTTCTGCGTCTAGGGTTCCTTCTAAGTCTTTTTGAACTACTCGATAACCCATGCAAAAAATGGTATGCGCCAGACGCTCTGCATAGACCTCAAACTTATCTGTTTCCATTATTTTACCTAATGATTTGTCATCAAATTCATGAAAATGAATCTGATAAGGTACACGCGCTCCAGAAACTTTTAGACTAGTTAACACGTAAGTTTTAATGCCAATTGGTCCATAAATATCAAGATCTGTCTGTTCTTCACTAGCTTGAAAAGACCGACTTGATAAAAATCCTGGTAATCCAAAAATGTGGTCTCCATGCAAATGAGTAATGAAAATCTTTCTTATTTTTCGTGGCTTAATCGTCGTTTCTAAAATTTGTCTTTGCGTTCCTTCACCGCAATCAAACATCCAGACTTCATTGATTTCGTCTAGTAATTTCAAGGCAAGACTTGACACATTGCGCTGCTTGGCTGGTTGACCAGCTCCAGTTCCTAAAAATTGTAATTCCATTCAATCTATTCTTTCTATTGGGTGATGTAAATCATAAATTCTCGTTGGGCAAAATCATAATACTTTTGACCAGAAAATGTTTGGCTAAGAGCCCATAACTCCTCTACATTAAACCCCTTAAGCATGGTGATACCGTTTGCCAGACGGTAAATCTTCGACAAGAGTGTGTCATCAGGTGTAATGTCTTCACATTCTCCTTGCTCAAACTGCTTAGCCTGCATTTTAAGCTGGCCTTTGTCCTCATAAACCATATATTGTGGGAAAATTTGTGTTAATTCAAAGAAGAGTTCGGGTTTCTTAGGCTCTGCTTTTTCAGAAAATACCAATGCAACTTCTTGGTCATTTTGGTAAGCAAAACCATAAGCTTTTCCAGACAAATTGAGGCGTACAAAGGGCTTTTCTTCCTCAAAAGATGGTTGGTCAGTAAAAAGCCCCAAAGCCTTAGAAAGATTAAAATAATAATCAGTTGCAGCTTGCGGTGACTGTTTCTGGTAGATTTCAGCAAAGTAGGCATTAATAACACTTGGTGGTGGTGTGATAAAAGCTAGTTTTTGCTGGTCTGTCAAACTGGCTAACAGATGGTTTAGGTAGTTGGTATCCAGACTAGTAAATCCACCATAGGTTTTTGCTAAATCAATATAATTATTCATAAAAATCGTCAAGTCTCCATTGCTGTTTTGGGGAAATGTAGCCCGAAATATCCTCTATTTCTTGGTCAAACGTGTAGTGGTCTAAAAGAGCAACTCGATTCAAATCATATAGCTTGTACGCCTTGTCTTGATGCACTTTGATTCTAAAAGGAACAAACTGGTCTCGAATTTGGTCAATGATTAAACGTCTCAAGAGAATTTTGCTATCCTTTGAACGGGCTGAAATCCTGATATTTGGAAAAGCAGTAGCTGTGAATTGTTCTGCTATATCCACCTTGTTATAAATAGCTAAACGCGGAATATTAAGCATGTCTAGCTCTTTTAGAAGGTTTAAAACCACTTTTTCTTGCTCACTATGATTGGGATCACTCGCATCAATCACATGTAACAGCAAATCCACATATTTGCTTTCTTCTAGGGTTGATTTAAAAGCAGCCACTAATTCCGTTGGCAAGTCTTGAATAAAGCCTACGGTGTCTGTTAAGGTTGCTTGAAATTGATTTTCTAAATAGAGTTGCTTTGTAGTTGCATCTAAGGTAGCAAATAATTCATTGGCTTCATAGTGGCTGTCATCTGTCAACAAGTTCATAATGGTTGACTTGCCAGCATTGGTGTAGCCAATCAAGCCAATTTTAAAGGTATCTGAACCCACACGACGATCTCTAATTGTTTGACGATTTTTCTCTACCTGAGTTAATTGGCGTTCAATATCAGCAATCTGATGACGAATCGAACGGCGATTTAACTCTAGTTGGCTTTCACCTGGTCCACGGCTCCCAATACCACCTGCTTGACGACTTAACATGATGCCCTGTCCAACCAAACGAGGTAACATATATTTCAATTGGGCAAGGTGTACTTGTAATTTGCCCTCATGGCTTCTGGCACGCATGGCAAAAATATCTAAGATTAACTGCATACGGTCAATGACTTTTACCTCTAAAACAGCTTCTAGATTAGCATTTTGCCTAGCAGTCAACCGATTGTTCACAATAACTGCATCAATCTCATCAGCTTCCACAATCGCCTTAATCTCATCCAGTTTCCCTGAGCCGATAAAGGTTTTGCTGTCGTAACGTTCTCGTTTTTGGCTGAAACTTGCCATAACTTTGACACCAGCTGTTTTGGCAAGATTAGCTAATTCTGTCATGGACATGTCAAAATGTTCTGTTGTCTGAAGCTCAACTCCTAAAAGAATCACTCTTTCTTGCTGACGCTTTGTCTCAATCATCACCTTTACCAATCCTCCAAATTCCGTAAATTCTATTATAACATATCTTCAACAGATTCTGCTAATTTTGCGTCATGACTTCTCTTTCTGACCAAGAAAATCCCTGACCCTATCATGTACTACCTGTGGGTAATCAGGAGCCGTTATGGCAGTGAAGCTAACAGCCATTCGATTGCGGAACCAAGTTAGCTGTCGCTTGGCAAAACGTCTCGTGTTTTGTTTTAATTGATCACTAGCTTCTGCCAAAGTCATTTCACCTACAAAATAGGGGAATAATTCCTTATAACCTATGCCACGACTAGCCTGAACAGTCGGGTAATGCTCATATAACCATTTTGCTTCTTCCAATAAGCCGTTTTCAATCATACGATTCACGCGCTGATTGATACGGTCATAGATGACTTGGCGGTCATCATTCAAGCCGATAATAAGCGGCTCATAAGCCGTCTCGGCATTCTCTAATTCATCAGCAAACTGAGCCAATTCAAGGGCTCGGATCGCCCGTCTGCGATTCACCTGCTCAATGGTAATGTTATTGACTTGCAAGCGTTCATACAAGTCGTGATCGTCCAATTGCTCCAACTCATTCCGATAGGCTTTTACCGCCTCTTGATCAACTTGACCTCCTAGATGATAACCTTCGAGTAAACTTTGTAAGTAAAGACCAGTTCCACCTACAATAATTGGTAATTTCCCACGACTAACAATATCTGAAATAGATTTTTGAGCATCTTGAACAAAATCGTAGGCCGAATAAGACTCCGTCACCTCACGAATATCAATTAAGTGATGAACCGCTGCTTCTTGCTCTTCTTGAGTGGCCTTGGCTGTTCCAATATCCAACTGTCGATAAACTTGCTGGCTATCTCCTGAAATAATTTCTCCATTAAAAGCCTTGGCTAAACTAATCCCAAGTGCTGTTTTTCCAACCGCTGTCGGACCAACAATCACAACTATTTTTATTTTTGTCATTTTCTTGTCTTTCTATTAGAAAAGCGTGTCCAAAAACGCCTTTTACTTGAAAATTAGCTTATTTTTCGCTACCATATATTATAACATAAGATTAAGGACCACTGAGGTCCTTCACTAGAAATGGAGAATAATCATGGTTAAGAAATATCAATTTGTTAAAGGTCTTGCTACTGGCGTCCTAGCAACTGCTGCTACTGTTGCTGGTGCTGTCTTTGCTGTAAAAAAAACAATCATTGACCCTGAAGAAGAAAAAGCTGCTTTCATTGAAGAAAACCGCAAAAAAGCTGCGCGTCGTCGTGTAGCTCGCTAACGTGACAATGGATCAATTTAAAAGAGACTAGCACATTAAAGTGCCGGCCTCTTTTTTAGTAATCTCGATAACTAGTTAGTAGTAACTGTCTCTTGATGAGCCAAGATGTTAGCTGCTTTACTTATTTTGAAATAGAAATCTCAGGTAAGCCCCATAAACATAAGTGACTAAAGCTGTCGCCAACAATACCTCTCCTAGCAAAAGAACCTGCCAACCTAAACCTTGCCAACCTAAAAAAGATAAGGTCATTTTTAAGGAAGTGGCACTAATCACAAACGGAAAGGTAAAAGCTGAAAAACCTGGGTTAAAGGGACGATTGAGTAAGCGAGGAAGCTGTACAACCACAAAAGCATATAACAGTTGTGAGCTGACGAGAAGAAAGATAACCATTCCTACTTGTGGTCTAGGAAAGGTTGCTAAATAAGACGCTGAAAGTAAGGACAGAGGGGCACAAAACGTTGAAATATTGGGCATTACTGCTTGACCTAGACCAATCCCATAAGTCTTTTTGGCCATAAAAGGTAAAATCACAGCAGTTAAGAGAAGACAAACCCAAAAAATCACCTGTCCTAATAAAAACTGCCTACTAGCAGGTGCTGTTAATGCCGCCATTGCAATTCCAACAAAAAGCACGGACCAGGAAGGAAAAACGTTATCCCATGAAAAAGAAAAGACAAAACGATACTGGTAATAAGCAATCAGGACAAGATTTCCCAAAAAGAATAGCCACCAAGTGAGAAAGCCTAACCAACACCCTCCTGTCACTTTGAGAAAGAGTGAAGACAACAACATCCCTGTCATAAAAAAAGTTGGAAAAACAGAGGCAATTAGAGGTTGTCGTAACTGCATTTTGGTATCGTTAAGGTTCCTAACCATGCCAACAAGCAAGATACCATAGATAAAAAGAGCTGCCAGAATTCCCAAATAATTAAAAATCGAAACATAAGTAGCCAACAAATTGCCAAATGACAACGTTCCTAATGCCAATCCTGACATGACCAATGGTGGGGTTTTAAGGTGTTTCATAAGTGTCCTTTTCTGCCTATTAACAGCTATTTTTAGTGACATAATCTTGTTTATTTTATCACATTTCGAGCATTTTTGACACCACCCGCGAAAGAAAATTTAAGGCTCTTGCCATTGTTTTTTTACATTCTCGCAAAACTAGGAAACTGCTTAAAAAGCTAAGGAGTGACCACTCTTCTCTAGAAAAATGAAAGAGTAGAGAAGACTTGGTCTGATCTTTACTTCTTCTTTTTGATTTAGTGAGCTGCATTAAGCACTTGTTGAACAGCTGAATCTTCCACCATTTTTGCCATAAAAGCTGCCAGATGCGGATAATTCTCGTAAGATTTTGGTGTTTTTTGAGACCATAGCGCCATGGCGTAAGCATAAGCATCTGCAATGGTTTGTTGATCTCGATAAACATGCCCACTCTCCCCAATAAGACTATCTAAATGCGTCATAGCAATATCCATCCGCTTGTAAGAAGCTTGTTTGACTTTTTCAAGCGCTTGATTGTCTTGAGAAATAGTGTAGCGATGAGGGTTGATCATTGGCCTAAAAACAAGGGGAAAATCACCTGTTAAGAAGTCCATGATTTCGTTGAACCGACTTTCTGCCAAAAGATTATCTTGGGGAATGAGCTGAGATTTCAGGGTTTGTTTCGCTATAAAGGGCAAGATAATACCTGCCTGTGTGACAATTTGACCATCATCAAGCTGTAAAGCTTAAACCATTCCCAAAGGATTGATGGTAAGGCAGTCTTCAGAATCCAGTTTTACCTTCTCTATCTCGTAATACAGAAACTCACAATTCTTTTGAAAAGGTGCTAGACAGAGTTGGTGTTGACGTCTTCGCTGTTGATGGCTCTGCATGACAAAATGAGCTTGGTGTCCACGTTCACTTGTATCTTGTTGCAAAGTCTTTGCAATTTGGTCTCATCATCTGTATCACAAAAAACAAACCAGTTTCCTGATTTGTTTTGAGATATTAGGCACCTACAAATTCTGGCAAGGATTCTCCAATAGCTTCTAAACGTTCTGCCCATTCTTGACGTGATAAACCATTTTCTTGCACATAGCGATTACGTTCATGTGCACGACATTCAGGTGAGCATCCTCGAACATACTTTGTTTCGTTTTCTTCTGAAGCAAAAATTTGTTTGTTACAAAACGGATTTGCACAATTGACATAACGTTCACAAGGTGTTCCATCAAAATAATCTTTACTAATGACAGTTGGATTAACATGATTAATTGGCACCGAGATACGATCATCAAAAACATACATCGCACCATCCCAAAGTTCACCTTGAACTTCCGGATCTTTTCCATATGTTGCAATACCACCGTGTAATTGTCCAACATCTTTAAAGCCTTCTCGAACCATCCAACCCGAGAATTTCTCACAGCGAACACCACCCGTACAGTACACAACAACACGTTTTTCCATAAACTTATCTTTGTTGTCACGTACCCATTGTGGTAACTCACGGAAATTGCGAATATCAGGACGAATTGCTCCACGGAAGTGACCTAAGTCATACTCATAATCATTACGCGTATCTAAAACAACAGTATCTTCATCAAGCAAGGCTTCTTTAAATTGTTTAGGATTTAAATACTCACCTGTTGTTTCCAAAGGATTAATATCACTATCAAAGTTATTGTCTTCTAACCCAAGGTGCACGATCTCTTTCTTATAACGAACAAACATTTTACGGAAAGCTTGTTGATTTTCCTCGTCAATCTTGAACCAAAGATCAGCAAAACGCTCATCGCTGTGGACCCAATCCATATACTTCTGAGTTGTTTCATAATCTCCAGAAACAGTTCCATTAATCCCCTCATCCGCAATCAAAATACGACCTTTAAGCCCAATAGATTTACAAAATTCTAGATGTTTCGCAGCGTACTCTTGCGCATTTTCAATTGAAACATATTTATAATAGAGTAAAACTCTGATTTTTTCTGACATTTTTTCTCCTTCATTGTTATTCAGTTACTTCCTATTATATCTAGGAAAAACAAGTCTAGGCAAGTCATTTGTTTGTCTTTTTTTCACAAAATAGATCTCAATTTATTTTTGATGAGATGAGATGCAACCCATTACTCCTTTAAGCAAATCATTAGAAGCTTTATTTAGAAAATGCTAAGATAAAACAAGGAGGCCAAAATGACTTATGAACTTTGTTTAGAATATGGGACTTATCCGTTGTCACGTGTTGATGCTTACTGGGGAGAAGATCAAAATCCCCCAACATTCATTCAAGAAGATCGACTGCTTTGCCATAAACTAGAAACTATGAATCACCTGTTCCATGATTTATTTGTAACTATTGAATCACAATTCCATTATGTTGGTTTTAACATGCCTGAAAAAAGAGCGCAGATTCGGATACTATATCAAGAAGTAGCTACTATATTAAAATCCAAATATAAGGATTATCCAATTAAGATTGAGACGTTTCTTCTTTAAAAATCTAATACTAAAAAACTAACTGTGCTTAGACAGATGACACAGCTAGTTTTTTAGGTAAAACTCTTCTTAAATTTTAAAACGTTTCGAAAAATCACTAAATGCTTTAATAGCACTTGCTAAAAATGGTTTCACCATCTCATCATTAATTAACCTTGATTACTTACAATCTTATGAATCTGAGTCAAATAAAATTCAGGCTGTGGCATTACAGAGACATTTAAAACCTATACTCATCGTTTTCAAGGTCAGAAAGAGAATGATTTTGAAAAGGTTCGTCAACTCTTCTAGATAATTTTGGACAAATTTTGATCAAGAAACAAAAAGAGCCTATCAAATAAGGCTTTTTTATATGATTTCTATCCACCTTGAGGGAATCGAACCCCCATCTCAAGAACCGGAATCTTACGTGATATCCATTACACTAAAGGTGGTCACAACTTTGTCAATACCCTTATAGTATATCATAAAATGAAATAATATGAAATAACTTTTCTAACCAGAAGACAATAAAAAGTTGAGGAAAACCTCAACTTTTTAGATTTATTACAATTCAATATCACCGAAAAGATCAGCCATTGAGAATCCAGTTTGTGTTTCTGGGAGTTCGTAGTCACGTCTTGATTCACGTTTTGGACGACGTGGGCGTGATTGACGTTTTTCTTCTTTGTTGTCTCCTTCAGCTTGCGCTGGGCGTTCTTCAAGAGCTTTGATTGATAATGATACGCGCTCATCAGCTGCATTCACTTCAAGAACTTTAACTGTTACTTCTTGTCCTACAGAAAGTACATCTTTTGGATTTTCAACACGTTTGTGTGAAATTTGTGAAATATGAACAAGTCCATCAATACCTGGTAATACTTCAACAAAAGCACCGAAGTCAGTCAAGCGTTTTACTTTACCTTCAACAACATCACCTTGAGCAAGTTTTTGTTCAACGCCGTCCCATGGTCCAGGTGTTGTTGCTTTAAGTGAAAGTGACACACGACCAGCTTCTTCGTCAATTGAAAGAACTTTAACTTCAACTTCTTCACCAACTGAAACAACTGATTTAGGTGACACGTTACGTTCGTGAGACAATTCAGTCACGTGAACAAGTCCGTCAACACCACCAAGGTCAATGAAAGCACCAAAACTTGTTAAACGCGCTACAGTACCTGTAACGACTGCACCTTCTGAAATCTTAGAGAACACTTCAGCACGAGCTTCTTTAGCGGCCTCTTCGATAACTTCACGACGTGATAGGATGAAACGGTTTTCTGCTGCATCAACTTCTTTGATTTTAGCATCAAACTCTTGTCCAACAAATTTTTCAGTGTTGCGAACAAAACGAGTGTCAATCATTGAAGCAGGGATAAATCCACGAAGTCCTTCAAATTCAACTGAAAGGCCACCTTTAACAGCACGGGTACCTTTAACAGTAACAACTTCGCCTTCACGACCAACAAGTTTGTCCCAGGCTTTACGAGCTTCCAAACGTTTTTTAGATACTAGGAAAGTAACTGTATCAGTATCTTTACCTACTACTTGACGAAGAACAAGTACTTCAACTGTGTCGCCAGCTTTAACAAAGTCGTTAATATCAGCATCGCGGTCGTTAGTCAATTCACGAAGTGTCAAGACACCTTCAACACCTGTTCCTTCGATAACAACGTTTGCTTGACCGTTATCAACAGTTAAAACTTCCGCAGTGACAACATCACCAGGGTTCACTTCGCTAACACTGTTTAGCAAATCTTCAAATTCATTCATTCTAAAAAATCCTCCAACAAAAGCTAGCCAATGCTAGCTTTTGATAACAATATATTTTCTCAAGGTAACCCGCAACGACAACAACTCTTATCTTTGACGGTCTCAGGGAGCACCTGATACCTCTGACTGGGGTAGCTGGATTCGAACCAACGCATGAGGGAGTCAAAGTCCCTTGCCTTACCGCTTGGCTATACCCCAAAAATATTTTTTTACAGAAAACTAATTTTCTAATTAGATTAGTTTCCGAAATGGAAAGAGAGGGATTCGAACCCCCGAACCCGAAGGAGCGGATTTACAGTCCGCCGCGTTTAGCCTCTTCGCTATCTTTCCGTAACAACAAAAACTATTCTATCATAGTTTTTGTAAGCTGGCAAGTGTTTTTGTCTAATTTTAATGGTTCAAATTGTAGTTTTCAATGATATTTTCAACCGCTTGTTCGAGCGTTTTGAAGAAGTAATCTACTCCATCATTTTTTAAGACAGCAAATTTCTCATCAAGTTCTGCAATTTCTCCAACCACACGTTTACCAATTTGTAATTGATAGCCATCAATCTTAGTCTCATTAACCATAACTTTGTGATCAATCAGTTGGATTTCAATTTTTTTATCTTTTTTACTCATCACTTTACCTCACTTTGTCTATTTTACACAAAATCAAAAAAGCTTGCAAGAGCAAGCTCTATTTTAATCTACTTTTACAATCCAACCTTCTGGTGCTTCAATATCCCCAAATTGAATGCCGACCAACTCATCGTATAAACGGCGTGTCACAGGACCAACTTCTGTTTCACTGTAAAAGACATGTAAGTTATCCTTGTACTGGATACCGCCAATTGGAGAGATAACAGCTGCTGTTCCACAAGCTCCTGCTTCCACAAATTTATCCAATTCATTAATTGGAACATCACCCTCAATTACTGTCATACCAAGTCTTTCTTCAGCTAGTTGTAAGAGTGAATACTTCGTAATAGATGGCAAGATGGATGGACTAAGTGGCGTAACAAATTCATTATTTGCAGTAATGCCAAAAAAGTTTGCAGCTCCGACTTCTTCAATTTTAGTATGGGTTGCTGGATCTAAGTAAATCACATCAGAAAAGCCTGCTGATTTAGCGGCCTTACCTGGTAGCAAACTTCCTGCATAGTTTCCTCCCACCTTAGCAGCACCTGTTCCGTAAGGAGCGGCGCGGTCAAACGCTTCAGAAACAATAAAATTAGTTGGAGCAAGTCCACCTTTGAAATAGTTTCCTACTGGCATGGCAAAAATGGTGAAAATATATTCTTCGGCTGGTTTAACCCCAATAATATCTCCAACTCCAATTAATAACGGTCTCAGGTAAAGCGTTGCACCTGTTCCGTAAGGTGGTACAAAGTCTTCATTGGCTTTAACCACTTGCTTAGCTGCATCAATAAATTGCTCTGTTGATACTTGTGGCATCAACAAGCGGTCTGCTGTGGCTTGTAAACGCACTGCATTACGGTCTGGTCTAAATAGTTGAATAGAGCCATCTTTGGTGCGATAAGCCTTTAAGCCTTCAAAAGCTTGTTGTCCATAATGAAGCGCTGGAGCGCTTTCTGAGATATGTAAGGTGGCATCTTCTGTTAATTGACCTTTATCCCATTGACCATTTTTGTAATAAGAAATGTAACGAAATGGCAACTTATGATATTCAAATCCTAGGTTGTCCCAATCAATTGCTATTGTCATCATCGTACCTCTTTTCTGCTTTTTTCTATTGTAACTTTTTTTCAATAATTTTCAAGTTTATTCTATTCTTTTGTATTAATATTCTAAATTTATCATAAAATTAAAAAGAGTTTTCACTCTTTTTAACGTGTTCTAGCTACCAGTACTTCTTGATCCG
This sequence comes from Streptococcus pyogenes, assembly GCF_002055535.1. Taxonomy (NCBI): domain Bacteria; kingdom Bacillati; phylum Bacillota; class Bacilli; order Lactobacillales; family Streptococcaceae; genus Streptococcus; species Streptococcus pyogenes. Next base: position 756,881 of record NZ_LN831034.1, on the reverse strand, counting down.
AAATAGTGTCTGAAATAAAGGAGCCGTTGCTGGTTCTTTCCGATAACGAAAGCGTTTCTAAAGCAATCTCGTAGGTTTGACCAGTCTTACTAATGACTTCAAGCATTTGTTGATTAGTTTCTTCTTCAGGTATATCAGTGAACAAATCAAACTGCTCAGCTGAAGTATCTGATTGAACGCCTCCGGCCAGAAAAACTCTATGAGGTTTGGTTTTTAACTCTCGTAGGACCAATAGTCCACGATTGGCACGACTTGTCTGAGGAATATCATCGACAGCCATCCGTTTGAGAGAACCCCTCTGAGTTAAGACAAAGAAAGAGTTACTTGTCACAGCAAAGGCTGAGGCAAGGCTGTCATCGTTTTTCAAGTTAATGCCTTTAACACCAGCAGATTTCAACCCTTGAATAGGCACTTCCTGACTGGAGAATCGCAAAGCATAACCATTTTTAGTCACTAATAGGAGGTCTTCCATAATAACTGGTGACAAGGTAACCACGCGGTCTTTGTCATCCTTTAGCTTCACATATTTGGTTGATTTAGATTTATAAGTTCGCCAAGGACTTAGTTCTTTACGATCAAAGCGTTTGATAAAACCATTTTGTGTGACAGCCACATACAAGCCCTGGTCAAAGGAAGTCACAATATCAGCGTAGAGAATCTCTTCTTCTGTCGCGAAGTTTGAAATGGTTTGTGATAAATGTTCACCGATATCCTTCCAACGTAAATCGGTCAATTCATGGATTGGCCGGTAAATGACATTGCCTAAAGTTGTAAATAACAAAAGGTGTTCTGTTGTTTTGGCCTGTTTAACGAAGATGAGTTCGTCATCATCTCTCTTGCCAACTTCTTCCAAACTAGACGCATTGAAGGATCGTGGGCTGGTTCTTTTGAGGTATCCGCCCCGTGTCACACTAACAAAAGTTTCTTCCTCTGCAATCAAGCTGGCAGTGTCAATCTCAATGATTTGACTTTCTGCTTGTAACTCTGATAAACGAGGATTGGCGAATTTCTTTTTCACCTCTCTTAATTCACGTTTCATGACGTTATACATGGTTGCTTTGTCACCGATAATAGCGGAAAGGGTCGTGATTAAGTCTCTTAAATCATTTTCTTCATTTTGGAGAGTAACAATATCGGTATTAGTTAAACGATAAAGCTGCAAGGTTACAATCGCTTCTGCTTGTTCCTCAGAGAAATCATAGCTGACTTTCAGATTTTCTTTAGCATCAGCCTTATTGTCAGACGATCTAATCAAAGCAATAATCTCATCTAAGATGGACAAGACACGAATCAATCCTTCAACAATGTGGAGGCGTTTTTCAGCTTTGGCTTTATCGAATTTAGACCGCTCAATAATAATATCTTTACGGTGACTGATATAGCTTGATAGTATTTTTTGAAGTCCTACTTGACGTGGTGTGAAGTGGTCAATAGCAACCATGTTAAAATTATAATTAACTTGAAGGTCTGTGTATTTCAACAAATAATTTAGAATGGTTTGGCTATCAGCCTCTTTTTTCAACTCAATAGCTATGCGAAGACCTGTGCGATCAGATTCATCGCGTACTTCTACGATGCCTGGGACTTTATTGTTAACACGCACATCGTCAATCTTTTTGACCAAGACTGCTTTGTTAACTTCATAAGGAATCTCAGTGACAATAATTTGTTGTTTACCACCTTTAAGTTCCTCGATTTCTGTCCTAGAGCGAACAACGACACGTCCCTTACCTGTTTCGTAGGCTTTTTTGATTTCGTCAGCTCCTTGGATAATGCCTCCTGTCGGGAAATCTGGTCCTGGTAAAAACTCCATTAATTTCTCTAAACTAGCTTTGGGATGATCAATCATATACACAACAGCATCAATCACTTCTGACAAATTGTGCGGTGGAATATCTGTCGCATAGCCTGCGGAAATACCAGAAGACCCATTGACAAGTAAGTTAGGAAAAGCTGCTGGTAAAACGGTGGGTTCTTTTTCTGTGTCATCAAAGTTCCAAGCAAAAGAGACCGTATTTTTCTCAATGTCTTGAAGAAGATAACCCGCAATTTCAGACAAGCGAGCTTCTGTATAACGCATAGCCGCAGGCGGATCACCATCCATTGAACCATTATTTCCGTGCATTTCAACAAGGATTTCACGGTTCTTCCAATCTTGACTCATCCGTACCATGGCATCATAAATAGAGGAATCCCCATGTGGGTGGAAATTCCCCATAATATTACCAACTGATTTGGCTGATTTACGGTAACCTTTTTCAAAAGTATTGCCATCCTTATTCATCGAATAAAGAATCCGACGCTGAACGGGTTTCAATCCATCTCGAATATCAGGAAGTGCCCGTTCCTGAATAATATACTTGGAATAACGGCCGAAGCGTTCTCCCATAATATCCTCAAGGGACATGTTTTGAATGTTTGACATATTCAAATAGCTTTCTTTTTCATTATTTATTAATTACCTAAAAAACAATCGTCTTTAGCACTTGTAATTATCTGTGAGAAACTTGTATGACTAAAACACCGTATTTTCTTCTAAGGTAAACTTGACGTTATCCTCGATCCACTGACGGCGTGGGGCTGCTTTGTCACCCATCAACACAGAAACACGTCGCTCTGCTCTTGCCAAGTCGTCAATAGTAACACGAATAAGGGTTCTGGTTTCAGGGTCCATAGTGGTTTCCCATAATTGGTTAGCATTCATTTCACCCAGTCCTTTATAGCGTTGAAGAATAGCCCCCTTGCCAAATTCTCTGCGCAGATCTTCCAATTCACCATCAGTCCAAGCATAAGCAATTTTTTCAGTTTTGCCTTTACCTTTTGACATTTTGTAAAGCGGGGGAAGCGCAATATAAACGTGACCTGCTTCCACCAACGGTCGCATATAACGGTAAAAGAAAGTCAGCAAAAGAGTCTGAATATGAGCCCCATCGGTATCAGCATCGGTCATGATAATAATCTTATCATAGTTGATATCCTCGAGGTTAAAGTCAGCTCCCACTCCAGCTCCAATGGTATAAACCATAGTGTTAATTTCTTCATTTTTCAAGATGTCAGCCATCTTAGCTTTTTCGGTATTTAAAACTTTGCCACGTAATGGTAAAATAGCCTGAAATTTGCGGTCTCGTCCTTGTTTGGCTGAACCTCCCGCAGAATCTCCTTCGACCAGATACAATTCATTTTTCTTGGCATTTTTGGACTGAGCTGGGGTTAGTTTTCCCGACAACAAGCCTTTGTCTTTTTTGTTTTTCTTACCATTACGTGAGTCATCACGCGCTTTTCGAGCAGCTTCGCGAGCATCTCTAGCTTTAATGGCTTTGCGAACTAGATGAGAAGCTACTTCTCCATTTTCGAGTAAAAAGAAGGTTAATTTTTCAGAAACAATGCTCTCTACAATAGGTCTAGCTAAGGGACTTCCCAATTTGTCTTTGGTCTGTCCTTCAAATTGCAAGTGCTGCTCAGGAACTAAGATAGATAATACTGCTGAGAGTCCTTCTCGATAATCTGAGCCCTCTAGATTTTTATCCTTTTCTTTTAAGAGATTGGTTTTACGAGCATAGTCATTCATCGCTTTGGTAATAGCTGACTTTAGTCCCGTTTCATGGCTTCCACCATCTTTGGTGCGCACATTGTTTACAAAGGATAAGATATTGTCGGAGAAACCATCGTTATACTGCAAAGCAACCTCGACTTGAAAGTCTTGGTCTTGACCTTCCATGTAAATAACAGGTGTCAAGGTTTCCTTATCTTCATTGAGGTATTCGACGAAATCTTGAACCCCATTTTCATAATGAAACTCTTCAATAATCGGGTCATCTCCACGAAGATCTGTCAAGCTCATCTTGACATTTTTCAAAAGAAAAGCAGATTCTTTCAATCGTTCTGAAATGGTATTGAACTTAAAGTCAATAGTTGAAAAAATCTTATCATCAGGCATAAAGGTTACAACCGTTCCTGATTTAGACTTAGGAGCTGTGCCAACTTTTTTAAGGGTTGTAACAGGTTTCCCACCATTTTCAAAGCGCTGACGATACACTGACCCGTCTCTTGTGATTTCGACTTCTAACCAGGCAGACAAAGCATTGACAACAGAGGAGCCAACACCGTGCAAACCACCTGACGTTTTGTAGCCACCCTGACCAAATTTACCACCTGCATGAAGAATCGTAAAAATAACTTGAACGGTGGGAATCCCCATGGCATGCTGGCCTGTTGGCATTCCACGTCCGCTATCTGCCACACTGACCGAGCCATCTTTATTGATAACAACCTTAATATCATCTCCAAAACCAGACAAGGCCTCATCGACAGCATTATCAACAATTTCCCAAATCAGGTGGTGCAATCCCGTAGCATCTGTTGAACCGATATACATCCCTGGACGCTTGCGAACAGCATCTAACCCTTCTAGGACTTGGATAGCATCGTCATTATAATTATTAATTGTAATTTCTTTCTTAGTCAACACCGACCTCCAGACAGTTTCATCTTTTTTATCTTACAAGTTTTTTACCAATTTTGCAAAATAATTTGCTAATTTTTTCCGAATTCTTTTCCAGATCTAGTTCTCCAATCTATGAATATGTTATAATAAGGATTATGAAATTACTACTTTTTATTACCATTGCCTATTTACTTGGTTCTATTCCAACTGGACTATGGATTGGACAGTACTTTTACCACATCAACTTACGAGAGCATGGATCAGGAAATACTGGAACCACAAATACTTTTCGGATTTTAGGTGTCAAGGCAGGAACAGCTACCTTAGCTATTGATATGTTTAAAGGGACACTTTCAATATTGTTACCAATTATTTTTGGTATGACTTCAATTTCATCCATTGCTATCGGCTTTTTCGCAGTTTTAGGGCATACTTTTCCTATTTTTGCCAACTTTAAAGGTGGTAAGGCCGTAGCAACAAGTGCTGGTGTATTGCTAGGCTTTGCTCCGTTATATCTCTTTTTTTTAGCATCTATCTTTGTTTTAGTTCTCTATTTATTTAGTATGATATCTTTAGCTAGTGTGGTTTCAGCTATCGTTGGTGTGTTATCTGTTTTAACATTTCCTGCCATTCATTTTCTTTTACCAAATTATGACTACTTTTTAACTTTTATTGTGATATTACTTGCGTTCATTATTATTATAAGACACAAAGATAACATTAGTCGTATCAAACATCATACTGAAAATCTAATACCTTGGGGGCTAAATTTAAGCAAACAAGTGCCTAAAAAATAAATTTACTAAAAGCCTGACTTTCTCTGAAAGTCAAGCTTTTTTGTTTTAACTCATTTGTTAATTAGGGTAAACAACCTCTCCGTCTGCAATAGTGTATTTCACGACACCTTTGAGTTTGTTACCAATAAATGGGGAATTACTAGCTTTAGAAGCAAAATTCTCAGTGATCAGACGTTCTTGCTTGTCTGCAAAAATAACCAAATCTGCTGGACCATTTTCTGCCAAATAACCCGCATCAAAACCATAAAGCAAAGCTGGATTAAGCGTCATTTTTTCTAATAGTGACATAAGTGTAAGATGACCTGGTTCAACCAAATGCGTCAAACCTAATGACAAAGAAGTTTCAAGTCCTGTCATACCAGATGGGGCTTTAGTCATATCATCCACAGCTTTTTCATCCTTGTGATGAGGAGCATGATCAGTGGCAATGACTGTGATAACACCCGATTTCAAGCCTTCTATGACAGCTAAGCGATCTCTTTGTGTACGAAGGGGAGGATTCATCTTGGCGCTGGTACCTGCGATCAATAAGAGATCTTCAGTTGTTGAAAAATGTTGTGGGGACACTTCAGCAGTTACCTTAGCACCCAACTGCTGAGCAAAAGCCACTACTTGAACCGATTCTGCTTTAGATAAATGTTGGATATGAACATGAGCTTGCCTGTCATAAGCAATCATGACATCTCTTGCAATCATACTATATTCTGCTACACCAGTTGCCCCACAAAAATGAAAATGCTCCTCAGCAATACCTTCATTAAAACCAAGAACCCCATTTAACTGAGGATCTTCCTCATGCAAAGAAATGAAAGTTTGGTTGGCATTAGCCAAATCAAAGGCTTCTTTTAAAACTTTAGAACTTTCTAAGGGAATACCATCATCTGAAAAGCTTACTGCTCCTGCTTCCAACAAAGCTTTAAAATCAGTCACGTCTTTTCCATTAAAGGCTTGGGTGACACTGGCATTGGTGTAAATATGAATCTTTTCTTTAGCTGCGCTAGCTAGCACTTCCTGTAAAGTTTCGACATCTGAAATGACAGGATTGGTATTAGCCATCATGACAACCGTAGTCACACCACCTGCTGCTGCTGCCAAGGCTCCCGTGTGAATATCTTCTTTGTGCGTTTGACCGGGTTCTCTAAAATGCACATGAATATCGACCAAACCCGGGGCAACAATAAGACCACTAGCATCAATCACTTGAGCTTCTTGGCATTCAATAGCTGAAGCTATCTTTACAATCTGTTTACCATCAATCAAGACATCTGCCACTTGATCTCTCTGCGATTTCGGGTCCATAACGCGTCCATTTTTGATGAGTATCATGTTTTCTCCTTTATTTATCTGTTTTAACCATAAGACCTTACGTTCTTTAATAGGAAAAATCTACTGCACTCATTTCACTTATTAAAGGTATCAAAATGTCTAGATTAAGCTATTTAGTTGAAATGGCTGGCTTATTTTAGCCAATCTACGCCAGTCATGCCCTCTTTTTCTAAAATAGCATTGGTTCTTGAAAAGGGTTTGCTGCCAAAAAAGCCACGATAAGATGACAAAGGGCTTGGATGAGGGCTCTCGATGATGTGGTGCTTTGGATTAGTAATGAAGGCTTTTTTCTTCCTTGCATAAGCTCCCCACAAAATGAAAACTACAGGGCTGTCTTTCTCATTCAGCACTTTAATAACAGCATCTGTAAATGGCTCCCATATTAAGCCTGCATGCCCATTAGCCTGGCCTGCTGGCACTGTTAAGCAAGCATTCAAAAGCAGAACCCCTTGACTAGCCCAAGTGCTTAAATCATGATGGTCACGAGGACCAATGTCATCTGCTAATTCTTTTAAAATATTAATAAGGGATGGCGGAGCAGAAATCTCTTCTGGAACTGAAAATGATAAGCCCTGGGCCTGTTTGGGGCCATGATAAGGGTCTTGTCCTAAAATCAACACTTTGGTTTCTTCCAAAGGAGTGACTTGTAAGGCTTTAAAGACATTTTCTCGTGGAGGATAGACAAGACCGGAAGCATAGGCTTCATCTAAAAAGTGATTGATGCGACCGTAGTAATGCTCCGGCAAAAATGATTTGATTTTCTCATGCCAAATTGAATGAGCCATAAGATTCCTTTCTAATCACGTCAGTTTCTAAGTTAAATACGATGTCCTTTTCTATCTAGTTTACCACATTTTAAATAGAAAGACCCTGAAAATATGATATTTCCAGGGTTAATATTCGTTTTTTACAGGATATTAAACAAGTGCTAGCTTATTTTCTAAGAATTCTTGGTAACGTTCTAACAAAAAAGCAATAAGCCAATAGATAAAGGCTACTAAAATATACATGGACATGTAATCCCACTCTCTACCGCCAATAATTTTGGCATTTTGAAAAATATCTGGTACGGTAATCATGGCAGCTAGCGACGAACTTTTAACCATATCAATAATGACATTTCCTAAAGGAGGAACTGCAATTCGAAAGGCTTGAGGAAGAATAATTTTCTTAACCATAAGAGCATATGGCAACCCTAAAGCCTTAGCTGCTTCCCATTGTCCCTTGTCAATAGCTTCTATAGAAGAGCGAAAAACTTCAGAAATATAGGCAGCGCTAACCATAGAAAAACCAAGATAAGCGCAAAGTAAAGCTGGCAATTCTAAACCATAATAAGGCAACCCGAAATAAAGAACAAAGAGCACCACGATCATCGGCACACCTCGCATAATAGAGATGTACGCTCTAACAAGATAATGAATCAACGGCTGACGTGACCTTCCCAGAAGGGCTAGGCCTAAACCTAAAAACAGACCCGTAAAAAAACTGAGCAACGAAATACCAAGGGTATAAGGTAATCCCGATAACACAAATCCTAAACTATCTTTCATTAATGGGATATTAATCATGTGGTTAGGACTCCTTTAACATCAAGTATTAGTTAACGTCTTTCGTATCAATGACGGGAATTTTTTTGTCTTTGCCAAAAGGTTTTGTCAGATCTTGACCAGCATAGTAGGTTTCAGAGATTTTCTTCAAGCTACCATCTTTTATCATGTCTTTAATAACAGCATCTATTTTTTTCTTGAGGCTATCGTCTTTTTTGTTCATAACAATTCCTTGTTCGGTTGGGTTGTACTGAACATCGCTCATTTTGACATTTAGATTTGGATTTTGAGATAACATGTAATCCACAAATAATTTTTGAGCTGGGTAATCATTTGGGATGAAATCTGTTCGACCGTTAGCCACATCGTTTAGATAAACATCTCCTGTAACATTATCGTAGGTCACCAGTTCAGCTCCCTGTTTTTGCGCTACTTTCATGTATTCTGTTCCAGAAGCGCCGGCTGCTTTTTTTCCTTTCCAGTCGCTAAGATCTTTTTTAGCCATGTTTGAGCTGCCATCAGCACGGACAATCATGCCTCCTACCCCGTATTTATAAGGCGTAGAGATATTGTATTTTTTCTGACGTTTTGGGGTAATGTCAAAGTTGTTCAAAGAAATATCCACTCGACCACTATCAACTGAGGTAAAGGCTTGGTCAAATCCTGTTTCAACAAACTTGACTTTAATGTTAAGTCGTTTACCGATTTCTTTGACCATATCTACTTCGTAACCTACTAACTCATTATTATCGTTGTAAAAAGAAGTTGGCTGATAGGTTCCTGGGGTAGCTACTTTTAACACCCCTTTTTCTTTGATAGTGTCCCAACTTGATTTTTGAGATTGATGTGGCGCACATGCTGCCAATAAAAGGCTGGCAAGTCCGATAGACAGTAATGTAACTGATTTCTTCATAGTAACTCCTTTATTAAGATAAGAATAGTATAACATTTTGATTAAGTTGTGTTATCAGTGAGCACTCAATCTCTTTAAAAAGTTAATCTATAATAGTTAAACTGTTTTATAAGATTATTATTGAGGAATCTTCAATAATCCTGCTGCCTCAAACTGTTCTGCAATTCCTAATAATAGGTCCTCTCTACCTTTGGCTGCAATTAGTTGAATGCCCATTGAGAGACCTTCCTTAGTTTCATAAGTAGGTAAACTAATAGCTGGCTGGCCAGTTAGATTAGGCAGAGCTGTGTAAGGATTAATAGCCAGACTCTTACCAAACATGGTTTCGACCAAATTGAATTGCTCTTCACTGCTGAAAATTTCAGCTTGAGCCAAGTTAGCCATGAGTTTCGAATCTGGGACAAGTTCTCCGTGCTTAGGAGCTGGTGTGTTGGTTGTGAACGTCAACAACAGGTCATAAGTCTCATGAAAACTAGCCATGGTTGCACTGTACGTATCCCATTTTTGAAGGACCTGTGAGTAACGCCAAGCTGGGATGTCTTTACCTGATTGGTAAATAGCCCAGGTCATGGTTTCCATATCGTCTTTGGTCATCGGACGTCCAAAAGTGTCTTCAATATCAGCAAACATAGCAGCCGTTTCCACACTATTCATAATATAATAATGACGAATCACTTCTGTCATATTTACAGGAAACTCTTCCAATTCAACTAGCTGATGCCCTTGTTCTCTTAGCCAAGTTACTGCTTGTCTTAAAGCTTTTGCAGTATCTAAAGATACTGGGCTACCGTCACTTAACCGTTGATAAAAAGCAATTGTCAAGGGACGTTGTAGCGATTGATAAATACTATCTTTTGTTAAGGTGGCTAGGGGGAAGGGGCTTTCCATTTGTTCCATCTGTAAATAGTAGAGTAGATTTCTAGTATCTCTAACGGATTTGGTCAAGGCAAAATGAACTGAGGCTCCTTGCCAGCTTCGATAAGAACCAGGTCCGACAGGCATGCGCCCACGGCTAGGTTTGAGCCCAATTAAGCCATTAAACGAGGCTGGAATTCGAATAGAACCACCACCATCACTAGCAGTTGCTAGCGCACTAATTCCTGATGACACTAGAGCAGCAGCTCCCCCAGATGAGCCACCAGCATTTCGTGTATTATCCCTTGGTAAATTCACTGGTCCGTGCAAACTGCTATCGCTAATATTTTTAAAGCCAAATTCAGGCGTGTTGGAGCGCCCTAAAATAATAAAGCCTAAAGCTTCTAATCTTTTCACAAATAAATCCGTTTTAGTCGCTTGATACTCTTTAAACAATCTGGAACCTGAGGTTGATGAGTGACCTTTTAATTCTTGTCCCAAATCTTTTAAAAAAAGAGGCACACCAGCAAAAGGCAGACCTGAAAAATCCCTTTGTTTGGCTTCTTCTAGGGCTGCTTCAAAGCGTTCTGAGGTAATAGCATTTAAGGTAGGGTTCAACTTTTTAGCCTTATAAATAGCCTGGGTTACTAATTCTAGTGGTGTGGTCTGACCAGTCTGAACAGCAATAGCCATAGCCGTCGCATCTTGATAAGTCATAGCTACTCTTCCTTTCTAAGATATGAATCCTAAAACATTCTTTTTTATTAAAACACAAATAAAAGAAAACCACCATTAAAAGGTTAGAAATTAGAATGTGATGTGTAAGGAATGTAGACAAAACAATCAAAACATAACATTTTGAATTGGGGCTAAAGAGATTTTTTCATTAAAAATAAACCTGGCTGATAGTTCCTTATTGTTGCCAGTTTACCTGGTCTTCTTTAAATTTTTTAAGTAAATGTAAACCATCATTAGTAATATAGCCTTGCAACTTTGCAACTGCAATTAGCTCAGTATAATTAGAAAGCGTAATCAACTTGATACCAGCTTCTTTAAAATTCTGACTAGCTTTTGGTAACTCATAAGTGAAAATCGCAACAACTCCCAGAACGTCAGCTCCCTCACGACTGGCTGCTGCGGCTGCATCTAGTACCGAACCACCTGTTGAAATCAAATCTTCAATGATAACCATTTTTTGGCCTTTAAGCACACGCCCCTCAATCTGGTTGCCTGCTCCATGATCTTTTGGCTTACTGCGAATATAAGCAAAAGGAAGAGTCATTTTATCTGCTATAATGGCACCGTGAGGAATACCTGCTGTAGCTGTACCAGCGATGACCTCAACTTCTGGGAAATGAGCCTTGATAGTTTCCACAAACCCATTCTCAATTAAATCACGAGTCTTAGGATAAGAAAGGGTGACACGATTATCAGTGTAAATAGGTGATTTAATGCCAGATGCCCACGTAAAAGGGTCTTCAGGCTTTAAATAAACAGCTTTAATATCAAGTAATTGAGTTGCAATTTGGCTTGCTAGTGTCATTTCTTATTCTCCTTTTTCTTCTTTAACAGACAAGTGTTGGTTTCCTAATCTTATCTGTTAGCCTGCCCACTCAGCTTTTATGGCTTGGTAAGCAGCCACTGGGTCTTTTGCCTGGGTAATTGGTCGCCCTACCACAATATAATCACTTCCAATGCGTCTTGCTTGGTTTGGAGTCATCACTCGTTTTTGATCGCCAATATTACTGCCTTTAGGACGAATGCCAGGAGTTAAGCAAGTAAATCCCGTAGGCGTCACCGCCTTGATAGCTTCTACTTCTTGTGCCGAACAAACCGCCCCATCTAGCTGAGCTTTAGCTGCCCCCTTGCTGTAATGCAAAACAGACTCTAAAAGACTCGTTTGAATATTTTGATCACCACGCATTTGGTCTTCACTGGTTGAAGTTAGCTGCGTTACCGCAATTAAGGTAGGGCCTTGACCTAGTCCTTCTCGAGCTGCTTTTAGCATCTCTACACCACCAGCTGCATGAACAGTTGCCATATCAATATCTAATTCTTTAAGAACTGCCATAGCAGCACGAACAGTATTTGGAATATCATGTAATTTTAAATCCAAAAATACATTATGCCCTAACGATTTGATATACCGAACAATATCTGGTCCTTGCGCATAATATAATTCCATACCAATTTTCACGTATAGTTTTTCTTCTGCTGGAAATAAGTCTAAAAATGCTTTAGTCTCCTCAAATGATGAAAAGTCTAAAGCAATAATTGGGCGTTCTTCTTTCATAACTTATCCTTTCTATAATGTGTCAATATCTCATTAAGCACCAAAAAGCCTCGCTACCAAAGAAGCGAGGCTACAGCAAACTAAAAGGGAATTCCCTTTTTTTATCTTGTATACCTTGTTTGCCTCTCTGGACTCACTTAAAGGTGTCTAAATTTAAACTATTATAGCTTTTTTAAAACAAGATGTCAAAACTTTTTGTTATTTGAACACATCTTTCCTACTATATCTTTTTTTGTATACTTACGTCAACTCATTTTATCATTTTTACCCAATCATTTATTCAAACTCACCTGTGGGTACCTTAGGGCTTTGGTAATATTTTATAAAAGCTTCTTCTTCAAGATTAACCCTCTGGATATGTTCATAGAGCACATCCGGAATAGGAGCTTCCTTAAGTGACAAAGCACTCACTTTTAAAGATGAAAAAACATCACTTAAGACCCCAAAAACTCGAATGCGTTTATCTCCAATAATAATTTGAAAGACTTCTTTGGACTGGCATAAATCTATCAGATGATCCACTCCTTTAATCCAATTATCGACAATATCCAAAGTTTTGTTCATCAACTTAAAAGCTGATTCTTCATACCAAAAGGTAGACTCAATCAAGCGTTGCTGCATATCCAAGGTATCAATGGCCGCAACAATATCTCCCAACTCAGACTGTACTAAATGAGCTGGAAATTCCCCTCCAAGTATAGAAGGAGTTCGTTCTACAAGCTTCAGTTCATCTCGAAAAAGAGTCAAATAGTGGATACTGACCAATAACTTTTGGATTAAGATTTGATGACTATTTTGTTCAGTAACATTCACACGACCACCACCCTTTGATTAGAAAAATACCTATTTGTTAATACTATTAATATAACACAAGAAAAATAAAAGGGCAATGAAATTGATAGATTCAACTCTCAAAATTGAATCATATTTATCCTAGGCCATATTGAGAAAAGACTCCAGCGCTTTTTCAAAGTTCTAAACCCATGATGACGTTTGTGCTTGCGTCTTTATTTTTTTTGAGCTAGACTGTACTTATGAGAATTCAACAACTGCATTATATTATCAAAATTGTTGAGTGCGGCTCTATGAATGAAGCTGCTAAGCAATTATTTATCACACAACCAAGTCTATCCAATGCGGTCAAGGATTTGGAAATGGAGATGGGCATTACCATTTTCAACCGAAATCCTAAAGGGATCACCTTGACAAAAGATGGGGTGGAATTTTTATCTTATGCTCGCCAAATTATAGAGCAAACATCACTGTTAGAAGACCGCTATAAAAACCACAATACTGGCCGAGAGCTCTTTAGCGTTTCATCTCAACATTATGCCTTCGTAGTCAATGCATTTGTCTCACTCCTCAAGCGGACCGACATGACTCGGTATGAACTCTTTTTGCGCGAGACAAGAACTTGGGAAATCATTGATGATGTCAAAAACTTTCGATCTGAAATTGGTGTTCTCTTTATCAACGACTATAACCGAGATGTCTTGACCAAATTATTTGATGACAATCATTTGACCGCCTCTCCATTATTTAAGGCACAGCCTCATATTTTTGTCAGCAAATCAAATCCTCTAGCAACTAAAAGCCTATTAAGCATGGACGACTTGAGAGATTTTCCTTACCTGAGCTATGACCAAGGGATTCACAACTCCTTTTATTTTTCAGAAGAGATGATGTCCCAGATGCCCCACAACAAATCAATTGTGGTCAGTGACCGTGCCACCCTCTTTAACTTAATGATTGGTTTAGATGGCTACACCGTTGCCAGTGGTATTCTAAATAGCAATCTAAATGGTGACCAGATTGTGGCTATCCCGCTAGATGTCCCTGACGAAATTGACATTGTTTTTATCAAGCATGAAAAAGCCAACTTGTCCAAAATGGGGGAACGTTTTATCGAATACCTTCTCGAAGAAGTAACCTTTGATTAATGTCTTTTTCAATCGTCATACTAAAAAACACGGTAGTAAGACCTGTATCGGTCAAGTTATCGTGTTTTTTGATAAATATCAGACAATAGATTGTCTCCAAAGGCTCAACTCCTTTTTAATAATGGCATTCATGTCATCAAAGTAAAAAGGCTCACGTCGGTAGATTACACCAGAAAAAGTCGCCAAGGTGATAATGTTTTCCAAAAAAGCCTGAGAAGAAAAATGAGTGGTGCGATGCAGTTCCTCTTCATCAAAAGGCTTAATCAAATGAGCCAGAGGATTACGGACAGCCTTTTCAAAATGTCGTAACAAAAAAACCAAGTCCTTGATTTCCTGAGGTAAGGAGGTCAACGTCAACATGTCTGCTAAGCTTTTGGTCGTCACATTGCGAGACTGCTTTTGAGACAGGTAAGCCTTGAAAACCTCGTGATCAGATTCCAACATGGCCTGAAAATGCCAGGTATCATATTGGTCATTCTTTGTATCAAAAATATAAGCCTTGAAGTTTGGAATTTCTGACGTGATTAGTCTGAGAAAAAGTCGGTAAAGAATAGGCGACACTGACCTGACGAAATCAATAATAGCACCGTTTTTTACTTTAACTTCTAAATCCAAAATGTAATTGGCAATCTGCTCATCTTCAAGCGATTGGTTAAGCCATAATGAACAGTGATACTGGTCTTCAATGGTCCGATTCTCTGCTGCATGTTCCGCTAGAAAGGCAAAGTTCAATTCTCTGCGCTCTTTTAACATCTCTAGTAAATAGAGGGCAGTTTTAGGGATATTTGGCAAGGCTTTAGCAATTCTAAAGGCGTGATTATAAGCATAGACATCCAAAAGGATGTCTAGTGTTTGATTATTAGTCATTGGCAATTAAGGTTTCCAAGCCGACCTTCATCATATCAGTGAAAGTTGTTTGGCGCTCTTCAGCTGTAGTATCTTCGGTTGGATCATTCAAGTTATCTGAGATCGTCATGATTCCAAGGGCTTTGACATGGTGCTGAGCAGCTAAATAGTAAAGAGCTGCTGCTTCCATTTCGATGGCTTTAACACCCAATTTACCAAGAGCCATATTACGCTCAGGCATGTTAGTGTAAAAGACATCAGAAGAAAGCACATTCCCAACGTGAGTTGTTACTCCCATTTCTCTGGCGATATGGTAAGCCTTGTCAAGTAAACCAAAATCAGCAATTTGTGGGAAATCAAATTCTGGGAAGTCATTACGGATAATATTTGAGTTGGTTGCTGCTGCTTGGGCAAGCACCAATTCACGCACATGAACTTCTGGGTCAATCGCACCCGCAGTACCAACACGGATCAATGTTTTGACACCGTAATCAACGATTAATTCACGAGCATAGATAGAGATCGAAGGCATCCCCATACCAGTTCCCATGACAGAAACGCGGTGCCCTTTGTAAGTTCCTGTGTAGCCAAACATGTTACGCACTTCGTTAAAACACACTGCATCTTCTAGGAAATTTTCAGCGATAAATTTCGCGCGCAAAGGATCTCCAGGTAGAAGAATTTTATCAGCAATATCGCCTTTTTTGGCAGAAATATGGATAGACATAAATTATGATACTGAGGGCGTTAAAAGAACGATGGCAAAATAGGAAGTTGGCAGAAAATCCTGATTTTCTAGACAACTTATCTTTTTGACCAAGTCCTTAGCCCGAATTCAAATTAATGAACTCAGCCCTCACCTTTCTTATTTTTTTATTTTTTATAAGGAAGAAAAACAGTTCTCCGCCCGTATTCAATTCAATGAATACAGTTAGCCCTACCTTTCCTTTTATTTTGTAGAAGGTCAGAGGGCGGACAGAAAGCGACTGAAATTTAGGGAACTAACGCCATGTGTGAGCTCAAAAGTTAGTTTATCTAGTTTCCGAGCTTTCCGCCCGTATTCAATTGAATACAACCCCATTCCTTTCATAATTGATATTGAATAGAAGAGAGCTAAAAATCGAGTTCAAATAAGAAAGGACTAACTCTCTTTCCTTTATTATTTAAAAATTAATACGAAGAAATGTTCGAGTCCATACTCAATTTAAACCGAATACGTCTCTTTCCCTTCGTTGGTTATGTTAGTTAGAAAAGCTAGAATCTGAGTTCAACATTCATGGAACTCACACTCCGTGATTATTTTTTGATTTTTTTATTGCGAACAGATGTGCCAAACTGACGACATAAAATAACATTCCTGTAATAATGCTCCAGTTGATTTTGTTCGTCCTACAACTCCGCTAAAATAGCTTTAACAAGACCTTTGAAATCTTCTTTGATATGTTGGGTCACTTCCACAACTTCTTCATGGTTCAATTCTGATTGGAAACCAGCTGCAAAGTTTGTAATAGCTGAAATACCAAGCACTTTAAGTCCAGAATGAGCAGCCACAATAACTTCCGGTACAGTTGACATGCCAACAGCATCTGCTCCTAATACTTTGAAAGCACGGATTTCTGCTGGTGTTTCATAAGTTGGACCAGTCAAGCCCATATAAACACCATCTTCTAGTTTGATGTTCATTTTTTCAGCCACTTCATGTGCCTTATTGCGATAAACCTTAGTATAGGCATCAGACATATCAGGAAAGCGTGGACCAAACTCGTCCAAGTTTTCACCGATTAGTGGGTTATTTCCGGTCATATTGATATGGTCTGTGATTGCCATCAAGGTACCTGGGCCGTAGCCGATACCACCAGCTGCATTTGTGACAAGAACGCCTTCACATCCCAGAGCTTTCATGACACGAACAGGGAAAGTCACCACTTCAAGCGGATTTCCTTCGTAAAAATGGAAACGTCCTTGTAAGGCGAGCACTTTACGGCCAGCTAAATCTCCGTAAACTAACTTTCCAGCATGGCCAACAACCGTTGACTTGCCCCAGTTTGGAATATCTGCATAATCAATAACAATAGCATTTTCTACTTCTTCAGCAAGTTCACCAAGGCCTGAACCCAGAATTAATCCAAATTCTGGAGTTTCAATTCCTTTAGTAACTAAAAAGTCTTTTGTTTCGTTAATTTTAGTCATCAATGACATCTTTTTCTCCTTTTACCTCAATAGGGTTCACACTCTCGCCATCCTCTTTAATATAAGGACTAGGCAGGGGAACAGGAAGAATATCCAGTAAGGTCTCAGAAGGACGGCAAAGTTTTACTCCTTTGCGAGTCACAACAATAGGACGATTGATCAAAATTGGATCCGCCAACATGGCATTAATAATGTCTTTCTCAGCTACTGCTTGATTTGCTAATCCATAAGCCTCAAATTCAGGAACATTGGTTCGCAAGAGTTCTCTTGCAGAGATTCCCATCGATTGTAAGAGCTCAATTAAAGTCTCCCGATTAGGTGGCGTCTGCAAATACTCAATAATAGTAGGCTCAATACCTGCATGGCGAATCATGGCAAGAACATTACGTGAAGTGCCACAGTTTGGATTATGATAAATCGTGATTTCTTCCATTATCAATTACTAACTTTCTTATTTTAAGTGACTAAGGAATGACTCCCCAATCATGGCTGTATCAACTCCAAAATTTTCTGCAACAGTTGCTGAAATATCCGCAAAATGCCCTTGTGGAATAAGACCATTTCCAGTAAAGGATACAGAGTAGGCAAGCAATGGAATGTATTCACGAGTGTGGTCGGTGCCTGCATAGGTTGGGTCATTACCATGGTCAGCAGTGATGAGAAGCAAATCGTCTTCTTTCATATTTGCGATGATTTCAGGTAGGCGATTGTCAAATTCATGCAAGCAGTCGCGATAACCCTCTGGGTCACGACGATGACCAAAGTTGGCATCAAAATCAACGAGGTTAGTAAAGGAGAATCCCTTAGTAAACTCAGGTAATTGAAGAGTCTTAATAAGCGTGTCAATACCATGGCTGTTCGACTTATTATGTCCCATGTCGTTTGTAATACCTGAACCATTAAAGATGTCATTAATCTTACCAACGGCATAAGTTGGGACACCTGCGTCAGCCAGTTTGTTCAAAACGGTATCTTGGAAAGGAGACACTGCATAGTCATGACGGTTAGCCGTACGTGTAAAGTTTCCTGGGTCGCCTACATAAGGACGCGCAATAATACGGCCTAAAAGGGCAGGGCGTTCAAGCGTGATGGAGCGAGCATATTCACAAATCTTGTAAAGCTCTTCCACAGGAATAATGTCTTCATGGGCTGCAATTTGAAGCACTGGGTCTGCTGAGGTGTAAACAATCAACTCACCTGTTTCCATTTGACGCGGACCAAAATCATCAATAACCGCAGTTCCTGAATAAGGTTTGTTGGCCTCGCGAATGATTTTGCGGCCTGAGAATTCTTCAATCTTAGTTAAAATCTCTTCTGGGAAACCATTCCAGAAAGTGTCAAAAGGTTCCGTAATGTTCAAGCCCATAATTTCCCAATGGCCTGTCATGGTATCTTTTCCAAGAGATACTTCTTCCAATTTGGTCACGTAACCAGTAGGATTGTCTTCTGTTGGAACAGTTTTTAGTGGTATTGGACGAGAAATGTTTCCAAGTCCAATTTTTGCCATATTTGGAACCGATAAGCCTGCTGCTTCTGAAATATGACCGAGGGTGTCAGAATCTGTATCAGCTACACCAGCATTAAAGAATTTGTCAGCATCTGGTGCTGCACCAATACCGACAGAGTCTAAAACAACCAAGTGAATACGATTAAATTTTGACATAAGTCTCCAATCTAGGGGAGGTTACGGTTGACTCCCCAATACCTATAAAATATATTAACGCTGTTATATGCTAAGACTAGCCTGCTGTAGGCGCTTCTAAAACAGTAACGCCGTCTTTACTAGCAACAATCACCTTATCAACCATACCATTAAAGAGACCGTGTTCCACAACACCAACTGTTCCATCTAGCAGGTGACCAAAAGCAACAGGATCTTTAATACAACCCAAATCAAGATCAATAATATAGTTTTGCATGTCTGTCACCAAACGACTATCACCTTTCATACGAAAAGACGGTTTGTAACCAGCTTTTTCAAAGACACGGAACAAACGATCAGCACCATATTGAACGACTTCGACTGGTAACTTAAAGGCACCCAGATGCTCTACCATTTTAGAAGCATCAACAACCCAGATGTATTCTTTTGTTGGTGTTGCAACAATTTTTTCCATTAGTAAGGCTGCGCCGCCACCCTTGATTCCATTGAAATTCTTATCCACTTCATCAGCACCATCTACGGTGAGGTCAATGCTATCAATATCATCTATCGATTTTAAAGGAATGCCCAAGACTTCTGCTTGCTTGCTAGTCACACTTGACGTAGTCACACCAACCACTTGCAGTCCTTCTTGCTTTACGCGACGGCCAATTTCCTCAACAAAATAGTAAGCCGTTGACCCAGTTCCAAGCCCAATGGTCATGCCATCAGTCACATATTGCGCAGCGGTAACACCGGCAATTTTTTTGAGTGCTTCCATGATTCCCCCTTATAATAGAATTGCGTCTTAGCACTTTATTATACCATGAAAGCGCCAACTTGTTAATGAAAACATTTGTTTTTCTCTCATTGACAGCCTAAGTGCTATAGAATAGGATGATCTTTTTAAAACTTATGATTTATTCTAAAGTCATCATATAAGCACTTACTTTTCGTGTTTATTTAGCTTTTTGAAAATCAAGTGTTTTTTGTTTGACCTTTACTGACCTTTTGATTATAATAATACTATAAGATGAGTAAAAATAATGTCTGAATCATTTTATTAGCAAAGGATTTCCTATCATGTGAAATCCTAACAACGATTCTGCGACTGCTTACAAACATCTTATAGTCTATTTTTTATTGCGAGGTAACTGATATGACACATTTTTCTGGTAAAGATCCTTTTGTAAATATGGATGATATTTTCAATCAATTAATGGCAAACATGGGTGGTTATCGTAGCGAAAATCCCCGCTATCTCGTTAACGGTCGCGAAATAACTCCCGAAGAATTCCAACACTATCGTCAAACAGGACAACTCCCTGTAGCGACAACCAAAGCAACAAATTCTCAAATGTTAACACCTAAAGCTGATAGTGTATTGACTCAACTCGGAACTAACTTAACACAAGAAGCTCGTCAAGGGCATCTTGACCCCGTCATTGGTCGTAACAAAGAAATTCAAGATACCGCTGAAATCTTGGCACGACGAACTAAAAATAATCCTGTCCTTGTCGGAGATGCTGGTGTCGGTAAAACTGCAGTCATTGAAGGTTTAGCTCAAGCCATTGTTAATGGAGATGTCCCAGCTGCTATTAAAAACAAGGAAATCGTATCAATTGATATTTCTAGTCTTGAAGCTGGTACACAGTATCGTGGTTCCTTTGAAGAGACCATTCAAAACTTGATTCAAGAAGTAAAAGAAGCTGGGAATATCATCTTATTTTTTGATGAAATTCATCAAATAGTTGGTGCTGGTGCCACAAGCAGTGATTCAGGCTCAAAGGGACTTGCAGATATTCTTAAACCAGCCTTGTCACGAGGAGAATTAACACTGATTGGTGCTACTACTCAAGACGAATACCGCAATACTATTTTAAAAAATGCTGCTCTTGCTCGTCGCTTTAATGAAGTTAAAGTGAATGCACCATCAGCTGAAGATACTTTTCACATTTTAATGGGTATTCGTAATCTTTATGAACAACACCACCATATTACCCTTCCTGATAATGTTCTAAAAGCTGCTGTTGATTATTCTATTCAATACATCCCACAGCGTAGCCTGCCAGATAAAGCAATTGACTTACTGGATATGACAGCTGCTCATTTAGCTGCGCAACACCCGGTCACTGACTTAAAAACACTCGAAACTGAAATAGCTAAACAAAAAGAGAGTCAAGAAAAAGCTGTCGCCAAAGAAGACTTTGAAAAAGCTTTAGCAGCAAAAACACGGATTGAAACATTACAAAAGCAAATTGAGCAACATAACCAAAGCCAAAATGTCACTGCTACAGTCAATGATATCGCAGAGTCTGTAGAGCGCTTAACTGGTATTCCTGTCTCTAACATGGGGACTAATGATTTAGAAAGGCTCAAAGGAATTAGCAGCCGCTTAAAAAGCCATGTCATCGGACAAGATGAGGCTGTCGCAGCAGTAGCACGTGCTATTCGACGAAATCGGGCAGGTTTTGATGATGGTAAACGTCCAATAGGTTCTTTCCTTTTTGTGGGTCCAACTGGTGTTGGTAAAACAGAGTTAGCTAAACAATTAGCACTTGATTTATTTGGTTCCAAAGATGCTATTATTCGACTTGATATGTCCGAATATAACGATCGCACTGCTGTGTCAAAATTGATTGGGACAACGGCTGGTTATGTTGGCTACGATGATAATAATAATACCCTAACTGAGCGTGTTCGTCGTAACCCTTATGCTATTGTCTTACTAGATGAAATTGAAAAAGCTGATCCTCAAATTATTACACTTCTTCTACAAGTATTAGATGATGGACGATTGACAGATGGACAAGGAAATACTATTAACTTTAAAAATACCGTTATTATTGCTACATCAAATGCCGGTTTTGGCCAACAAGATACGGAAACTTCTGAGTCTAACATTATGGATCGCATTGCACCTTATTTCAGACCAGAGTTTTTGAACCGTTTTAATAGTATCATTAAATTTAATCATCTGCAAAAAGAAAGTTTAGAAGAAATTGTTGATTTAATGCTAGCTGAAGTAAATCAAACCACCGCAAAAAAAGGTATTAGTTTAACGATTACTGATGACGCTAAAGCTCATTTGATAGATTTAGGGTACAATCACGCTATGGGAGCTCGTCCATTACGACGTATTATCGAACAGGAAATTCGTGACCGTATAACTGATTATTATCTTGACCATCCAGAAGTCAAAAAACTTCAGGCAATCCTAAAAGAAGGACAACTAGTGATTAGGCAAAACGATCAGTAATAAACTTCTTCAATTGAATAATTTTCAAAACATGAAAAAATCCGTCTTGTGACTACGTTATACACTTGACGGACTTTTTTTTAGCACTTTTTTAAAAATAATTTTTTCATCGCCTAATAACTCAAGTTTCTTTCCAAATCTGGTGTAATCAAAATAACCATTAGGTGTGAGTAATCCTTTTGAAAAAGAAGTATGTCCCGCTGCTACTTCTTCTTTGATATCAATGGTGTGCAAAATACGATTAACTTTTCCTTTGAGAACAACAGCAGATAAATGTCCTGTTTTTTGATTATATTTGCCTCCGATCTGAGAAGCTAATTTCTCAAAAGCTTGATCTAAAATCATTTCTAATTCATGGCTAGCTGGCATACTATTCTCAATAATTTGGCGTTCTTTACTACTCAAGTCACCAACAACTAAATGATTTTCCTTTAATGTCTTTAATAATTCATTTTGGTGATAAGCAGCTAAACGTTTGACAAAAATGTCTCGTTCAACTTGAACACTAAAACTCAAGTCAACGTTGTTATTTTTAACTGTTAGTATCATCTGAGATGACGTTAATAAACTATCATCAATAAGAGGGCTCTGATGCAAACCAGTAAGACGTTTAGCAAAATCATCGCCTAACTTCTGATCAATGCTTGTTGTTCGCCAGATACCTTCAATAGAGCTATTACGATATCGAACACCAAAAAGTACAGCAAGCAAGATAAGAAAAATAATAAATACAAAAAGGGCATTGCATTGATGGCATAACAATGACTTTCCTTTAGAGCGCCCTTGGGCTACTTGTGTCATGACTCATCTCCTTAATATAAAATACTAGCATGTCATCATTAAGGCGTCAAGTAAAATCGGTAAACCTAACTATGATTTTTTATGTTTTCGATAAGAAAAACACCCTCTACTGAGAATGTTTTAGCATAGATAAATCAACACCTATCGCTAGACCTGCTCTAAAATAGCATCCCAAGAATCATCGATACCAATACGTTCTACCGAAGAAAATACTATAAAAGTATCAGATTTGTCAAAATTCAAAGCTTTCTTGACCACAGACTCATGTTTGTTCCATTTGCCACGAGGAATCTTATCTGCTTTGGTTGCCACAACAATAACAGGAATGTCATAGTACTTCAAAAAGTCATACATCTGAATATCTTCTTTTGAAGGGGCATGACGTAAATCCACCAAACTCACGACTGCACGCAGATTGTCTCTGCTGGTTAAGTATTCTTCGATCATCTTTCCCCATTTGGCCCGTTCACTTTTAGAAACCTTGGCATAGCCATAACCAGGGACATCCACAAATCTAAGCTTGTCATCAATATTGAAAAAATTTAATAGTTGGGTTTTTCCTGGCTTGCTTGAGGTTCTTGCCAAATTTTTGCGCCCCAATATGGTATTAATAAAACTTGATTTACCAACATTTGAACGTCCAGCGAGGGCAATTTCTGGCAAATCATCTTGGGGGTAATGAGATTTATTGGCAGCGCTCAATAAAATTGATGCGTTATGGGTATTTAAGACTTGTTCTTCAGCCATTATTTCTCCTTAAGCTGTCTCTAAAACGGGTTTTGACTTGCCTTCGACAGCAGCCTTGGTGATACGCACTTTTGTGACATCTTCTTGGCTTGGAATTTCAAACATGATGTCAAGCATCGTTTCTTCGATAATAGAACGAAGACCACGTGCTCCTGTCTTACGTTCAATGGCTTTATTGGCAATGGCTTCTAAGGCTTCCTTATCAAATGCCAATTCGACGCCATCGTAAGAAAGAAGAGCCTGATATTGCTTGACCAGGGCATTTCTTGGTTCTGTCAAAATTTGAATCAAATCTGATGTGTTTAGTTGTTCAAGGGCTGCCACAACTGGTAAGCGGCCAATAAATTCTGGAATAAGCCCAAACTTTTGAATATCTTCTGAAATAATTTCTTGCATATAAGAAGCATTGTCATCAATTTTACGGCTGTTTTGACCAAAACCAATAACTTTTTCACCTAAACGTTGTTTAACGATCTCCTCGATGCCATCAAAAGCCCCGCCAACAATAAACAAGATATTTTTTGTATCAATTTGGATCATTTCTTGATTAGGGTGCTTCCGCCCACCTTGTGGGGGAACACTTGCTACCGTACCTTCAATAATTTTAAGAAGGGCTTGCTGTACACCTTCACCAGATACATCACGTGTGATAGATACGTTCTCACCTTTTTTAGCAATCTTATCTATTTCATCAACATAAATAATACCACGCTCTGCTCGTTCGACATTATAGTCAGCAGCCTGAATCAGTTTGAGTAAAATATTTTCCACATCTTCTCCAACATACCCTGCTTCAGTCAAAGAAGTTGCATCTGCAATAGCAAATGGTACATTGAGGCTTTTAGCCAGAGTTTGTGCTAAGAAGGTTTTTCCTGAACCTGTTGGTCCAATCATCAAAATGTTGGACTTTTGTAAATCCACATCATCGTCATCACGACTTTCTGTAAACGAGACACGCTTATAATGATTGTACACAGCAACTGATAAAGCACGTTTAGCACGATCTTGACCAACCACATATTGATTTAAAACATCAAGGAGCTCTTTTGGTTTTGGAACTTCTGTCAAATCGGCAAGGACTTCTTCAGCCAATTCTTCTTTTATAATTTCTTGTGATAAAGCTACGCATTCATTGCAGATGAAAACATTATTTCCTGCGATAATTTTTTTAACGTCATCCTGGCTTTTACCACAAAATGAACAGTATACTTTAATATCGTTAGTTCTACTTCCTGCCATTTCTTATAATTCTCTTACTTTCTCTTATCTTTTACTGAATTTTAATATTAGTCAATGTGTTGTATTGGTTTTTGGTGATTCTTGCTTGATAGCTAAATCTTCACCAGTGCTGTCTTTGCAAGTCGCATCTCAAAACAATGTACCATAGAAGGCGTGAATACTATTAACCAGATTAGTAAACGCATTTAATAAGAACAGACTTGCTAAGCCATAACGATTCTTTTTAAAAGCTGGAATGGCACAAAGAACACAAATCACGCACAAAAAAGCCGTAAATACTCCAAAAATACTACGTTGCATCGCTTATCATCTCCTCAGACTATTTGTGTTTTAAAGCAGTAACGGTAAAATCATAAGGATTTTTAGCGTCTCGAGCATAGAACGTTTGGCTTTCTTGCGTGAAATGACTAAAATCTAGATTTGGTCGGTAGGTATCTCCTTTAAAACGATGATGGATAACTGTTTTTATGATACGATCGAAATAACCATTAAACGCTTCTAAAACCTTATTCCCACCAATGATATAAAGTGTTTTATCCTGCGCATGGTACCACTCCAAGACTTTTTCAATACTAGTCATTGTCAACACCTCATCTACTTGATAATCTCTATTTCTTGTCATGACAAGGGTTTGACGTTGAGGAAGTCTTTTGCAATTCATTCCTTCAAAAGTCACACGGCCCATTAAGATTGCTTGATGTAGCGTTGTCTTTTTAAAATGTTCTAACTCTTTTGGTAAATACCATGGTAACTTACCCGCAACACCAATAAGCCCTGCTTCATCCTCTGCCCAAATAGCAATAATTTCCTTTGTCATTAATTATTTCCTTCATTTTAAACTCTATTTATTTTACCAAATTTATGAACAAAATGCTCACAAAAAATCTAAATAAAGTTTAAATAGCAAGGTCAAAGTGCAACTGAGGCTTCACTGGATCATAATTTTGTAATTCAAAATCATCTGGTTTAATATCAAAGAAATTAGTCCTATCTGGAACATTTAAAACAAGCTTAGGCTGACTAGCAACTGGCTGTCGTTTTAGCAATTCTTGAGCCTGATCAAATTGGTTGTCATAAATATGTAAATTGTTAACAAAATAAAAGAACTTACCTATTTTCCATCCAAAATGTTTAGCAATCATCATCTGCAAGGCAACGTATTGCATGGCATTGATGTGATGAGCAACTAATATGTCATTAGAACGTTGCGTCAAACTAGCATCTAAATAAAGATCTTCCCCTACACGTCTAACATCAAACATGATTTGAAAGGCACATGGCAACAACCCTTTTGTCTCCTCAAATGCTTCATAGTCCCAGAGAGAAATGACATTACGACGATTCCAAGGATTTTCTGCTAATTGCTTTAGTATTTTTGAGATGATATCATGTTTTTTGACTACAGCACCATAACGTTGCCCAATAGTACGTGTCTGGTCAACTTCCCATTCATTCCAATAATGAACATTATATTTAGCTTCTAGCACATCTAAACTGTTAGACTGATCTTGATATATCCAAAATAATTCCTTTATAGCAGATTTAATTGGAATGGGTCGTAAAGTTGTGATGGGAAACTCTCCTTTAGCTAAATCATATTCAGCAAACGCCCCAGTAATATACTTAGAATGAGCTGTTCGACCATCTTTATATTTAGGACGTGCTTGCTCACTCAATGATCCTTCGTTTATAATTTTTTGAATATTAGCTTTAAAAATCTGGTCAGCTTTTGTCATCTCTAATAACCTTTCTGTAAGCATACTTCATACTATTCTAACTAATTTTACCAAAAAATACCAGAATAAATAAACATTCGAAAAACTTCATGTGGTCATGAACATTTTAACTATTAAAGGATAAAACAAATAACTTTATCAGTCTAATTTTGCAGTAAAATGTGATAGAATGGGTAAGACTATAAAAATAACTAAAAGAAGGACAAATATGACA
This sequence comes from Streptococcus pyogenes, assembly GCF_002055535.1. Lineage (NCBI taxonomy): Bacteria > Bacillati > Bacillota > Bacilli > Lactobacillales > Streptococcaceae > Streptococcus > Streptococcus pyogenes. The sequence continues at coordinate 730,092 of NZ_LN831034.1, read as the reverse complement.
ATTGGAATTGATAAGATTGGTTTTGCAACCAGTCAATATGTCTTGAAATTGGAAGATTTAGCGCTTGCACGCCAAGTGGATCCAGCAAAATTTAGTCAAGGGCTACTCATTGAGTCTTTTAGTGTGGCACCAATCACTGAAGACATTATTACTTTAGCTGCTTCTGCAGCAGATCAAATTTTAACCGACGAAGATCGAGCTAAGATTGATATGGTTATTTTGGCAACTGAATCGAGTACTGATCAGTCAAAGGCATCAGCTATCTATGTACATCACTTAGTTGGTATCCAGCCTTTTGCACGTTCCTTTGAAGTAAAACAAGCCTGCTATAGCGCAACTGCTGCTCTAGACTATGCTAAACTGCATGTGGCTTCTAAGCCAGATTCTCGTGTCCTTGTTATTGCTAGTGATATTGCTAGATACGGTGTAGGATCTCCTGGGGAATCGACTCAAGGCTCTGGTAGTATTGCTCTTTTGGTAACTGCTAACCCTCGTATTCTTGCTCTAAATGAAGATAATGTGGCTCAAACTAGGGATATTATGGACTTTTGGAGGCCTAACTATAGTTTCACACCTTATGTTGATGGTATTTACTCTACCAAGCAATATCTCAATTGCTTAGAAACCACGTGGCAAGCTTATCAGAAAAGAGAAAACCTTCAGTTATCTGATCTTGCTGCAGTTTGTTTCCATATTCCATTTCCCAAGTTAGCCCTAAAAGGTCTAAATAACATTATGGATAACACAGTACCTCCTGAACACAGGGAAAAACTAATAGAAGCCTTTCAAGCTTCTATTAGTTATAGCAAACAAATTGGAAATATTTATACTGGCTCACTTTATCTAGGATTGTTATCTTTACTTGAAAATAGTAAAGTATTACAATCTGGAGATAAAATTGGTTTTTTTAGCTATGGTTCCGGTGCCGTAAGTGAATTTTATTCCGGTCAGTTAGTTGCTGGGTACGATAAAATGTTAATGACTAATCGACAAGCTTTACTGGATCAACGAACACGTCTTTCTGTTTCTAAATACGAAGACCTTTTCTACGAACAAGTCCAATTAGATGATAATGGTAATGCCAATTTTGACATTTACTTAACTGGAAAATTTGCTCTAACAGCCATCAAGGAGCATCGAAGGATCTATCATACCAATGACAAAAACTAATCTTAACTGGAGCGGTTTTTCAAAGAAAACATTCGAAGAACGCCTCCAACTTATCGAAAAATTTAAACTACTTAATGCTGAAAACTTAAATCAACTCAAAACAGACGTTCTTTTGCCTATCCAAACAGCTAATCAAATGACTGAAAATGTCTTAGGACGATTGGCTTTGCCCTTTAGCATAGCTCCTGATTTTCTTGTCAACGGTTCAACTTATCAGATGCCTTTTGTCACGGAAGAACCTTCTGTTGTTGCTGCAGCATCTTTCGCAGCAAAACTAATCAAACGCTCAGGTGGTTTTAAAGCTCAAACCCTAAACCGACAAATGATTGGTCAAATTGTTCTTTACGATATCGACCAAATAGATAACGCTAAAGCCGCCATCCTTCATAAAACAAAAAAGCTAATTGCATTGGCAAATAAAGCTTATCCTTCCATTGTTAAAAGAGGTGGAGGCGCTAGAACCATTCATTTGGAAGAAAAAGGAGAATTTTTGATTTTCTATCTGACTGTTGATACCCAAGAAGCTATGGGAGCAAATATGGTCAATACTATGATGGAAGCTCTTGTTCCTGATTTAACAAGACTGTCTAAGGGGCATTGTCTAATGGCGATTTTATCTAATTACGCAACAGAGTCGCTTGTTACTACTAGTTGTGAGATTCCCGTGCGCCTTTTAGATCACGATAAAACAAAATCCCTACAGTTAGCTCAAAAAATAGAGCTAGCCAGCCGACTAGCTCAAGTAGATCCTTACCGGGCTACTACTCATAATAAAGGTATTTTTAATGGCATTGATGCAGTGGTAATAGCCACAGGAAATGACTGGCGTGCTATTGAAGCAGGGGCCCATGCTTATGCCTCAAGAAATGGTAGCTATCAAGGACTTAGTCAGTGGCATTTTGACCAAGATAAACAAGTTCTGCTTGGCCAAATGACCCTCCCTATGCCTATTGCTAGTAAGGGGGGATCTATCGGGCTTAACCCTACTGTTTCTATCGCACATGATCTTCTTAATCAACCTGATGCCAAAACATTAGCCCAATTGATTGCATCTGTGGGGTTAGCTCAAAACTTTGCTGCACTAAAAGCTCTGACCTCATCTGGCATCCAAGCTGGTCACATGAAACTACATGCGAAATCATTAGCTCTTTTGGCGGGGGCAACCCAAGACGAAATTGCTCCTTTAGTTAATGCTTTACTAGCTGATAAACCAATAAATCTAGAAAAAGCACATTTTTACTTATCCCAGCTAAGACAGTCTTAGATTTAAACAACTAATATAAGGCAAACACCCATGTAAACAATTGGTTTACATGGGTGTTTAATCTTTATTTCTATACATACAAGTCTTAGAAATAGTCTCCATAACATACTCTATTTACTCATCTACTCTATTCTGAGTTTGATGAGGTATTTATAAATATTTTATATTATGTTCTAAAAAAGCTCTATCATCTTTGTAGTAGGTGACACTATTGTAGAGGTGATGAAGCCTAATTGACCTGCTGCAAGCGTCCATATAGTAAGTAGTCGACTCCCTTTAATTCTTTAATAGTTTTACAGTCAAGAGCACACATAATGATTTTTAATTCTTCTTTCCAGCCATTAACGATAGCAATCACACGCTCGGTTGGGTATTTTTCGACCAATTCTAAAACGGTGCGTGAGAGTCCCACTGCACGTGCTCCTAAGACAAAACACTTAATCATGTCCAAGGGGTGTCTGACACCACCCGAAGCTAAGATTTCCACTTGGTCCATCAGTCCTTGTGCATTCAGTAAGCACTGAACAGTGGTTTGTCCCCAATCGTTTAAGTAAGAGCGGTCTCCCCCTCTTTGATTTTCAATGTAAGCAAATGAAGTTCCTCCTCTACCTGAAATATCAAAGGTTTGAATGCCTAGGTCATGTGCTAGCTTGATACTATTGACATCCATGCCAAAACCAACTTCTTTGAGAATGACAGGAACTGGTATTTGACTAGCGTATTCAGCGAGGTGTTTTTTCCAGGTATGAAAGACGCGCTCACCCTCTGGCATCAGCAACTCTTGCATCACATTCACATGAACCTGTAAAAAGAGGGGCTGCATTTCTTGAACCGTTTGTTGTCCTAGCGCCACAGGTTTATCTAGACCAATATTCGTGGCTAGTTTCAAGTTATCTGCCACCTCATGTAAACGATAGGAATCGTCGTTAGGATTTTTTAAAGCAGCGCTATAAGACCCTGTCACCATGACAATCCCTGTTGCTGCTGCTACTTTGGCCAATTTTTCATTGACAGCTTTGCCTTTTTGACTTCCTCCTGTCATGGCATTGATGTAAAAGGGAAAGTCGAAGTCTTGCCCAGCAAAATGAGTACTGAGATCAATATCAGACAAATCATAGCTAGGTAAGGAATGGTGTATGAGTTCTATGTCATCAAAAGCATTATAAGGCGATTGGTACTTGAGAGCATATTTGATGTGATCATCTTTACGGTTAGTCATTCTCTCCCCACCTTTCTTGATAAAGTAATGCGATATCAGCTTCTTGCCATTTGGAAATAAGGGTATCTCTAGCATCCTGATTAAAGGCAAGCGCGATGCCACAATCTCCACCACCAGAACCTGAAGATTTAGCAACAGCATCTTGCTTCTGACAAGCAGCTACCAAGGTTACTAGCTTAGGATGGTAGATAGCTGGATGAAGCTCTTTTAGGAGATGACTTGCTCCTGCTAAACTTTTCTTGAGTTCTTCCTTATGACCTTCTTGCAAAGCTACCATAGCTGATTGCGTTAGCTGGTAACTTGTTCTTAAGAAAGCTGGGGTAATGCTCGCTGTCACTTGTTGAATCATCTGCCTTGAAATAGCAGGTATTTTAGTCCAGCCAACCAAAAAGTCACAAGGCAGGGCTGGTTGAATGACTTGGATATGGTAACCCCAATCTTTGACGAGAAGTTTTTTTAAGGGCATGGTCTGCAGCCAATTACTGACCTGTTCTCGGTCAAAGGAGGTATAGGCGACTAAAGTCTGATAAGCGATACAGGCAATATCCCCCATAGACCCATTATCTCCTTGCTTAAGCAAGGTATAAGCCGCTAGTTTAAAGAGTAACTCTGGGGTTAAAGTAATCTGATAATAGGCCGATAAGGCCTTTAAGGTTAAGAGGGTGACGCTACCACTTGAACCAATGCCAAATTTTTTGCCATCGCGCTCCATTTTTCCCGTTATAATTAGGGAAAATGGCTCCAGTTGGTCAATTGACTGTCCTAGATAATCAGCAAAGGTTTTAACCGTTGCTTGAATCAGTGCATAAGAGGCATCGGGTGTCATGCCCGCTTTATGGGAAAACATATCTGAAGCTAATTGAATATGGGCTGCTGGGCTAATTTCTGCTGTCATCATCAATGGAATAAAGTGAATTAAGGCTTTTTGTCCTGGTGTTAAGATAGCATATTCGCCTGTGAGGTATAGTTTCCCACCTGTTTGCACACAATAATTAGACATCTGGTAAATCCTTTGTTTTTGAAACGATAATACGGTAGTTCTTGCCAAGTCGTTCTGCTAGTTGAGCCAAGTCTTTTTCTAAACATAGGACCTTCACATTTGGACCTGCGTCCATGGTAAAATAACAAGCAAAACCTTCTTGACGCAGTTCTTTCACAGCCTCCATAGCCTGGTAAGACTCTTTTGTTAGGTAAGAAAAAGGAGGATTGGCTGTCTTTGTCGTGGCATGCATGGCCAAGGCATTAGCTTCTGTTAACTGACCAACTTTCTCAAAATTATTAGTTTTGAGATAGGTAAGCATATGTTGGTAATCGATTGCCGATTGTTCTACCCATTGATCAAATGTAGTTGAGGTATCGCGGCATAACTTCATGCCCTCTCGGCTAGAAATTGGCTTTTTCGCAGCATTTAAGACCAGCATAATCATGGCCATTTTCAAGTCAGTCTCAACCTTGTAAATAGCACCACTATCTTTGTCCCAAGCAGCGACTGGGCCAAAAAAAGAACGAGAAGATGATCCTGAGGCGAACTTAGCCTTTTGAGCTAAAGCTTTCTGATCTAGCTGGGTGTCAAATAATTGGTCACAGGCTTTAACCAAGGCTGATAAGCCACTGGAACTTGATGATAAACCTGCAGCTGTTGGCATATTATTTTGAGTTTCCATCTTTACAAAAGCCTGACCAGGTTGGCGAAATTGGTCAATGATAGCAGAAATTTTGGTATGTTCTTCGTCATTTTGCAAGATACCGTTAATGTAAAACTGATCACTGGTTGCAGTATCTGGTAAGAAGGAAACGCTGGTTGTGGTGAACATGTTTTCCAAAGTCAAAGAAATGCTAGAGGTCGAAGGAATCATCTTAGCTTGATTCTCTTTTCCCCAATATTTGATAATAGCAATGTTAGCATAGGATGTTACGGTTATAACATTTGGATCCACGTGTTTACGGCTCCTTCTTCTTTTAATCTGTGACTGATTTTTTCGGCCATGTCTTTGGTATCTGCTAGGGCAATCATACAGCCACCCAAGCCACCGCCTGTCATCTTAGCGCCTAAAGCACCTGCTCTTAGGGCAGCCTCCACAAGTTGGTCAGCTTTACTGATGCTAACGCCAATGGCCTTTAAAGCAGAGTGCGCTTGTGTCATGAGCTGACCGATAGCCACCTTATTTTTTTGGTTAATCGCTCTTTCAAGGGCTTGTGTCAAAGCTCCTAGTTTAGCCAGATAGGGCAAATTCGTTTCCTCAAACTGTGCTACCTTATTGACGGCCTCACGTGTATGACCGTGAATCCCTGTATCTGCAATGATAAGATAACCATTTAAGGCGATTTCGATAGTTTCAAAGCCAATGTTTCGGATAAACTTAATGGCATGGTCACTAAGGCATGTCTTGGCATCTAAACCACTAGGATTGGTGTGGGCAATAATTTCTGCCTTGTTGACTAAAATTTCCAACAAATCATCCGAGAGGGGTTCTTGACAATAAGAAAAAACGGCTCTAATAGCTGCAATAGAAACGGCTGCCGAAGACCCCATACCACGCTTTTGTGGCACTTGTGAAACAATCTCATAAGCAATTGGTTCTTGTAGTCGCTGCAAATAATCCAAGGAAGCATAAATGGCTGTTGATAGAGTATCATAAAAATCAAAGACCAATGGCTTATCAGCTGGAAAAATATGACAAACCACCTCAATATCTGTTAAAGGCAAAGCAATAGCTGGGTAGCCATACACAACAGCATGCTCACCTATCAAAATGATCTTACTGTGTGCCTTACCATATCCAATGTTTTCGTTCATTTTTTGTCTTTTCATTACTAATTCTTCTAAACTTTTACCTTACTATTTTACACTAAATGATTAGAAAATGCGATGATATATCTTTTTAAAATCATTTCTTCACTGAAATTAACAATAAAGACTATCTACTCTTTTTAAGATCATAACAAAAATTTTCTTATTTCAAACTACCTTCTTTAATCACTCTTCTACTAAATTAAACGTTAAAAACCAGCCTCATGGGCTGGTTAAGCATCGTTTATTACCTTTACCTAGACATTATTACTAGCTAAAGGTACTGAAAAATGTTTAAGTCAAATCACCACTGTAAAAACAATAGCATCGTTTTTATAATTTACAGTTATCGTTCCTTTAAATAACTTAACCATACTTTCTGCCATAGATAAACCAATTCCATAACCTTTTTCTTTGCTATTATGGGATTCGTCTTCGCGATAAAAGCGTTCAAAGAAGCGGCTGTAATCAATGGATTTTCCTTCCAAATAGGTATTAGAAACTTCTAATTTCGCTCGTTTTCGTCTTCTTCCAATAGTGGTTAAAGATACCTTGACCAAGCCTTTAGGATCACAATATTTATTGGCATTATCAACTAAAATTGTCACAAGTTCAAACAATGACTTTTCCTCCGCTTTAATCATAATATTCGGTTGAATCGTCAAATCAAAACGTTTACCATCTTTCAAAACCAGACTCTTAAAATCTTCAGCTGCATCTTGAGCAATAGCTGAAAAGTCTACCATATGTAATACCACATCTGGCTGTTCCTCCAAACGAGCCAAAGTAATCATTTGATTAATCAAGCCTGTCAATCGCTTCACCTGATCACTTGTACTCTTGGTCCATTCTGATTCTCCAGTCATTAATTCGACCAATTCATTATTGGCTGAGATAATGGCTAGTGGTGTTTTTAACTCGTGGCCTGCATTAGTAATAAAGCGACGCTGCTTCTCATAATTTTGGACAAAAGGTTTGATGACCATACCGGAAAAAAGACTCACTAAAACAACAAAAAAGATAAATCCTCCAAAGGCCAACATCACTGAAACAGCTAATAAATCTCCTACACTACGAAAATAAAAGGTAGTATCTAAAATTACAACCAGTTTTTCTTCATTTGGCAGCTGAGTAATCAAGTACGAATAAACACTATCTTGGTGACGGTAACTGCCTTTTTCTTCCCCAGACTTAGCAAAAAGTCTAGCAAAATATTGGGCTTCTTCTCTATCTAAAGCTGAAATATTAGCAGTATTAGAAGAAAGTAGATGTCCATTAGCATTAAAAATGACACTATAATACCGAAACTGGCTTAGGCTATCTTCAGACAGTTTCGTTCCAAGTCGTTTAGAGCTTTCCGTAGTGCCAGGTAATTTACCTTTATTTGAGGAAATTAAATGTAAAATACGGTTAATTTCTTGTTGACTTTGGTAACAGCGTGCCGTGTTAATAATACCAACAATTGAACTTAAAATAATAAAAATGGCAATAGAAGCAATCATGATAAAACGAATGCGGATACGATTAAACATGTCACCTCCTATTTTTCTAATAAACAATAGCTAGTATCTTTATCACCTGCAATAATGACATTTGCTTGAATAGCTAATAATTTTTGACGAAGATAAGAAATATAAACCCAAACAATAGAAGTATCATAATCTTCTTGGTCTGACCAAACATGTTGGTAAAGCGTTTTAGTATCCAAGTACTTTCCTTGATTTAACATTAAAAAGGCCATTAATTTACCTTCTTTAGAAGCTAATCGTATAGCATTACCGGCACTCAATTCTTGCTCATTAATATTTAATGTGACACCAGCAAATTGTAATACCTGAGGAGTAAAACTTTCTACTCGTCTTTCCATCGACCTTAATCTAGCTAAAAGTTCTTTTAATGAGAAAGGTTTAGTCAGATAATCATCAGCTCCCGCATCTAGTCCGGTAACACGGTCATTAATTTCTGCCATAGCCGTCAGCATAATAATATGTGAGCAATTTCCTGAAGCGCGAATCTCCTTTAAAGCCTCAATGCCAGACTTAATCGGCATCATGATATCTAAAATCATAATATCATATGCATTGTCTTTGGCTTTATCAATTGCCTCTTGACCGTTAAAAACCACATCAACGTCATAACCTTGATGAGTCATGGCAGTTGTCAAAACATTAGACATCTGCCATTCGTCTTCAGCTAACAAAATTTTCATGGTTACTCTTCCTCCGTCGTTTCTTGAATCAATTGACGAATGGTTTGCATGGTAACATCACAAGATGCCAACTCGTCTGCACAACGCTTTAACTCTCTTGTAATCATTTCTGCATTAGCAACTTGATGTTTGTACTTCATTTGATGTTCCAAGCTAGCCCAAGAGTCTTGAGCAATGGTTCGCAACTGCACTTCTATAAAATAACATCCTTTTTTTTCCCCTAAAATATCTGGAAAATGTGTTTCTAATTCCAAAATGAGATGATATGATCTATAGCCATTAGGCTTGGCATTTAAAATATAATCTTTTTCAGTGTTAACTGACATACCAGGAATGCTTTTGAGCAAGTCTACCATCCGATAAATATCATCAATAAAACCACAAATAATGCGAATACCGATACTATCTTTAATGATTTTTAACGCAGATTTGCTTGTTAGAGGAAGCTGTTTGCGTTGACATTTTTCAATCATCGAAGCTTCCGATTTAATACGGGATGTAAAGTGTTCGTATAGTTTAAACCCCGTTTCTTTTTTGCTTTTGATATTCTCAGCAATAATCACATCTGTTATTGTCTGTAGTACCAACGGCAAGTACACTTCAAATCCGCTATATATAGAGCTGGTAGAATAATGTTCTAGTCTTTCTTTCATACGCTTATTATAACAAATTTTCTCAACAAATGCTTAAATCTCTGCAATGATCGGTTATCTTTATTTCTAACTATATAACTTCAAATGATCTGTATCGTTTGTTTTTAAATCGCTTTCATATATTTTTTGTACGTTATTTTTTAAAAATACCATTGAATTACAAACAAAATCATAGTAAACTTGATCTATAACGATTACGTTAACTTATTAGGAGATTTTATGAAAAAATATTTTATTTTAAAAAGTAGTGTATTGAGTATCCTGACTAGTTTTACTCTATTAGTTACAGATGTTCAAGCAGATCAAGTTGATGTGCAATTCCTTGGCGTCAATGATTTTCACGGCGCTCTTGATAATACCGGAACAGCTTACACACCAAGTGGTAAAATACCAAATGCTGGGACGGCTGCTCAATTAGGTGCTTATATGGATGACGCTGAGATAGACTTCAAGCAAGCAAATCAAGACGGAACAAGTATACGTGTTCAAGCTGGAGATATGGTCGGAGCCAGTCCTGCTAACTCTGCACTTTTACAAGATGAGCCTACTGTCAAAGTCTTTAACAAAATGAAATTTGAATATGGCACTCTTGGTAATCATGAATTTGACGAAGGACTAGATGAATTTAACCGTATCATGACAGGTCAAGCGCCTGATCCTGAATCAACAATTAATGATATCACCAAACAATATGAGCACGAAGCTTCGCATCAAACCATCGTCATTGCTAATGTTATTGATAAAAAAACCAAGGATATCCCCTATGGTTGGAAACCTTATGCTATAAAAGACATAGCCATTAATGACAAAATCGTTAAGATTGGCTTCATTGGTGTTGTGACTACAGAGATTCCAAATCTCGTTTTAAAGCAAAACTATGAACACTATCAATTTTTAGATGTAGCTGAAACCATTGCCAAATATGCTAAAGAACTACAAGAACAACATGTTCATGCTATTGTGGTTTTAGCTCATGTTCCTGCAACAAGTAAAGATGGTGTTGTTGATCATGAAATGGCTACGGTTATGGAAAAAGTGAACCAAATCTATCCCGAACATAGCATTGATATTATTTTTGCAGGACATAATCATCAATACACTAATGGAACTATCGGTAAAACACGTATCGTTCAAGCCCTCTCTCAAGGAAAAGCTTATGCAGATGTCCGTGGTACGCTAGATACTGATACCAATGATTTTATTAAAACTCCATCAGCAAATGTTGTTGCTGTAGCACCAGGTATCAAAACAGAAAATTCAGATATCAAAGCTATAATAAATCATGCTAATGATATTGTTAAAACAGTTACTGAACGAAAAATCGGAACTGCAACTAATTCTTCAACTATTTCTAAAACAGAAAATATTGATAAAGAATCTCCTGTCGGTAACTTAGCAACAACGGCTCAGCTTACTATTGCTAAGAAAACTTTTCCAACTGTTGACTTTGCTATGACCAATAATGGTGGTATTCGAAGTGACCTAGTTGTCAAAAATGACCGGACCATCACCTGGGGAGCTGCACAGGCTGTACAACCATTTGGTAATATCCTTCAAGTCATTCAAATGACTGGTCAACACATTTACGATGTCCTAAATCAGCAATACGATGAAAACCAGACCTATTTTCTTCAAATGTCAGGTTTAACATACACTTATACAGATAATGATCCTAAGAACTCTGATACCCCCTTCAAGATAGTTAAGGTTTATAAAGACAATGGTGAAGAAATTAACTTAACAACTACTTACACCGTTGTTGTCAACGACTTTCTTTATGGTGGTGGTGATGGCTTTTCAGCATTTAAAAAAGCTAAATTAATCGGAGCTATTAACACAGATACTGAAGCTTTCATCACATATATCACAAATTTAGAAGCATCAGGTAAAACTGTTAATGCTACTATAAAAGGGGTTAAAAATTATGTAACTTCAAACCTTGAAAGTTCGACAAAAGTTAATAGTGCTGGTAAACACAGTATCATTAGTAAGGTTTTTAGAAATCGTGATGGCAATACAGTGTCTAGTGAAGTCATTTCAGACCTTTTGACTTCTACTGAAAACACTAATAACAGCCTTGGCAAAAAAGAAACAACAACAAACAAAAATACTATCTCTAGTTCCACTCTTCCAATAACAGGGGACAATTATAAAATGTCTCCTATTATGACAATCCTTGCCTTGATAAGCTTAGGTGGACTAAACGCTTTTATTAAAAAAAGGAAATCCTAGCGTTTACTAGTAATCGATCACCCTTATATAATCAGGCATCTTTGCCAAAAAAACCTAAAGCGTCCTACTCTAGGTTTTTTGTTAAATTAAAATACCTTCTAGATGATCTAATTCGTGCTGGCATATTTGAGCAGTTAAGCCTGTTAAGCTTAATCGCTTTGGTCGCCAATTATGGTCCAAATACTCAACAGTAATCTTATCATACCGCTGTGTTTTGCGATAGCCAGATAACGACAAACAAGATTCTTTAGTTTGGTAAATTCCCTTTTTAGAAACCATCACAGGATTAAACATAACCAAATCAATAAATCCCATACTCACAATAACAATGCGCTTTTGTTCACCAATCATATTGGCAGCCATCCCAAGACATTCCTGTCTATAAAAGGCTAAGGTATCTTGTAAATCTTGGCCAATCCATAGATCTTCTTTCTTGGCGACTTGCGCTTTTTGCTGTAATAAAAAATGATCTGTTATGATTTCTCTAATCATTCTTATCTCCTTAAACCTTCTTTTTAATTCATAAACTACATGTTCAATGGACTATTATCACCATATGATAGACTTAGTATCATCTGTTTAAAACATCAGGTGATTCCTTATTTCAAGATATCTTGGGCAACTTTATGAAATTCTGCAATATGAGTACCAAATAAAAATTGACCTGCATCAGCAGATTGTTAATAAGTTCTCATCACAATATTATCGAATTTACTGTCTGCTTCTTCAAATGTCTAAGAGAGATAGTTATTGCTTTGTGAGATTTTCAAACCAGATACTGCTTTCTCTTGCATTTGCAGCCTTGATAGGTCCAAACAAAACACCTGCTGTTTGAAATGCTTTAATAGCTGATATGTTGTTAATAGTTAGTATTATAAATTTTCTGAATATTTCTGTCAAGTTTTTCAGTTGACTTAACTTTTTTACTTGATTTTTCCTCACGTAATAATAGAAAAGAAGCGCCATAATGTAAACTACACCCCAAACGTTAGATAAAAAAATCTAACGTTTGGGGTGTTTTTGTATGACATTAAGCTATGAAGATAAGCTAGATATTTAGCGCTAAAAAAACCGAGGGAACTCCGTTTGAAAGAAGCATCTCTGCAAAGAAGAAGACAAAAAACCATTATAAAGAATGGACAAAGACGAGTTCTGATTAAATTTTCTTTTAAGAACGGCTAAATTGACTCGTTCTACCTACTATTATTATCGATTATTGCAACAATAACCGTATTAAAATAAAACGAAAAGGACTTAGTCCTCTACAACACAGAACTAAATCCTTTACTTCAAATAGAGTAGCCAACTTTTGGGGCTCAGTGCAAGAGCCCTTCTTTTCTATTATCACTTGTTTATTATAAACATAACATTACCATAGTATACTTATATGTCTAGTCCACTCAAATACTCAAACCGTTCATACGCCAATAATAAATCATTATTGCGCTGATCGAGTTCCTTTTGTAATTGAGCTAACTGGCCATAATCACTAACTACAGTTAACATTTGGTTTTCAATTTCTTCAATATTAGCCTCAATAGTTGCTATTTTATCTTCTATCTGAGCCCATTCTTGTTTTTCAAGGTAGGACATGCGCTTTCTTTCCTCTTTTTGAGGAAGTGGCACTTCTTCAGTGACTGTTGTTTTAGCTAAGTCTGCCTCAACTGTTTCTTTTTCAAAAACTTTTTCATCAAGGTAATCACTGTAATTGCCATAAAAAACACGAATATCGCCTTCTTCAAAGGCTAAAATCTTAGTAGCTACTTTGTCTAGGAAATAACGATCGTGACTAACCGTAATGACTGGTCCTGCAAAGTTAGCTAAAAAGTTTTCTAAGACCTTCAAGGTGGCAATGTCTAAATCATTTGTTGGCTCATCAAGGAGAAGAACATTTGGCTTTTCAATGAGCAGTTTTAGCAAGTAGAGCCGTTTTTTCTCCCCACCAGATAATTTAGCAATCAGCGTGCCATGACTTGATCTCGGAAAAAGAAATTGTTCTAAAAGCTCACTGATACTCGTTGTTCCCACACTTGTTTTAACCTCATCAGCCACTTCTTGAAGGTAATTAATGACCCGTTTGGTCTCATCCATATCTTTGAGCTGCTGAGAGAAATAACCTACACGAATAGTATCTCCAATATCAAGCTTCCCAGAAGTTGGTTTGAGATCACCGTTAATGATATTTAACAGGGTAGATTTTCCGACGCCGTTATCTCCAACAATTCCAATACGATCTTTATTTTGAATAATCAAGTTAAAATCCTTAATCAACTGTCGGTCGCCATAAGCAAAAGAAAGGTCTTCAAAGTGAATCACCTTCTTCCCAATTCGGCTCGTTTCGAAAGTCATCTCCAATTTATCCGCAGAACTGTCTTGGTGAACTTCTTTTTTCAAGTCACTGAAACGATTGATTCTAGCCTGCTGTTTGGTTGCACGCGCCTGTGGTTGCGTCCTCATCCAGGCTAATTCTTGTTTATAGAGTTGCTTCTTCTTGTGTAAATTAGCAGCATCTCGTTCGTCTTGTTCTGCTTTTAAGCGCACATAGTCTTGGTAATTGCCTTGATATTCTGTCAGTCCCGCTTTATCCAATTCAAAAATACGGGTAGCCACATGATCAAGGAAATAACGGTCATGGGTAATAAAAAGGACGGTTTTTTTAGCTGTCTTGAGATAGGTTGTTAACCAAGCGATGGTGTCAATATCGAGATGGTTGGTCGGCTCATCCAACAAGAGTAAGTCAGCAGCTCCTAGCAACACTTGAGCTAACTGGACACGTCTTCTCATACCACCTGATAGGTCTCCCACTTTTTGTTCCAAATCCGTGATGCCTAATTTTGATAGGACTGTTTTGACATCACTTTCAATAGACCAAGCATCTAATCGATCCATTTCAGACATGAGGGACTCTAAGCTTTCTTGTTTATCCTCAGTATAATTCGCCATCAATAGTTCGTACTGACGAATCAGTTGAATAGCTTTAACATCAGCTGATAATACCGTATCTAAAACAGAAGCTGCATCGTTAAATTCAGGGTCTTGTGTTAAGTAAGCGATTTTGTAATCATTGGCTTTAGAAAATGGTGAATGATCTCCGTCAAAACCAAGCCTTCCCGACAACACATCTAAAAGAGTTGTTTTTCCTGTTCCATTAACCCCAATAATCCCAATACGGTCAAAGTCATGAATAATAAAGGAAATATCTTGAAAGACGGTCTTATCTCCCACCGTTTTTGTTAATTTCTCCACCAAAAAATGGCTCATGTTGCTAATTCCTCTCTAACAAATGCTTCAATTGTAGTGAAATCATTATCTAGGCGCCCCTCTACAATCGCTAATTCAACTTTCTCAAGCATAAGCCCTAGCTGAGGACCTGATTTCATCCCAAAATCCTTAATCAGGTGAGAACCATTAAGGACGATATCGTGTTTGTCATGAATAACCAGTGCCTGATCTAAAGTATTAATACGATCCATGTCAACGGATAAGCTTTGAGCTTTTCGGAGGTCTTCCACTAGACTCGCCATTTTCTTGCCGTACTGGTAAATATCCAATTTTTCAAAAGATCTTTCCTGACGAATTCTATAAAGAGCAATCAACTTTGTGACATAACGCTGAAAATCATTTGAAGTCTTCCATGCTTTTAGGAAGCTTTTAGGATCCTCAATGGCTAAACTAATCATCACATAAGCCCAAGCTTGGTGATAATCACTAAAGGTAAAGTTATCTTTCAAAGAAACTATCAGATGATTCAAGCCTGCTTCCTGCTGCTTCAAGCCTGGTAAATAGTCGTAAGCCTGACAAGCAATCATGGCAGAAATCCCTTTTCGCCAGTGCGGTGCCATCAATAATTTATCAAATTCAGTAAAAGAACGTTCCACAGAAATCTTTTCCAATAGAGGTGAATGGCTCCTCATAGCTTCAAAAGTTATAGCTTCAATGTCAAAATCCAGACTCGCCGCAAATCGAAAGCCTCTCATAATGCGTAGTGCATCTTCTTCAAAACGTTCCTCTGCTTTACCCACTGCTCGTAACCGTTTTTGCTTTAAATCAATGAGTCCTCTAAATTTATCAATAACTTGACCATTTTCATCCAAGGCCAAGGCATTGACGGTAAAGTCTCTTCGTTTTAAGTCTTCCTCTAAAGAGCGCACAAAAGAAACCTGACTAGGACGGCGATAATCAACATAGATATCTTCTGTCCTAAAGGTTGTAATTTCATACTCACCGCCATTTTCAAGCACGAGCACTGTACCATGTTCAATGCCAACATCGACAGTTCTGTTAAAAATCGCTTTAGTCTCTTCAGGATAGGAACTAGTTGCAATATCTACATCATGAATGGGACGCTCGAGTAAAACATCTCTGACGCTTCCTCCCACAAAATAGGCTTCATAACCAGCTTCTTTTATTTTAGTCAATATGGGTAAAGCCTTCTGAAACTCAGAAGGCATTGTCATTAATTTCATACGTTGTTTTCTAACCTATCATCCAACTAGCCCAATCTAAAGTGTGATTAGGCTAATTGGGTTCTATCACATTTTGTTATTGTTTTAGTGATTCTTGCCATTAACTATTTTTTCTAATCGACAATTAAAGCCTCGGTGTTACGCCAAATGCAATGGCTCCTTCTCCTAAATGAGTAGCAATCACCGCTCCAAAATGAACCTCTTCAATGTCATATTGATAACCACTGTCTTGTAAGAGTCGTTTCAAATAATCAGCTTTGTCTTGTGCTTTTGAGTGAATAATAAACACATTATACTGACCGTCTGCTATCAAGTCATTTAAAATCTCAACCAAGCGTTTCATGGCTTTCTTTTCTGTTCTCACTTTTTCATAAACAACGATTTTTCCCTCTTCATCAAAGCGTAAAATAGGTTTAATACTCAAAAGATTTCCAAGAAGAGCAGACCCATTTGACAGGCGTCCGCCTTTAACCAGATGATTAAGGTCATCAACCATAATAAAGGCTGTCGTCCCATCAATCTGTTCTTGCAGCTTGTTTAAAATAGCTTGAAATGTCATTCCTTGACGTGACCAATCTAGCACATTTTTTACCATACTACCTAAAGGAGCAGATGTGATCTTACTGTCTGGAAATGCCATTTCAATCTCAGGATGTTCTTCAGCTAAAAATTGAATATTTTGCCAAAAGCCTGAGATTCCTCCAGCTAAGAACAAGCCAATAACATGTGTATAACCTTTAGAAGATAAAAGTCCTAAAAGATTATCTAGTTCAGATAAACTTGGCTGACTTGTCTTGGGAAGATTTTGGGAGTCAGCCATCTTTTGATAAAAATCATCTATACTCAAATTTCGACCTTCAAAATAGGTCTCATCGTCAATGATAACTGGTATATCAAGGCTAAAAATAGCTTTATCTTGTTTCAGATCTGTTGGTAGTGTTGCTGTACTGTCAGTAATTACTGCTAATTTCATTAATTTTTAAACTCCAAATGAATACCTGGACGATCCAAGGCAATTTCTGTGACTTCATAAGTCAATCGCTTAACCATATCTAGCAAAGGAGCAGCTAAGGATTCAACTTCCTCTTGCGTAAATTCGCTTGGTTTATCCACTAAACGATCTAAAATACGAACCATTTGTGAGATGACCCCACTAATAACAAATTCTTCTTTGACAATAACAAATTGCAATACAGATACAATTACTGTTTCTTTTTGCTGCTCATCTTTATCAATCAACTGAAAAGTCACTTCAAAATTGGTCTCTGGTGTTCCGTTTTCTTTTTCCCACTCTAAATTTCTAGCATCATAATGGTACTGGTTGACAAATTCTTTTTCACGAACTAATTGCATTTTTTATTCTCCTTGGTATCAATATGATCCATTATAGCATAGATTTGAAAATTATTAAAGTAGCCCCTAAACTACTATTTTCGCATAACGTTTTAAACAGTGCTATCTCTCGAACAGATATCTATTTTTTCACCTATTTATATTTAGTCGTCCTTATACTGACATTATACCAAAAAAACACCCGTTAGTGGTCTTGTACTGCACCTCAATTAAAACAGAACCACTGGTCAGGTAAGTTTTAAGTCCAGGATAAAAAGGTTTATCACCAAGGCCTCATCATGCTTAGCCAAGTATTTCGAACTAGCTTGTCTTAGCTCTAATCGCTCAAACGTAAACCCTAGGCGTTCAATCCGCCGCAAAACCTCTCCAACTAACCCATACTTAAACCCATAGGGCTTAATCATCGCTCCGCCCTTCTTCTTTTATCCATTATAAAATAAAAACGTTTTAACAGACAAAAAATAGGAAAGTACCAGACTATTGGATTTATTTTTTTATCTCAAACTCCATTAACGATGTTGAGTTAAAGGCATTCAAAACCACATAGATCGTAAGCTAACAAGATTTTTTATCAATTGAACCTATCGTCCCCAGTTATACACGACCTCTTCTGGATGAGGTCTTTTTTTATTTGTCTAATTTCATCAACGCTTCTTCCCCTCTTTCTTCTATCACAGCTCTCCTATTGCTCACTTCCTCATGCAGCAACATATCATCAAAAAACCGTTCATTTTTAAGCACAACCACTACTGTATCTCTTGTGCTGTCTCCATTGCAATCGCATGTTTAATTTTATTAAAAATTATTTAAAAAAATTAAATATTATTTTAAGAACTTGCAATAATATATGTCTATATTATATAATTTATTTATCATAAAATTATATAGAAAAAGGTATTCTTATGAGAAAAAGATGCTATTCAACTTCAGCTGCAGTATTGGCAGCAGTGACTTTATTTGTTCTATCGGTAGATCGTGGTGTTATAGCAGATAGTTTTTCTGCTAATCAAGAGATTAGATATTCGGAAGTAACACCTTATCACGTTACTTCCGTTTGGACCAAAGGAGTTACTCCTCCAGCAAACTTCACTCAAGGTGAAGATGTTTTTCACGCTCCTTATGTTGCTAACCAAGGATGGTATGATATTACCAAAACATTCAATGGAAAAGACGATCTTCTTTGCGGGGCTGCCACAGCAGGGAATATGCTTCACTGGTGGTTCGATCAAAACAAAGACCAAATTAAACGTTATTTGGAAGAGCATCCAGAAAAGCAAAAAATAAACTTCAATGGCGAACAGATGTTTGACGTAAAAGAAGCTATCGACACTAAAAACCACCAGCTAGATAGTAAATTATTTGAATATTTTAAAGAAAAAGCTTTCCCTTATCTATCTACTAAACACCTAGGAGTTTTCCCTGATCATGTAATTGATATGTTCATTAACGGCTACCGCCTTAGTCTAACTAACCACGGTCCAACGCCAGTAAAAGAAGGTAGTAAAGATCCCCGAGGTGGTATTTTTGACGCCGTATTTACAAGAGGTGATCAAAGTAAGCTATTGACAAGTCGTCATGATTTTAAAGAAAAAAATCTCAAAGAAATCAGTGATCTCATTAAGAAAGAGTTAACCGAAGGCAAGGCTCTAGGCCTATCACACACCTACGCTAACGTACGCATCAACCATGTTATAAACCTGTGGGGAGCTGACTTTGATTCTAACGGGAACCTTAAAGCTATTTATGTAACAGACTCTGATAGTAATGCATCTATTGGTATGAAGAAATACTTTGTTGGTGTTAATTCCGCTGGAAAAGTAGCTATTTCTGCTAAAGAAATAAAAGAAGATAATATTGGTGCTCAAGTACTAGGGTTATTTACACTTTCAACAGGGCAAGATAGTTGGAATCAGACCAATTAAAGCGTATCAATAAGAAAGATTACCTTCAACAGATGATGGTATTCTAAGGACTAATACTATTGCAGGGAATTTTTTTATAGATGGGCAACAGCAAAAACATTAATAAATCCTATAAAAATCGATAAGGATATTGTTACGATTCAAGAGTTCGATTTTAAAATAAGAAAATTTTTGATGGAATCAAAAGAAATTTATTTGACTAAGTCTCCTTATATAAGGGGGAGTTTAGAAATTCACAGTAAAAATAGGAAACATGAAAAAATCAATTTATATGACGCAAAACCCAATAGCACCAGATCTGATGTCTTTAAAAAATATAAAGACAATAAGACTATAAATATGAAAGATTTCAGCCATTTTGATATTTATCTTTGGACTAAATAAGCTAAAAGCTTTGGATAAATATGATCAATTGACCTATAATAACATTGATACCAAATCTAAAACTGCTCAGATTGAATTGCGCCCCAAAAGTTAGACAAAAAATCTAATAATTGGGGTATTTTTGTCTGGCATTAAATTTAGCTAATAACCTTGCTTAAATCACATTAAACCAATAATGGAAAAAGGCATCTCCAAATAAATGCTATGACGGAACTATATGATAGAGTGATCAAGGTTGGCAATATCAACACAACTATTATCATCATTTCCTAAACTCTAAAGGAATTCGTCCGTCTATGTCACGTAAAAGAAACAGTCCTGACAATGGCATGATGGAATCTTTCTTTGGCATCTTAAAGTCAGAAATGTTCTATGGTTATGAGAATAACTATAAATCACTAGAAGACTTAGAACAAGCGATTACAAATGACATTGATTATTACAACGATAAACATATCAAAGTAAAACTAAAAGGATTTAGTTCTGTACAATACAGAACTAAATCCTTTACTTAAAATAGAGTATCCAGCTTTTTTGGGGTCAGTGCAAGCAGATTGTTGTTAGTGTTACATTAATAAGTCATGCGTTTAGCCCAAGCCTCATCAACTGCTAGGGTCTCCGCATCAGTGTAATTACGACGATATTCATTCCAAACATAACCCGAAGTTGCTAGACCAGTTTCTTGAGCTGAGCTATTAGCAACATCATAAGCCGTCAAACCATAGGTTGCAATAATATTATTTAGTTTTAAGTTATAACTGGTGTCTGTAGCGTATAAGCCAGTTAGAGCTGCTGTAGCATCTTGATACGATAGCGTGTTTGATTTTCTAGCACCTATATAAGTGCTAGAACTTAGCAAGTCCGCGTAGTCATTAAGGGAGTCTGCAATACTTGGATAAGCTCTAAAGGCTTGATCAATCGTATAGGTATTGCCATTACCATCATCTTCCCAAGTTGACATCGTCACAGAAGAACCGTTATAGGCACCCTTAATACCGAAAAAATTATAATAAGGTGCTTGACTTAGACTTGATTTACCATTACTTGATTCTAAAATCGCTTGTGCTATCATAACAGACGCATAAAGATCACGTTCTTGACCAATAGTACTAGCAGTTGGACCAATTTCATCAATAAAATGTCGGGTTGAAGAACTGGCGATAGTCTCAGCTGACACGTTTGAAGTTTTATGAGATTGTCTCATTGCACTATAAGCTCCTAAACAAGCTGCTAGAACAAAAAGACTGATAAGTACAAGCTTACCTTTCTTTTTTGTCATTATTCATATATCCTTTTTTATTCATTTTCTATGTTTCTATTATAGCACACGAACGTTTAAATTAACTTTTCCACAGATAATTTAATGAGATTGATAACTTTTGTCTTGAAATCGACATATTTCTTCTGATTTTTTTTAAAATTGTGGATAACTATTTCATTAGACCATCAAAATTAGTGAGTTGATACCATTCAATCAATTCATTTAATTTGGTATGGTAAGTTGTATCAGTGGCGTAAGTGCCTGTTAAGGTTGCAGTAGCATCTTGATAATGAGACCAAAACTTTTTGTGGGTTTTGTCATAAAGTGGATCATTCAAAACTCTTGCGTAATCTAAAAAACAAGCTGTCAGGCTCCCATAGGAACGAAAAGCAGCATCAATTTGATAAAGATTCCCTTGTCCATCGTCTTCTAAAGTTGGAAAAATGACTGACCGTTCTTTATAGCTCCCCTTAATCCCGAAAAAATTATAATAAGGTTTTTGACTTAGTTGTGACTTACCATTATTGGATTCTAAAATGGCCTGAGCCATCATCACCGAACTGTATAACTGTTTCTTTTGAGCGACTGATTGAGCAGCATGACTAATCTTCCTGACAAATGTCAGAGTTTCGTGATCCGCATACGGAGCTAATCGCTGGTTTCCCAATTTTAGTGTCCACATACTAACAATCAGATTAAGTAATACTAACCCTAAGACAAGTCGATTTACTGATGATTTAGCCCTTCTTCTCCTTTTTTTCACCTTCAAAGGTCCTCATTTCTTATCCTTTAACTCTAGTATAGCAAAAAACTAGAACCTTGACAGATTCTAGTTTTAGTAAGAAAAAAGTTCTTTACCTTTTAGGCTTTTTTGCGAAGAGCGCCAAATAAGATACCTGATACAAGGGCACCAATCACAACAAAGACAAGATATAAGATTGGATTGCTTGTTAAAGCGATTACGAAGATACCACCATGTGGCGCCATTAATTTAATACCAGCCAAACCAACAAGAGCTCCTGTCAAGGCAGAACCTGCGATAAAGCTAGGAATCGCACGTGCTGGGTCAGCTGCACCAAACGGAATTGCTCCTTCGGTGATGAATGAAAGTCCCATAACAATATTTGTCAAGCCTGATTCACGTTCTTCTTTGGTAAATTTATCTTTAAACAAGAGAGTGGCTACAAAAACAGCAAGAGGAGGTACCATACCACCTGCCATAACAGCGGCCATAACGACCGAACCACCATTTGCCACAGTAGCTGCTAAAGTTCCTGTACCAAAAACATAAGCTGCCTTATTAACAGGACCACCCATGTCAACAGCCATCATTCCACCAACAAGAAGTCCCATAAGGACAGCAGAGCTTCCTGAAAGACCTTGTAAGAAATCATTAAGGGCTGTGTTAATAGCTGCCATTGGAATATTGACAAAAAGCATCAAGAAACCAGTGACAAGGACGCCAAGTAATGGGTAAAGGAGGATAGATTTAACCCCTTCTAGAGAACGTGGTAGGCCTGCCAACAATTTACGAAGGGCAAGAATAACACCACCGGCAAGGAAACCACCCACAAGCGCCCCAAGGAAACCTGATGGCACGCCCGTTAAGCCCAAGCTCACTTCTCCTCCTGCTGCAAATGGTACCTTACCAAAAGCAAGACCATTTGAGGCAATGGCACCTGCCACAAAACCAGCTACTAAGCCCGGTTTTTCAGCAATAGAATAAGCGATATAACCTGCTAGTACTGGTAACATGAAGGAAAAGGCTGCTCCACCAATGTTCATAAAAATAGCTGCTATTTCATGATAGGATCCAAGACTTCCAAGCTGATCATTTGGCACACCAAGCATGTTATCCAATAAAAATGCTAGAGCAATCATAATCCCGCCACCAATAACAAATGGCAACATTTGTGAGACACCGCCCATCAAGTGTTTATAGAAAGCACCGCCTAAACTTGTTTTCTCAGTTGATACTGCTGTTTCAGATTTTCCATTTTTAGCATGATAAGTGTTTCCTTCATTGTTTAAAATCAAAGAAATCAATTCCTGACTTTTCTTGATACCATCTGCAACAGGGCGAGCAATGAATTGTTTACCATCAAAACGGTCCATTTCAACCGCTTTATCAGCTGCAACAATAACTCCTTTAGCTCTCTGAATATCTTCAGCGGTTAAACGATTAGCCACACCAGAAGCACCGTTTGTTTCAACTTTAATAGCTACTCCCATTTCTGCAGCTTGTTTTTTCAAAGCCTCTTCTGCCATATAAGTGTGAGCAATTCCTGTCGGACAAGCTGTAACAGCAACGATAAAGTCTTGACCACTTGTTGGAGCAACCACTTCTTCTTTAGCTGTTGACGCTTCATCAAAAACAGCAATGACTGCTTCTGGTGTCGCTGCAGCACGAAGTTTATCAGCAAAGCCGTCTTTCAAAAGGTATTGTGATAATTCTGCTAGTGCAGCCAAGTGAGTATCATTTGCTCCTTGAGGCGCAGCAATCATAAAGAAGAGATCCGTTGGTTGACCATCTAAAGCCTTGTAATCCACACCTTTATTTGATTTCGCAAACAAGACCGCTGGTTTATCTACTACAATATTTTTAGAATGAGGCATGGCAATCCCATCACCAAGCCCTGTTGATGTTTGTTCTTCACGTGTCATGATACTCTTTTTAAAGACATCAAAATCATGTACAATATCTTTTTCAACTAATTTAGTAATCATCTCGTCAATGGCAACTTCTTTAGAAATAGCCTGTAAATCGAGAATCATAATATCTTTTCTCAATAAATCTTGAATTTTCATCGTTTTTCTACCTCAACTTTATGATATGTTTCCTTAATAAATGCAATTGTCGCCAAGTCATCAGAGAAAGCCGTCGCTGTACCACAAGCCACGCCCCATTTTAAGGCTTCTATTGGATTTTGACTCTTCATAAATTCGCCTGTAAAGCCAGCAACCATCGAATCACCAGCACCGACAGAATTTTTAACTTCTCCCTTAATCGGTTTAGCAAAATAAGTCGCTTCTTTAGTAACCAGCAAAGCACCATCACCAGCCATTGAAATGATGACGTTTTGAGCACCCATCTCTAAAAGACGACGGGCATAGGTTTCAACATCATCAAGACTGGTCAGAATCGTACCAAAAATAGCTTCTAGTTCATGATTATTAGGTTTAACCAACAGAGGATTATATGCAAGCGCATCTATTAAAGTCTGTCCTTCAAAATCACAAACCACCTGAGCACCGCTTTGCCTAACTAAAGGAAGTAATTCCTTATAAACAGCATTGCCAAGATTAGCTGGCGCTGAACCTGCAAAGACAACTGTATCCTCTGCTGTTAGCTGGGAAAGCTTAGTTTTCAAATCCTCCAGTTGTTCCTGACTAATGATAGGTCCTTGACCATTTAATTCGGTCTCTTCTTGTGACTTGATTTTAACATTGATTCGAGTATCTTGATCACCTTTTACAAAATCAGTTTTAACGCCTTCTGCACTCAAACTTTCTTCGATAAAACGTCCTGTAAAACCACCCAAGAACCCTGTCGCCGTGCTAGCAATGTCTAAACGTTGCAAGATGCGACTCACATTAATGCCTTTACCTCCAGCAAACTTATCATCACTCGCCATGCGATTCACTGACCCAAGATTTATTTGGTCAATTCTGACAATAAAGTCAATAGAAGGGTTTAAGGTCACGGTATAAATCATAATTCAATCACCTTTGCCTTTTCCTTTATTTGTTTAAGAATACTTGCTGATCCTCCTAATGTAATAATAGTCACATCATTAATAGGAGCTACTTTTACAAACGATACCTGACCAATTTTAGTGCCATCTACTAAAATGTAAGCTAATTTTGCATTTGACAGAACCGCTTTTTTAATAACTGCTTCTTCCATATCAGGAGTCGTCAGGTAAGAATCATCAACACCATTCATTCCAAGAAATGCCTTGTCAAAATTCATCTGCCTAATCTGTTCCAAAGCTACGTTACCAATACTGGCATCGGTCGTTTGTTTGACATAACCCCCTACAATAATCGTCTCAATAGAGAGTTCAACTAATCTAGCAGCATGATGAATAGAATTAGTAACTACAGTTAAATTTTTAGCTTGTAAAAAAGGTAATAAAAATTCAGTCGTTGTCCCAGCATCAATAAAGATCACATCGTTGTCATAGATAAGCTGAGAGGCTCTTTGCGCAATAGCTTTTTTAATATGACTGTTTTTGACAGACTTTTCTTGGTTCGAAAGTTCCTCTTGTAAAGAGTGAAAAAGTTCAGCACCTCCATGAACACGATGTAGCCGTCCTTCTTGCTCCAACTCTCCTAGATCTCTACGGATAGTAGACTCAGAGGAGTTGAGTAATTGCATTAAATCCTCTAAAGAAACATAGTTTTCTTCAGTGATCTTTGCCATGATTAATTGTTTTCGTTTTGATTTTAAGATAGAACCACCCCTAACTGAAATCGTTTACAATTATTATACTATTTTATAACTAAAAGTCAAGCATAACCTTTCAAAATCTATCAAATTCTACCAATTATTATTTCTTTTATTAACTCATAATCTAGGCTCACAAATAATGACGCCTAAGAAAAATACTATCAGCATAACAAAAAACTCAATATTAAAGCTTTAGCCATAATATTGAGTATAACGATTTGATAGCGTTTATTGGATGTTCAACACTGCTTCTTTAGCGTGAACTAGCTCTGTAATCATACGGCAGTATGGAGTATTGATACCAAGCTTTTCACCTTTGGTATTGACTGCACCATTGATAAAATCAATTTCAGTCAATCGGTGATTTTGCACAAGGTCTTGGTGCATTGATGGGTAATGGTGAGCAGCTTTAACAGATGTATCCATTACATATTGTGTGATTTCTTCTTCGTTTAGTTCGACACCTTCTGCTTGACCAACGATAACAAACTCATGGATGATTTCTTTTACCATTTTGAGACCGTCTTCACTGGCAAATAATTCACCAATTGTACAATCTAGAAGGGCACAAGTTGAGTTCATGGTACCATTCACGCAAGCTTTTCGCCAGATGTTTGGCACAACATTCTCATCATAAGTCGCATTCAAGTTAGCTTCATTTAACAAATCAGCCACTTGGTGTCCAGCTTCTTGATTGCTTGGATCCATGCTTTGTAAGTTAAGTGCTCCCACACCTTGAAGATGAGCACGACCAGGACCTTCTAGACCAGCAGTCCAGACAGTGACCCCCATCAAAATGTTGTGCTCTGGAATGTACTGACGAATAACGTCTTCGTGTCCAAGACCATTTAAAAGGCAAAGCACTTTGGTTTCTTTTCCAATAATGCCTTTAATGTCTTGAAGCATTTGTGGCAACTGCATTGCTTTTGTAAACAAGATAATCAAATCGGCTTCTTGAGTGGCTTCAGTCGGTTTCATAATAGGAAGCTTAACTGTTTCTTCCACATCCCCTGTCACCACTAAACCGTTTTCTTTAATGGCATTGATATGATCTTCCCAGTTATCTAACAAAATCACATCGTTATTTGTTTTTGAAATTTGGTAACCAAAACGGCACCCCATGGCTCCTGAGCCAGCAATATAAACTAACATATTTTCCTCCTATTAGCCTTCAAAGACGAAAATGTCTTCTTTATACAGTTTTAGAATATCTTTAGAAACCTTATGCGCCGCAAAAGCAACCGCAAACGGAACAATGATCCAAGCAAGGATAATAATAAGTATTGAGCTACCACCTGCTAAAGAAGCAATCGGACCTACTGCACCAACTAAGCCAAAACCAGATGAAGCTGGTGTTCCAACAAGATTAAACAATGGTACTGTTAATGAGCTAATTGCTGCAGTGAACACCATCGGAATAGCCATGATAGGATGTTTCAAGAAGTTTGGCATCATCATTTTCATAGCCCCAAGTGCGATAGCAATTGGTACACCAGATTTATTAACTTTAAGCGTCGCCCACACTAAGACTGCTGCTGTCGATGCAATTCCCATAGAAGCTGCTCCCGCAGCCATTCCATTAAGCCCAATAGCTAAACCGATTGCAACAGTTGAAATCGGACTAACAATGATAAGCGAGAAAGCAACTGCAATTAAAATAGACATTAAAATAGGTTGTAAGGTTGTAAAAGAATTAATCCCTTGTCCGATCAGGGTTGTCACGTAAGACACATAAGGCAAAAATTTCCAACCAATATAACCTACGCCAGTTCCTATAGTGATAGGTAACAAGATAATGGTTAAAGAGCCAAATTTATTCCCAAAATATTTCACAGCTAAAACCGCAAGGCTAGCTGTAATCATCATATTGATTAAGTCCCCAATACCTCTAAGTTGGAATGTTCCTGTCGCCACACCTTTTTGAATGACTTCTGTATAAGCCCAGGCTCCAGAACCGATATAAGCAGCTCCACCAACAGCCAACTGTTGCATAGGATTAAACTTAAATTGTTGCCCAATCAAGAAACCAGCCATAATCGGCGTGAAGAATTGGAAGACTTGCACAATGTGTAAAAATTCAGCAGCTGCCATATTTGGCAAAAGCGGTTTTAAGAAAGTCGCTAAAATAGCATTTGGAATGAGTGCCACAACGATAGCAATCGCTGTACCAGCCAAGACCTTATTCATAAAAGAACTAAATGTCTCTTTATCTGTTGTTGTCATGATAGACCCCTTTTCATTGTAATGTGTTAATCTGTGAAAACCATCACACTTTTTTCACAATGACTATTTTATCACAAAGTATAAAACTTGTCACGAAGACTTAGGTAAAAACCATTTGTCCTCTCCTGACAAACTGAATATTAGCTGTTGCTACTGCTCTTGAAACTTCCGACTCCCTTAGTCAATTAAAGAGGTTGAATGCACCACACGGTTATCTCGATCTGGATAAATATAGTTAATGGCCTGATTAACTGCTGTTGGTGCTTCGCCAAAACCAGTAGCAATCAAATCCACTTTCCCATTATAAGCGGCTGCATCACCAATGGCAAAAATACCTTCTTGACTTGTTTGAAAAAGTGGTGAAACAGTAATACTTGAACGCTTATAGTCGAGATTCCAATTTTTCAAATTCTTATTAGAAGTTGAAAAACCAAAACTAACAATAAGACTGTCCAATTCAAGTTCTAACACTTCATCTTCTTTCACTTTTTGAATAACTAATTTTTCAGCCAGGTTTCCAATTCCTTTCAATGCTTTTGGCACATAAGGTGTTAAGAGGTTGACCGTTGATGCTTTCAATAATTCCACACTGTGTTCATGTGCTCTGAAAGCATCACGACGGTGCACAACCGTCACACTCTCAGCAATATCTTCTAAAGCCAAAGCCCAATCAACTGCTGAATCTCCACCACCACAAATCACAACTTTTTGTCCCGCAAACTGGTCCAACTGGTGAACATTATAAAAAAGGTTATGATCAGCAAAGTTTTCCTCACTTTCTAACCCTAAAGTTCTTGGTGCAAAAGCGCCATTTCCACAAGCAATGATAATGGCTTTTGAAAAATGCTCTGCCTTATTAGTCCTAATCGAAAAACCACCTTTAACCTTGTCAAAGGTTAATACTTCTTCTTTTAAACAAATGGTTGTACGATCTTCAAAACGGCTCAATTGTTTTATTAAATTTTCTGTCAACTCAACACCTGTTAAAGATGGATAAGCTGGAATATCATAAATCATTTTCTCAGGATAAAGAATGGCAGGCTGTCCACCAAGTTCTGACAAACTCTCAATAATCTTTACTGTTACGCCCCTAAGACCTGCATAAAAGGCTGCAAATAAACCTATTGGACCACCACCAATAATCGTAATATCATATGCTTTATCTTTCACTAATCTTCTCCTTGATCCAATGCTTCTTTAATCTTATCCAATAGCTTGCGCTCTTCCTCGGAAAAATTGTAATGTTCAAGTAAATCTGGCCGCCTTAAATAAGTTTTTTTGAGACTTTCTTCTAGACGCCACAAGCGAATACGTTCGTGATGACCACTCATTAGAACATCTGGAACTGTCATACCACGATAATCATAAGGTCTTGTGTATTGAGGGTATTCTAAAAGTCCTGATGAAAAAGAATCGTCCTGATGGCTACTTTCTTTCCCAAGTACCTGTGGAATTAACCTGACGGTCGCATCCACCATAGTCATGGCCGCCAACTCACCTCCTGTTAATACAAAGTCGCCTAATGAAATTTCATCCGTCACCAAGGTCTTAATCCGCTCATCATAACCTTCATAATGACCACAAATAAAAATTAACTCTTCCTCAAGAGCTAATTCTTCAGCATAAGCCTGAGTAAAGGGTTTACCTGCTGGATCTAAAAGAATAATCCTTGGTTTTTTGGCTTCAATCTGTTCAATGGTGTCAAAAATGGGCTGCGCTCTCAATAACATGCCTTGGCCCCCACCATAGGGTTCGTCATCCACATGACGAGCTTTTTCAGCATAATCTCGAAAGTTATGGTAGTGAATGTCTAACAGACCTTTTTCTTTTGCCTTGCCTACAATGGAATGCTCTAGAGGGGCAAACATTTCAGGAAAAAGGGTTAAAATATCAATCTTCATCGTCTAAGCCTTCCATCAATTCAACATCCACGCGCTTGTTAGGAACATCTACGTTAAGAACTACTGGGGGAATATATGGTAAGAGCAAGTCTCGTTTTCCTTGGCGTTTCACTATCCAAACATCATTAGCACCTGGCTGCAAGATTTCCTTAACATGTCCAATAAGGACATCCTTTTCATAAACAGCCATGCCAATAATCTGATGGTAATAAAATTCTCCTTCTTGTAAATCCCCTTGATTGTCTTTTGAGACCTTTAAAGTGTATCCCTTGTACTTTTCAATAGCATTAATATGATACATGTCTTTAAATTTGATAATATCAAAATGCTTTTGTTTACGGTGACTAACAATTGTCACTTCTTGAACAAACCGATCTTTATCATCAAATAAAGCTAATTGTGAGCCTTTTTTAAAGCGTTCCTCAGCAAAATCACTGACAGACAACACGCGCATCTCTCCTTGCAGGCCTTGCGTGTTGACAATTTTTCCAACATTAAAATATTCCATGGTAGCTCCTAAATCGTTAACTCTTTATCTCACGTCACTTTAGCGACCTCTCTTGATTCTAAAGTTTGATAGACACTTCTTTTTCAGAACCAAATTACCTATTATTTTATCACGTTATAGTCTATTTTGCACTTACAGTTTTGTCTTTATCTGTTAAATTGTTAAAATCCGTCTGTATTAAAAAATTGAATTTGGCAAGATGACTCACTAGTCATTATTTTATGAGCTCTAAATAATACTTTAATAGTTCATTTGCAGACATCCTTTGCCTTTGATGGAGCCACCATTTTAAGGTTTCTATAAAACTAGATAGAACAAATTGTTTTAGGAATACTTCTGGAATAGTCGTTTTGTCGATATACTTGCAGCGCAAGTTAGGGTAAACATCATGTTCTAGTTCGTTTTTAAATCTTAATAAAAAATAGGGATCATTAGAAAGTAACAACGTCGCAATGCTGTCTTTATTTTGTTCAAAATGCTTTAAAATATGTACCAAATAGTCCTCAAAAGTCACATTTCTTTTTTGCCTAAACAAATGATGAAAAAGTTCTTCACAGAGTTCTTTTAGTAACATTTCTTTGCTTTCATAATGTGCATAAAAGGTTGATCTCCCTACATTAGCAAGTGTAATCATATCTCGAACAGTTATTTTCGAATATTCTTTTTTTTGTAATAAAGCAATAAAAGCACTATAGATAGCTGTTTTTGTTTTTTTGATTTGTCTGTCTTTTGTCATATCGGACACTTTCTAAATGTTGTTCACTATTGAACAGGTGCTCATTTTTGGTTATAGTAATTGTATTTTAACTTTTAGATAATAGAATAAAGCATTCTACTATACATATTACCAGTATAACAAAAGGAGAAAATTATGCCAGCAAGTAAAAAAGTCACCATTATTTTTATATTAAATCTTAGTTTTTCCCTCATTGAATTTATTTTTGGGACATTATTCTTTTCGGGTGCTATTTTAGCAGATGCTGTCCACGATTTTGGAGATGCCATTGCTATTGGTATCTCAGCTATCTTAGAAAGAAAGGCTGTTAAAAAAGAGAGTCCAAATTTTTCACTAGGCTATAAGCGATTTAGCCTTTTAGGAGCGCTAACGACAAATCTAATACTTATTAGCGGGTCATTATTAGTAATGATTGAAACGATACCAAAATTATGGCATCCTACTATTGTTAATTATGACGGTATGTTCGTTTTAGCTATTTTTGCAATTATAATCAATGGATTTGCTAGCTTCATCATTCACTCTAACCAGACAAAAAATGAAGAAATATTAAGCCTTCACTTTTTAGAAGATATCCTTGGGTGGTTAGCCATTATCATACTGTCACTGATCTTAAAATGGAAACCTTGGTACATTCTTGATCCTTTATTATCAATTGCCATTGCTTCTTTTATATTATCTAAAGCTCTTCCAAAGTTAGTAGCAACTGCTAACATTTTTTTAGATGGTGTTCCTGATTCTATAGACTATTGCACTTTGCACCATGAACTCAGCCAACTTCCTCATATAGTGTCTGTTAATCAGCTTAATGTTTGGTCGATGGATGGTATTGATCATAGAGCAACTATACATTGCTGCTTGAGAGAATCTACCACTGAAAAACATTGCAAAAAATCTATTAGACTGATTTGTCAAAGGTACAATATAAACTCAGTCACTGTGGAAATCGATACTTCTTTAAACGAACACCAACATCACTGTTCTTCTCTTTCTAGTATTGAAGTCAACTAATTGAAGTCAATTAATGTGCTATAAGTCTATTGAAAACTTATTAGGTGCAGTTATCTATAAATATTAAGAGCACCTAATAAGCATACCCCTTTTTACAACATAGTCACTATGCTGTAAAAAAGAGTATGCTTGTTTTTTAGCGTTTAAAATAAGGGTCCTAAATACTGTTACAGTTAATTTTAGTTACTTTCACTGTTTATTTCTTTACCTGCATTAGCACCAGATTGTAAATTAAAAATACGCTCGACATGAATAATACCAACTGCTTTTGGTACCCCCATGCGTCCTTGTGCCCATTTTTTCGCTGCTTCGTAATAAGCACCTTCTGTTTGAATTTCAGCAGTTCCTACAAACCTGTAACCTAAAAGGCGCTCACGATCAACAAAGGCAATTTCAATTTTCCCATTATCTTCAATGTTAATACGAGTTTGACCATCTGTATTTTCATTATAAATAAATGTTTTATCATCCCAGAGACGCATAGAACGTTTTGGACCAATATTGGGTTGACCTTTGGCATCAACCGTCGCAACCATTGCTAATTGGTTATTAATAAGATCTTTCATTTCTTGTGTTATCATTTTTTCTCCTTAAATCAATTTAATATTTTTTCTTTTTTATAGCAGTTATTAGTGACAGTAAAGCAACGCTAGTGTAACCTAAGATTCCATAGACAAAGCTGCCTTTTGACCCTGTCCTAGGCAATATTGCAGAGTGTCGTCCTCTATTCGTTTTTGGGTTTGATTGCAATCCTCTATCTTTAGAGTTAGCAGATTCACTTGAGCTTGACTTCTCAGAGTGCGTACCTGGTTTAGGCAATAACTGCTCTGCTTCTGCCGCTGCATTTTGGATAGCTTGGAAAATACCGGCTCTATGATAGGCTGCAGTCGGTACCTGACGAATAGATGTTAATTGACTAAGCTTACTATTTAAAATTGTTTTGATGTCGAGCCCCTCATAATCAGCTAAAGTGGCAACTGCCAAGGCATGATAACCTTCATTATCCTCGTCAACATTTAATATAGGATTACCATAAGCGTCTTTTTGTCCCTCGCCAATAGTATCACTCATATCAAGTGCATAAATCAATTTTCCAGACTTGTCAAAATAAACGTTCAATCCGATATAATATTCTGGCAATGGCAAAGGCGTCTTTAATAAATAAACTCCTTGTACCATTGTAGCTTGCGCTAATGGTCCTTTTCCCTCAACTAATCCTGTTAGCAAGTCTAACTCTTTTTCCAAGCGCTTAACATTAGCTTTTTTAATAGCGCTATTATTATAAGCTAATACCGCTTTGTTAATACTTCTTTCAAGCAACTGACCATTCTTTGTTGCCTTCTTGGTCACTAAAGCCTTCTCAGCTTTAGCTATGGCTTTATCCAAATCAACGCGGCCAAGGAAAAATTGTGCTTCTTGAAGGAATTTTTGTTTTTCTCCTTGTCGGAGGTTAGATTTTGACAACAACGCTTTACCTGCAGTAGTCATGTCTCTAAACTGAGTTTGAGTAGTCTGACGTAATGTAGAATAATCTAAACCTTCGATTAGTTTTAAAATCTTTTCAAGGTCTACTATTGTAGAAGATAACTTATCTGGATCAACGATAAAATGCTCACCATCTGCTAGTGCGTAGGAATTATGATGCGTTTTAACAACCACTTTATTATCAAATTGTTCATCACCATCATTATCATCTAAAGCATTAAAAGCAATATGGGACAAGGCAGATGCCACTTCCAGTTGTTTTAAATGATTCTTTTTGAAGGCTTCTTCTCGAATCGTTTTCAGTGATGCTGGTAATAATACTTCTTTCAAGGCATTGTCTGAAAAGGCTTGAACAGGAATCTCTGTTAACTGTTTTTGCTCAGAAAGATCCAGATGTTCAAGTCTATTTGATAAAAATGCCATCTCACCTAAGGTCTTAACCTTACTTCCCATAAAAATAAGATTATTTGCACCATTTTGCCGAAATGCTGAACGCCCTATTTCTTGTACAGATTCTGGAAGAACAATGGCATAAATATGATTAATATGGAAAGCCGCATCACCAATAGTAACTAATTTATCTTTTAATTCCAAGGTTTCAATACGATTATTCATAAAGGCTCCCTCTTTAATCTCTTCTAAATCGTCACTTGCTTCAAAAGATTTCAAGTTATTAGATTGAAAAGCAAAAGCACCTATTTTCCGAATAGTTGAGGGAAGCTTTACTTCTTCCAAATCATATTTACGTAAAGTTTTATTTTGAAAATCAACATTGCGAAAAGCATTATCACCAATTTCAGTAATAGTAACACCATTGTGCTGTTTTGGAATTTCTAAGTTTTTATTACGTTTTACTTTTTGTAAGCCTTTATTTGAAAAACCTGTAACACTATTTTTTTGATAGGTAAAATCTTCCTCTAACCATTTAGTATAATCAATCTCAGGACTTTCCTGCCATAGTGACTTATCAGGATTAACATAGGTATTTTCAGTAGCAAGACCAGAAGGATTTTTTCCAGATTTTGTCCACAAAACAACACGGTTATTGTAGTGATCATCTCCTGGATTTCCTGTAAAAGCTTCTGATTCTATTTTTTCAAGACCGTCAGGTAGCATTAGTTGACTCAGATCATTATCTTGAAAACTAGCTTCCCCTATCACTTTTAGACTATTTCCTCTAAACTCAATTGTTTTGATATGGTTTGATTTAAAAGCACGTTCTGCTAATCGCATTAACTGACGTGGCAAAGAAAGTTTACCTGTAATTTGATTATCAAAAAAAGCTAATTCTCCAATCGCTTTTAAATTATCTGGCAAATCGATCTGTTTCAAAGCTAGGTGAGCAAAAGCATAGTCAGAAATAGTCTCGAGGCTTTCAGGAAGATTAACCTCAGCAATATTCTTATTGTCCACAAAAGCATCTTGACCAATATGTTTATAACCAGTTGGGATTGTTACCTTCTTTAGTAGATAAGAATTAAAAACCTCACCTTCGTTAATAATTTCTTTTCCATCCACATCTAGTTGGCTTATTTCCCCATTTTCTCCAGCCCTACTGGTATATTCTGCAATTGCCGTCTTTTTATCTGGAGTAAAAGCAAAACTAGCTACTTGTATCAATTGAGTTCCATCTGCTGCTTGACTAGGCAATACGAGATGATCAGTTTGAGATAACTTTTCAACACCTGATTTTGAAAGACCAACAAGGGTATTCCCCTTAGTAATAAAATCACAAATCTCCCAATTAGACGTTGATGGCACTGTTTTATTTAAAGAAAGAGACTCTTTTGATTGTTCTAGTTGAGATCCAGAAGTGATCTGCTTTTCTGATTCTGTATTCTCTGTTACTGCCTTTAACTCTTGTTCTCTCGGACCTTTAGCAAGATTATCTTTTATTTTTTCAGGAGTAGTACGTTTATCCGAAAATAAGTCAGTGACTGTATCATCAACAGGGCCAGAAGTTTCATTAATCTTTAACTTGCTTTTACCGCTACTTTCTGCGTAGTCAGCGCCAGAAATCGATGAAGAAGCTTGAGTTTGTTTAAGAATTGGCTCTTTGACTAAACTAAAAACTTCCTGATTGTGGGTGACTACCGATACTGTAGTGAGGGTCAAGGCAACTGTTTTAAGATGTTTCTTCATTGTGGTAAAACCTTTCTAAAAGCCAACTTATCCACATTTGATTGGCTGATACTAATAATAACGATATTAAATTATTGAAAAGAACACTAGTCGACCTAATAATATCCAAGTCTATCACTTATTTTAAATACTCTAGTACTTCCTGTTTTAAGGTAATTTCTCTTGTTATATCTTATGCTTACTAATGAATAAGCTATCTCATTTTGCTTGTACTAATTATAGAGTTGAACATTATCTTTTGATTAATTTTCATCAAGCCATAGACAAACGATTCAACTTATACATCTTAGCGTGAATGTTCCCGATATACAAGTGAAGTGGCGATCAGCAAAAAAGCCTTCCCAAAAGAAGTTCATTAACTGGAAACAAACTACTTTTGGGATTTTTTATAGATAATCTATTTCTGAGAAGAAGCTAAACTTGCTTCAACACCACTGTTTTATAAAGTTACTCTAACTTTTTTGATCGTATAAGCCTCATTACAGCTTCACTTAATCAGTATACTAACATAAACTATTTCCCCTTTCAATACATCATGTTAGGATAATTTGTATTTTCATCAGAATGTAAAGAATATAAACATTCCTAAAATTAAGTATACTTAATTTTAGGAATGCCCCCCAAAAAACTGAGAGAGCATTTTTTAGGAAACTATAAACATACAACAAACAGCAGGTTGGAAAATAAAGACTATCTCGTAAGATGAATTGTAGCTATTTTACATGACAGCAGCTATCAAAAACCAGTATAATCTCTTATAAAGGCAATCAGCTAAGCCATTCTTTAACTTCTTTTTAGTTAAAGACAGAAAAATCTAATCTTTTCATTTCAGAAATATTAAGATTTTTGCTATTCAAAAAGCTTGTTGACTTTAAGTCAACAAGCTTTTCAATCCATCTCAAGTTAGTGATTATTTCTCATCAATAACTAAGCGAACTTTTTTTCCTAGTGTTGGAACCGAGTAGACAATCGATCTTATCGCAGTAATAGTTCGACCTTTTTTGCCGATAACACGACCGATGTCTTGAGCATCCAAGTCAAGATGATACTCTAAAAAGTCAGGAGTATCTTCAATTTTAATGGTAAGATTATCTGGTTGTGAAATCAAAGGTTTCACAATAGCGATAATAAGATTTTCAATGGTATCCATAGGCTGTTATTATTTAGAGAATTTTTGGTCGTGGAACTTAGCCATAACACCAGCTTTAGACAAGATGTTACGAACGGTATCAGAAGGCTGCGCTCCTTTAGATAACCACTCAAGAACACGATCCTCTTTAATAGTAATTTGATTTTCAGCCACTAATGGGTTGTATGTTCCAACTGTTTCGATAAAACGACCATCACGTGGTGCACGTGAATCTGCAACATTAATACGGTAGAAAGGTTTTTTCTTAGAACCCATACGAGTTAAACGGATTTTTACTGCCATTTTTAAATAGTCTCTTTTCTTTTAGTAATGTATAAGAAATACAGCTACGCTAAATTCCTATGTTAAACAGTATAACTCAGTTTAAAGAAAGTGTCAAGTTTTTTTCTTGACACTTTCCTTAAACCTTTAATAAAGACTACTAATAATTCTGACTAATCGACTAAAATAAGAATTATCTTGTTTTAAGTCTTTAATCAATTGATTAGTTAAAGCTGGTTGGTCTGTAATAATTCCCTGAATAGGCTTTAGGAGATAATGCTCTATGCGCTTGGGATCATTAATAGTCCAAACGTAAATTTCTTTATTATTCCAAAAAGCTTGGGACGACAAATAAGACCGATAAGAAAAGTCTTCAATGACATAGAAATCAACAAATTCATCTCCAAAAAATCCAAATTGAATTGGTATGATATAACCAGTCGTAATTGATGGATTTTTTTTCTTGATAGCTTCTATTACTTCTAAATCTAAAGACATGACTTTATTATCTTTGCTTATACCAAGTCGATGATAAGTTTCTAAAAACAAATCGACATAATTTCCAGGTTCTGTACCAATTGGCTTGAGTTCAATAAGTAATGGCATATTCAACTTCTTAGCCTTTTGATAAAAAGTGTCAAAAGAAACAAAACGCCCTGAAAAATGTCCTTGATGACTCGTTAGATGTTCAACTTCTTTTAAGGTTAAGTTGCGAATCGTCTTATTTACTCCAGCTAAACGCTTCAATCGATTATCATGAGACACCACAAAGTGATTATCCTTAGTCAAGATTAGATCCAGTTCTACATAATCACTTCCTGCTTTCTTAGCACCTTCAAGGGCTTCCAGAGAATTTTCTACACCTGCTGATACAAGTCCTCTATGCGCGATAACTGTCTTAGAGTGAGATGTGTCAAAAAAAGTTAAACGTTCAAGAGATTGATAAGCAAAACCTACTGTAACCACGATAAAGATTACAACATATGCCTTATTACTTCTTCTTGGCTCATCATATTGCTTTTGTGGTTCAATTGCCTCTTTTAAAATCATTGCTGAACAGAGTTTAAAAAAAATAGTAGTAAAAAAAATGAGTTCCCATGTAAAGGTCAAAGCTCCCAGCTGAACAATAATATTATTCCCCTTAGGATTAAACATATCAACAAAAATAAGAATCATGGAAATAGCTAGCGATAAGACTACAATCGTAAGACCATTGATTGCAAAAAGTTTCATCCATAACAATACATGTTTCTTTTTAGTCTTTTGCCAACTCTCTCTCCATGCTTGAGCAACCGTACGATGGTTGATTGCTATCAATGGTAAAAAATATACTAATCTTAGGTTAAGGTAAAACACAAGAATAAGACTGCCATAAAGCAAGTACTTTGTGCTAGTTATCTTTGATAATTCCCCAACAATAAATTCTGGAAGATAAAGCTTTTGAGTAATCACAGAAGATAAACCAATATGTAAGACTGGAATAGTCAATAGGATATAAAGCAAAAAAAGTAATAATTGGTAACCAGAAAATGTTTTCCAAAGCCCCCTTAGGTAATAAGAAAACTGTTTTCTAAAAAGATAGAAACTAATTTCTTGATCCGCAATAATTCGATATAGAGCAAAAAACTCAAGGTGAATAAAAGCAGCTAATAAAAATAAATAGGCACCTAATAAAGCAAGTGCTATAGGATTTTTTAAAAAAGTCACAACATTGTCTTTATCTAAATGATATTGACCAGTAACGTCTAATATAAAATAGAAAAATTCTGATAAGACAATATTAGCAATCGTTACAAATAATAATTGAAAAATACCCGCCTTTATTACCCAAGATAATCTGATTTTTGTCATTAATGATATCAAATCAGATAAAAATGTCATTGAACTAATCTCCTTTATTTTAAACAACTCATTGCCTGACAACTTCCTAGCCGAACCGAAGTTCAGCTAGAAATAAGAGATGTATCACTTATACGCTATCCACATCATCATACCAATGATAGCTTTGCTAGATATTATCACCTCAAAAAATGCACTAACACTTCAATGATATAACTACTGTGCTAATACAAAAACTAGGTATAATCAGACGTTAAACTAGTCAGCGTCTATAGATTAATTGATACGAACTATTCTATTCATAACGTAATGCCTCAATTGGATCTAACTTACTAGCTTTATTAGCTGGCAACATTCCAAAAAAGACACCTATTGAGGCAGAAAATAAAACTGCTATTAAGGCCACATCAAGAGAAATACAAGCTCCTTTTAATGTCATCGCATTTCCTAAAGCCCCTACACTTAATTGAGCTAATAATAATCCTATCAAGCCTCCAAGAACTGTTAGAACAACGGATTCAATCAAAAATTGTGATAAAATTTTCAGGCGTGTTGCACCAAGTGCTTTACGTAAACCAATTTCTCTAGTTCGCTCTGTGACAGATACCAACATAATATTCATAACACCAATTCCTCCCACTAAAAGAGAGATCGCTGCAATTGAACCTATGACTGTTGTCATGATACTGAACTGACTATTGATTTCTTCAACGATTTTGCTATTATCAGGGACAGCGTACTGTCCATCTTTAATATGCGATATGTTGGTTAGCATATCAGCTGCTTGATTTCCTAAGTTCATACTGTTTTGAATATCGTTCACATGAATGTAGATAGATCCTATTTCTTTGGTGCCAAACTCTGAAGCTACCTGAGTATTCGCCATGACAGCGCCGCCTGATAATCCATCAAAAGAAACTGGCGTCTGATCAGTTTTATAAACACCAATAACTAAATAATCTTTATCAGATAAACTTACCACTTTATTTAAAGCTGACTTATAATTACCTTTGCCAAATAGGTCATCGGCTAATACTGTATCTAAAAGAATGATACGCGAAAAATTAGAATAATCATTATCTGTTAGTGTACGACCAGCTACGATATCATAGTTTTTTATATTAAAATAATCTTTACTTACCCCTATGATCGAAGCATTGTCTACTTTCTTTTTTTCATACGAAATAGTAGAAGTAGCAGAATTGGTAAAGTAATAAGAATCAATACCATCGATATCTTTAACAATTTGTTCTAACCACTCTGGCTTCACTTCGTGATTATTTTCATGCGTGTGCAATCCGGCATACAGGTCTTCTTCTTCTCCTTTTTCTTGAAAATAGAGTTGAATATCTTTTTGCTTGCTAGAAAATGTGCTTGTTACACTATTTTTCATAGCATTTCCCAACCCCATAATAATCACAACTGCTGCTACACCGATGATAATTCCCAACATTGTCAGGATTGAGCGCATCTTATGCCCCCAAATTGAGCTAAGAGCGAATTTCCAATTTTCCATTATTTTTCCTCCTAGTCAATAACAACACTAGCTGTAGTATCCGTTGTGATATCACCATCACGAA
This sequence comes from Streptococcus pyogenes, assembly GCF_002055535.1. NCBI lineage: Bacteria > Bacillati > Bacillota > Bacilli > Lactobacillales > Streptococcaceae > Streptococcus > Streptococcus pyogenes. The sequence goes on along the minus strand of NZ_LN831034.1, from coordinate 689,879 downwards.
TAATAATTTTCCGAGTTGCAAAATCAGCAATTTCTGGTTCATGAGTAACCATAATAATTGTTTTACCTTCTTTGTTTAACTCTGTCAAGAGTTCCATAATTTGCTGACCTGTTTTAGTATCTAGTGCACCTGTTGGTTCATCCGCTAAAATAATAGATGGGTCATTTACTAAAGCTCGTGCGATAGCCACCCTTTGCTTTTGACCTCCTGACAGTTCTGACGGTAGATGTTTGATACGTCGTCCAAGTCCTACTTTTTCAAGAAATTGCTTAGCCTGTTCACGTCTTTTTGAGACGTTTACACCAGCATAAATAAGAGGCAATTCAACATTTTGTAATGCAGTTAATTTAGCTAACAGAAAGAATTGTTGAAAGACAAAGCCGATTTCATCATTTCGTACTTTTGCTAATTCACGATCATTAAGGATTTCTATTTTAGTATTATGTAATGTGTAATCTCCGGATGTTGGACGATCTAATAAACCAATAATATTCATTAGTGTTGATTTTCCCGAACCAGACGGACCCATAATAGCTAAAAATTCACCCTCATATACTGTTAAATTAATACCTTTCAAAACTTTAAGAACTTGATCCCCATTTTGATAGCTCTTCACAATATTTGATAATTGCATTAATTGTTTTTTTTCATGCGACACTATTTATCCACCCCTGATTTTTTATTCTTTGATTGAGAATCTTTTTCCGGTTTTGTGTTGGTACCTATTGAAATAACCCCTTCTAGTTTTTTATCCGGTTTGATATTTTTATCTGGATTGGCAATAACAATGTCACCAACAGCTACTCCTTTATGAATTTCTTGTTGTTGTGCATCTGCGTTTCCAAGTGTCACCTCTACTTTTTTGGCTTTGCCAGTAGCATCATCATAAGTCCAAACATAGTGTTTTTTATCTTTCTTAATAACAGCCGTTAAAGGAACTAAGGCCTGTTTTGCTTCATTAACAACCTCAACAGAAACAGTGAAGCCTTGTTTAAGCTGGTTGAGAGGACTTATAATATCAATCTTGTAATCATAGGTAGCTCCTGTAGAACTTCCCGCTCCAGTGCTACCTGCTGGCGTTGTTGAACCTGCATTAGACTCAGTTGGATAGTTTGAAACATATGATATTTTTCCAGTCCATTCTTGATTAGAATAAACTTTAGACTTAATTTTTACAGATTGACCAACCTTAACGTTTGCTAAATCATACTCTGTCAATGTTCCTTTCACCTGAAGCTGTCCTTCGGTTGCTACGTGAACAAGTGTTTGACTGTTCTTTGAAGAAGGATCAATATCATTATTTACTTCCACAACAGTTCCAGAGACACTACTGATAACTACTGTATCATTTAACGCTATCTGCGCTTTATTTACTTCTGCTTGTGCATCTGCATAAGCATCATTTAAATCTTGCAGCTGCTGTTTATAATTAGCATTTTGCTGAGCTGATGGTTGAACTGTTGTTGTCGTCTCTTCACCGGTAGCTTCATCTCTATTAGTTTCTGTACTAACAGCAGGAACTCCGTATGTTTTAAGATGATTAATTTGTCGGCCAATCTTGTTAAGACTCCTAACAGCAGTATCATAAGCTGACTGAGCTGTTGTTGTATTATATTGAACTAATTGCTGGCCCTGCGTTACCTGATCACCTACTTTAACTGTAACAGTTGCATCATTTCCTTTATTAGCATCAAAATAAATATATTCCTCTGATAAAGCCTTTACAGTACCTGATAGTAAAGTCGAAGAAGCAATACTCCCTTCAGTTACACTAACAGTAGAGTAAGGTTCTTTAGCGATATCAGCTGTTAGCGTATTTCGTTGTTGTTTCCACAAGACTATTCCAGTTATAATTAATACTAGCGTTATAACACTAGCTGTAATAAGCTTTGTTTTCGTTGTTATTTTAATTTTTCCTCTTTTAGACATTTCTATCCTCCTCTTTTGTACTATTTGTATAAGACAAGTATATGACCTTTTTATATTGTTGTCAAGAAATTCTTAGCCCTTAGTCGAAAACAAGCCACAAGATAATGACTTATATGCTATGACAAATTAATAGCTTACTGAAACTTTTGTCATTATAATCTAAAAAAATCATTTTTAAGTTTTCTTAAAAATGATTTTTTTAATTTTTATATCGCTTCGATGTTAAAGCATCTGCTTTCTAAAACCGTTAACATAGCTTTTGCGGTATCTAAAGCTGTAAATAAAGGAACTCCTTGTTCAATAGCTGAACTTCTAATCATCTGTCCGTCTTTATCAGCTGTGCGTTTAATTCCAACTGTATTAACAATTGCCTGAACGTGACCATGTCGCACGAGTGTCGGGATGTCATTGGCAGCATCACCAATTTTTCCAACTAAACACGCGCTTAAGCCTTGCTCAGCAAAGTAAGCTGCTGTACCTTGAGTAGCCATAATTTGATAGCCAATCGCCTTAAATCGTCTTGCTAGACTTAGAGCTTCTGCCTTACTATCATCTGCTATAGTAAAGACAATTTGACCAAATTCTGATAAATGAGAATTATTGGCTTCAAACGCTTTATAAAGTGCTTTTTCAAGACTAGTATCCGAACCCATTACTTCTCCAGTTGATTTCATTTCAGGACCTAAAAGACTATCAACCTGTGCCAACTTTGTAAATGAAAACACAGGCGCTTTGATATGCACCAGTGGACTTTGGGGATAAAGACCATCTTCATATCCTAGATCCTTTAATGTTTGACCTAAAATCAACTTAGTAGCAATCTGAGCCATCGGAATACCTGTTACTTTTGATAAGAAAGGTACGGTACGACTAGCGCGTGGATTCACTTCAATAACATAAACTTGTTCATTTTTAATAACAAATTGAACATTCATCATACCAATACAATTTAACCCAATGGCTAAACGTTTAGTATACTCAGCTATTGTTTCTTGAATTTGCTTAGATAATTGCTGTGGCGGATAAACTGCCATTGAATCTCCTGAATGAACACCTGCTCTTTCGATGTGCTCCATAATACCAGGAATTAAGACTGATTTTCCATCTGAAATGGCATCCACTTCACACTCCTTACCGAAAATATAAGAGTCCACTAAGATAGGATGTTCAGGACTTGCTTTAACCGCTGTTCTTATATATTCTCTAAGATCTTCTTTGTTTTCAACAATTTCCATAGCCCGGCCACCAAGTACGTAAGAAGGTCTAACTAAGACTGGAAAACCAATTTTTTTAGCTGCCTCTAAAGCTTCTTCTTCATTAGTTGCCGTTTGACCTTGTGGTTGTGGGATTCCAAGCTCTTTCAACGCCTTTTCAAATAAATCTCTGTCTTCAGCCCTATCCAAATCCTCTACTTGTGTTCCTAATATTGTAACACCCGCCTCAGAAAGTGCTTGTGCTAAGTTAATAGCAGTTTGTCCTCCAAACTGAACTATTACTCCCTTAGGCTGCTCTAAATCTATCACATTCATGACGTCTTCAAAGGTTAACGGTTCAAAATATAATTTATCTGATACCGAAAAATCTGTAGATACAGTCTCCGGATTTGAATTCATGATAATGGCTTCATAGCCAGCTTTTTGGATGGCTTTAACAGAATGAACCGTTGCGTAGTCAAATTCAACCCCTTGACCAATACGAATAGGGCCTGAACCTAAAACTAAAATTGATTCTTTATTCGACTGAACAGATTCATTTTCCAACTCATATGTTGAATAAAAATAAGGGGTTTTAGCATCAAATTCAGCTGCACAAGTATCTACCATTTTATAGACAGGATACAGGCTATGAGAATGTCTCATCGCTCTGATATCACTTTCATCCTTTTGCCAAATTTCTGCAATTTTTTGATCTGAAAATCCATAACGCTTTGCTTTTTTGAGGCTTTCCAAATGGTCAACATGCATTTGTAATTCTTGCTCTATTTCAACAATATGAAGTAATTTATCCAAGAAAAATAAATCAATCTTGGTCAAGCTCTCAAGTTCTTCGATACTATAACCTCGTCGTATTGCTTCTGACAAGTAAAAAAGTCGATCATCTTGAGCTTTAATCACTTTAGTCACTAACTCTTCATCACTAATGTTACTTAAACTTGTCATCTCATTATGGCAAACACCAATTTCTAAAGAACGACAGGCTTTTAGTAAGGACTCTTCCAAATTACGGCCAATAGCCATGACTTCACCTGTTGCTTTCATTTGAGTTCCCAGTTGGCGTTCACCATGTTCAAATTTATCAAACGGAAAACGCGGAATTTTAGCAACAACGTAATCAAGGGCAGGTTCAAACATAGCGTAAGTAGTGCCTGTGATAGGGTTAATCATTTCATCAAGTGTTAGGCCAACAGCAATCTTTGCAGCCAATTTGGCAATGGGATAACCTGTTGCTTTTGAAGCAAGGGCAGAGGAACGAGACACTCTAGGATTTACTTCAATAACATAATATTTGAAACTATAAGGATCTAGTGCTAACTGGACGTTACAGCCACCTTCAATTTTCAGAGCTCGAATTATTTTTAAACTAGCATCACGTAACATTTGATTTTCAATATCAGAAAGGGTCTGTGTTGGTGCAAATACAATAGAATCTCCTGTGTGAATCCCTACGGGATCAAAGTTTTCCATATTACAAACAACCAGCGCGTTATCAGCACTATCTCGCATTACTTCGTATTCAATTTCTTTGAAGCCAGCAATTGAGCGTTCAATCAAACACTGTGTGACTGGTGATAACTTTAGGCCGTTTTCAGTAATTTCACAAAGTTCTTCTTCACTACTACATATTCCTCCACCAGTTCCACCAAGAGTAAAAGCTGGGCGCACAATGACTGGATAACCGATATCTCTAGCAAATGTAACAGCTTCATCAACTGTTTTAACAATTGTAGATTCTGGAATGGGTTGGTCTAGTTCTTGCATTAATTGTTTGAAAAGGTCTCTGTCTTCTGCCTGATCAATCGCAGATAACTTAGTACCTAACAATTCAATCTCTAAATCATCAAGAATACCAGCTTTAGATAACGCCATTGCCATATTGAGGCCCGTTTGGCCACCTAAGGTTGGCAGTATGGCATCTGGCCTTTCTTTTCGAATGATACGATTAACAAATTCAAGAGTCAAAGGCTCAATATATACCTTATCAGCGATTTCTTTATCTGTCATAATCGTTGCAGGATTTGAATTAACAAGTATGACTTTGTAGCCTTCTTCTTTTAGAGCCAAACAGGCCTGAGTCCCTGCATAATCAAATTCAGCAGCTTGTCCAATAATAATCGGGCCAGACCCGATAACCATGATTTTTTGAATATCTTTTCGTTTTGGCATAATTAATGATACCAAGAATACCACAAGAAGCGGTAAAGTCAGCACTTCTCAATAAGAGCTTTATCTCTTTGAAAACCTAACTTTTTACTAAATTATTTACTTGTGTTCTCCTTGCCTTCCTTTCTCTATTTGTTGCCTCACAGAGCAACATTAAATAATATTACTGTAAATGTTAATAAATAGAGTAACAAGAGGTGATATAGTCGTGAAATTGCAACTGATTTACTATTTACTCGTACATCTCCAAGAATCAATCATTTCCAAAAATTCGTCAAATAAGTAGCTGGCATCATGAGGTCCTGGAGCCGCATCAGGGTGAAATTGGACTGAAAAAGCTGGAAAATCTCTATGTTTCACTCCTTCGACCGTCTTATCGTTAATGTCTTCATGCGTAACCATTAAAGTATCAGGTAGACTACTACGTTCAACGGCATAACCATGGTTTTGACTGGTAAAATCAATTCTTCCCGTTGCAATTTCTCTAACGGCATGGTTAAAGCCACGATGACCAAAGGTCATTTTACAAGTCTTAGCACCATTTGCTAGACTAAAGAGTTGATGTCCCATACAAATACCAAAAATAGGAATCTTACCTTGTACCCCACGAATCATGTCTAAAGCCTCTGGCAAATCTTCTGGGTTTCCTGGGCCATTAGATAGCATCAAGCCATCCGGATTTAGTTGGAGCACTTCTTCTGCAGTGATGTTGAAAGGGACAACGGTGATATTACATTGTCTTTTAGAAAATTCTCTTAAAATAGAATGTTTTAAACCAAAATCAACCAATACAATATTTTTCCCGATCCCTGGTGCAGGATAAGCTGTTTTAGTTGACACTTGTTCAATGGTGTTAGTCGGTAAGACTGTTGCACGCAGTTGATCTTTTAAATGCTGGATACTATCTCCATCATCTGCCATCGTAGCTTTCATGGTACCGTGTTGCCGAATAATTTTGGTCAAAGCTCTCGTATCAATTCCCGAAATCCCTGGAATCCCTTTTATTTTCAAGAACGCATCTAGCGTCATTTGCTTGCGCCAATTACTTGCCAACCGACTGACTTCAGACACAACAACCCCTTTACAGGTGGGTGAAATGGACTCATAGTCATCTCGATTAATCCCATAATTTCCAATCAAAGGATAGGTAAAGGTTAAAATTTGCCCATTGTAGGATTGGTCAGTGATGGATTCTTGGTAGCCTGTCATTCCTGTATTAAAGACAATTTCACCAGTCACATCAATATCAGCACCAAAGGGTTCTCCTTCAAAAATAGTGCCGTCTTCTAAAATAAGTAATCGTTTTGTCATTTTCCTACCTTTTCCTACCTTCTAAACATGCTTTAATCTTTCATCATGAGTTTTTATTTCTACCATTCAAAATGGCTTCAATAATAGCCATGCGAACAAAGACACCATTAGCCATCTGAGATACAATTCTCGCTTTAGGAGCTTCCACCAAACTATCTGCAATTTCCACATCCCGATTAACTGGAGCTGGATGCATAATAATAGCAGAATCTTTTAATTGTTGGTAACGTTCCTGTGTCAATCCAAACGCTTGATGGTAACCTTCTTTTGAAAAACTCTGATGGCCGTCATGACGTTCGTGCTGTACACGCAGCAACATAAGAACATCCAATTCCTTAATAATCTGGTCAATAGCAATATAAGTGCCGTAAGCATTAAAGGCTTCTGAATACCATTCTTCAGGTCCATAGAAATAAAGCTCTGCTCCTAATCTTTTGAGGATTTGCATGTTGGACTTTGCCACCCTAGAGTGAGTTAAGTCACCAGCGATCGCAATCTTTAAGCCTTCAAAGCGTCCAAATTCTTCATAGATGGTTAATAAGTCAAGTAAACATTGACTCGGGTGTTGTCCAGAACCATCTCCTCCATTGACAATGGAAGCTGTAATAGTTGGACTTTCTACTAATTCCTTGTAATAATCATCTTCTGGGTGACGAATCACACAGATGTCTGTTCCAAGTGCACTCATGGTTAACACAGTATCATACAAACTTTCTCCCTTGTTAACCGCACTTGCATCAGCATTGAAATCAAGAACTGTCAAGCCGAGTTTCTTCTCAGCCACTTCAAAAGACTTATGGGTTCGGGTGGAGTTTTCAAAGAATAAATTGGCAACAAGATCCTTTTGATGATCCGAAATAACAACTTTACCAGCCTTATATTCTGAACCACGGTTGATAAGACCTAAAACTTCTTCGGTGGTTAATGCTTCCATTGAAACTAAATTGGTAAGTGCAACGCGATTATTTACAACTGACATGATTATCCCCTTTATCACTAACGACTGATGACTATGTAAGTGGTCTAACAACAATTCTTCCTATTTTTCAGGAAGTACCTGATATAAGATGATGCCAAGGAGTGTTGAGAAAGCGACACCTGAAATTTGAAGACCATTTACTTGAAGCATCAATCCTCCAATCCCAGAGACCAAAATAACACTAGCAATCAATAAGTTTTTCTTATTATCCATATCAACTTTGGATTCAATCAAGATTTTCAAACCGCTAGAAGCTATCACACCAAACAAGGCAACTGATATACCTCCAATAACTGGTGTTGGAATAGATTGAATTAAGGCTGATACCTTACCGATAAAACTGAGGAGAGCGGCAATCACTGCGGCACCTGCAATAACATAGACCGAGAATATTTTATTCAAAGCCATTACACCGATGTTTTCACCATAAGAAGTGACCGGAGGTGCCCCTAAGAAGCCGGCAATGATTTGCGCAAAACCATCACCAGTTAAAGTCTTTTCAAGTCCTGGATCCTTGAAATAATCTCTTTTTGTCAAACTATTTAAGACCATAATGTGTCCAAAATGTTCTGTCATTGTAACAAAGGCAATGGGTGCCATAGTTAAAATGGCACTTGGGTAGAATTTAACCCCGTAGGTTAAGAAAGGAATTTCCACTGATGGGATACTAAACCATTTGGCCTGAGCCACATTGGTAAAATCAACAATTTCTTGACCGGTGAGAACACCCACTAAAAGGGCTACAACATAACCAACTAATAGCCCTAATAAAAGCGGTACAATAGCAACAATTCCCTTACCATAAATATTGAAAAAAATAACTGATAATAAGGTGACTAACCCAATAACAAGATAAGTCAGATTATAGTTCCCATTTTTTAGCATGACATCATTAACAGCTGTAGAAGCTAGGCTTAGACCAATGACCATAACAATCGGACCAACCACAATCGGTGGTAAGATGTTATCAATCCAATCATTGCCAATAGCTTTAACAATCAAAGCTACAATCAGGTAAACGAGACCTCCTGTCATAGCCCCTTGAGCTACAGCACCAATACCATTTGTCTTCATCAGTAACTGCATAGCTGCTATATAAGCAAAACTTGAGCCCATGTAGGCTGGAATTTTAAATTTGGTCACTGATAAGTGGGCAAGGGTTCCTAAACCACTAGATAACAAAGCAACTGATGGGTCAATTCCAACTAGAATGGGAACCAGAACAGTCGCACCAAACATAGCAAATAAGTGCTGAAAGGACAAACCAACTAACATACCTGCCTTTGGCACTTCTTCCACATCATAAATGACATCTTTCACAGTAAAACCTCTTTCTTATGTTGGGTCAATAATGCTAACACGATCACGGCCATCGACTTCGACAACCTCAACAACAATTTCTTCTACACTGCTTGTTGGAATATTTTTCCCAACGTAATCCGCGCGAATCGGTAATTCCCGATGGCCACGATCCACCAAAACAGCTAGACTAACACGGGCTGGTCGACCTAAACTCACTAAGTTATCGATGGCTGCGCGGATGGTACGACCAGTATAAAGCACATCATCAATCAAAATCACATCCTTGCCTGTAATATCTACTGACATCAGAGTTGTGTCTTCCTCAACTCTCATGTCATCTCTAAAAGGCTTGATGTCTAACTCACCAATTGGTAAATCCAACCCTTCTAATTGATGCAGTCTTTCTTGAATGCGACGAGCTAGAAAAACACCTCTCGTTTTGATGCCTGCCAAAACCACATTGTCTAATTGTTTATTACGTTCAATAATTTCATAAGTAATACGGGTAATGGCGCGTTTCATGGTCACGTCATCAACAATTTCCTTAGTTTTCATGTTGAAACCTCCTCTAAAAATTCAAATAAAAAGATCTCCTTGGAAACAAGGAGATTCAGCAAAATATAGCACAATTAAGTATCATGATGCATGTTTTTAATCCGTCTCCTTGACAGCCTCACAGGACTGTTTTAAAGGAATATTTTATTTCAATCAGTATAGCAAAAAAAGAAAAGAAAAACAAGTAAAAAAGACAATACCTAGCATCTATTTGGAATATCTCTTTTCTTTAAGGAGTTTAAATAAAGATCTCTAACAGATATGTTGCATATCCCAATAACATAAAAGACTTCTCATATTTCCTGGCTTATCGTAAATGCTTTTTAGTATTTTTTATAATGTTAAAAACTTTACACAAAGATATAAGACTAAAAATAATGGCTACTCCTCGCTGTTTATTTTTTTCTTAGCAGCTTTAACACCTTTTGAAAAATTTCGGGAGCTTCAACAGTAAATATCATTTCTTTTCCTGTCATAGGATGCGTTAATCCCAATGTTTTTGCATGAAGAAATTGGCCATGACCTGATAGTGTCTTACGTGGTCCATATAAAGGGTCCCCAGCAACAGGATGACCAATATAGGCCATATGAACACGAATTTGGTGCGTTCGACCAGTTTCCAGTTGTAATTCCACTAGACTGTAATCGCCAAAACGTTCTAGCACTGTAAAACGTGTCACTGCTTCTTTGCCTTTTGCAGTAACAGCCTGTTTTTTACGGTCCTTTTCGCTACGACCTATAGGAGCTTCAATCATCCCGCGATCATTCGGTAGGTTTCCATGGACAATGGCGAGGTATTTTCTGAGAGATTTTTTAGCCTTCAATTCTTCTGCTAAGGCTTGATGAGCCGCATCTGTTTTAGCTACCATTAAGAGACCGGAGGTGTCCTTATCAATCCGATGAACAATTCCTGGACGAACCACACCATTGATTGAGGACAAATCCTTGATATGATACATCAAGGCATTAACCATTGTTCCTGAAGGGTGTCCCGCCGAAGGGTGAACTACCATTCCCTGTGGCTTGTTAATAATGGCGAGAGCATCATCTTCATAGATAATGTCCAAGGGAATATTCTGAGCTTGGTACTCTAAGACTTCTTCTTTAGGGAGTTCAAAACAAATCACATCTCCTGCTTGAACCGTATATTTAGCCTTTTTTTGCTGACCATTAACTAAAACAAGGCCTTGCTTAATTTGGTCATTGGCTTGACCACGTGACAGGGGACTTAAATCAGCTAGTGCCTTATCCAAGCGTTGCCCCGATGTTATCACATTAATTTCCATAATCCTCTTCTTTCCATAAACATATCAATAATAATATGACACCAACGGTAAGGTATGAATCTGCCACATTAAAAATGGCAAAATCCACAAAGTCTAAATGAATCATATCAATCACGTAAGCTAAACGCAAACGATCAATAAAATTCCCGATTCCACCAGAAATAATAAGCAAGAGAGCTAATTGTTTCCAGATATTTAAATGGGGATGAGTAGCAAGGTAATAAATAGCATAACCGATAACTAAAACCGTTATGACAACAAAGAACCATTGCTGGTCCTGCAATATGGAAAAGGCAGCCCCATTGTTTTGCAAGTAAGTCAAGCTGACGATACCTGGGATAAAGGGTTTCACTTCTCCAAGCGCTATATGAGAAACAATCCAAAATTTACTAAGTTGATCCAAAGCTACAAGGAGGATCAAGCTAAGCACAAACAATCGTTTTTTCATGTTAAGGCCTTCCTTCTTTTATCAAAATAGTCTTTTAAAATAGTCACAAAAGTGGCCCCAGCAACAGAAAGGTTTTTATCTTTTCGTTTGACATAAATCATTTGATTGTCAATATGATCAGCTAGAGGTATCACTTTAATCCCATTAACACTCCGATGATCGAGAAAACCTGATCCTGTCGCAAAGGCATTGGTTCTCTCTAAAATACCGTTCAAGGTTGCCCTATCTGACACATTATAAATACGAGGGCATTCACTAGTATCCACAAAATTTTCAGAATAATACAAATACTCGTCCCTTTCTTGGGTAAACCTTACCGCAGGTAATCCTTGAATATCGTTCAAATAAAGCGCTTCGCGATTAGCCAATGGATGCGTTTTTGAAAGATAAATATGAGTAGTAAAAGGAATTAGAGAAACATATTCTAAGCCCAGCTTATCCATCCGCTGAAAGAGACCTTTTTGATTGTCTACATTCAAGTAAATAATACCAATTTCACTGTTTCCTTGAGCAACTTCATCTAAAATTTGAATAGTTGTTGATTCAAAGATACGAAAGACACGATGACCATCGTATTGTTGCGAAAAAGCTGTAATAAGAGGTGGCAAAAAGTCATAATGTTGGCTAGCAATAGAAAATTCATTTTGATCCAGATCAGCTTGAGAAAAGGTTTTTTCAAAAGAATCAAAAGACTTGACTACTTCTAAAGCTTTCTCATAAAAAACTAGTCCTTGACTTGTCAAGACTGTTCCTGAAGTAGTCCGATTAAAAATTTGAAACCCTAATTCCGCCTCTAAATCTTTGATAGAAACTGATAAGCTAGGCTGACTGACAAACAATTTAGAGGCAGCTTCTCGAAAAGTTCCATTATTAGCGATGGCTACCACATAGCGTAATTGTTGAATATTCATTGCTTTCCTTCCTAAAATGAGTATCCTTAATTATACCATAAAGCCCGTTATAACAACATCTTATGACATTGTTTTATTATGCTGACTTTTTACAATTAGAACTATTGCTCTAAATAAGCAACTACAATCTTTAGTAGGATAGAAGAAAATCCAATACACTTGGTCGTGAAACTATCCAAACTACCATGAATATCTACGCTCATGTTACTAAATCCTCAAAAGATAAAACTGCTGACAAGCTCTCTTCCTACATCGGCTTTTAGAATATGGGTAGCAAATGAGTAGCAAAATAAAAAAATCGGCTTTCCAGACACCTGGAAAGCCTTATATAATGCGATGTTAAACAATTATTTAGCTACTGGGTAAACAGAAACTTGTTTTTTATCGCGTCCTTTACGTTCGAAACGTACAACACCTTCAACTTTAGCAAAAAGTGTGTCATCTCCACCACGGCCTACGTTTACACCTGGGTAGATATGAGTTCCACGTTGACGGTAAAGGATTGATCCACCTGAAACAGTTTGACCGTCAGCAGCTTTAGCACCAAGGCGTTTAGCTTGTGAGTCACGTCCGTTTGATGTAGAACCTCCACCTTTTTTGTGGGCGAAAAGTTGCAAGTTAGCAAGATTCATTTTTAACATAATGTTGTTTCCTCTCTTAAATTAAATTTAGATGACCTGAGTGTTGACAAATTTCGAAGAATCCTTCGCCAAACTAGTCATTCCTAGAAGAAAAGATTCAAATAATAATTGAACTTCCTCCTTGTTGTCATGTGGTGGTATTGTAATAGCCATATACCCACCTTCAACATCATTAAGATCTACTAATGCTTGGCAATCTGCTAACACCTCAAGAGAATTAACAAAGTTAATGGCTAGAGTACTAACAGAGGCACAAACAATATCAAAGCCATGTTTACCACTACCAGCATGACCTGTCAGTGTAACACTGCTCAGTTGACCATTTTTTTGGCGAGTAAAAATTGCTTTAATCATAAGCTAGTAAATTAAGCGTTGATTGCGTTGATGACAACTTTAGTGTAAGGTTGACGATGACCTTGTTTACGGTGGCTACCTTTTTTAGGTTTGTATTTGAAAGTTACAACTTTCTTTTGTTTTCCTTGTTTTTCAACAGTTCCAACGACAGTAGCTCCTTCAACAACTGGAGTACCAACTACAGTTTTGTCACCACCTACAAGAACAACTTCGTTAAAAGTGACTTCTGCGCCAGCTTCAGCGTCAATTTTCTCAACGTAGATTGCTTGACCTACTTCAACTTTAACTTGTTTTCCACCAGTTTTGATGATTGCGTATGTGCTCATGATGCACCTCCTATAAAATTTTTGTTTGAGGTTTCCCTCTGTGAAGACTCGCCTGGAATCGTGAGACTTGGTCTACTTGACAACGATTTTCGCGCGGTTGCACAGGATGTGCATTTAGTCAACGTTACTATTTTAGCACCATAACTGCTTTTTATCAAGGAAAAATTAAGTTTAATCTCTATTTTTTATCGTTAGATGCTAAACCACCAAACGTTACCATTTCAGGTTAACTAAATCATTAATTTCCTGATAGGCAAGTGCTACTTTTGCTTTGGTTTCCTCATCAATCTTGTCGTGGTATTTTCCACCTTTGATAAAATCTTCTAAAACCATTGTTCGATAATTGTATAGTTCAAAACCTTCTTTACCCACAATGCCTTTACCTTTGGCTAAAACCATGGTTGGATGGGCCTCAACTGTTTTAATTTTTGTTTTGTTATCTTTTTTCTCAAAAGTAAGGTCCATCAATAGGCCACGCTCAGTCCAGATATCATCTACGGTTTCAAGCCGCTGATTTGAAATAAAATTTCCCATAGAGTAAATAATGAATTTCTTTTGCCTACCTTTTATAACTGTCTCTGAAGGTTCAATAACATGCGGATGGCCTCCTAGGACGACGTCAGCTCCCCAATCAATCATTTTGTGGTAAAGTTCTTTTTGTTCTGCTGTCGGTTCTAAGGCATATTCTGTTCCCATTTGTGGCATAACAATGGTCACGTCAGCCTTTTTTTCAGCTAGCTGAAGTTCTTTTTTTATCTTAGCTTCATCTAAATCAGACATGTGTTTCTCATAGTCTTCTTGGCTAAGTGTGGCCTCCATGCCGTTATAACCATAAGAATAACCTAAAATTGCAATTTTGATACCATTGACATTTTTAATTAAGAAGGATTCTTTTGAACGATCCTTGTCATAGATGCCAATACTGTCTATACCTAATTGATGAAAAACCTTTTTAGTGTTAAGGGCACCGTCTAATTGGGAATCTAAGATATGATTATGGGCTAAATCGACTACATCATAGCCAGTATTTTTCAGAGCACCTGCAATCTCTTCTGGAGCATTGAATAAGGGATAGCCTGCTAAGGGATAATCTGGGCTAATGGTCCCTTCATAATCTCCAATAGCTAAGTCAGCACCGCTAATCCAGTCCTTAACATATTCAAAATAAGGAGTGAAATCATAGGTATCGTCAGCTTTTCTAGCACTCATGTAGAGAATATCATGAATTAAAATGTCGCCATTAGCTACAACACGCGCTGTTTTGACCTTTGGCTGAGCAGATTTTTGAGCTGCTAGCTCATTTTTTTGAACCCCAAGTAAATCATAAATCAAGCCAAATAGCAAAAGTGCGACGATAAGAGCAACAACTGTTGCCATCGTTTTTTTGTATTGCATAGTTTTAATCAAGACACACCCTCCTTTTTCTCTATTATAACATCTTGCCTCAAAATTTTCCTCCTTCATTGCAGCAAAAAAGCCCTTATAGAGGCTTTTCAATAGTATCATTACTGACTACTAAAAGATTTACACTTGATCTTTTCTTTTAAAGTAAAGCATCAATGAGATTTTCAACCTCATCATTGACGATTTCAGGTGTGATTTCTGTGACAACAATTCCTGACACAGCACGCTGGACAAGACCATCAATATCAAAGCGTTCTTCATATTTTTCAGCATTACCTAGTTTAGGGTTGGTTTTAGGACGGTCTGGTGCAAAAATAGTACAGCAATCTTCGAACGGTTGAATAGAAATGTCAAAAGTATCAATCGCCTGAGCCATCTCGATAATTTCAAGTTTATCCATTGTCACGACTGGTCTAATAATTGGAGTTGATGTTACCGCATTAATGGCCTGCATGCTTTCAAGGGTTTGACTAGCAACCTGACCTAGGCTCTCACCGTTAACAATAACAAGACCCTTACGTTGCTCACGAATGGCATCTGTGATGCGCATCATAAAGCGGCGGGTTAATGTCATAAGGTAAGCCTCTGGTGCCTTATTTTTAATTTCTTCTTGAATTTCTGTAAAAGGAACCTCGATAAATTGGATATTTCCACCAAAACGAGTTAATCGACGAGTAAGGTCTTGGGCTTTAGCCAAGGCACCTGGACTGGTGTACGGAGGGCTAGCAAAATGAACAACTTCAATATCAAGGCCACGTTTAAGGGCTAAATACCCAGCTACTGGTGAATCAATACCGCCCGATAACATCAGCATCCCTTTCCCTGACGTTCCTACCGGTAACCCGCCTGCTCCCTTAATCTCTTCATAAGAAATGTAAGCTGCTTCATCACGAATTTCGACTTTGAGAGTCACATCGGGATGTTTCATCTGGGCTTGGATATTTGGTAAAACCTCAAAAACAGCTCCACCAAGAAGACTGTTAAGCTCACGACTATCCAATTCAAACGCGTGATCACTACGCTTAGTGGCAATCTTAAACGTCAGTCCATCACGATAAAGAGAAGTCATGATATCTTGAACAGCTGTTACCAAAAGAGGGACACTTTTTTCAAGTTTATAAACAGGAGATAGAGCTTGAACACCAAACACCAGCTTTAAAGCTTCTACAATAGGCTGATAATCTGTGCCATTTAGAGACACATGGGTCCTATCACGATCTGAACGGACAGTAATGGCTGGGAAAGGAGCCAGTACGTCTTGAATATTGTTTTTAAGTTTGTTAATGAATCGCATGCGATTCTTCCCTTTAGTTGATAGTTCACCATGGCGAACCATAATTTCTGAATAGTCCATCTTACCTAATCTTACCTAACTTTCTGTGTTTTATCATAAATCTGTTTGAATATGGTCAAAAACTGCTCTACTTGTCCCATATCGTTGTCATCGTCTAGACTAATACGAACGGCTGTCTGGGCAGTTTTTACAGGAATCCCCATAGCCACTAGGCTTCCTGCTGGCTTACCTGCTTTGGACGAACATGCACTTGTGGTCGAAATATAAATCTCATATTTTTCAAAGGCGTGGACAATAACTTCTCCTCGAACCCCTCTAATCCCAAAGGTCAAAATATTGGGCGCAAAGCCTTCTTGAGCTGAAAATACTGTCACATCTGGGTAAGCGGACAAAGATTTGTAAATCACATCTCGCATCGCTGTTAGTTTAGGTAAGACGCTCACTTGTTTTTCAGTGACTATTCTTAATGCTTTGGCCATGCTAGCAATTCCTGCAACATTTTCAGTGGTTGAACGTAACTCCTGCTCTTGGCCGCCGCCTGACAAGAGAGGATTGAGTCGCTTGCCTGCTTTTTTATAAAGGAAGCCAACACCACGAACACTATGAAATTTGTGCCCTGAAAAAGAAGCCAAATCCACACGATTAGTCATATAATCACAGAGTGGTATTTTACCAATGGCTTGAACAGCATCAACGTGAAAGGTGATCGTTGGTTGGTTAGCCAATAGGTTTGAAATGGCTCTAATCGGTTGGATAGCTCCCATTTCATTATTAACAGCCATAATCGAGATTAAGATGGTGTCTGGTCTAATCAGCTCAGCTAAAGCATTCACATCAACAACTCCCTGTGTTGTCACTGGAGCATAAGAAACTTCGAATCCTTGTGTGAGAAGCCATTTGACACTTTCACTCACGGCAGGGTGTTCAATGGCTGAGATAATAATATGTTTGCCAAAAGCGTTTTTTTCAAAAGCAATTCCCTTAATAGCCCAATTAGCACTTTCAGTCCCACCAGACGTAAAAAAGATTTCTTCTGACTTAACACCCAACAAACCAGCAATCTGTTTACGGGAAGCTTCTAAAATGCGAGACGCATTTGTCCCTAATTGGTGCAGACTTGAGGGATTGCCATATATTTTTGTTGCTACTTCTTGGTAAGTTTTAAGAGCCTCTCCATAAGGTATGGTTGTGGCTGCATTATCAAAATAAATCATGTGTCACCTTCATTTTTACTCAATACTTTATTCTATCACAAAATAGCTAAAATGAAATCAAGAATATTCGTATTACAATAAGCCCAAAGGACTTCCTTGTCCTAGACATAAGGTAAACCGTTGACTTCACTTTTTTTCTAGATTATACTGATAGATGAAGTGTTAAAGAGGAGCTAGGACTTCTGTTTCCTCCTCCTTAATCTTGGCATTACGATGATTTTAAAGGAGAAAAATATGTCATCACGTTATTCCCGTCAACAAAAACCTCGTAAATCAGGAGGTGTCCCTACCGAGCATATTAAAACAGGTTTTACAGCTTTCCAAAAATCCATTGCACTTATTGGTAGTATTTTGAGTATCATCGTGGCAACCATTACCATTTCAAGAGCACTGCAGCCTGTACCAGATAAGACCTCTAATGATACACCCAAAGAATCGAGTAATACCATTGTCAAGATTATTGAAAAAGAGTCTTCTCAGGGTAATCAAAACCATACAGGTACTTCAGAAACCACAGATGATAATAAGACAACTCTTCCGTCATCTTCTACCACACCTTCTCACAACGAGACAACTCCTACAGCTCCTGAGACACCATCAGCCACTGAAGGGACGCAAATTCCTAATGCAACTGGAGCTGAAGATGCTAATACTGGTCTTCCTACGAACCCTTAAAAGCATTGTTAGAAGGACAAGAAATAGTAATGACTACCTATGATAGCATTTCCTGGATTCATACCTTTAAGGCTAATGGTCGCAAGACCGATTTGGCCAGAATGGCTTGGTTACTTGAGGCACTAGGCCGGCCACAAGACAAATTCCCTGCTATTCACGTTGTTGGAACTAACGGCAAGGGCTCTGTGACAGCCTACTTACAGCATATCCTGTCAACTTCTGGTTATCAGGTCGGAACCTTTACATCTCCTTTTATTATCTCTTTTCACGATCGGATTTGCCTTAATGGCCAGCCCATTTCAGACCTAGAATTGGCGCAATGTGTGAGCGTGATTAGACCCATTCTCACTAAAATGTCTCTTGAAACAAATTGGGATAGACCTACCGAGTTTGAGTTAGTGACGCTCATAATGTTTTGCTACTTTGCCAATCTTAAACCTGTTGATATTGCCATTATTGAGGCAGGGATTGGTGGGAAAACCGACGCAACCAATGTTTTTCATGCTCTGGCCGTCGTATGCCCTTCTATTAGTTTTGATCACCAAGAACGTTTAGGTTATAGCCTAGCAGAAATTGCTCACCAAAAAGCAGAAGTTATCAAAGCTAAAGAACCCGTTATTATCGGTCAACTTGAGCAGGAGGCTAGTCAAGTCTTTCAACAAGTTACCCAAAAAGCCGGTTCACGCTTATATCAATTAGGAAAAGATTTTTTGCTCAATCCTTCAGAAAAGACGTTTTCCTTTCAACACGATAACTTGAATTTAACCAAACTCCGTCTCAAACTATTAGGTCAACATCAAAAAGCGAATGCCTGTTTAGCCATTATGACAGCTCAATTACTTAGAAAATCCTTTCCTAAAATATCTCCAAAAACGATTCAAAAAGGAATTGAGGCAACAACTTGGCCTGGCCGGTCCGAATTTATTCAACCTAATCTTCTATTAGACGGCGCTCACAATCCAGATTCCATTGCTAAATTAAAGTCTCTACTGCAAGAAGAATTTCCCAAACGTCCTATTCATATTCTCTTTGCAGGTCTCAAACGTAAGCCTTTAGCCGACTTGCTGGCTCAACTAGATACTTTTGAAGTATCTGTCACGACTTTTGATTTCCCTGAAGCAAATCTTTTAGAGGATTATCCTGATAAATACCCACAGGTAAAAGATTACAGAGACTGGTTACAAGGTTCCGTAACATCTGATGAACTCTTTGTTGTTACAGGGTCACTTTATTTTATCTCCGAGGTAAGGCAATATTGTCTGAGCAACGCAAATATCTTTAAAAACATATTCCCCTAATCACCTAACAAAAAACGATGCTAGCAGTTTAGAAGACTTTCCTCAAAAACTGTTAACATCATTTTTTATTGCCTTAGGCTACATTTTTTAGCGCATGGTGACAAATTCTTCTGAGCCAGTTGGGTGAATAGCAACGGTGTTATCAAAATCCGCCTTGGTTGCTCCCATTTTGATGGCTACTGCAAAGCCCTGAATCATTTCGTCAACCCCGTATCCGATTCCGTGAAGACCAACTATTTTTTCGGTATCTCCGACTGTTACCAACTTCATCAGACAAGGTTGGCGATGGTTAGTGATAGCAGTAAACATAGACGTAAAACGTGATTGATATGTTTTAACTGCTTCTTGCCCATACTGTTTGACTGCTGCTTCTTCTGACAAGCCAACAGAGCCAATAACAGGGTGACTAAAAATCACAGTAGCAACGTTTTGGTAGTCCAATTTCTCGTCTGTTTTGCCATTGAAAAGACGCTCTGATAGGCGACGTCCAGCTGCCACAGCAACTGGAGTTAAAGCCAGTTTCCCATTAACATCTCCCACGGCATAAATACCTTTGACAGACGTGTTTTCATAGGCATCTGTCTCAATATAACCTTTATCATTTAACGTCACTCCAGTTTTGTCAAGACTAAAACCTTCTAGATTAGGCTTGCGACCGATAGCCCAAATGAGCTGGTCAACCTCAACTTCTTGGCCATCTTTGAGGTAAAGGGTCAAGGACTCATCAGTATTTTTGACAACCTTTGCCACTTCTGCATGAGTGTGTAAACGCGGCCCATTAACTGCCATTTCATCAACTAAGACATCAACAATGGTTTTGTCAAAACTTCTTAAAGGTCGATCGTGACGGATAAACAAATCCGTCTTCGATCCCAAAGCATGCAAAACACCAGCAAGTTCCACAGCAATATAGCCTGCCCCAACCACAGCCGTACGTTTTGGTACCTCATCTAAGGCAAAAAAGCCGTCCGAGCTGATACCGTATTGTGCCCCCTCAATATCTGGAAAAACAGGATGTCCTCCTGTGGCAATCAAAATATGCGGTGCGGTATAAAGCTGCCCTGCAATTTCTACCGTATGAGCATCTTTGAAAACAGCATAATCATAAATACGGTCAACACCATTCTGCTCAAAGCCTCGCTCATAAGAAGCATGAATCCGATCAATATAAGCTTGACGATTTGCTTTCAATTGTTTAAAATCAAATGCTTTCTCTTTAAAGTCAAATCCATAATCCTTAGCGTAAGTCCCTAAAATATCTGCTACTTGAGCGCCATACCACATGACTTTTTTAGGAACGCAGCCTAGGTTAACACAGGTTCCCCCAATCTCTTTACCTTCAGCTAACAATACTTTGGCCCCATGCATGGCTGCCCTGTTCGCAGAAGCAATACCTGCACTCCCTCCACCAATAACAATATAATCATAAGGAATAACCATTTTTATCACCTTTTACTTTCTAATACTGATGTTTTAGCACAGCCAGTTAGCAGACAACTTGCCTTCATTAAAGCCACTACTGGCCTGCTATTTTGGTCACTTTATTTGACTATATCACAAATAAGAAAGAGGCTCAACTTTCTGATACAAAGAAAATAAACACTAAAAAACAGATCCTGACGAGCTGCCAGCAATCTGTTTTTTTCCTATCTTAATTGGCTTACTTGACTAAATCTTTCAACGGAGCAAATACAATACGCTCAATATCACTCATGTAAACAGATAAGGCCTGCTGCGCTTCAAAATAAGCTTTTAGCTGGTCATTAGCTTCAATCTTTTGGCTAAGTTCTTGAATGCTTGTTTGTTCTTCAGCCGTTGGCATTTGGCCTGATTGCATCATCCCTTGGATTTTTTCTTGCATAGCGACAAACTCATCAAACAGTTCGCTAGCACTAACGTCTGCTTGAATGGCCTCTTTTACTTCTAACACTTTTTGGTATTCTGGCAGAGCACGAACTGCTCTTTCAAGTTGATTAGCATAGTCATAAATTTCTTGTGACATGACAGTCTCCTTTTGTTCATTAATACCTGTATGATACCATAAAAGCCAGTATCTCGCTATCTAAAATTGCTTGACGTAGGCACGATAGTCCGAAAAAGCTTTTTGCAATTCAGACATGGTAGTAGAAGAAAAAGTCTCTAAAATCTCTTTGGCAAGCACCGTCGCCACCACATTTTCCATGATAACCCCTGCAGCTGGTAAGGCCGTCGGATCAGAGCGTTCCACCGTTGCTTTATAAGGTTCATGACTATCAATATCTACCGACATGAGTGGTTTATACAAAGTAGGAATGGGCTTCATAACCCCTTTAACAACAAGAGGTTGTCCTGTGGTCATGCCACCTTCAAAGCCACCTAAGTGGTTTGTTTGACGACCATAGCCCTGGGTAGGTGTCCAGGTGATTTCATCCATTACCTGAGAGCCCTTTTGGAATCCCATATCAAACCCAGCTCCAAATTCCACCCCTTTAAAAGCATTAATGGAAAGAACTGCTTGAGCCAGCTTGGCATCTAATTTTTTATCCCATTGGACATAAGATCCAAGACCTGCTGGCACCCCTTGAACTATCGTTTCGATAATACCACCAATGGTATCCCCTTCTTTTTTTATCTTATCAATATACGTTTTAATTTCTTCTTCTTGCTTTGGATTAACAATAGATAATTCTGAATGGAGAGCCCTTTCTTGCAGCTCTCTAAAAGAGAGCTTAGAAGGTATTGTGATCGTTATACCACCAAATATTAAGATATGATGTAACATATCAATTCCAAGTTCAGCTAAGATACGTTTAGCAACAGCGCCTACAGCCACTCTCATCGTTGTTTCTCTAGCCGAGGAACGCTCTAAAGCATCTCTTAAATCGTTAAAATGATATTTAATACCTCCTACCAAATCCGCATGTCCTGGTCTAGGATGCTTAACACGACGCTTTAACTTGAGAGTCTCTTCAATGTCTCCTACAGCCATGACATCTAGCCATTTTTGGTGGTCCTTATTAATTACCGTTAAGGTAATGGGGGCCCCTGTTGTTTTACCATGACGAACTCCTGAGGATATTTGAACCCGATCAGTCTCAATAGACATTCTGGCACCACGGCCATAACCTCCTTGACGTCGCTGTAATTCGTGATCAATATCCGCTGGATGAAGAGTTAATCCTGCTGGTATACCTTCAATAATAGCTGTTAAGGATGGCCCATGAGATTCTCCTGCTGTTAAATAACGCAATTTTTCTCCTTTTTGGTTCCACTTATTTTAAAAACATTAATCTAAAAACATCATTTCTTAACTATTGTAGAAATAATATTTTTAGACCATTCACTAGTTAGAGATATCCATTTCTAAGACCTCAATAATACGTTTCATATCATTGAGAGTCACTTGACCTGGACCGCTAACATGATCTAATGAAACGTATGTCCAGGAAGAGCCAATGACATCTCCCGCAAAACGAGACAATCTTCCTAATTTCCCCATAGATATAGTTGCAAATTCTTGCTCAGGATTGAGCGTCTTAAAGCCTCTGGTATAGTTCATCAAATCTAGAACATCTTGTTCACTCTGGGGCATCACAGCAATTTTAACCACACGCGGTGCCAACTTGGTCATTTCTGAAAAAGCTTCCATTAAATTTTCAGGAGTCTCTTCAAAGTTGTGATAAGACAAAATAAGATTTGGAAAATCAAGCATTTCTTGAAATACTGACTTGTGCGTAAAATACTCAAAGTCAATATAGTCTGGATTATAAATAGCATTGATTTCTTTGATAATATCAACATACTCCTGACTTGAAAGGGTAATATTCCCCCCTTCTTGAACGGTCCGAAGGGTAAAGATAATTTCTTTTCCGGCAAATTTTTCAAAAATAGCTGGTGCTACTGCGACAATCTCATCCTTGGGAAGAAAGTCTGCTCGCCATTCAATTAAATTAACATCTTCATATTTAGAAATATCAATGGCTTGAGCCTCGTCAAAATGTCTTGGCATGACTGGTGCTACAATTCTCATTCTCGTACCTTTATAGTAAATACCTTTAAATAGTTACTTCTTTCATCTGCTTTATTGATAGTAAAGTCACTCGGAAGCTGCTGGAGAGTCATAGACTCAGGACGACGACTTCCAAATCCTTTGATAATTTGCTTTTTGAACTGGCTAACAGTCATATTAGCAGCATTTGTTGAAGCTATAATAGTTCCCTTAGGACTCAATATGTCCAAGGCCTCTGTGATTAATTTGTGGTAGTCCCTGCTCACAGAGAAAGTTTGTTTTTTATTTCTAGCAAAGCTTGGTGGGTCAATCACAATCACATCAAAGATTAATTTTTTCCGTTTGGCATATTTGAAGTATTCAAAAACATCCATCACCACAAAATGATGTGAGGCTAAGTTTAACTGGTTATGCTCAAAATGAGCTAGTGATAATTCTCTCGATCGTTTAGCCAAGTCCACAGAAGTGGTCTCGATAGCACCACCCATAGCAGCTGCTACAGAAAAGGCAGCTGTATAGGAAAATAGGTTAAGAAGGGACTTGCCCATAGCTAAACCATCTACTAGTGCTCTTCTAACATCATGCTGGTCTAGAAAAATACCTGTCATTAAGCCCTCATTCAAGAAGACTTGATAGGCTATGCCATTTTCTAAAATCGAAAAGGTTTCTTGTGCCAGCTCACCATACAGATGAGCAGTTTCAGTATCTGGACCTTTAAAGCGACACTTTTCATAAGCTCCTTTGACTTCAGGAAAAACCTGTTGAAAAGCCTCCATAATCATTTCTTTTTTGTCATAGACAAAGGCATTGTACCATGAAAAGACTGCAAAATCTTTATAAAGATCAATTGTTACTCCACCAAAACCGTCTCCTTCTTGATTAAAAAGGCGATAAGCATTGGTCTCGTCCGATTGAGCAAAATCTTGTCTTTTGGCCTTAGCAACTGAAAATAGACTAACAAAATAAGAGATAGACAAGTCGATTTTTTCTGGTCCTAGATACCAACCAATTCCTTTATTTTGCTTAGAGATATATGCTGTTCCAATGGGACGATTGGACTTGGTCACCAGTTGAACCAACTGATTTTTTTCCTTTATATTAGAAAAATCTTTTTCATCTAATAATTGTACCCCTGCTGTCAGCTTCTTTTCGACAAAAGAATCAATATAGAGTTTATTCATAGTTTTTATTATAACAAAATCTGATAAAAAATCCTACTAAATTTGAACTTACAACAAGCATTAGCTTCACATTTTTGGTATAATTTAATCTGAGATTTTATTTGGAGATGACATCTTTAGGAAAAAACGATAAGGAAGTTGCTACTGTGAAGAAATTTAAAACACTTATCACAGGTTTTATCAACACAAGATTGGGTTTTATAATTACTCTACTCTTTTGTTACTGGATAAAGACCCTGTGGGCATATCATACAGACTTTTCACTAGATTTGGGAAATATATACCAAGTCTTTCTAACTATTATCAATCCAATCCCACTAGCTTTTTTACTTTTGGGGGTTGCTCTTTACGTTAGGAATACCCGAGCCTTTTATATCTGTTCTTGGGTGGTTTATATTATCCTTAACATTCTCTTGATATCAAATTCTATATATTACCGAGAATTTTCAGACTTTATTACAGTGAGTGCCATGCTAGCTAGTAGTAAAGTCTCCGCTGGATTAGGGGACTCTGCTTTAAACCTTTTACGCATCTGGGATATTATCTATATTCTTGATTTTATTATTCTAATTAGTTTATCTATCGCTAAAAAAATCAAAAATGATCAACGTCCTTTTAACAAGCGCGCAGCATTTGCCATCACCGCTTTATCTAGTCTATTGCTTTCTATTAATCTTTTTTTAGCAGAAATTGATCGTCCGGAACTATTAACACGTGGCTTTTCAAATACTTATATTGTGAGAGCTTTAGGACTACCAGCGTTTACCCTCTATAGCGGCAATCAAACCTATCAAGCTCAAAAAGAACGAAATGGAGCTACTGCAGAAGAATTAATTGATGTTAAAACTTATGTCAAAGGACATTATGCAGCACCTGATCCTCAGTATTTTGGAATTGGAAAAGGCAAAAATATTATTGTTCTTCATTTAGAAAGCTTTCAACAATTCTTAATAGATTATAAACTAAAAGAAGGAGATAAAGAATATGAGGTAACGCCTTTTATCAACTCACTTTATCACTCAAATGCTACCTTAGCATTCCCTAACTTTTTTCATCAGGTTAAAGCAGGTAAAACTTCTGATGCTGAAACCATGATGGAGAATTCCTTATTTGGTTTAAATAGTGGTTCTTTTATGGTGAACTACGGTGGTGAAAATACACAATTTGCTACTCCAAGTATTTTAGCCCAAAAAGGTGGCTATACCAGCGCTGTCTTTCATGGTAACGTTGGAACTTTCTGGAATCGCAATAATGCTTATAAACAATGGGGCTATAATTATTTTTTTGATTCTAGCTACTTCTCTAAACAAAATAGTAAGAACTCTTTTCAATATGGGTTAAATGATAAGTACATGTTTAAGGATTCCATAAAATATCTTGAACAGATGCAACAACCTTTTTATACCAAGTTTATCACTGTGAGTAATCACTATCCTTATACTAGTCTAAAAGGCGAAAGTAGTGAAGAAGGTTTTCCTTTAGCCAAAACAGACGATGAAACGATCAATGGTTACTTTGCTACTGCCAATTATTTAGACGCTGCCCTTAAATCTTTTTTTGATTACTTGAAAGCCACTGGTTTGTACGACAATTCTATTTTTGTTTTATATGGTGATCATTATGGTATTTCAAATTCTCGTAATTCTAGTCTTGCTCCACTTCTTGGTAAAGATTCTGAAACTTGGTCTGAATATGATAATGCTATGCTACAACGAGTCCCGTATATGATCCATATTCCAGGTTATACGAATGGTAGTATCAAAGAAACCTTTGGCGGTGAAATCGATGCTCTTCCTACTTTACTCCACATACTTGGTATTGACACTAGTCAGTTTGTTCAATTAGGACAAGATTTATTATCACCTCAAAATAGCCAGATTGTGGCACAACGAACATCTGGGACTTATATGACTCCTGAATACACTAACTATAGTGGACGTCTGTACAACACGCAAACAGGTTTAGAAATCACTAATCCCGATGAAATGACTATAGCCAAAACTAAGGAAATTCGCTCTGCTGTTGCTCAACAACTAGCAGCTAGCGACGCTATTCAAACGGGTGATCTCCTGCGCTTTGATACTCAAAATGGTCTAAAAGCTATTGATCCTAACCAGTTTATCTACACTAAGCAGTTAAAACAACTGAAAGATATTTCAGCAAAACTCGGATCAGAGTCAACAAGTTTATACAGTAAAAATGGTCATAAATCAACTCAGAAACTTTTTAAAGCACCATCTTACTTAGAACTAAATCCCGTAGAAGCTGACGCGGCAACTTCTGAACTAAAAGAGGATAACCCCAAAAATAAAGAATAATCAATTTAATGATCTGACTAGAAGCAAAATAATAATTTTGCTTCTTTTTTATTGGCGATATTCAAGTTTATCAGTAATCAAAATATGCTAATTAGACCTAAAGAAAACAAATCAGCTATAAAACTCCTTGCTACCATCTAAATATCCCACATTACTGGTAATAAAACATGGGAAACTGCTTTTTATTATATTGAGTATAATAAAAAGAAGACGTCCATCGTCTCCTTCATTTTTGTTTCTTTATAACTTTCTATAGGTAATAGAAAGTTATTTTTTAGGTATAGCGTTTCTTATTTGCCAAGTTTTGCTTTGGCTGCATCAGCAAGAGCTGTGAAAGCTGCTGCATCAGCTACTGCTAAATCAGCAAGCATTTTACGGTTTACTTCGATTTCAGCAAGTTTCAAACCGTGCATCAATTGTGAGTATGACAAACCGTTCATACGAGCAGCCGCATTGATACGAGTGATCCATAGTTTACGGAAATCACGTTTTTTCTGACGGCGATCACGGTATGCATAGTAGTAAGAGTTCATCACTTGCTCTTTTGCAGTACGGAACAAGATGTGTTTTGCTCCATAGTAACCTTTAGCTAATTTTAAAATACGTTTACGACGTTTGCGTGAAACAACGCCACCTTTAACACGTGCCATTAATAGTTCTCCTTCAAATAATTCTTATAATACTCGTAAATGTCTACTGCCTTTAAAATTAAAGACCAGTAACCATTGCTTTGATACGTTTGAAATCTCCTGAGCTAACCAAACCAGCTTTACGAAGATGACGACGTTGTTTTTTAGTTTTTCCGTGGAAACGGTGTGATGTAAAGGCGCGGAAGCGTTTCAAACCGCCTGAACCTGTACGTTTAAAACGTTTAGCTGATGCGCGGTGTGTTTTTTGTTTTGGCATTTTAGTATTCTCCTCTTAAAGATATAATGAAACTGTGACAATTACTTCTTGTCTGAAATTGGTGCAAGTTGCATAAACATTTGGCGTCCATCCATTTTTGCTCGTTGCTCAATGATAGCAATATCTTGAGTCGCTTCAGCAAAGTCAGCTAGTACCTTGGCACCAATCTCTTTATGAGTAATCATACGTCCTTTGAAACGAATAGAAACCTTAACTTTATTTCCTTTTTCAAGGAATTTACGACCGTTACGAAGTTTTGTTTCAAAGTCACCTTTATCGATAACTGGACTGAGACGAACTTCTTTCACAGTCACAACGCTTTGTTTTTTACGTTGTTCTTTCTGTTTCTTTTGATACTCAAATTTGAACTTTCCATAGTCCATAAGTTTGGCAACAGGAGGAACAGCTTGTGGCTGGATTAAAACCAAATCAACATTTGAAGCATCAGCCAATGATTGCGCTTCAGACAATGGTTTAATACCTAATTGTTCACCTTCAAGACCAACGAGACGAACTTCGCGAACGCGAATTTCATCATTAATGAATAGATCCTTTTTAGCTATGATCTTCACCTCTTTATTTTTTTAGAGAAAAACGAAAGCGGACTTGATAAATCAAGCCCGCACACATAATATTCCATAGGAATTTGACATGTTAGGGCCAGACAACCTAAGTCGCAAGGCGAGAAGCTCTCACTTCTACTTTTCTCATTGTTACTATTCTAACATAGGCTCTAGGACATGTCAACTATTTTTTCTGCTTTTTCTTGGATAAATTGCACCACGCCATCAATAGAAACACCTGTGGTATCAAAAATAAGGGCATCTTCAGCTGCTTTTAGAGGTGAAACCTTACGATGACTATCCTTGTAATCACGAGCTGCAATCTCTTCTTTTAGCGTCTCAAAATCTGATTCAATTCCTTTTTCTAGGTTTTCTTTATAGCGGCGCTCTGCCCGCTCTTCGACAGAAGCCACTAAAAAGATTTTTAGTTCCGCATCTGGGAGAACAACCGTTCCAATGTCACGACCATCCATGATAATGCCACCAGCTTGTGCAATGCGTCTTTGTTGATGAACCAGCTCTTCTCTAATTTCTGGCAAAGCTGAGATCCAAGAAACATTGTTAGTCACATCATTTTGCCTAATGGCTAAGGTCACGTCCTCATCCCCAAGAAAAACTAATTGGGAGCCATCTTTTGCTTTTTTAAAGAAAATAGGATTTTTCTCAAGTTCCTCTAAGATAAGGGCTACTTCTTTACCCGTATAGCCATGTGTCAGTGCGATATAAGTTGCTGAGCGATACATAGCACCAGTATCTAGATAAGTATAGCCAAGATTTTTTGCAATAATCTTGGCTACTGTACTTTTTCCACTTGAAGCTGGCCCATCAATCGCAATTTTAATTGCTTTCATTTTTTCCTCTTCAATTATTTAATAGTGACTTGATCTCCTGGATTGGCATACCAATATCCTTGAGTCATGTGCTCTGGATTAAGTGCTTGTAACTGCTCCACAGAAATACCTGCACGAGCTGCAATAGAAGCTGCCCCCTCACCTGCCAATACAGTAAGGGTTTCGCCAGTTCCTTCACTAGAAGCAAGTGTTTCTTCGCTAGAAGGTGTTGTGTCTGTAGTTGTTGAACTACTTGATGTTTTTTTAGCGTTAGAAGCTTTCCTTGTTTTTTTATGAGTGGATGCTCCATAAAAACCATTTGTTTCAGCTTGTCTATTACTACCGCTATTTGATGTATAGAAGAAAATAAAAAGTATAGCAACAATGATGACAAAGAATACACTTAATAAAGCAGTCAACCAAGGCGTGCTAATGAAAGCATTTCTTGATTTACGTGTTCGTGTCCCTATAGTATCATCAACAATTTTTTCTTCCCATGGTTCTTTAGCCATGATCGTCCCCCCTTGTTAATTTAACAAAATCATATTAGAATAATAGTTATGAAAGTATCTATCATTCCAGAAAAATGCATCGCTTGTGGTCTATGCCAAACCTATTCATCACTTTTTGATTATCATGACAATGGTATCGTCACATTTTCAAGCTCATCTGAAACAAGTCAGTCAATTTGTCCTTCAGATAAGGACGCTATTTTAGCTGTCAAATCTTGCCCAACTAAAGCTCTTACCCTCGAGTAAGGGCTTTTTTATCATGCTGATAAACTTCAAAATAGTCTAATTTAATAAAGTTATCACTTAATATAACTTCTCCTTGGAAGTATGGATTAACCGCTAAGGCATCAAGAAAATATTTTTTAGGCCATTTGCGCATATAAAAGAGATAACTTTTATCTTCAACGTGCAGACAAAGTGTTGATTTGGTCACCTCAATCTTAGTAATAGTGGAAATAAGTAGCTTACGTGGACCAAACAATTTAAAAGATACGATTCTTAAAATACCATTATTTTCAATAATGAAATAACGATGTAATCCAATGCCAACTAGGACAGCAAAAATAGCAAATAGAATAAAAACCCGACTAGGTATTTCAGTGCGCTCATACAACAAAGATAAACCTACAAAAATAGGTGCAAACGCAATAGACCAATAAATAATAGACCAAGACAACTCTGGCTGCCAGTGATACCTTATTTTACCAAATAGTTTAATCATTTTTATAAGCCCCTTCCACTAAATATCAATTCCATGATAATTAGGCTTTGCAAACAAGTCCAATAATGACATCGACAGCTCTCTCCATCGTTTGTAAGCTAACAAACTCAAAACGCCCGTGCATATTCTCACCCCCTGCAAAAATATTAGGAGTGGGAATACCCATAAATGAAATTTTAGAGCCATCTGTTCCTCCACGTATGGGTTCGATTACAGGCTTGATAGCAAGCTCTTCCATTACTTCTTTAGCTAACTCAATAGCGGTCATATCTTTTTCGATAACTTTTTTCATATTGTAGTATTGGTCATTAAGCTCTACCAAGACACGTTTTGTTCCTAGCTGAGCATTCATCGATTGAGCTATATTTTCAACTTTCACTTTTCTAGCTTCAAATGATGCTTCTTCAAAATCACGAATAATGTAAGATGCGCGTGCCTCTTCAACTGTTCCAGTTAGTCCCGTTAAGTGATAGAAACCTTGATAACCATCTGTGTATTCAGGCCGATCTTTAGCAGGTAGCTTCTCATGAAAATCTATTGCTAACTCAAGGGCATTAATCATTTGATCCTTAGCCGTACCAGGATGAACATTTCTGCCTAAAAAAGTCACTTCTAGAGCTGCAGCGCTGAAAGTTTCATATTGCAATTCGCCTAAAGGACCGCCATCCATAGTATAAGCAAAATCCACCTCAAAATCAGCCACCTCAAACTTATCAGCTCCGACCCCAATCTCTTCATCAGGGCCAAAAGCCACTTTAATGTCACAGTGCTCTATTTGTGGTTGTGATGTCAAGAATTCTATTGCTGTCATGATTTCAGCAATACCAGATTTATCATCTGCCCCTAAAAGTGTAGTCCCATCAGTGGTAATCAATGTTTGACCGATATAATTATTAAGATTTGGAAATGCTTTTGGATCCAACTTATAATTAGAACTGCCAAGTGTAATGTCCCCTCCTTGATAATTGTCAATAATCTGCGGATTAACATTTTCAGCATTGAAATCAGCCGTATCCATATGGGCTATAAAACCAATTTTACGCGTCAAGGTTGGATTATTGGCAGGCAGAGTTCCAATAAGATAGCCATTAACTGGATTATAATGAACATCTTGCAAACCAATTGCCTCCATTTCAGGCTTTAAAATCGTTAAGGCAAATGCTTCTTGACTCTCCGTACTAGGAGTAGTCTCACTGTCTGGAACGCTTCTTGTATTCACTTTGACATATTTTATAAATCGATCTAACAAGTTATCGTACTTCATAGGCCACCTCAATAATTTCTCAATTTAATTATAGCATAAAAGGCTTTAAAATACTTATTCAAGCTAAGTTTTTTAAAGCCTCTAATTAAGAGTTTAATGATAATATCTAAAAATAGTACTCATTAACATTGCAAGAATAAACAAAAGCGAAACATGAATAGCCAGTTTGTCAGAAAGGATATCCTCTATTTGTTTGAACTTTTGCTGTTGACTACTAAAAAGAAGCAACACTAATGGGATAATTCCTATCAGATAACGACTTTGAACACCTAAGACAGTTGAGGACCCTACTGGTGTCCAAGTCAGGTACATAGCTAATACAGTTGCACCTATAATCGCTGAAATAACAAAGATTATACCCATTTTTTCTACAATATTAATAGTTATTTTACTAGCATTACTAATATAAACAAAAAAGAAGAAACACACATAAAGCGGGAAAAGGTTCGTTATACCATAGCTTAATGCGCCAAACTGAAAAATATTATTCATATTAATCAGATTAATTACCATATGTCTAATAATAATACTGCTATAGACTATAGGGGATTCTAGCATATTTTTAACTTGCTGGCTAACGTTTACTTCTTTTAGAAAATCCGCGACATATGGGGTTTTAACCTGTCCATAAAGTCTAAACCACATTGCAGCAAAAAGAAAAATGAGTAATAGTCCTCCCAATTTTTTCAAGATGACTAACTTGGTATTTTTTCCGAATTTTTCATTAGGAATAAATAATGGAAGGCATACTAATAAAAAGTATGTGAATTTTGAAAGAACTAGTAACCCACATAGAACTAAATAAAGGAAGAATTTGGTATTATAGTTAGATTTATCTTTTGATGAGAGCAAGTTAATAAACAATCCAATTGTTACTAAAACTAAACCGATAGCAAAGCCGTCTTGATTAAAAGATGCTGCTAAATAAATGTTCATAGGTAGTAAAGTAACAACAGCTATCACTTGTTTAAAAGAACCAGACAACTTGATAGCTATAAAAGCAAGCATAGCGTAGCTAATAAGGTTGCACAATCTTCCGAAATAATATGTTAAAAGTATAGGTAAATCCAGCGCATTTCCTACTAAAATACCCAAAGCTTGTGGTATATAAGAAAAACTATAATATGCATTAGTTCCTTTGATGTAAGGATAGCTATACTCTCTTGTGCTGTGTTTAGTTGCTTTCAAGTTTGATGTTATAAATGTTTTTCCTGACTGTTTAATAAGCTTATCAACATCTTTGGATATTCTTAACTTTTTGTTATTGTTGGTAAGATTAATATCACCTTCTGAGATATAAACTGTCCTTGAATAATGAACATATTCATCAGGAATATCATTTATAGGTGATATGATAGCAGATATCGTTCCAAATACTAAAATAAAAATGATCGTAGCAACCTCTAACTTTTTTGGTAAAAACACTATCAGTAAAGTGCTCACCACAAAAAGAAGACTAATAAATTTTAAAGGTAGATTTAAACTATTGGCATATAAAATAACTGTCAGAAGTAATGTCAAAAAAGTCGAATAAATATAGTTATTATTTTCTTTCCAAAGATATTTAACTTTAGTCATAGATTGTTGCATTAACTCTTCCCTTCTTAAATCTATTCATAATAAATAGATAAATCATAATGGATAATCCCAACCAAACCAACATTGTTATTAAAAAGCTCAAAGCAGCTCCTAAAATATGATATTTCATAACAAAAAGATTGGTAATTAATAACGAAATCAAAAATCCTCCTGTATATGGAATAAGAAGAAGTTGCTGTTTTCTCATAGCGGTTAAGATATTATCGATAACTGTCGCAAAACTACCAATCGAGCCTCCTAGCATAATCAACATAAAATCTACCCAATAATCCGTAAGGTTAGTACCATATAGTATTGATAAAAAGGGAATACCAAACAAACCACTTCCAACTAACGCTATCAGTGAAAAAACTCCTAAATAAGCAAACAATTGAACTTGTATCTTATTAAACTCTTTTATTTGACCTCTGATTAAAGCAATAGCCATCTGTGTAATATGAGGTCTAAAAAATAAAATTAGCAAATTCATAACAAAGGCTGGCATAAATAAAATATTAAAAATTGTTTGAGAGCCCAAAGCAACTTCACCTAAAGTCGTCATTAGTTCAATAGCGTATTTTGGTTGAGTATAAATATAGATAATCAAAAAACCGTTTAGAAAAAGTGGAAAACTTTCTTTTAATAACTTTAAACTGTTTTGAAATGAAATATTACTTAATAATTCACTAAACATCAACTTTTGAAATTTTTTCGAATGACCAATGTCATAATACATTATAAAAACTAATGAAACTATACAGACAGCTACTAATGCTAAAGTAAGATTTTTGGAATATAATATTATTGCTGTGTACACCATAAAAATAAGAGTATTTCTGTAGGCTAGCGATTTACCTGCAATATCCAGCCGTTCATGTTGTTGGAACATTCCCTGATATAAATCCGAAAAAGCATCTGTCGATCTATAGAAACAGACTAGAAAGACAATTGTACTCTTGTAGCTATCTGTCTTAGTTAACGTTAAATAAATTACTGTTATGGCTAACATTAATAAACAAGTCATCAGTCTTGCCACTAAGTACTGACTAAAGGAATATTTTTCATTAATATCTGTTGCTTGATAATTACGAACCTGAAAAAGTCCAACAACTACCATCATATTAGCAAAAGAATAGGCAAAGGCGTAAATATCTGAATCAGCCGAAGTTAGTAACCTAGTAACCACCATAAGTAATATAACTGATATTACAGCTGTTGATAAACTTCCTAACATATTCCATAAAAAAATCGTTTGGTTTTGTTTTGAAGGATTAATCATTGGTTTTCTCTTTTTTCATAAGGGCCACTTCTTGGGTCAGACGTTTTACTTTATCATTTTGAAGTGAAATATTATTAGTCAGTGAAAAAATAATAGCTAAACTCAAACAAAAACCTAAAAAGAATAACATATTGGTTGGTGAATGAATACCCAGGAAGTGAGACATTTTATTTAATATGTTAGGTAACCACGTAAATAGTAAAATTAATAAAGCTAAAATAAACCACAATAAAGAGTACTTAATCGCTAGTTTATCTTTTTTGATTAAGTTAATCAAAAAGAAAACAAAGGTTAATACAATAAAACTTATAAATAAACTGGCTGTTACCGTCATTTTAACGATTTCCTTTCAATCTAACAACTAAAATAGCTAAAGTCACTTTAATCATATAATAGACCGATTTCGTCAACGAGATAGATGACACACCGCCTTGTCGCTCATTCATTACAACAGGAATTTCTTTCACTTTAAAATGACTAACCAATACATCAACAACTGTTTCAGGTTCAGGATAATCATCTGGATAATGATTAGCAAAACGTTCAATCAATGAACGGTCAATTAACCTTAGACCTGACGTTGCATCTGTTATTTTTTTTCCTGTTAGTAGCGCAATAAGCCAAGTAAAATACTTTATGCCGATACGTCGAGCAAATGATGACTGAAACCCTTCTTTTGTGATAAATCGTGATCCAATTACCATATTTACTGAAGATTGAACTAATACCTCAACCATTTTTTCCAAATAGCATGGATTGTGCTGACCATCTCCATCTACTTGAACTGCAACGTCATATCCACATCTTTGTGCATAACGATAGCCAGTTTGCACCGCACCGCCAATTCCCAGGTTAATGGGCAAAGAAATAACATTGAACCCCTGTTTTTGACATATTGCTAACGTATTATCCGTTGAGCAATCATCAATAATGATATAGTCAAAATCCGGGGCATCTGATTCAATAGTACGTATAGTATTGACAATATTACTGCTTTCATTGTAAGCAGGAATAATGATTAACTTTTTCACGAAAACTTCTCCTATTCATTTCAATTAAGATTTTAAAAGAGTATTCATTTTTTATAAACGAATAAGACCTTAAGAATTATAATCTTTTAAACCTGGTCCTAGACACTCTGTTGACAATCATTTGAGCAAATTACCAAACCTTGATGCTTGCCTATACTCGGACAGCCTAGCATTTTTCTTAACGTGATATCTTAAAAAAAGTTTTGTGTTTCAAAAGGTAACCTTTTCCTATAGTCACATCGTATTGGATATTTTTTAAATCATTCTGAATAGCTTTAACTTCAGGACTATCTGGTGATTTATCGACACTAGCTTTATTCAGTACCTCTGTTAACAAAGCATAGTAAGGTGATACTTTTGAATCAGTATGCTCAAATAAAGCTGCAGTAAAATCACTTGAGTTGATAAGCGGATGATTTTTTTTCTCGTTAGTACCATTACTCCAAATAAAATAATCAGTAAGGTATTTATTTTCAATATGCTTGTTAAAAGCACTATCAGGATATAAACCGGGTAAATGATCTCCGTAAAACACCACTGTGATAGGCTTGTTAATTTGTGTTAATTTTTCTAAAAATGCTCTTGTTTCCTTATCAGTAAACGATAATAACCGAGCATAACTTGTTAGGTTGTGATTTTCTTCTTCCGTGAAATTTTTTCCTTCAGCAACAATTTCTTCAGGATAATCGGATGACCAAGGAATATGATTTTGCATTGTAATAACTGAGAAAAATTGGCTTTCACTAGGATTAATTAAAGATAAAATATTATTATAGACAGTTTTATCGCTAGTCAATAAACCGACATTTTCAATGTTCTTAAACTTATCCTTAGAACCCGATAGAGCTAAGAATTTGGAAAAACCTAAATTACTATAAACTGTTTTTCTATTAAAATTGTTAGCACTAGCAGGATGCATCGCAATACGATTTTTTCCTTGGTAAAACTCACTAATCGTATGAGGTTTGGCCATTTTAGGAAAGACTTCTGAATAAAGAACAGATACTGAAGAAGAAAAATTATAAAAAGGTAAGCTTGTTAACGTTTGAAACTCCATGTTAGCCGTTCCACCCCCGTAGGAGTCTGACTGCATGAGTCCCGCAGTTGTGCTATTTTTGATTGCCTTGATATTAGGTAAAACATCGTGGCTAACAGTAACATTTGATACTCTATCAGGATCTGACAAGCTTTCACTTAAAAGATAAATAACCGTTTGGTCAGCAATATTATTTTTTCTGTCTTTATTAATATCTTCTGCTAATTT
Source organism: Streptococcus pyogenes (assembly GCF_002055535.1). NCBI lineage: Bacteria > Bacillati > Bacillota > Bacilli > Lactobacillales > Streptococcaceae > Streptococcus > Streptococcus pyogenes. The sequence goes on along the minus strand of NZ_LN831034.1, from coordinate 653,137 downwards.
TTGGTACTTCTGAGCGATACTCGCTATTGTTTCTTGGCTATAATTTGTCGGTTTTTCCATTATTTTCTTGGTCACCTGTCTTGTCCAAACATATGCTAAAGATTTGTACCTAGCATTTGTTGAAAAACCTAACCAGTTTATGTCATTATCATTATTTAAAGCCGAAATAATCGGAAGACCAGATAATATTTTACCTTCTTTTTCATAAGAAAATGGTATTAACATACTACAAGATACAATAAATAAACCTAATACAGCACTTGCCCGTTTGACAGGGCTCATAAATAATTTCCCTGCTAAAACTCGGCCATGTAGATACCAAGCTACCACAATACAAATAGCAAGTCCTACAACCATTTCTACAATCACCGATTTTTTAACAAAGCTTGTCACTAAACCTAATTCTTGTAACCAAACAAAATCAGTTACTAATAACGGCTCGCTTCTCATTGATTCTTTTAAATCATTAACAACAGAAATAATTGTTCCCAGAATAAGCAAAAAGAAGGTAGTTGGCCAATATCTATTCGTTATCACGTATGCTAAAAGAGCAACTAGTGTAATAGCTACTATCTGAAAAAGAGTAGCTCCAGGGAAAACATAATATCCTAGCAATGCTTCATCACCTTTTACTCCATACTGGAACGTATAGTTAAAAACTAATGCTAAAAACAAACTAGTAGTAGCTGCTACTGAAAATGAAGGTTTATTTGACTTAAGGTGTTTTAGAGCATTTAAAACCACGTATATGATTGTTGCAAATATGACAAGTAAAACTATCAACAGTCCACTTATTTTTAACAGTGCAATTTGGCTATTACCTGCTGTTACTAATTCAGAAAATCGAGAACTTATTAGTTTTAACAGATGTATGTCATTAATTGGCACAACTGCTAAAATCAGAGCTACAGAAAAAGTATTACCTTGATAGCCTAATAGCCCAAATCTATCTTTTTCTATTGCAAAATATGCTACCAATATTTTTATTAAAGTGGCCATCACTAAAATAATGAGTAAAGAAGGTAGAGCTTGAAATTGATAAAATTGATTTTTAGTTAATGACCAGATATCAAACCGTTTATCATTCAGGTGCTGTGTTATTTGTACCCAATAGCTGACAATTAGATAAGATATCACAATAAAACTAGTTTTCAAAAACAACTGTCGACTAACTTGGCGACTCAAATAATAAGATAATCCAATCAGTGATATAATATATCCCACAAAAGAAACATTTAGTAAATGAGCATAATAGTTTACCGGTTGTGCCGTGGAGCTTACTAGTTCTTTCGCCAAACTGTAAAAACTGAAATAAAAACCGAAAACAAGAAGGATAATATGGTGACTAATATTTAACCAATTGGTTTTTAAAAATGTGTCTTTAATCATTTAAGTTTCTCCATTAAACGCAAGAATATATACTTCATTGCTTTAGCGGGACCAACGATAATATATTTCAATGCTCCTTTGATACCGCCCATTTGATTAAAGTTAACGTAGGTATGAGCTCCTTCATCTTCACGTAAATTTAACAGTTTATTGTCAATAAAAGGTGTTAACTCATAGGGATTTTTAACAATCCTAAAATCATAAGAATCCCCCCACGCTATATAGACAAGTAACCGCTCAATCGCATGTAATATAGAGTTTTGTGGTAAAGGTTCACTTGGAATATCATTTTGAGTTAATTCTAAATCAAAAAGTGATTTTAGAGCATCGTATTTAAACCATACAAATGTTCCATAACTCATAACAAATGTATCCATAGCTTGAAAATCAATTTGTTTTTTAACATCCATTTTTCTCCACAAAGACATCATTTCTTGAGCGATTAAATGCTCATTCCAAGCATTGACAATCTTATTAAATCTAAAAAAACTTGGAATATCTGCGATTATAATACCAATATCATCTGTCTCAAAAGCGCTAAGAATACTATCTGCTGGTTTCACGAGCATATCAATCAATTCTTTTCGCCAAGATTCTCCTGCCCAAAAATCAGCTTCTTTTGATTTTTTCGTATGGAAATGACCAATATAATCATATTGAGAAAGTTTATCTTTTAGTAATAACATTGGATAAATATCTCTTCCTCTATTTCCCGTAACGCGTATATCAGCAGTTTTACCTTTTCTTTGAAGTATTTCTTTGATCTCTTTTCTTTTGATATCACTATCTGTTGTAATAAAAAGATCATAATGGAAGTTCCAGTTTTCGAAAGCTGTTAAAAATTCATCTAGCAAATCAACGTAAAAAACATGTAAATGAACAGCTACCTTTTGACAAGTTTGTTTTGCTAACCGTTGGCAGTTTAGGTATTTTTGAGATAAAAGGTACTTAGTATCTGGCAAAGAGATTTGCGACATATGTGAAACAATAAGATCTATAGGATAATTGGTTGTTTCTCGTATCAGATTCAATAAGTAAGGAGCGATATGCTGGTTAGCATCAATAGCTTTTACTTTTATAAAAGGCACATGGTGTTTTAAAATTGCTGTTGGATTATAATATGAAAAATCCGGATGTGGCATGAATGACGACTCAGCTTTTCTAGTATCAAAGACCGTCTGATAACTAAAGCCTTCATTTAAGAGAATGGATGTTAATTGCGTTTCATAATGCTGAATCACTTCTTGAACGTTTTCATATTCTATTATCGATTGCCAAAATTGTTGAAAAACTTTGTTTTGAATGACTTGATTTTTAAACGTCATAAAATAACTTTGGACATGTTCTTTAAAAGCTTTTGTACCTCTATTATTAGTAATTCCCCAAAAGTCAACTGTCTCTTTTTCTTCAAAATTTTCAAAATAAGGAGCCATCTCCCAAATAGGACCAAAACAAGTATCGTTCATAATCGTCAATGAGTCAAACTCTTCCAACTTGTCAAATCCCATAATAATCAAGCCATCGTGCCATGCAGAAAAATCAAAACCTTTATTTTTGCGTTGCAAAAACTCATCAATAAGACAGTGGTTTTTGAGACGTTTTAAATCTTCGTGACTCACTTTACTATTTGAGATAAAAACAATCTTAGAAAACAGTGATCTCATTTGTTCCAATTGATAGTAAACATGTGCACTTATTTTATTGTATTTGTTGAAGTGAACATATAATAAAATACGATTCATTTTTTTCTCCTAATAAAAGCAATGAGCTTAGACGTGTATTTCCATTGACGTGAATTAATAATGGCATGGTATTGTTGTCTTAATTCAGATAGTTGATTTTTTTGTTCTTCTATGACATTTTGCAACTCCACTTCACGTGTTTCTTGCTGCTTTGTTTTATCTACGATAGTTTGTTGTAATTCTTGAATAAAGCAACTCAACTCATGAATTCGTATTTCTTGCTTAGCATCTTGTTGTAATAATAGTTCAGACACTTCTTTTGTATCTACCTGATTATACTTTTTTAAGTAATTTAACTGAGTATCAAGTAGTTTTTGAATACGATAAATCATTTTTGGTGTATCAGTAGGTCTTGAATCAGAATCGGTTGTCATGCGATAAATCGTCGTTGAGTCTTTAATATAGGTCAGTTGAGTCAGTTGAAATAACTCTAGTTGAATATCAAAAGTATCGTCTGGTGTATCTACATTGATTTTTTGGTTTACTTGTCTCATTAAATCAGCATCAACTAACCATGTCGATGCCATCGTCATCCCTTTTAAGGCTAAAACTTTTTCGTAAGTATCTGTCAAAGGTGTATGACCAGATGAAAAAGCATTAGCATATAATAAGTCGCCTTGACTATTTACAAAGTCAAAATCAGTATTACACCATCGTGACCGTTTGGAAGCTTCTAAGACATCAACTTGTTTTTGGAGTTTAAAACTATCCGTCCAGTAATCATCACCATCACATCTAGCAATATATTTGCCTTTTGCATAAAGGCATGCTTTTATCCAAGTCTTTGTTATTCCAATATTAGTTTCGTTAAAGAGTAATTTAATTTTTCCTGAAGACTTTTTTTGATAACTCTTTAAAATCTCTCGTGAGTCATCTGTAGAAGCATCATCAATAACAATAATTTCAACCTCAAAATCTGTCACTTGGCTTAAAAAACTGTCAAGTGCATCAGATATCCAAGGAGCTTTGTTATAATTGGTGCAAATAATTGAAACTTTATACATAAATTCCCTTCTAGCTATTACTCATTAATGAAAAACCCACTTCCCATTACGTTGATACAAGCCACTTGCTGAATCTAGAGCTGACAGATCATCTTGATCAATATCGTTTCTTTGAATCACTATCTGGGGTGATTGTTCTGCTGTTGAAAAGAGTAGCATCTGACCGTTCTTATCTCGGACAGTTACTTCTAATTTTAGTTTTATATCATTAAGTTGAGATAGTTGACATTGGTAGGAAATGCATTTTCTACCTATACCTTGTGTTGGATAATCTAAAGAATTGTCGTTGTAAACCCAAATGTTTCTATCAATATCCGTTAAAGAAAAGGCAATGTAGGTAAAATCATCTTTTAAAACTTCATAAGAAACTTCAAATGTGATTGTGTCATTTGGTGTTATTCTTGGATTTGAGATTAATGACACTTTCAAATCTTTGGCAATATCAGATACAGATATTTTTTCAGCATTCATTGCATCCTCAGCTGTCTCTGTATTATCTACACTATACTGATTAGCAACATCAAATGGTTCTCCATATGCTTTAACAAGACCATCTTCAATAAGAACTGCACGGTTACAATACTTCTTAACAGCTCCCATATCATGTGTCACTAAAATAGTCGTCTTACCACTGTCTTTTCTTTCCATAAAATAATCATTACATTTTCGCTGAAAAGCTTCATCTCCTACAGCAAGCACCTCATCTAAAATAAGAACGTCACCTTGGGCTTTAATAGCCACTGAAAATGCTAAACGTACCTGCATGCCAGAAGAATAATTTTTTAATTTTTGATTCATAAAATGATGCAACTCTGCAAAATCAACAATATCATTGTACATATCATCAACTTCGTCTTTGGTAAATCCCAGCATGGCGCCGTTCATATAGACGTTTTCTCGTCCTGTTAATTCTGGATTGAATCCCACTCCAAGCTCTATAAAAGAAACCATCTTCCCATCTACTGTAACCTGCCCTTTTTCTGGAACATAGATCTGGGAAATAATTTTAAGGAGCGTTGATTTTCCTGAGCCGTTACGCCCAACAATTCCAAAAAAATCGCCTTTATAAACATCAAAGTTAATATCTTTTAGCACATGTTGTTCAGTAAATCCTTTAATCCCTCTTAGGCGATTAACCAGAGTCGTGCGAAAACTTTTAGTTGCTTCTGTAGGCAGTTTAAACGTTTTACTAACATGCTGTACTTTTACTGCAATTTCTCTATTAATCATTAAATAATCTCCGCAAATCTATCGGCATTTTTCTTAAAGACAAAGATGCCAATAAATAATATAACAAATGGTACTAAATATGGAATAACAATGTAAAACCAATTGGTTGACATCTGCCAAATCGTTACGTTGGCCCTGTCAATCAATAAATAACGAAAATCTTGAATCATTTGTGCTACTGGATTTAGCATCAACAACTTTGCCGCCAAAGGGTGGCTATCTAAAACAAAAGTGATCGGATAAATGATTGGAGTGGCATACATACCTGCTTGTAATAGTACTTCCCAGACTTGAGCTAAGTCACGATAATAAACAAAGACATTCGACAATAACAATGCAATTCCAAGCACTAAAACAACTAATTCTATAAAAAGAAAAAGAGAGAGATAAGCATACCCTGATATAGTCACACCATTTATCAACGCAAAAATTAAAACAACAACCAAATTAATAAGAAAATTAATTAAAGCTCCTAACACTGCCGAAAAAACAATGATGTGCTTAGAAAAGTTCAATTTTCGCAACAAGTCTCCCCGAGATACAATAGATACCATTCCCATGCTAGTTGCTTCTGAAAAAAAAGACCAGATGACATTTGCCAATAAAAGCGCTACTGGAAAATGAGGTACATTTCCACCCAGGCGAAGAAAACGAATAAATACCAAGTACATAATCGTAAACATCATAAGCGGTTTTAAGATAGACCATAGATAGCCAATTGCGCTCCCTTGATAGCGTAATTTAAAATCCGTTTTTACCATTTCTCTCAGTAAAATACGGTTTTTCTTTGTTAAAAAATTCATTCTTACTTTCTCCTGTAACCAAATAAGGTAACAACTAAACTACGAAAAATAAAGGTGTGAAAGATGCGATTTTTTCTAAAACCGTACCTTTTCAAGGTAGCTAAGCGTTTGGTAAAAGGCATATCCAATAAAGAAACATAGGCCGTTACCAATTCATGGTCATTTGGTTTTAATGGTAAATCTAATAGTAATTGAGCCTGTTTTTGGCTTGAAGTAATCAACCACCAATATTTGTTGACTAAATGATGGGGGGTTAACCAATTTTTCATGCGTTTAGACCAAGTTCTAGCTCCCAACACGTTAGCATCGTGCTGACGGTATAATTCTGTTGGAATATCAAGGTAAACTAATTTCCCAATAGCAGAAGCTAGTAAAGCTAAATACCAGTCATGCATCAATAAACCGTCACAAGTGGTCCATTCCTCAGCCAGAGCATGAGTAATCATCATTGTGCCGCCTGTTACGGTATTTTCGGTTAATTCTTGAAGTAGGCTTGTGTTTGCATGACCAGATTGGGTCTTAATCATACTGTCATGGCAAACAGCTAAATGTTGGGTTACCACTTTGAGGTCTGTATAAACCAATAAAGGAGCTGTCATTTCATGTTTTTGAGCCTCCAATAAGGTCACTTCCAGTTTATTGTCTAACCATATATCATCTTGGTCACTGAAAAAATAGACATCTGCTTTTTGGTGCTTTAAGAGGGTGTAAAAATTCTTAATAACTCCCAGATTTTCTGTCTGCCCCTCATTGATCCACTGAATTCGTTTGTCTTCCTTGACAAATGTGCGAATAATATCCTGGGTGCCATCAGTTGAACCATCATCTCTAATCAATAAGGTCCAGTCGTTAACTGTTTGCCTTTGGATACTTTGAATTTGTTCTGCTAAGAAGCGTTCTCCATTGTAGGTGGATAGTAAAATATTAATGTTCATTTAAAAATAAAGCCTCGTACTCCCCTACAATTTTTTCCCAAGTGTAATGTTCTTGAATAATAGCTTTGGCTTCTTTGCCCAGATGATCACTATCAAAACCTGCATCAACTTGGTTAATCAGCTCTGCTAATTGCCCTTTTTGCTTGGTCCAATAAAGCGCAGCAGACTTAGCCACCGACTGGTTAAAATCAACTCCTAAAACCAAATTAAGATTGGTATGGGCTAGTGCTTCTAGAAGGCCTGGATTAGTCCCTCCTACCTCATGACCATGGATATAGGCATAAGCCTGTTCTCGAATGTAGGCTAATAGTTCTTTGTCATAAAGGGTACCAACAAATTTAATGCGTGGGTCTTTATCACACTCTGTCTCAGCAAGTAATTGCTTAAAGTAAGCATTGCCTTCATGATTACAAATAATCACTAAATCACGCTTAGTTGAGGAAGCCATAAATTCTTTAATAGCGGTTTCGTAATTATTTTCAGGAACAAAGCGTCCTAAAATGAGATAGTAATCCTTTTCTCTAATATCAAAGGTTTGAAAATAAGCTCTGACCTTGCTATCTGCTGTTGCCAAACGTGAAGGTTGTGTCTGCGTTCCATAAGCAATAAAACATGTTTTAGACCAAGGATAAACTTGTTTAAGGTAGCGGTCAATGCCAATATTATCTGAAATGACCAAATCAGCCTGTCTAGTCATTTGCTTTTCGGAAAACTTCAGGTAGGCCTGCACTGGTCTTGACCATTTAGACCGTTTCCACTCTAACCCGTCTGGATTGATAAAAAAGCGTCCACCTCGATTGTGAATCTGCTTCACAAATGGCGCAATAAAAGCGCCTACAGTATTGCCCAACACATAAAAAATAGGGTTCTGAATCTGGTGTTGGTCGCTATAAGACAGGGCATAGGTAATTGCCATCATATCATAAGCAATAACTCTAGCAGGACCAAGTTTTGGGGGATTAAGGTAAAAGCAATCTGCCCCCTTATAATCAAAATGAACCTTATGCTTCGTATCGCTTAAACAAGCAACATGATAACGAATGTTTTTAGATGATTGATGACTAATCAACTCTTCGACAAAGGTTTCAAAGCCACCGTATTTCGCTGGTAACCCTCTGCTACCAATGATAAAAACATCCTGCATTGCATACTACCCCATTCTAAAATATAATCAGTGATATTATACCACAATTAGAAGGCTAATGCGACCTTAAACCCATGAAAAAGAGTTGGCCTTAGAAAGCCAACTCTTTTTAGAATACTTACTTTTTCAGTCCTTGTTGGTAAAATGCCTTCAAGGCTTCTTGCCATGTTGGAATAACAAACCCTGTTGCTTTTGCCTTATCAAGATTCATGGTTGAATTTAAAGGACGTTTGGCTTTTGCTGGGAAAGCTGATGAATCAACTGGCACCACTTCAACAGCCTTGTCTTTTAAGATTTCTTTGGCAAAATCATACCAAGTGGTGTCTTCCTTAGCATCATTTGACAAGTGATAGTAACCAAAGGCTTTTTGATTCTCTGTCAAATAACACATGAATTCTGCCAAGGTCCTTGTCCACGTTGGCCGACCGTGTTGGTCATTGACAACAGTCAAACGGGAGTGATTTTCTGCTAACTGCTCCATGGTAAAGACAAAGTTTTTACCATAATTTCCAAATACCCAAGCAGTACGGATAATATAAAAATGCTCTGCGTATCGTTCAACAGCTAGTTCTCCTAAACGTTTTGTACGGCCATATTCTGTCTTAGGGTCTGGATGATCTGTTTCTACCCATTCTTGACCGACTGGTTTATTGCCATCAAATACGTAGTCTGTTGAAATGTAAACAAGGGTAGCCCCATATTTTCCACAAGCCTTGGCAATATTTTCTGAGCCTGTTACATTAATAGCCTCATTCAAGGCTTTTCCTTCGTCTTCTGCTGCATCAACTGCCGTATAAGCAGCACAATGATAGACCAATGTTGGCTTGACCTGCGCAAAAACAGCTTCGACTTTGTCTTCATTTGTGATGTCCATTTCTGCGACATCAACGGCTACATAATCAACACCTCGTTCATCTAATAAGTATCGAAGTTCTGTCCCTAATTGACCATTGCTTCCTGTAATTAAAATCATCAGTTCTCCTTTTTGCCATAGGTAGAACACTTTTCTCAGTATCTTAGTGTTCTCTAACATTAACCAAAGGCTTTCACCTGTATTTCCTTTTATTCTACATCAAAAAAGGGAATATTTCATCCCTTTACTATCAATGATTAGCGAATACCCAGCGCAATCCTAGCATAGCGGCTCATTTTATCAACCGTCCAAGCAGGGTACCAGACTAATTTGACCTCAGTCTTAGTGACTTCTGGCACATCTTGCAGGGCATCATGGATGTAATCTGTCAACAAGTCTGCCAAAGGACAACCCATTGTTGTGAGTGTCATATCAATCTCTGTATAACCGTTATCATTAAACCGAATTTCATAAATCAAGCCTAGATTAACAACATCAATACCTAGCTCGGGATCAATAACAGTTTCTAAAGCTTCAAGAATTCTATTCTTGATAGCTATCACCTGATCTTGTGTATATTTTGGTGTATCAGACATGGCTTTCCTTTCATTTTTTGAATATGTCGTAGATAAGTAAAAAAACCACTAAAGCTTTGCCTATTTAGAGGAATTGCCTTCTGGGCTTGTTTAAGATATCAAGTCTACCCTTAAAAATACCCACCACATTCGGTCCGATTTCTAATTTGTAGGTGTACCGCTGATAAGTGCCACTTAGGATTTTCGCTCCTTTCTTATTTCAAAGGAACGACCTAAAATCGTCCACTGGACGATTTTAGTCCTCTATAAAGTCTCTTAATTGTTTACTACGACTAGGATGGCGAAGTTTTCTAAGGGCTTTAGCTTCAATCTGTCGAATGCGCTCACGAGTAACATTAAAGACTTTACCTACGTCCTCTAACGTACGCATTTTACCATCGTCAAGGCCAAAGCGTAGGCGAAGAACGTTCTCTTCACGGTCAGTAAGCGTATCTAAAACTTCATCCAATTGCTCACGAAGAACAACACGCGTCGTATAATCTACTGGATTTTCAATAACTTCATCTTCGATAAAATCACCTAAGTGACTATCATCTTCTTCCCCAATTGGTGTTTCTAAAGAAACAGGTTCTTGAGCAATTTTTAGAATTTCACGAACCTTGTCTGGAGTCATTTCCATACGTTCTGCGATTTGTTCTGGCGTTGGATCTTGACCAAGTTCTTGAAGAAGGTTACGTTGTTCACGAACCAATTTATTAATGGTTTCAACCATATGAACAGGGATACGAATCGTACGTGCTTGATCTGCAATTGCGCGTGTTATAGCTTGACGAATCCACCATGTTGCATAAGTTGAGAATTTGAATCCTTTTGAATAATCAAATTTATCAACAGCTTTCATGAGTCCCATGTTACCTTCTTGAATTAAATCAAGAAATTGCATTCCACGTCCAACATAACGTTTTGCAATTGAGACAACAAGACGAAGGTTTGCTTCCGCTAAACGTTGTTTAGCCATTAAATCTCCCTTGGCAACCGCAACAGCCAATTCTTTTTCCTCTTCACTTGTTAAAAGCGGTACCACACCAATTTCTTTGAGGTACATGCGGACAGGGTCGTTTACTTTAGCTGAATTACTACCAATTAATTCTTCATCAGTTAATTCTTCTGGTTTTGGTTCTTCAACAATGTATTTTGATGATGGGTTACCTTCTTTATCCGTAATCGAGATACCACCATCTGTTAACCGCTCAAGTAAGTCATCAATCTGATCAGCATCCAAAGCAAATGGAATGACAAGTTTTTCGGTCACGTCATCATCAATCGCTGTTCCTTCTTTTTTGTGATGGCGAATAAACTCCGCAACTTGAACGTTAAAAGTTGTTATTTCTTTTTGTTTTGTCATAATTTCCTCTATTCCATTTTTCGTTTCTGCGCAATAAAATGTTCTAGTACTTCTAGAGCCGCTTGATGATCGCCTTTGTTACTAGATTCTCTAACTTTTTTCCCTTGTTTGTGAAGATCGCGCTCTGCTAAAAGTTTGGCACGTTTGGATAAAATATCATCAATCTCACCAAGAGCTACTTCTTTGGGAAGGTTTTCTTCTAAAACATTGTAATAAGCACGGTTAACTTCCTCTGACATCTCTGACAAATCATAAGATGTAATGTGTCCTTGTTGCTTCAGCCGTTGATAAAGTAATTCTAAGGTAGAGGTATCAAAATAAAAATCATCACGATGTCGAAATTCATTTAATAAATAGTCATGATGTAAGAGCCGATGCATGAGATGACTTTCTGTCTTAGCAATAGCTGTCAAACTTTTTGGCATTGGTAAGGTCACAAGATTGCTGACGGCTTGAGCTATTTGACCTTGATGTTTTTGCCTATCTTGAATCCTTAATGCATTTACTGATTGTTCTACTTGAAAATAGTCAAAGTTTGGCAACAAATCAGCAATCTTGTTAATATACGAATGTTGAGCTGTGATGGATGGTGATTGAGCAATCAATGGTGCCATTTTCTCCACATAAACAATTTGTGATTGCAAATTGTCTACATTAGTAGGTTTTAGGTAATCAATAAAAAATTCAACACTACTGATCCGTGACTGCTTAAGCAAATCTGCAAATGCTTCTGGGGAATGCCGTTGTACAAATTCGTCAGGATCCATTTTATTGGGGATTCTGACAATTTCGACAACAAAATCTTTAAGCAATTCTAGTGATTTTGCAATAGCATGTTGTCCAGCATCGTCACCATCATAAATCAAAACAACTTTTTTAGTGACTTGCTTAAGGTGATTGACATGTTCTTGAGTCAATGCCGTCCCCATTGAAGCAACAGCATTTTCATAGCCGGAACGGTAAGCGGCAATCACGTCCATAAACCCTTCCATTAGAAACACTTCATGGGTTTTGGCAATAACAGGCCTTGCCTTGTCCAGATGATACAATTCATAAGATTTGTTAAAAAGAACTGTTCCTCTTGAATTTTTATACTTTGCCTGTCTCTTTTCCATATCAGCTGCCGTCCAGATACGTCCTGAAAAGGCAATAATATGCCCTCGGTCATCTGATAAGGGAAACATGATACGATTTCGAAAGGCGTCGTAAATGGTATTGGATTGATCGGACAAGTGAAACAATCCTGAAGCAACCAATTGACCTTCCTCGTATTTTTTAGAAAGAGCTTGATAAAGATAATCTGACTCATCTGGGGCTAAACCAATATTGAAATGCTCAATTAATTGGTCATCCAAGCCTCTCTGGTAAAGGTACTTCCTAGCTTCTTGACCAATGGTAGTGGTCATCAAAACTGCATGGTAAAATTTAGCAGCATCCTCATGAAGTGTCATCAAAGCGTGATTAGGGTGCTTGTGTTGGCTAGCAAGTACTGCCTGACTTGGCGGTATATTAAGCGACATACCAGTCTTATCGGCAATAATCTGAACACTTTCTAAGAAGGGGACTTGGCGGTATTCCTCAATAAATTTAAAAACATCCCCTGATTTTCCACAGCCAAAGCAGTGAAAAAATTGTCTGTCTTCAACAACATTAAAAGAGGGTGTCTTTTCCTTATGAAATGGGCAAAGCCCGAGATAATGCCGCCCTGATCGGGAAAGTTTGACCACTTCTCCAATGACATCGACAATATTAACGCTATTTTTTACTTGGGAAATCATTTCTTTGTCAATTGCCAAATCGTCACCTCCCCATAAAAATCCCATTTTAGTTTTACGTTTTATTATACCACCGAAACTCTTTTTTGTAAATTTAAAAACTGAAGTGATTCCATTGGATTTTGTTTACTAATTATGCTATGCTTAACTTAGAGATATTAAAAAGGGGGAATGTTTAATGGTTAAAGAATTAAAAGCATTTTTGTTTAGAGGAAACATTATTGAACTTGCTGTAGCAGTTATCATCGGGGGAGCTTTTGGTGCTATTGTCACTTCTTTTGTGAACGATATTATCACACCGCTTATTTTAAACCCAGCTTTGAAAGCTGCAAATGTTGAAAACATCACTCAATTGTCATGGAATGGTGTTAAATATGGTAGCTTTTTAGGAGCCGTTATTAATTTTCTTATCATCGGTACCAGTCTTTTCTTTGTTGTAAAAGCCGCTGAAAAAGCTATGCCTAAAAAGGAAAAAGAAGCTGCAGCTCCTACTCAAGAAGAATTATTGACAGAAATCCGTGATTTGTTGGCTCAAAAATAAAGCGATTTTTGATAAAGTAGTTAGGCATGTCTAACTACTTTTTTTGATATCAAAAAAGCTCCCTTGCTTCTTCTGGATAAAAAATAAAAACAGTTCTAATTGTGAGAACTGTTTTATTTTTTATCCATTAGAATTTTTTACGTTTGCGAGCTGCTTCTGATTTACGTTTACGTTTTACAGAAGGTTTTTCGTAGAATTCACGTTTACGTGATTCTTGAAGAGTACCAGCTTTAGTAACAGAACGTTTGAAGCGACGAAGAGCATCGTCAAGAGATTCATTCTTACGTACTACTGTTTTTGACATGTGTTTCACCTCCTCAAGATATTGTAACATTTTCACGTTCCCAATTATATTACATTATTTTTTTAAAAAAGTCAAACCTCTTTTATTGTTTATTCCAAACACTTTTCCAACGGATACTAATAAAGTTTTTATTAACCTTATTACTTCATAGTATTTTTCGTTAGTGCTATTGTCTCTGCAATAAATGACTTGTACCGTTCTTGCTCATCTAACTTAGCAATAACCTTATTAACGGCTTTGGTTAAGTCTCCACTATTTTTAGGAAGGGCCACTGCTTTGGCATCTCCATCACTGGTTTTTAAGCTAAAGGGTGCTAAAGCCAGATCCTTATGTTGGGCTAAAAAACCAGCAGCTACAGGTGCTTCTAAGGTAACTGCATAGACTTGTCCTGCTTTTAGTTCATTAATGGCTTCTCCCATAGCAGTCAAAGAAATCAGATTGGCCTTTGGTAATTGTATTTTAACTAAACCTTCCTCGATACTACCTTTTTGAGCGGCTACTTTCTTACCGTTTAGGTCACTAATATTTTTGGTCACTTTAGCATCAGATGCTCTCATCACTATAGCGTTTTCTGCCTGATAGTAAGGAATTGAAAAATCATATACTTTAGCTCTTTCTTTAGTATGTGAGATTCCTGAAATAGCAAGATCAGCTTTACCAGTCTGTAAACTAGACAAAACATTATCAAAACTCATTGGTGAAAGCTCAAGATCAACGTCTAATTCATCAGCAATAGCCTGAGCTAATTGAACATCTGCTCCAACAATAGTATCTTTTCCATTAACTAAAGCTTTAAATTCAAAAGGAGCATAATCAGGGCTTACAGCAACGACTAATTTTCTTGTTTTTTTAATTCTTTCGTAGTGATTAAGTTGTTCAGACTTGTTACAAGCTGCTAAAGGATAAAGTAGGAGGCAAAGCAAAAAACCAAATCTTATTTTTTTAAAATTCATAGTATATTTATTCCTTTTTGTCGCTAATAAAACTTATTATATTGTATTATTATTCAAAGGTCAATAGCTTTTCAAGCATTTCGTAAAATCCTCAACTATACTATTATCATTTGCAAAATACCCTTGTGTCACAACAACCTTAAACTTCGACAATTTCTGGCTTTCCACCTCCCATTAAAACAAGATAGCGCTTAGTCACAGGAAGTTTATACGTTTGAGTGAGAGCTTCTGCATAT